>NZ_CP096389.1:2962500-4007146 GCF_053903145.1 Bacillus sp. JZ39 | reverse complement strand
CGCCCCCATAGATAAATAAAGGGTTGTAAGCTTTCGCGGGCGCTTCCGCTACTGCGAGGGAAGCAGCATGTGCAAATCGGTTTCCAGATCCGATGACAAAAGTATCAAAAGTATATTTTGGATTGAGCATATTTTGAGGAAAATCAGATGTATCTTCTTTGACCGCTTTTTTGACTTGCGGTTTCGGCATAAAGTCCTCAACATCTTGATTTTGAGGAATGACAAACTTAATGCTCAATTCTTCCCCGGTTAATTCATATATAGTATCTGCAATCAGATGCAAGTATCTGGACTCCAGCCAGTCTCTGGCAAATTCATTGGGAGCCGTGATTGTTAATGTATCGCCTTGCAGTGAGTGGGCTTTGGTTGACTTCATCCAAGTCTCAAAACTCGGTTTGCTCAACTTTTTTTCGATTTGAGCAAGGGCTTGGTTCCACAGGTCTAATATATTTTCCATCTTCCGGCACGTCCCTCCTTTTCTTAGAAAATGGCGTCTTTCTCTGTTATAGAACACAAAAAAAGAGCAAATGGCGCTTACCATTCGTACACATTAAATGTTGAAAACATATAATATAGTAGATAAATAGCTTTTCGACAAATTTCACAACTTGTGGACAACCTTCTACACAAGCTGTGTGAAATCAATCCACAACTTATCCACACTTTGTGGATAAAGAGGAAAGGTAGGATTAGTAATCAAGAGTTAAAACACAAATATAATACCAAAATAAACGAGAGCTTGCAATGGTTGTCACAATCTTATCCACAAAGCGGACAACCTGTTGAAAAAACCTTGTCCACAGGGGTTGGTAATGTGAAAATGTTGTCGATAACCTCTGTGGATACTAAGAAAAGCCGAAAAAGATATCCACATGCGTGATTTTAGGGGCAAATTGTTTGAATTTGTCTTTTTTCCGTAAAATTAAGGAATCTAAAAAATAAGGTTTCGAAAGTTGAAAAGGTATGGTATCCTATTATGGTTGCAAGAAATAAAAGCACTAGTGAAGTTGACAATGAATAGGTAACGCAAATATAATAAGTAAGACTGTCTTTAACAGCTATTCCTCGAGGGAGGTGTCATAAATGAAAAGAACATTCCAACCGAATAACCGTAAACGCAGCAAAGTTCATGGCTTCAGAAGCCGTATGAGTTCAAAAAACGGTCGTCTAGTTTTAGCACGCCGTCGCCGCAAAGGCAGAAAAGTATTATCAGCTTAGGCCACTGAATAATGTCAGTGGTCTTTTTTCACGTTATGGGAAAAGATAGATGTGATGCGTAATGAACCGGGGCATGCTTCCTGGTTCAGATGCATCTCATGTTCATAATAAATTTTAAAAGTTTCTGCCAGCCAGTATCGGAGTGAGTCATTTGAAGAAGCGAAATCGTTTAAAGAAAAATGAAGATTTTCAAAAAGTGTTTAAACATGGGACATCAGTTGCAAACCGCCAGTTTGTCTTATATACGCTTGATCAGCCTGAAAATGATGAACTGCGTGTCGGGCTTTCCGTCAGCAAAAAAATTGGCAATGCCGTGATGCGAAATCGGATCAAACGTTTGATTCGGCAGGCCTTTCTTGAAGAGAAAGAGAGACTGAAGGAAAAGGATTACATCATTATTGCCAGAAAACCGGCGAGCCAGCTGACATATGAGGAAACGAAAAAAAGTCTGCAGCATCTATTCAGAAAGTCTTCATTATATAAGAAATCTTCGTCAAAGTAGGCATCACCACTGCTTTCTTACAACTTTTAAAAGCGCTTCCTTTCTGGTTGATCAGAAAAAGACACCATTTAAAACTGAAAGATGCTAAAATACATACAAGTATGCTTTGCAATAAAAGAGTGTAAAGATTAATTATAGGAGGAAATGTTGTTGAAAAGGAGAATAGGGTTGCTATTAAGTATGGTTGGCGTATTCATGCTTTTGGCTGGATGCTCGAGTGTGAAAGAGCCGATCACTGCAGATAGTCCGCATTTCTGGGACAAGTACGTAGTATATCCATTGTCTGAGCTCATTACGTATGTAGCGAAATTGACGGGAGATAACTACGGGCTTTCAATAATTCTAGTTACCATTTTAATTCGTTTATTAATTTTACCGCTGATGATTAAGCAGCTGAGAAGTTCGAAAGCGATGCAGGCTTTACAGCCGGAAATGCAAAAGCTTAAAGAAAAATACAGCTCAAAGGATCAAAAAACGCAGCAAAAGCTTCAGCAGGAAACAATGGCTTTATTCCAAAAGCATGGTGTCAATCCATTGGCGGGATGTTTCCCGATTTTGATCCAGATGCCGATTTTAATTGGATTCTATCATGCGATCATGAGAACCCAGGCGATTTCAGAGCATAGCTTCTTATGGTTTGACTTAGGAGAAAAAGATCCTTACTATATTCTTCCTATCGTTGCCGGTGTCGCTACATTTGTTCAGCAAAAACTGATGATGGCTGGCAATGCGCAGCAAAATCCGCAAATGGCGATGATGCTTTGGATTATGCCAATTATGATTATCGTATTTGCGATCAACTTCCCGGCGGCTCTTTCTCTTTATTGGGTAGTTGGTAACTTGTTTATGATTGCGCAAACTTTCCTCATTAAAGGACCTGATATTAAAAAAAATCCTGAGCCGCAAAAAGCCGGAGGAAAGAAAAAGTGAGGAATGTGACTGCTGCAGGGCGAAATGTCGATGAAGCAGTACAGTCCGGATTGCAAGAGTTGGGATTAACGAAGGATAAGGTAGAAATTACTGTTATTGAAGAGGGAAACAAAGGGTTTCTCGGTATTTTCGGTAAAAAGCCTGCGATCGTAAAGCTGGTTGAAAAGATTGATCCGATTCAGCAAGCGAAGTTATATCTTCAAACGATTGCCGAAGCCATTGCCGGGAAGTCTGATGTGACTGTTCAAGAAAGTAAAAAGACAGTGAGATATCATATAACAGGTGAAAAGGCAGCATTGTTGATTGGGAAAAGAGGACAAACCTTAAACGCCCTTGAAACTTTGACACAGCTTGCCCTTAACCGTTATCCAGGCCAATATAAAAATGTGACGGTGGATGCAGAAAACTATCGTTTGAAAAGAAAAGAAACACTGAGCCAGCTGGCCATCAAGCTTGCTGACCAGGTTTTGAAAACGAAAAAGTCCATCCAGCTTGAGCCTATGCCGTCCAGCGAAAGAAAAATTATTCACGATACTCTTTCTGGATATGCAAACCACCAGATCAAAACATATTCAATGGGTGAAGGCGAAAATCGTCATCTCGTTATTTCCCATAAAAGATAGCATGAAACCGAAGTCCGATAAAAATTGGATTTCGGTTTTTTTGTATCCGAAAAATCCACTTTTCCTAGTAATATCAAGGTTTTGCCGTTTAAGTTTTTTCTTTTTAGGTGTATCCTGTTGATAAAAAGGAAGTTCAGGAAATAAAATTAATTGTTATTCACATGTGGATAAGTTAAAGTAATAAGGGACGAATTTCTATTTCTGTGGATAACAAATCTTCCACTTCGAACCAAACTATGTTATCTTTTAGTTTTGGCATAATAAAAATTTTTTTATATAGATGAAGTATAAGTAAAGAGAGGTGAACAACATGGATACAATTGCGGCAATTTCCACACCGATGGGAGAAGGCGCGATTGCGATTGTACGGTTGAGCGGACCAGAAGCCATTCAAATCGCAGATAAAATTTATAAGGGACCGAAGGGGAAAACACTCAGCTCGGTCGAATCACATACGATTCATTATGGTCATATCGTAGACAGACCTTCGGATCGTGTCGTTGAGGAAGTAATGGTATCAGTGTTAAAAGCGCCGAGAACTTTTACACGGGAAGATGTTATCGAGATAAACTGTCACGGGGGAATTGTGACTGTGAACCAAGTGCTTCAGCTCGCATTGAGAGAGGGAGCGAGACTGGCAGAGCCTGGAGAATTTACGAAACGTGCGTTTTTAAACGGGCGTATCGATCTTTCACAGGCGGAAGCGGTTATGGACTTAATCAGAGCGAAAACGGACCGGGCAATGAACGTTGCTATGAATCAAATGGAAGGGCGTCTTTCTGCTTTGGTACGCCGTTTGCGCAGTGAGATTTTAGAAACACTGGCCCATGTTGAGGTGAATATCGATTATCCGGAGTATGATGATAGAGGAAATGACGCATCAGATTTTAGTCGAAAAGGCAACCGCCGTGAAAAAGGAAATTGAGACGCTGCTGAGGACTTCTGAGCAAGGAAAAATCTTGCGTGAAGGTCTTTCTACCGTCATTATCGGCCGGCCAAACGTAGGAAAATCATCTCTTCTGAACAGCCTCGTTCATGAGGCAAAAGCCATTGTAACCGATATTCCCGGAACGACGCGGGATGTGATTGAGGAATACGTGAATGTAAGGGGCGTCCCGCTTCGTCTGGTTGATACAGCAGGTATTCGTGAAACAGAGGATATTGTTGAGCGAATCGGTGTTGAACGTTCTCGCCAGGTCTTAAAGGAAGCGGACCTGATTTTACTTGTGCTTAATTATAGTGAAGAGCTTTCTGAAGAAGACGTGAAGCTTTTTGAAGCCGTTGAGGGCATGGATGTTATCGTGATTTTGAATAAGACTGACCTTGAGGCGAAGATTGACACTGAACGTGTCCGTGAGCTTGCCAATGGACGTCCAGTTGTTACGACATCTCTTTTAAAAGAGGAAGGCATCAATGATCTGGAAGAAGCGATTCAATCATTGTTCTACACGGGTGCCATTGAAAGCGGTGATCTGACTTATGTCAGCAACACACGTCACATCTCTATCTTACAGCAAGCAAAACGCGCCATTGAAGATGCGCTTAGCGGCATCGAACAGGATGTCCCGATCGACATGGTGCAAATTGACCTTACAAGATGCTGGGAGCTTTTAGGGGAAATCATTGGAGATTCTGTCCACGAAAGCTTAATTGATCAGCTCTTTTCTCAATTCTGTTTAGGAAAATAATTAAAGGAGGAACTAGAATCATGGGGTATGAAGCAGGCCAATACGATGTGATTGTGATTGGCGCCGGGCATGCCGGTGTTGAGGCTGCCCTCGCATCTGCACGCCAAGGCGCCAAAACGCTTGTCTTGACCATCAACCTAGATATGGTTGCATTTATGCCATGTAATCCGTCTGTCGGCGGCCCCGCAAAAGGGATTGTCGTCCGCGAAATTGACGCGCTCGGCGGAGAAATGGGAAGAAACATCGATAAAACACATATTCAAATGAGAATGCTGAATACAGGAAAAGGTCCTGCGGTTCGTGCATTACGTGCGCAAGCAGACAAATTCCAATATCAGCACGAAATGAAAAATACGCTTGAAAAAGAACCAAACTTAACATTGCTGCAAGGAATTGTGGAGCGGCTGATCGTTGAAGACGGCGAATGCCGAGGCGTTATTACACAAACCGGCGCACATTATCGTGCGAAAGCAGTTGTCATGACAACAGGGACATATTTAAGAGGACGTATCATTCTTGGCGATCTGTCTTACTCAAGCGGCCCGAATAACCAGCAGCCTTCTATTAAGCTTTCTGAGCATTTGGAGGAACTCGGTTTTGACCTTGTTCGTTTTAAAACAGGTACGCCGCCTCGCGTTAAAAGCGACACGATTGATTACAGCAAAACGGAAATTCAGCCTGGTGACGATGTGCCTCGCGCTTTCTCATATGAAACAGTGGAATATATCACAGATCAGCTCCCTTGCTGGCTGACATATACAAGCCCTGAGACACATGAGATTATTGACAGCAACCTGCACCGTTCACCGATGTATTCCGGTATGATCAAAGGTACAGGCCCAAGATATTGCCCGTCCATTGAAGATAAAGTTGTACGATTTAATGATAAACCGCGTCACCAAATCTTCCTTGAGCCGGAAGGCAGAAATACACAGGAAGTCTATGTCCAAGGTTTATCTACAAGTCTTCCAGAAGACGTACAGCAAAGAATGCTTGCAACGATTCCTGGACTTGAAAACGTGCAAATGATGAGAGCCGGCTATGCGATCGAGTATGATGCAATCGTACCGACACAGCTCTGGCCGACACTTGAAACAAAAAAAATCACAAACCTTTACACTGCAGGCCAAATTAACGGAACTTCCGGTTATGAAGAAGCTGCGGGACAAGGGATTATGGCGGGAATCAATGCAGGACGAAAAGCGCTTGGAAAAGAAGAAGTGATTTTAAGCCGTTCTGACGCCTACATTGGTGTTCTGATTGATGACCTTGTGACAAAAGGTACCAATGAGCCATATCGTCTTTTGACATCACGTGCGGAATACAGATTGCTTCTTCGCCATGACAATGCTGATTTGCGTCTGACAGAAATCGGACACCGCATTGGATTGATTTCTGATGAGCGCTATGCGGCTTTTGAGAAGAAAAAAGCGGCGATCGAGGCGGAGAAAAAACGTCTTCATTCTGTAATTATCAAGCCGTCTCCGGAAAATCAAGAATATATCCGTTCTCTTGGCGGAAGCGAATTGAAAGATGGAGTTCGCGGCACAGACTTGATGAAGCGTCCTGAAATGAACTATGAAACAGTCACAAAACTGGCGCCGCCAGAAGTGCCAGTTCCTCAAGACGTGGCAGAACAAGTAGAAATCCAAGTGAAATATGAAGGATATATTGAAAAATCTCTTCAGCAAGTGGAAAAACTGAAGAAGATGGAAAATAAAAAAATTCCAGATCGAATTGATTATGACGCAATTAAGGGGATTGCGACCGAGGCGCGTCAAAAACTGAAAAATGTACGGCCTTTGTCTGTTGCCCAAGCTTCCCGCATTTCCGGTGTAAACCCGGCGGACATTTCAATTCTATTGGTGTATTTAGAGCAGGGACGCATTGCGAAGATAGCCGAATAGAAAGGATGACGGCATGAATATTGAAGAATTCACTTCTGGTTTGGCGGAAAAAGGGATCTCCCTTTCTCCCCGTCAGCTGGAGCAATTTGAGCTGTATTACGACATGCTGGTTGAATGGAACGAAAAAATCAATCTGACTTCAATAACAGAGAAAAAAGAAGTGTATTTAAAGCATTTTTATGATTCCATTACAGCTGCTTTTTATGTCGACTTCAATCAGGTGAACACGATTTGTGATGTCGGAGCGGGAGCGGGTTTTCCAAGTCTGCCGATAAAAATATGCTTTCCGCACCTCAATGTTACAATCGTGGATTCACTGAATAAACGGATCACGTTTTTAGAAAAGTTATCTGAGGCTTTGCAATTGGAGAATACAACATTCTGCCATGACAGAGCTGAAACGTTCGGGCAACGGAAAGACGTGCGTGAAAGCTATGATATTGTGACAGCGCGAGCAGTTGCGAGATTATCTGTTTTGAGTGAGCTTTGCTTGCCTCTGGTGAAGAAAAACGGTTTATTTGTTGCTTTAAAAGCCGCATCAGCTGAAGAAGAACTGAATGCAGGCAAAAAAGCAATCACGACGCTTGGAGGAGAACTTGAGAATATCCATTCTTTTAAGCTGCCTATTGAAGAAAGCGATCGTAATATTATGGTGATACGCAAAATAAAAAATACACCTAAGAAGTATCCAAGAAAACCGGGAACTCCTAATAAATCGCCAATTGAAGGGTAATTTAGACAGCCTGATATGACAATACCATCATATTTTCATCAAAATTGATGGATGTACAGCAGGAAAAACCATGAGAAAATAGAATTATAAAAATGGCAGTTTTTAAAGGTGGTGTAGGTACATGAAGCATTCATTCTCTCGTTTCTTCGGGCTTGGTGAGAAGGAACAGGAGCCGGAGATTGCTGAACATGATACAAACAAAGAAGAGATTCTGGAAATACCGGTAAATGCTATCGTTCCCAACCGTTTTCAGCCACGCACCATTTTCTCAGATGAAAAAATCAAAGAGTTAGCAATGACCATTCATACACACGGCATTATTCAGCCGATTGTTGTTAGGCATACAGAAGAAGAAGGCCAATACGAACTCATTGCAGGTGAAAGACGCTGGAGAGCGGTGCAATCGCTTGAGTGGGAAAAGATTCCGGCAATTATTAAGGATTTTTCCGACACGGAAACCGCTTCTGTGGCGTTAATCGAAAACTTGCAGCGGGAAGAACTGTCTTCTATTGAGGAAGCGCATGCTTATGCTAGGCTGCTTGAGCTGCATGATTTAACACAGGAGGCACTCGCACAGCGCTTAGGAAAAGGGCAGTCTACAATCGCGAATAAGCTTCGGTTATTAAAGCTGCCTCAGCCGGTCCAAGAGGCGATTATGGAGAAGAAAATCACCGAGCGCCATGCCAGAGCACTGATTCCGCTGAAACAGCCTGAGCTCCAAGTCACACTGCTCACAGAGATTATTGAGAAAAGTTTAAATGTAAAGCAGACAGAAGACCGCGTGGTGAAAATGCTGGAGCAAGGCCAGAGAAAGCCAAAGCCGAGACGCAAAGCATTCAGCAGAGATACAAGAATTGCGATGAACACGATTCGCCAGTCACTATCAATGGTGGAAGACAGCGGTGTAAAATTGAATACGGAAGAAGAAGAATTTGAAGAATATATTCAATTAACGATTCGCATACCAAAATAGAAGCTCTCCTGAAAAGCAGGAGAGCTTTTTATATTTTTAATAAAAGGTAATCACTTACTTTTAGTGAAAATTATTATATTAGAATTCTTTTCTTTGAGTTTGTGGATAAACTCTTCAGATTTTTGCGGTGAAATTACTGCATGTCCCCATCCCCCCTGATAATATATTGTGATGGCATGGCGAGAGCCGATCAGACGAAAACCGGACCACAGTTTCTTTTTTTGAACGATTTTCTCGATGTTTTCATAAGGAATTTGATGTTTGATCAATCCGGCTTTAATGATCAGATGGTGTTCCTTCAATACATATTTTAGGTCAATAAAGCTCCAAATGATGAGTCCATTTAAAAGAGTCAGCAGAATAAAAATGATCCAGCCGGAAACTCTCATATTTCCCAGCACAAAAGGAACAATGGCATCTGCTTGTATCAGTAATATGAGAAACACAATCATCAGCGTAACGGGTACATCTCTCTTCGTTTGATAAACCATTTTCTCACCATCCTGTTTCCACGTTCTGTACTGTGACTTCTTCTTTTTTTCTTTAAGAAATTCCTTTTTTAAGTCAAAAAAACATAGAAATTGCAGAATTTATAAGAGAAAGCATAAAGCGTGCTTGAATTTTCAATTATTTCCCTTCTGATTCGGAACAAAATGATGAAAAAAATGAAACGCTTTAATCTTTTTTTGATAGAATAGAAGCAAGATAGTACATGTTCATGTGAAAGTAGGTGACATCGTGGGAAAAATCATAGCAATTACGAACCAAAAAGGCGGGGTCGGCAAAACAACGACGTCTGTCAACCTTGGGGCATGTTTAGCTTACATAGGGAAAAGGGTTCTGCTGGTAGATATTGATCCGCAGGGAAATGCGACAAGCGGATTAGGGATTGAAAAAGCCGATGTAGAGCAGTGTGTGTACGATATTTTAGTAGATGATGCAGATGTAATAGATATTATTAAAGCAACGACAGTAGAGAACTTGGATGTGATTCCTGCGACGATTCAGCTTGCAGGGGCTGAGATCGAGCTGGTTCCTACAATATCAAGAGAAGTGAGATTGAAGAGAGCGCTTGAAGCAGTAAAGCAAAATTATGATTATATTATCATTGATTGTCCGCCGTCATTGGGCTTGCTGACGATTAATGCCCTTACTGCCTCGGATTCCGTTGTGATTCCTGTACAGTGCGAATATTATGCCTTGGAGGGTCTCAGCCAGTTATTAAATACAGTACGTCTTGTGCAAAAGCATTTGAATACTGATTTAATGATTGAAGGTGTATTGCTGACAATGCTTGATGCCCGGACAAACCTTGGTATTCAAGTGATTGAAGAGGTTAAAAAGTATTTTAGGGATAAAGTATATAAGACAGTTATTCCGCGTAATGTCCGTCTGAGTGAGGCACCGAGTCACGGAAAACCCATCATTTTATACGATCCGCGGTCAAGAGGTGCGGAAGTATATTTAGATTTAGCAAAGGAAGTGGCTGCGAATGGCTAAAGGCCTTGGAAAAGGGATTAATGCGTTATTTAATCAGGTAGATTTGTCTGAAGAGACAGTTGAAGAAATTAAAATTGCCGATTTACGCCCTAATCCTTATCAGCCAAGAAAACACTTTGATGACGAGGCATTAGCTGAACTAAAAGAATCTGTGTTGCAGCATGGCATTCTTCAGCCGCTTATCGTCAGAAAATCTTTAAAAGGCTATGATATTGTTGCGGGTGAACGGCGTTTTCGAGCGGCAAAGCTGGCAGGTTTAGATACAGTTCCGGCCATTGTCCGTGAATTATCAGAGGCGTTAATGAGGGAAATTGCTTTATTAGAAAACCTTCAGCGTGAAGATCTATCTCCGCTTGAAGAGGCTCAGGCATATGACTCCTTGCTGAAACACTTAGATCTCACGCAAGAGCAGCTTGCCAAACGTCTTGGAAAAAGCAGACCGCATATTGCGAATCATTTAAGACTGCTGACACTGCCAGAAAATATTCAGCAGCTTATTGCCGAAGGTACGCTTTCTATGGGACATGGACGCACGCTTCTTGGCTTAAAAAACAAAAATAAGCTTGAACCGCTGGTACAAAAAGTGATTGCGGAGCAGCTCAATGTTCGCCAGCTTGAGCAGCTGATTCAGCAGTTGAATCAGAATGTTCCACGTGAAACAAAGAAAAAAGAACCTGTGAAAGATGCGGTTCTAAAAGAACGGGAATCCTATCTCCAAAATTATTTTGGAACAACAGTTAATATTAAAAGACAGAAGAAAAAAGGCAAAATCGAAATTGAATTTTTCTCTAATGAAGACCTTGACCGGATTTTAGAGCTTTTGTCTGAACGAGAATCATAAATGAAAAAACCATCTTTCAAACGAAGATGGTTTTTGTTTTATATGCGCCCAGTGAGCCTTTGCAGCGGGTTAATGCGTTCTTGCCTCCACTCTGTCCGATCTGTTAAACTCAAACCTTCCGCTAGAACATTTGCCATATTCATGACCAAGTTGAGTCTAGTATTTTGCAATACAAAATATTCCATAAAACCGCTAACATTCACGATTCCGTTAATATGAAGATCTCCCACTTCAGGAAGGTCTTTTTGTACACCGGCTCCGGGCTTTAATGGCCCGTCCCCGATTTGAAATGAACCCACACTCTTAACGCGGCCTAAGCATGCATCCACTGCTATAACAAATGGGTTTTTATGTAATTTATGAATATCATTGATTTTATCCTTCATGTTCACAGCATGGACGGGGTCAGATAAGGTTCCGTAGACATGGAATCTGGTGAGCTGCATCTGTTTGAGTTTCATTCCTACGAGCGGGCCCAATGAATCACCGGTTGAACGGTCTGTTCCGATACAAACCACAACAATTGGTTTGCCGGCAGCTTTACGTAAGGATGAAGAAAGAATGGTTTGGATTTGTTTTGCTGCAGCTGCATCTGTATGTGAAACATATTGTTTTACTCGTTCCTGAGAGGAAAAAAGCCCGCCTTTTCGATTCATGGGTTTCACTTCCTTGTTATAGTAGGTAACAGAATTGCTATGGTGTGTGTTTCGTTATGTAAGGTTGTTTACAGTATATCCAGCAGTACGGTTTTTTATGCTTTGTGTATGACACCGGAGATTTTAAAAAAGTAGAGGGCATGATATGAATGGTTAGTGGGCGATTACAAGTATTGTCCCCCATTGCCTCGATCATGATCAAGCAATGGTCTGCTTATGAAACACTTGAATAGGTAGGAATGGTTAGAAAAAAGTGAAGAGTGAAGTTCACTTCTTCATTCCGCGGACAAACAAATAAATATCTCTTTTTAGACTGCCGTATTAGCAGTCTTTTTTTATATGTATTTCGTATGATAATTTCATCTTGTGTTCAAATGTCTATGAAAATATGGCATTTTTGCTTTCCTTTATTTATATAGTAAAAATAACGGGAACAAGCTGAACTTTGTCTATGAGGTGATAGTGTTGTGGAGAGCCGGAATGAAGTGGATGCTGCTCATATTAGGGAGCCTGATCGGGGCCGGATATGCGAGCGGTCAGGAGATATGGCAGTTTTTTGGGGCGGAAAGCGGACTTGCTATTGTGCTGTTTACAATCATGTTCATTTTCTCGTCTTATATTGTGATGAAAATCAGTTTTAAGGTTCAATCCACTCATTTTCTGCCGGTTCTGGAGCATTTAATGGGGCCATGGCTGGCGAAAATTTATGATGTCCTCATCATTTTTTATTTGTTTTCGACGACTATGGTGATGATTGCCGGAGGCGGTGTGACCCTGCAAATGTACAAGCTTCCTTTCTGGTGGGGAATCACGCTGATTTGCATCGTGACAGTGTGTTTGTTTTTGTGGGATGTGAAAGGAATATTATCTATAAATAGTATTTTGATTCCTGTGTTAGTAGCGGGGCTTTTATATGCGCTGATCTCCTTTCAGAGCACACATCACCATACGTGGACGATTGATTTGTCCCAGCAGTATAACTGGCCTGCGAGCATTACGTTTACCTCTTTAAACATCCTTTCAGTTGTTGCGATTTTATCCTCTGTTGGGAAAGAGATGAAAGGGCTCGGAGAAGCAAAAATCGCAAGTGTGGCAAGCGGTCTTATTTTTGGCGTGATCTCATTTGTTTATAATGAAACGTTGGTGGAGCTGGCGGGCTCCCTTTCTCAGTTTGAAATACCGCTGTTTGCCGTTCTGGAGGGTGCGCCTTATTTCCTTTTTTTATGTATGACGGCGGTGCTGTGCCTGGCGATTTACACGACGACGGTAGCTGGTTTGCTGGGTTTGTCCAGCCGGCTGATGGCGTTTATTCATATGCCGAGATGGATGATTGTGTTGATTTTGTTAGTGTTAATGGTACCTTTTACTTCTTTCGGATTTTCTGATTTGATCGCGTTCTTGTATCCGATATATGGGATGCTCAATTTGTATTTGTTAGTTTGTCTGCTCTTATATCCTATTTTGAGTAAATGGAAATAAGAGGATGTATTTCTTTTCGGGTATCTTGATTGCTCTTATGATCAGTTTTTTTGTACAATAGATACAGCAGTTTAGGAAAAGAGGTGAAGGGTCTTGGCGGATAAAGACTTTGGCCTGAATGATATCGTAGAAATGAAAAAACCGCATCCATGCGGAGCGAACAGCTGGAAAATTATACGCATGGGAATGGATATTCGAATTAAGTGTGAGGGATGCTCTCACAGTGTTATGATTCCGAGAAGAGAATTTGAAAGAAAACTAAAAAAAGTACTAGTCAAGCATGAGGAGCCTACTTCATAAATAGGCCGACACTCATGCTTTTTCATATAGAAGGTAAGGAGAAGACGGCGATGAGCAAAGTGCATCAGTCGGCATGTCCGCTGAATTGTTGGGACAGCTGCGGCTTTTTGGTGACTGTTGATGATGGAAAGGTAACAAAAGTGGACGGAGATCCAAACCATCCGATTACGGAAGGTAAAATCTGCGGCCGCGGCAGAATGCTTGAGACAAAAACAAATTCGCCTGATCGGCTTCGCTATCCAATGAAAAAACAAAATGGCGAGTTTGTGCGGATTTCTTGGGAGCAGGCACTTGATGAAATTGCCGATAAACTTCGGGAAATCAAGGAAACGTCGGAGACGACTGCTGTTTTGCACAGCCATGATTATGCGAATAACGGTCTGTTAAAAGCGCTTGATCAGCGTTTTTTTAATGGATATGGCGGCGTGACCGAAATCGTCGGAAGCATATGCTGGGGCTCCGGTATCGAGGCGCAAAGCTGGGATTTTGGCCGTTCGTACGGTCACGGACCGCTTGATATTTACAACAGCAAGCATGTTGTTGTGTGGGGAAGAAATGTATCAAGAACAAATATGCACTTATACCATCACTTGCAGCAGGTGAAAAAGAAGGGCGCCACGATTACGGTGATTGATCCGATCTTCAACCCGACTGCTAAGCTTGCCGACCGCTATATCTCTGTAAAGCCTGGAATGGACGGCTGGCTTGCGGCAGCCGTTTTGAAGGTTCTGATTGAGATGGGAAGAACGGATGAAACGTTTATTTCTGAGCATTCTGTCGGTTTTGATGATGTGAAAGAGCTTTTGAAGACCGTTTCTCTGGAAGAGTTTATTGTGAAAACAGAAACTTCTATGGAGGAGCTGGAGTATTTGGCAGGTTTGTATGCTGATGGTCCGGTGTCTACTTTTATGGGGCTTGGCATGCAGCGATATAAAAACGGCGGGGGAACGATTCGTTGGATTGATGCACTTGTGGCGGCAAGCGGAAATGTCGGAATTAAGGGCGGCGGCGCGAATTTCGGAAATGTCCAGATTGGTGAGAGCTTTGCAAAAACAAAGCTGACGCTGCCGGAATTAAAAACAACATCCCGTTCTTTTTCAATGATGACACAGGCTGAAGAAGTGTTGACCGCTGCTGATCCTGCGATTGAGATGATTATTGTGACGTGCGGAAATCCGCTGACTCAGGTGCCGAATACAAATAAGGTGAGACAAGCATTTGAAAAGGTTCCAATGACGGTCGCGATTGATTCCATTATGACGGATACCGCAGAGCTGTGTGATTATGTTTTGCCGACTGCCACTGTTTTTGAAGAAGAAGATATCTACTATTCCAGTATGTATCATCATTATGTTCAGTACGGGAAGAAGCTTGTGGAGCCGCAGGGTGAAGCGAAATCGGACAGCTGGATCTGGTCAGAGCTTGCAAAACGTCTTGGGTTTGGCGAGCTGTTTGAATACAGCACTCAAGAATTTTTAGAGATGGGGCTTTCTTCATTGGAAGCAGAGGATGTGACACTTGAGCGTTTAAAAGAAAAAGGCCACCTCCCTCTTCCAGTAAAACAGGTGCCGTGGGATGATTATCAGTTTTTGACGCCGAGTGGAAAATTTGAATTTACTTCGTCGCTTGCTGAGCAAAAAGGATTTAGCGGCTCGCTTCAATTAAATGTGCCCGAAGAATCTGTTTTCCATAATGAGGAGTTAGCTGGAAAGTACCCTTATACGCTCTTATCCATTCATCCGCAGCGTTCCAATCATTCACAGCATGTGCCGTTTATTGAAAAGCTTCAGCACGTTCAGGTCGATATTTCTCCAGATATAGCGGCTGAGCAGGATCTTCAGGATGGAGACGAGGTTGTCATCTTTAATGACCGCGGACGCTTGAAGGGCAAGGTGAAAGTGATGAAACAGGCTCATGCGAAGACGATTAATATAGATGAAGGCATGTGGGCGGCTTTTGGAGGGTCAGTCAATGCACTGACAAATGATACAAATTCTGATAATGGAATGGGAAGTACGCTTTTTGACTGTTTAGTAGGCTTGAAAAAAGCATAATCAAAGGGATTGGCAGGCTGAAAATGCTTTTTTGTCAGCTTGTCTTTTCCAGTGAACCTCCTTATAATTGCTCTAGGTTCAAAATACGCTCATACAATGACGGTTTTATATAGAGGAGATGAAAGAATGGCTTTAACAGCTGGAATTGTTGGTTTGCCGAACGTCGGAAAATCAACACTATTTAACGCAATTACACAGGCCGGTGCCGAATCAGCCAACTACCCGTTCTGTACAATTGATCCGAACGTGGGAATTGTAGAGGTGCCGGATGATCGTCTGCAAAAGCTGACTGAGCTGGTCAACCCGAAGAAGACTGTGCCGACTGCTTTTGAATTCACTGATATTGCAGGGATTGTAAAGGGCGCATCTAAAGGAGAAGGACTCGGCAACAAGTTCCTATCTCATATTCGCCAAGTTGACGCGATTTGCCACGTTGTCCGTGCTTTTTCCGATGACAACATTACACACGTTTCCGGAAAGGTTGATCCGATTGATGACATTGAAACGATCAACCTTGAGCTGATCCTCGCTGATATGGAAACGGTTGAAAAGCGGATTACACGCGTCAGCAAGCTTGCGAAGCAAAAAGATAAAGACGCTGTATTTGAGTTTGAGATTTTATCTAAACTGAAAGAAGCGTTTGAGAGTGAAAAGCCTGCTCGATCTGTAGAATTCACTGAGGAGCAGCAAAAGCTTGTGAAGCAGCTCCATTTACTGACTTCGAAGCCTATTTTGTACGTGGCCAACGTAAGTGAAGATGAAGTTGCTGATCCATCTGGCAATGAAAATGTAGCGAAGATTCGCGAGTACGCTGCCGGCGAAAATGCAGAAGTTATCGTTGTATGTGCAAAAATCGAATCTGAAATCGCTGAGCTTGAAGGCGAAGAAAAGCAAATGTTCTTGGAAGAGCTGGGCATTCAAGAATCAGGTCTTGATCAGCTGATCAAAGCGTCTTACTCTCTTCTCGGCCTCGCAACATATTTCACAGCCGGAGAACAGGAAGTCAGAGCTTGGACATTCAAAAAAGGCATGAAAGCCCCTGAGTGTGCAGGAATTATTCATAGTGACTTTGAGCGGGGCTTCATTCGTGCTGAGACAGTTGCTTATGAGGATCTTCTTGCGGGCGGCGGTATGGCAGGAGCTAAAGAGGCAGGAAAAGTCCGCCTTGAAGGGAAAGAATATGTGGTCCAAGACGGAGATGTTATTCATTTCCGATTTAATGTATAGGATGCAGTTGTAAAGGGACAAGAGCTTTGGTATAATATAAAATTGTGAGTAATAGAATTATTGCTCCTTGCCCATTATGGGCCGCTTAGTCCAAAAGGAGGTGCAAACAGATGAGAAAGTACGAAGTTATGTACATTATCCGCCCAAACATTGACGAAGAGTCTAAAAAAGCAGTTATCGAGCGTTTCAACAACGTTCTGACTTCTAACGGTGCGGAGATCACTGGAACAAAGGATTGGGGTAAACGTCGTCTTGCTTACGAAATCAACGATTTCCGCGACGGTTTCTACCAAATCGTAAACGTTCAATCTGACGCTGCGGCAGTTCAAGAATTTGACCGTCTAGCTAAGATCAGTGACGATATCATTCGCCACATTGTTGTTAAAGAAGAAGAATAAGCAATTTTGAAATATATAATGGTAAAAGGTGGTCTTTCTTATGCTTAACCGAGTTGTATTAGTCGGAAGACTGACAAAAGACCCAGAGCTTCGTTATACGCCAAACGGTGCGGCTGTTGCTACGTTTACTCTTGCTGTGAATCGTACATTTACGAACCAGTCCGGAGAACGTGAGGCCGATTTCATTAATTGTGTCACTTGGAGAAGACAAGCCGAAAACGTTGCAAACTTCTTGAAAAAAGGAAGCCTTGCAGGCGTAGATGGCCGTTTACAAACAAGAAACTATGAAAACCAGCAAGGACAGCGTGTCTTCGTGACAGAGGTCCAAGCTGAAAGTGTTCAATTTCTTGAGCCGAAAAACGGCGGCGGTTCTGGTTCAGGTGGATACAACGAAGGAAACAGCGGCGGAGGCCAGTACTTTGGCGGAGGCCAAAATGATAATCCATTTGGGGGAAATCAAAACAACCAGAGACGCAATCAGGGGAACAGCTTTAATGATGACCCATTTGCCAACGACGGCAAACCGATTGACATCTCGGATGATGATCTTCCATTCTAATGTGATTATCGCCTAAAATGAAAAAGAAAGGAGGGAAATGACAATGGCAGGAGGACGCAGAGGCGGTCGTGCGAAACGCCGTAAAGTGTGTTATTTCACTTCTAACGGTATCACGCACATCGACTACAAAGATGTAGATCTTCTTAAAAAGTTTGTTTCTGAGCGCGGTAAAATTTTACCACGTCGTGTAACTGGAACAAACGCTAAATACCAACGTAAATTGACTGCAGCGATCAAACGCGCACGTCAAATGGCTTTACTTCCATACGTAAGCGGTGAGTAAGCTGATATGTAAAGAGCAAGGACCTTCGGGTTCTTGCTCTTTTTTATAGGGGGGAGGATGAAACATGAAGTTGATTTCATGGAATGTAAACGGCCTGCGGGCTGTGATGAGAAAAATGGATTTCCTCTCTTATTTGAAAGAAGAGGATGCAGATATTATATGTCTTCAGGAAACGAAGATACAGGACGGCCAGGTTGATCTCCAGCCTGAAGGCTATCATGTGTACTGGAATTATGCAGTGAAAAAAGGATATTCCGGCACAGCTGTTTTTTCTAAGCAAGAACCGCTGCAGGTCATCTACGGTATCGGAGTAGAAGAGCATGACCAAGAAGGCAGAGTGATTACGCTGGAATTTGAAAACGTGTTTGTGATGACTGTTTACACGCCCAATTCCAGAAGGGGATTAGAGCGGATTGATTACCGCATGCAATGGGAAGAGGCTTTATTGTCTTATATTCTTGAATTGGATCAGAAAAAACCAGTGATTTTATGCGGTGATTTGAATGTAGCCCATCAGGAGATTGATTTGAAAAATCCAAAGGCGAACCGGAATAACGCTGGATTTTCAGATCAAGAAAGAGGGGCATTCACTCGTTTCTTAGAAGCTGGCTTTGTTGATTCTTTTCGTCATGTTTATCCTGATCTTGAAGGCGCTTATTCCTGGTGGTCGTATCGTGCCGGCGCCCGGGACAGAAATATTGGATGGCGGATTGATTATTTTGTTGTTTCTGAAAGCCTTAAGGAACAGATTGAAGATGCCAGCATATCAGCGGACGTCATGGGTTCCGACCATTGTCCTGTTGAACTTATCATCAATATATGATGAGATAGCAGTAAGGATTTTACACTTACTGCTTTTTTTATATGAAAAGGAGAAAGAGATGGCAAATATAAAAGAGATCGCAAGACTGGCAAATGTATCTGTTTCGACTGTCTCGCGTGTATTGAATCATCATCCGTATGTATCTGAAGAAAAGAGAAAGCTTGTTCATCAAGTCATGAAGGAATTGGATTATACACCAAATCGAACCGCAATCGATCTCATTCGCGGGAAAACCCATACGGTCGGTGTGATTCTGCCTTATAGCGATCATCCCTGCTTTGATAAAATCGTTAACGGAATCACCAAGGCGGCTTTTCAGCATGAGTATGCAACGACCCTTCTCCCCACCAATTATAACCCCGATATTGAAATCAAATATTTAGAGCTGTTAAGAACGAAGAAAATAGACGGTCTCATCATTACTTCCCGCGCCAATCATTGGGACAGCATTTTAGCTTATCAGGAATATGGGCCAGTCATCGCTTGTGAGGATACCGGAGACATTGATGTCCCTTGTGCTTCTAATGACAGAAAAGCTGCTTATGCAGAGAGCTTTCGCTATTTAAAGAGCCGCGGGCATGAGAATATTGCTTTTACGTGTGTCAGAGAAGCTGATAGGAGCCCGAGCACGGCTGATAAAGCTGCGGCCTATAAAGCTGTCTGCGGAAGGTTGGAAGACCACCATATGCTGTCCGGATGCAACGATATGAATGATGGTGAGCTGGCAGCTGAACATTTTTATATGAGCGGGCGAGTTCCGACTGCTATTTATGCAAATAGTGATGAAGTGGCAGCTGGAATTCATCTATTTGCCAAAAAGAATAATTGGGATGTTGAAATCATAGGCGAGGGAAATACTTCTATCAGCCGTGTTCTTGGTTTTCCGTCGCTTGATTTGAATCTTGAGCAGCTCGGCATCGCAGCATTTTCTCTATTTTTGCAGGATGAACCCGCTGATATCAAAATTCAGCATAAATTTAAGAAAAAAGCTTGAACTGAAATGCATTTCATACCTTATAACTTCATTGAAGGCGAAGGAGGAGGAAGAAATGCAGATTGAACATACAGCGGTCTGGGTCAATGATTTAGAGCGAATGAAGTCTTTTTATGAATCGTATTTTAATGGCGAAGCGAATGATTTGTATCATAATGAGAAAAAAGATTTTAAGTCTTATTTTATTACGTTTGATTCCGGAGCAAGGCTGGAGATTATGAAAAAAGGGAATGTGATCGATCCGCCCTCACAAACAATGACAGGCTGGGCACATATTGCCTTTTCCGTTGGGAGCCGGGAGAAAGTTGACGAACTGACTGATCGATTGAAGGCGGATGGTTTCGCAGTAGTAAACGGCCCGAGGACAACAGGAGACGGCTACTATGAAAGTGTGATTGAGGATGATGAAGGAAATTTGATCGAGATTACAATCTGACATCTGGAGTGACTTACATGCTGAGGACAGAAAAAGAAAAAATGGCAGCCGGAGAATTATACAATTCGGAAGATCAACAACTATTACTAGAACGCAAGCATGCGAGACAGCTGATTAGACAATATAACGAAACACCGGAAGATGATGCAGTGCGGACGGAGCTTTTGAAGGAGCTGCTCGGTTCGGTTGGGGATCAAGTCACGATTTTGCCGACATTCCGCTGTGATTATGGCTATCACATTCATATCGGAGATCATACATTTGTTAATTTTGACTGTGTCATTTTAGATGTGTGTGAGGTGCGTATCGGCCGTCATTGTTTGATTGCGCCAGGTGTACATATCTACACGGCCGGTCATCCTCTTGATCCGATCGAAAGGAAATCCGGGAAGGAGTTCGGTAAGCCTGTGACAATTGGAGATCAAGTTTGGATTGGAGGCCGGGCGGTGATTAACCCGGGAGTGACAATCGGTGATAACGCAGTGATTGCTTCTGGATCTGTTGTCACTAAGGATGTACCCGCTAATACTGTTGTAGGCGGAAACCCCGCAAGGATTTTGAAGCAATTGTAATGAGATCAGTGCGGCAGATCCGCACTGACTTTTTTAAATCTGTTTTGCATTCGTATTAGGGCCGAAGAAGATTAACAGCAAGGAGCATGCGAGCCAGCAGCCCCCAATAAATAAGAAGACGCTGATATAGCCGAGCTGAACGGCAATAAATCCGACAAGCAATGAGCCAAAAATGTTTGAAAAACGGCCAAGACCATAGGCTAAACCGCTGCCAGACGAGCGGTATTCAGTCGGATAAGGTTCAGATGTATAGGCGTATAAGTTCGAGGTAAAGACCCGTTCTGTGATATTCACGATAAAACCAAATACAATGATCATGATGGGAATAAAAGTCATACCATATAAGAGCCCGGCGATGGCCGTCAGAAACGCACTCGCAGCTAAAATCCATTTTCTTTGAAATCTTTCGGAAATCATGGAGCCGAGCAGTGCGCCAAGTGGAGCGCCGACGGAATGCAATACGTTATACCATAATGTATTTTCCATGGTTACGCCATTGCTTTTTAGCAGGCTTGGAACCCATGAAGCAAATCCGTAAAACCCAAACGTTTCAAAAATCCATACAGCAGATAATACGATGGTGATTTTGAGGTTTCTGCCTTTCAATAAGCCGGCGTAACCTGCATTCTGCTTAACAGTTTCGCTTACTTTAGGCTGGGATGCTGCCGGAAGCGGGCCTTTCTCCTTTTCAACCTGTTCCTCAATTCGGTTGAGGATCGCATCGGCTTTCGCATATTCCCCGCGATTTTCGTGCCAGCGAGGTGACTCTTCCAGACGGCGGATGAAGAAAAAATAAATAAGGCCGACGGCACCCCATACAAATACTAGCCTCCATCCCCATGAACCAAGAGGAATGACAAAGGCAGACACAATGTTGGTGATCGGAACCCCAATCAATCCAATCATGGCACAAAAAGAAATATATTTTCCACGTACACTTGAAGGGAAAAATTCCGCCAAATAGCTATTCGTAATGACCATGGCGGCTGCAACGCCAAATCCGGTGAGGAAACGGAATGTCATTAAAGATGGAATGTCCCATGCCGCAGCATTGCATAGCGATGCGATTGAGAAAACAAAGACAAATAGATTTAAGGCTTTTTTGCGGCCGATTCGATCGGACAGCCGTCCGCCCAGTGAAGCGCCTAAAAACATGCCTAAAAACGAAGCAGCCGTTACGTTAGCAATAGTTGAAAGCGGGATGCCCCAATGTTCAATCAGTGCCGGCGCTACATTGCTGAGGGTAAATAAATCTGCGAGATCAAAGAAATAAACAATGCCGAGAGCGGTTAACACTTGGAAATGAACGCGTGAAATCGGAAGGCGGTCTAAACGATTCGCTGCGTTTGAGAAAGGATGTGTATTCTTTTGTTTGAAGATCGTATTCATAAAAAACCCCCTTTTAAGTAGTAAGAAAAGACTGAAAATTCCCCTCTTGGGACTATTATAAGTATCTTGGTTCATTGGCAACAGAGTTCAAATCACTAGATGGAAGAACTAAATTCACACTTTATATTTTAATTTTGCTTAAAAGATTTCCAAAACAGTAGATTCATAGACCAATTTATGCAAATATATAGTAATATTCTCATTGAAAGGAAGAGACATAGAAGGAATGAATTCATTTATCCGTCCTATAGAAGGAAACAATACATTGTGGAGATATTTTTTCGCTTTTTTGGTGATGGTAGGGTTATATGTATTCGGGAATATAGCTTACCTTTTCGCTATACTGTTCACGGTTATTGTGAATCCCAATATCACGTTTGATTTGGATGAAGCTGTGTTGAGTGATCCTCTCGTAGATCTTTATTTGTCCCATGTGATTTATTTATTCGCCATTCCGGGAGTTTGGCTGGCTGTGCGCTTTATTTTGAAGCGGCCTTTCCGAACGGTGATAACACCAAATTCAAAGATGAATTGGCGGAGAATTTCCTTTGGTTTTATTGCTTATTTCTTGCTAATGATCGCCGTACAATTGATTGATTTTGTGATTCATCCTGATAGCTATTCAATGCAAGAGTTTAATGCATCACGATTTATCTGGCTGCTAGCGGCTGCCCTCATTTTGGTTCCGATTCAGACATCAGCTGAGGAACTATTTTTCAGGGGATTTTTGCTTCAAGCTTTCGGGAGATTGACGAAAAATCCTCTATTTTTGACACTGATTGTCGGAGGATTGTTTGGCGTATTGCATTTTGCGAATCCAGAAATGAACAATGGCGCTGTCTGGGCAGGAATTGAGTACTTAACATTTGGGTTTGTGTGGACGTATTACACGATTAAAACTGGGAGCATCGAAATATCACTTGGCGCCCATGCCGCGAATAATATGTTTTTGTGTATGTTTATTACAGAAAAAAACAGTGTGTATGGAGGAATTCCTTCTCTGTTTACCGTTACGCGGGGGAACCCGATGTGGGAGGCTTTCTTTACGATAGCGGTCAACCTTGTGTTTGCGGGGATCGCTTTATGGTACCATAAGAAATCAAAAAGTAAGCAGCAAGGGTCTTAATCCCTGCTGCTTATTAATGTGTGGATCGCTTCTTCAATATTTGTTGTCGGCTGCTGGCAGGCGAAGTTTTCACAAATATAAACGGTTGTTTTGCCGTCTATGATGCGGTAGTCTGCTGCAAATGGCGCAATGTCTTTGCATTGCTCGGGCTGCTCTGCCGCCAGAATGGAGTCGTTAGGCTTAAAGGCTTTTTGAAGCTCTGTTATGATTTGTTTTCTGGCTGGATCATCTGCGCTGCCAAAAATAACGATTTCTTTCTTAGGCATCAGATGCCTTAACACACTTTGCATAAAGAAAGCATGGCCGCTCGGATACGCGTCGATGTCTGGCTTGAACACGGAAAACATCGTTTCCGCTTTTTCGATCAGTGATAAGTCGCCTGTGACTTGCCCGAGACGCAGCAGCTGAACAGCTGCCACACTGTTTCCGGAAGGCACGGCGCCGTCGTACACTTCTTTTTCCCGTACGATTAAGGCTTCTGCATCGTGTCCGGTGAAGTAGAATCCGCCATGCTCCTCATCCCAAAATAAGCTGATCATATCGTCTGTCAGTTTCTTCGCTTTTTGTAAATAAGAAAGATCAAACGAAGCTTCATAGAGATCCAGATAAGCCCATAGGAGAAAAGCGTAATCGTCGATAAAGCCTTTGTTTTTCACTTCGCCATCACGATATCGGACCATCACACGGCCGTCGATGATTAATTTGTTTTCAATAAATGTGATGGCGTCTTTCGCTAGGCTGAGATATTTCGGCTCCTGGTATACCTTTGCCGCTTTCGCAAGACCCGCAATCATCAGCGCGTTCCATGAGGTCAGCACTTTATCGTCGACATGCGGATAGGTTCTTTCCTCGCGTGCCTTCAAGAGCTGCTGTCTTGCGTCTTCGAGTTTGAGACTGAGCTCTTTTTCGGTTAACCCGGCATCGGCTATGATTTGTTCCCACTTTGTGTGAATGAGGTTAGGAATATTTTTGCCTTCAAAGTTTCCTTCTTCAGTGATGTCATACACTTGGCAATACAGCGTTCCGAGATCGTCCCCGAGCGTTTTCAGAATTTCTTCCTTTGACCACACGTAGTACTTTCCTTCTTCTCCTTCTGTATCTGCGTCTAAAGCAGAGAAAAAGCTTCCGTCTTCATGAGTCATTTCCCTCTGAATGAACGTAATGATCTGCTCACAAATCTCTTTATAACGGCTGTTTTGCGTGACCTGATAGGCTTCTGTATAAGCAGTCAGCAGCAGCGCATTGTCGTACAGCATTTTTTCAAAGTGGGGAACGAGCCACTCGTCATCGGTCGAATAGCGGGCGAACCCATAGCCGATATGATCGTAAATGCCGCCATTCGCCATGCTGTCCAGCGTTTTCGTCACGTTGTATAAAGCGTTATCCTGCCCCGTATTGTGATGATAACGAAGCAAATACATCAGCATATGGGGCATCGGAAATTTCGGTGCCTGCCCGAAACCGCCGTAGATCGTATCAAACCCGCTGGCAAGCTGCTGGAATGTCCGGGAAATCGCTGACTCGCTAAGGCCTTCGCCTGATTTGGCGGCTGTTTTGGTCTGCAAATGTTTAGCGGCGTTCTCCGCAATATCCTCGACATGCTCACGGTCGTTCGCAAACGTCTCAGACAGATGCTCAAGCACATCAACAAAACCGGGACGATTGAATTTGCTCGTCTTTGGAAAATATGTACCCGCGTAAAACGGCTTCTGATCAGGCGTGATAAACACATTCAGCGGCCAGCCGCCCTGCCCGGTCATCAGCTGGCAGATTCTCATATAAACAGAATCCACATCCGGCCGCTCTTCCCGGTCGACTTTAATCGCCACAAACCGTTCATTGAGAAGACGCGCGATTTCTTCGTCTTCAAAGCTTTCGTGGGCCATCACGTGGCACCAATGACAAGTCGAATAACCGATGCTGACCAGAACCGGCTTGTTTTCGCGTGTTGCTTTTTCAAATGCTTCTTCTCCCCAAGGGTACCAGTCCACAGGGTTGTGGGCGTGTTGGAGTAAGTATGGTGATTTCTCATTGATTAATCTATTGGGTTTACTTTTGTTTGGCATGGGATCACCTTCTTCCTATAATTAGTGTATATTTAACTTAACACATTTTCTCAAAAATACTCCCTATTTCTTTATATAGCTGACTGTTCTTTAGTATTGTACTTAGGAATATGTATTACCCCCGAAGCGGTTAAAACGCCTAATATAACTAACACAGCCCCAATAACTTGAAATACCTTTATTGGTGTTCCAAAGGCAAATGAAATAATCATCGTTACAACGGGAACAAGGTTGAAAAATAAAGATGTTTTACTAGCCCCAATCTCTTTAATCCCCTGATTCCACCATAGGTAACCCAAAACACTTGTAAAGAAAGCCATAAAAGCAATTGCCCCCCAAACTCCAATCGGGATGTTCGATAAAGAAACAGGTTTGGATGTAAATAAGGAAACTACTATTAAACTAACAGCACCGATAACCATCGTATAAGTGGTTGTAGATAGCGGTGTACCATCCTTTACAAACCGACGTCCAAGTACGCCATAAAGTGCCCAACAAACGTTACCTGTAAAGATTATTAAGTCTCCTCCTGAAATTGATAAGGTTTTAATGGTTTCGATAGAACCTTGTGTAATGACTAACAATACACCGATGAATGCAAAGAATATGCCGAGTACTTGTTTTTTTGTCATTTTGTCCTTTAAGATAATTCGAGCGAGAATTGCTGTTAATAAAGGATTCAGCCCCATTATTAATGCTCCGTTAACGGGAGATGTATATTTTAAACCAACGAAAAACAAGGCATTAAATCCAAAGATTCCTATAATTCCAAGAACAATGTATGAAACGGCGTTTTTCCGTAATTGACTCTTCTTTATACCTTCAGTAAAAATCAAAATGATGAGCATCACCGCAGCAGCTAAACCGAAACGCCATGCCGCAGAAGACGATGGAGAAAAATATCCAACCGTATATTTTGCAAGATTAAAAGTAGCTCCTGTAAAAATAGAGAAGCCAAGTAACATCAGGTATATATTTAAATGTTTCATTTGTTTTCCACTTCCTCTTTCAAAATTGAATAATATGTATCCAGTTTTCCTTTTGTCGTAGAAATCACTTCTTCTAGCTCCCTTTTTTTAATTTCCATTTTCTCTAAGTGCTTGGTTAAAATCTCAATACGTTTATTTATAGATGGGGAGAGTTGTGCCGATTTAACATCCGAATTGATTTTTTCCAAAATGCATCCGTCTTTGACAAACTCATTAATATCCTCCAAAGACATACCTGTTTCCTTTAAACTTTTCAGGAATAACATGAACTGAATATCAGTCTCCGTATAAAAACGCCTTCCACTGTTTTTTCGTTTTGGTGGTGGAAGTAACCCAATCTTTTCGTAATATCTTAATGTATACGAACTAATACTAGTCTTCTCAGCAGCTTTACTAATGGAATACAACAACATCATCCCTCTCATTTAATTAAAGTTAGTTTACAATTTAGAGTTAACTCTAAGTCAAGCAAATAAAAAAACCTGCTACCGCATGGTTACGGATTGCAGTTTTTAGAAAATGAATGACATAAAAGGTAAACTGTATTGTTTGAACAAATAGTATTATCGTTTAAAATGGCTTTTGTTATCTTTTAATGGAGTTCCACACGATTTGATTATCCGGGCCACCAAACGCAAGTCATGATTTACTTCCTTTTTTGAGGATTGCTTATTTCGAAACCTTTTGTCGGTCGATAATGTAGACTTTTAATAACATAAGGTTTTGTTATTGATTCTGGAAGGAGAGTTAAAATGGATTACATCTATAAGGAAAAGAAAAATGGCAATCGTATAATATCAATCAGAGATAAATGGGAGAATGCATTTATTGAGTTTGAGCAAAAAGGTAATCAAATTGATATAGTGATCAATTATCGTAACGAGAAAACAACTAAGTTTTCGCTACCAATCGAGACTTTTGAGAAAGTGTATCAGGATATTAAAAATAAGTAGGAGAGATAGATAATAAAAATTCGGTTTGAAAATAATACTTAGGAAAGATCAAATTGTTTATAAAACTATAGATAATATAGAGTCATAAAAGATCTATTATGGTTATTCTAATAGACATGGCACCAATGACATGTCGAACTACCGATGCTGACCAGAACAGGCTTGTTTTCGCGTTTCGCTTTTTCATATGCTTCTTCTCCCCAAGGGAACCAGTCCACAGGGTTATGAGCATGTTGAAGTAAAATAAGTAGATTTCTCAGCGATTAATCTATTGGGTTTATTGTTAGTAGGCATTGGATCACCTTCTTTCGTTTTTTTATAAATACAAAACTTAGCCGATTACTTAAAAGAGGGAGAAGAAAATATACTATAATGCTTAATGATGTTAATTGAGGAGACATCGTCCTTTTCAATCCTCTTTTATTACAGAAAATTTGATATTGATAATTCCATAGTATATTAAGGGGAACCCATTATTTATGGATTCCCCTTTAGTTCAATAAGAAGGATTACTGTCGAGTGTTACTTTACAATGTTAGCCATTCCAATGATAAACGATTTGCACAACGCCAGAGGAAAATGTTCTTGTATTCACCATTTTTAAATTTATCCTCTGTTTTACATCAATAAACAACGGTTTTCCTTCTCCCAAAACAACAGGGTGAATAGATAATCTAAATTCATCAACAAGCCCCAAATTTATAAAAGTTGTAATGAGACTCGCTCCACCATATAGCCAGATGTCTTTACCAGGATTTTTCTTCAATTTATTTACTTCTTCAAGAATATTATCATTTATAAATATGGCTTGATTATCAATCTCATTTTGTGTTCTGGAAAAAACATATTTCTTTTTACTATGAACCAATTTCCAAAGTTCCTTTTCTGTATCAGGGTCTTCATTTTTTGGAATGTATTGTCCCCATAAATCGTAGCTTTTTCTACCATATAAAATAGTATCAATTTGATTTAAAAAATCAGTAAACCCCATATCAGGGTCCATAATACACCAATCAACTTCTCCATTTTTCCCTTCAATAAAACCATCTAAAGTAACTGCTAAATCTAAAATGATTCTTCTCTGTTTTAAGTTATTTGTCATAACTATTCATCCTTTTACATAAGAAGTTGGTTGAAATTCTTCTCCCACTCTCGCACCAGATGAACTAAGTTGCGTTTGTGGACAGAGTGAAGAACAGTATCCTAAAATGAAAGTGCCCACTACTCTCCGCAGCTCGATTAGCAGGAACACTCTTTATCTTCACTTGGTTAAATGAAAGCTCTGCTCGATTAAGTTATAGATTTCGCCTTCTGGATCTGTCCGTTCTAAAACAATTGAAATCCAATGTTCCTTATCCATATGATATCCGGGTAAGATATTTTCCCCGTTTCTTAAGCTATCACTTATTTCAGGGGGACATTTTAGATTTAGAATATCTATTTCGCCATGACCATCCAAGCCTAATTTTTCTGGGAGAACATTCATGATAAGACCGTACCATTTTTTGTTTGATGTATGTCTCAAAGAAGCATAGTTTGGGTATTTCTCCCACGGGTAATCAGGCGATGTACCGTATTTTTCTTTGACGTGTTTAAAGATATCTTCTCTTGTTAACATACTCAATCACTCCTTTATTCGCTCTACTTTCTTCTTGAAAAAGTCAAAGAGCGATCCTTGGTTGTCCTTTGGATACTTCAATAGAGATGTCACCATTGGCAGAAGCTGTGTCAAAGCTTCCTCTCTCCACGGATACTAGTCAACAGGGTTGTGGGCGAGTTGAAGGAAGTATGATATTTCTCATTGAGTTTATTGTTAGTGGGCATTTTTACTGTACCACAAGCCTCTGTTGAAATACCTCAATAAGATAGTGAAATATATATAAGGTAATGGATGTCTTACCTAGTGTTGTTCTCCTAAAAAGTGCACTTTTGGAAGCTGTTATTGAATAGTATCGAAACGAGTTTACTAAATATTATTTCGATTGGCGGAGATTGATATGATCATTAAAATGACTAAATTGAATTTGAAAGATTTCAATAAACCAAATGAACCTTTCGTTGTTTTTGGGAGAATGATACCTGCTTTTGAAAACGGTGTTTGGACATATACTGAGGAACGATTTTCTAAACCTTATTTTAAACAATATGAAGATGATGAAATGGATGTTAGTTATGTTGAAGAAGAGGGAAAAGCGGTTTTTTTATATTATGTTGAAAACAACTGCATCGGCCGGATTAAGATTCGTTCTAACTGGAATGGGTATGCACTAATAGAGGACATTGCCGTTGCAAAAGACTATAGAAAAAAAGGCGTTGGAACAGCATTATTACATAAAGCGATTGAGTGGGCAAAGGAGAATAAATTTTGTGGCCTTATGCTTGAAACACAAGATATTAATGTTTCAGCTTGTCGTTTTTATGCCAAACATCACTTTATAATAGGTGCAGTTGATTCGATGCTTTATTCCAATCTTCCAACAGCAAATGAAATTGCGATTTTTTGGTACTATAAATTTTAATTTATCATAAAATTATTGAACGAAACGTAGCTTGTTTTGCGTTTCGTTTTTTCAAAGAAGAGGTTTTTTAACCCCTTCTATTCTTTGATAAGAATTGTCTTTCCACAATAGGTATAAAAACGTGAAGGAGCATTCCTCCCAAACAGACGGTTAATAGGGTTCCGATGCCGATAGGGCCTTTAAAGACGATGGCTAATACTAAGAAAAGAGCGTATACCAATGTTCTTGAAAACAAGATTGTTCTTTTGGAGAGATCTCGGATAATAAGTGTTAAATGATCGATGGGTGTTGATGCGAATTTTGTCTGAAGATAGATGGCTGTTCCAAGACCGATGAGCACCAAACCAATTCCGAAACAAATCAGTTTGCTTAACAACGCATTTAGATAGAGGGTGTTTTTTACAACAAACAACCATAGGTCAATGCCTATTCCAGTAATGAATGCTGTAATCAAGCCCAGCAAAATAGGTTTTTTTCTCGTTAATATAGCGTTGCAGATTAAGAGGATCACAGAAATAAGGACCTCCCAGCTTCCTACGGTAAGTCCGACTTCTTTTGACAGACCAACCAAAAGGGCATCGAAGGGGGATGTGCCCAGCCCTGATTGTATGGTTAAGGAAATGCCCAAACTTAATATGAGTATGCCTAATCCGTAAAAAATATATTTCATGTTATATTCCGCGATATGTCTTTTGTCATCAAGACATGAGAGATGCCGTCTTCCATAAATGCCTGTGAAGAAATCTGGTAGCCCAGTTTTTGATAAAAACCTGCTGCTTGTGTTTGACCATGCAACTTACATGCAGTCAGTCCTTTTTCTTTTATGATTTCTTCTAACCCGCTTACGATGACTTTCCCCAATCCATACTTACGGTAAGGTTTTAGGATGCAGATTCTTTCCAGCTTTGCTGTATGGTCAACGATGCGCACACGGCCCGTGCCGACAGGCTGATTCTCATGATATACCAAGACATGCTGGCATTGTTCCTGGAGCGTATCAAATTCATCAAACTCTTCGGATTCAGATACATGTTGCTCCTCAATGAAAACCGTCTTTCTAATATTCAAAGCTGCATGTAAATCAGCTTCAGTTGTTATTCTTTTTAAATTCATTATGAATCAATCCTTTTCTGATATTAGTCTGGACTGTACAGCATGCATGTGGTCTTATAATAGTAAGGTTAAAACATTTTTGTTGTAAATGCAACAAAAATACGTGAGGGGTTTTAGGAATGAATGATATTTTGCGTGAGATCGGCATGATAGCAAGAGCGTTGGATTCCATAAGCAACATCGAATTTAAAGATTTGGACTTAACAAGAGGGCAGTATCTCTATCTCGTACGTATATACGAAAATCCGGGAATTATTCAAGAAAAATTGGCGGAAATGATAAAAGTGGACCGGACAACGGCCGCGCGGGCCATTAAGAAGCTGGAAATGCAGGGATTTATTCAAAAACTGCCGGATGAGCAAAATAAAAAAATAAAAAAACTGTTCCCGACTGAGAAAGGGAAAAAGGTATATCCATTGTTAAGAAGAGAAGGAGAACATTCCACGGAAGTGGCCTTGTCCGGTTTTACTTCAGAGGAAAAGGAAACCATTTCTGCACTCCTTCATAGAGTGAGGAAGAATATAGAACGTGATTGGGAATATGTGAAGAAGGGGAACAAAAGGGATTATTAATGGACAATGTTAACAAGTCGAGCTGATGCTGGCGAAAATCGGCGTCTCCTCCTCAAGAATTCCAGTCCGCTGGCCGTTCACTTCTGTTTTCTTTTGAACTATCAAAAATCTCCAAAGGGAGTGGTTTGCGTGAACTTGAGACAACTATCAGAACATGTCTATCAATGTGAATTTGAGCTTGATGTGCCTCTTCGTATTCCGGTTCATACCTGGTTTATCAAAGATGGTGATGATGTTTATATTGTTGATACGGGAATAGAACGTTTTGCTGATGCTCAAATTAGGGCAGCGTTAGCGATCGGCAATCCAAAAGCCATTTTGCTTACCCATGGCCACAGTGATCATATCGGAGGTGCATCAAAATGGTTAGAGAGATTTGATATTCCGATTTTTGCGCACCAGAAAGAACTAAAGTACATCAATGGGGAAGAGCCATATCCGAACAAAAATGAAGTGGAGAACACAGGGGTAGCCCATATTGTCCAGCCGCTGACGGAGCAAACGCTTTCTCACCTGCCTCTGAAATACTATTTAACACCTGGCCATTCGCCGGGGCATGTCGTGTATTATCATAAAATCGATCGTACGCTATTAACGGGCGACCTTTTTATCACAAGTAAGGAGGATTTACACCCACCTATAAGAAGATTCAGTGTTGATATAAATGAGAACATCGATAGCGGCTCAATCATAGATCAAATCAAACCAACGCTCATTTGCTCTTCACATGGCGAAGAAATACTTTATAACGAAGAATTGTATAAAAACTATGTGGTAAGGTATAGGGATTAATGGAAGTGAAAAACATAAGCTGAAAATTCTTCAGCATGGTGCAGCTCTCGATCCGATTTACTCACACCTATTACTCAAAAAGAAAAAATGGGAGCTGCCTGCCGCAGAGGCTTTTGCGGAGCTTGTTTTACATCCGATTCATGAGCAAAAGGAGTGAGTGTCAGGCTCACTCCTTTTCTATTTAAATTGCGACTGTGAGCTTTGGTTTTACAAATTTCATGAAAATCCCTCTGACTAATGGGCCCATAATCAGTAATTGCAATGGATAGGCCAGGATGAAATTTTTCAACACAATCATAAGATAAGCACTGAAGAGGCTGTCCTCGTTCAGCCCATTTGCTAGAACCGCTGTCACTAAACCGAACACAGACATACAAAGTACCATGCCAATCACCATACAAGTTGACATGGCAAGGATGACATAAATTTTTTTAGTCTTGTCGAACGGCATGCGGAATGCAATCTTCTTGGCGAGGGGGCCCACTAACAGTAAATCTAACAGGAGGGCGAGCATAAAACCGATGACCATTTCAAAAACGGTCATCAGTGAAAAATCCTGAATGGCTCCGTTGATGATGGCATTGTAAATCGACATGACGCAGACCATTCCAAAACACATCATCACGCCAAATATAAGACTCTCTTTTTTATTTGCTGGCATACAATCATTCCTTCTCTTCATAATCGGTGATTAGTATACCAATGAACTGTTCATGCTCATAAGTGACAAATTTGTGAACAATCTATAGCACAGAATCGTCTTGTTTTGTCATCAGCACATGCGGAATGCCGTCCAGCATAAATTCTTCTGATGCAGTCTGATAACCGAGCTTTTCATAAAAGCCTGCCGCCTGTGTCTGGCCGTGCAGTTTGAAGGCAGAAATGCCTTGTTCTTTCACAATACGTTCTAATGCACCGACGATCACTTTTCCCAAACCGAATTTGCGGTAAGGCTTCAGAATGCAGATTCGTTCCAGTTTCCCCGTGTGGCCAACGATACGGACACGTGCAGTGCCAACAGGTACATTCTGATGATAAGCCAGGATGTGCTGGCAATCACCGTGGAGTGTATCAAACTCATCGAATTCATCCGAAATGGGACAGCCTTGTTCCTCTACAAATACTGCCTTTCTGATTTCAAACGCTGTATGTAAATCCTGTTCTGACGTGATTTTTTTGATATTCATGCTATCCTCCCTACTCAGAAAAATGGCTGATCACATATTGTTTAAAGGTCTCAGCAACCGGTGATAAAAACCTGCCTTTTATCCAGGCAATTCCTATGACACGCTGACATTCCGGCCAGCTGACGCGGATTTTGGTGATTTTGCTTTGGTCTAAGCCTTTCAGGTCTGGAAGAATAGATATGCCCAGACCGGCTGCCACAAAACCTGCGGCAGTAGCTGCTTCTTCTCCTTCAAACATAATGTTCGGCTGTATATTGGCCTTCTCAAACAGCTCATCGACCGTCATCCGAAGCGCGTAGCCTTTTTTCAATAAAATAAAACGCTCCCCGGCAATCTCATTCAGGGTAATGCTTTCGCGACTGGCTAATGGGTGATCATTTGGCACAAATACAAAGAGTTCTTCACTCCACAGCTTGATCCATTGGATCGGATCTTCAGGCTTAATCGAAGCGAGGAGACAGAGGTCCAGATCCCCGGATTTTAATCGTTCAAGCAGCCAATAAGAGTGGTTTTGCTTCAGCTGGAAGGCAATGTTGGGGTATTCCTGCTGAAAGGAGCCGATGAGATCGGGCACGAGCGTGGTGCCTAATGTATGTAAAAAACCGAGAGAGACTATGCCTTGGTCTGGCTTTAATAAAGCTTGGATTTCTTCTTTTCCTTTGGTGTACTCCTTCATCATCGCCTGAACCCGCCGCAAAAAAATGTGTCCGTATTGATTTAAGCTGATGGATCGTCCTTGCCTGTCAAATAGCGGCACACCCAAATGATTTTCCAGCCTGGCGATAGAGCGTGAAAGCGCAGGCTGTGTGATGGAGAGGCTTTTTGCGGCTTTCGTGACGTGCTGCATTCGGGCCAGTGTTTGAAAATATTCAAGTTGTTCCCATTCCAATTATCATCCCTCCTTTATTACATATAAGCATGAAAATGATATTTTATATGCATTATACAACATATATCAACGGTGCTAAGATAGTAATATAAACAGACTCGAGGATGTTTGAATTCGGAAGAAATAAAGGATGATTGTTTATGAATGGCAGTGCTCCACAACTTGATGAGGGACCGATAAAGTCTCGATGACATACATTCAAAAAGGCACACCGGTTTTTCGAAAAATTACGTTTGCTTTCTTCGCTGCGGGTTTCAATACATTTGCGATTCTATATTGCGTACAGCCGCTCATGGAGGAATTCACGCGGGAATTTCATGTAACGCCTACTGCGGCGAGTCTTTCTTTATCTGTTACCACAATGCTGTTAGCTGTGAGCATGCTTGTCTTTGGTTCATTATCCGAGGTGTGGGGGCGCAAGCCGATTATGGGTATTTCCATGCTGGCCGCATCGGTTCTCTGTCTGGCATCGGCCTTCAGTCCGAACTTTCATACACTGCTCGTATTGAGAACCGTTCAAGGCGTTGCGCTCGCAGGCCTTCCGTCGATTGCGATGGCTTATCTTGGGGAAGAAATTGAACCCGGAAGTCTTGGATCAGCGATGGGGCTATATATCAGTGGAAATGCAATCGGCGCCGTTTTCGGAAGGATCGTTTCCGGGCTCCTGAGCGAGTACTTGAATTGGCATATGGCGATGGGGGCAATTGGTGTCATTAGTTTGATTGCTAGTATTATATTTTTTATGAATTTGCCGCCATCCAGGCATTTTACGCCAAGAAAATTGAAGCTCGGGAAATTGGGAATGTCTCTGATCGGCCACTTGAGGGACCGTAAACTATTCAGCTTGTTTCTCATTGGTTTTTTGCTGCTCGGAAGCAATGTTGCATTGTTTAATTACATTGTGTATGTGCTGTTGGGCCCGCCGTATTCGCTTAATAAAGCATTTGCCAGCTGGATATTTATTGTGATGATTGTAGGCATTTTCAGCTCGTCTTTCATTGGAAGAATGGTTGATCAATATGGCTATCCAAAAATACTGGTGATGAATATTTTCATCGTCATTGCAGGTGCTTTATTCACCATAAACAGTATGCTGGCAGTGAAAATTCTGGGGATTGCCCTCTTTACATTCGGTTTTTTCGGAGGACATTCAGTTGCCAGCAGCTGGGTGGGCAGGAGAGCCCTTCATAACAAAGCACAGGCTTCATCGCTGTATTTGTTCTTTTATTACGCCGGTTCAAGTGTTTTCGGAACAATCGGAGGGCTATTCTGGTCTGCTTTTCACTGGCTGGGCGTTGTCGGTATGATCACCTTCATGCTGCTGGTTGCGTTATGGCTGTCGGGATACTTGGCAAGAAGTGCGAAAGTGCCGGATAAAAGGAACGAAAAAGGATTGAATTGATCAGTAAAAAAGGACCGTTAACGGGTCCTTTTTTATTCCCAATGGGCAGGGATTCGTAAAGACAGCGGCAGCTTTGTGTTCGAATCGCCGTTGGCGGCGTTCACCTGTGCCTGTGTCAGAAAGATGCTCCCGGTCAGGTCGGCGCCGCTGAGATCAGCGTCTCTCATATCTGCACCGATAAAGTCTGTCATTCTCAAATCGGCATTTCTCAGATCGGCGGCTATGAGCAGCGCCCCTCTTAGGTTTGCTCCTCGCAGATCAAGCCCTTTCAGTTTCGCGCCGATCAGGACACTTCCTCGGCTGACCTTTTTCGGGAGTTTTGGATGGCGGGCTTGGGCACGCACCAGCTCACTTGTTTTTAACAGCCATTCATTGACCTCAGCTCGATGCTCGTCCACCTGCAGTGTCAGCAGGCGTTCTTTGCTGAGTCTGGTGAGCTTTTCTATTTTTTCGAAACTGGTTCTCAGTTCGGGATGAATCGGCTTGGCTATATCTATAGAAAGAGCTTCATGTAAATACCAGAGCATTTCGTGCAGCTGCTGCATGATAGGAAAAACGTCAAACATCTGGTTGGCCGTTTCGGGGCTGCTTCGCCAATCCTTTCCCTCATAAGTGATTTGGGATACTTTTTGGCCGGCGCCAAAGCATTCATATGCAGAGCAGCCTCGAAATCCTTTTTCTCTGAGATCTTTATGTATAGAACATTGATAGTTTGATTGTAAGTTGCGGCAAGGCGTGCCCCCGTCTTTATCAAAAGCAAAATCTGCCGACTTCGCATAAGGCAAGGCGACACAGCACAGGCCAAAACAGTGCTGGCAATCCGCACTTAAATCATGATGTATATTGTCATGTAACGTTACTTCCGCAGACAATAATGTTCACCCCTTCACTTGGGTACTTTGTTAAATATATCTATTTGATTATATAGGAAAAAAGGATACTTTTCATTTTGTTTTCACGGTTTCAGTGGTCTAGCAATGTATAATATATCCAATCATGATGATTGGGGGAATTCATTTGGAACAGCAATTGAAAGACATCATCTCTGCGTGTGATTTGGCAATCCAAAATGAAGATTTTGATACACTGATGAATTATTATTCGGAAGATGCCGTGTTAGTTGTGAAGCCGGGCATGATCGCGCGAGGCAAAGAAGAAATCAAAAAAGCGTTTATCACGATTGCGAACTATTTCAATCATCATATTGTGCCGAGACAAGGGGAAATGATCCTCCTGGAAGCAGGTGACACGGTACTCGTCCTTTCTCAGACACTGCTTGATTCGGATAAAAAGGACTCCGAGTATGCGATGGAAAGAAGGGCGACCTTTGTATTTAAGAAGAATGCGCTAGGCGAGTGGCTTTGTGTAATCGATAACTCATATGGTACGGATTTAATTGGTGTGTAAGATATGTCTTTGATGTGCCATTCCTGCATATAATGATTCATTCAGCTGATTAGGGAAGGTGACACAATTGAATGTGTATGACATCAGAATGGCTCCTTATTGGTTTTATGAAAGCAGAGGACTTGTTCAACATCCATACGTATTTCGGCAGCCTGTCTCCTCACGTGCAATCATTGCATCTACTCGCGGCGATGTAACGGGAGACGGCGTTATTGACGAGGTCTTTCTAACTGGAAATCAAATGCCCGGCAGCCCGTTATGGAGAAATATCACATTGGTGATCCGTGATGGCAGAACCCATCAGGAGCAGCGGATTCAGCTTCAAAACAATATGGGATACAATCCGTCACTTTTTCTGGGGGATATGACAGGCGACAAGATTGAGGATGTGGCAGTGGTAATGGATACAGGGGGAAGTGGCGGTGCTATTTATGCATATGTGTTTGCCTATCTAAACAGGCAGTTCCGGCGAATTTTCAATTCAGATGTATTGAATGATGAATTAAAGTACAGTGTGAGGTATCAAAATCAATATAAAGCGAGCGTCATCAGTCATCAGCAAAACGAAACGTATATCCTCGACCTTACTTACAAGGGCAGGGAATATTTGAATGAGATTTATAACAGCCAAGGTGTGTTAAAAATGCCGATAGAAGGATGGGTGAATCCTTTATCGGGCTTGTATCCGGTTGATTTTGACAGAGACGGCGTATACGAATTATTGGCGTACCAGCGGATAGCGGGAAGGTATAACGCCGACTCATTGGGATATGTTCAAACCGTATTAAAATGGAACGGACGGCGTTTTGTCGTTGACCGGCAGAATGTTTCGATTGTTGGCGGTGCTGTCTCGTAATCCTGATGGCTGTCACCCTATAAAGGGTGACAAAACACTACAGGTGTTCTGCAACGACAACCAAATAATAAGATAAACCGGCTTGCTGCTCTTCTAACATTCCTCTATGGAAATCATCTTGCATAAAAAAACGTGTTTGTTTTACGTAATCTTCTTTACTTGTCGGATGCCCGTTCTGATTTAGGAACTTAAGATGATTCATGACATGCCCTTGCACGGAAGGATCATGATACGTTACACCGTTTCTTAAAAAATCAGCCATCCTATCAAGAAAATGTTTAGCCTCTATTGCCATTTTGTTCATTTCATTGACATTGATTGTATGTGTATCCAATTCAAAATCGTAACGCTCTTTTAAATACCCATTTTGTTCTGCTAAAGATTGTTTCCATTCTTCAGCGCTTTCAAATCCTTTAAACATTACCTTATGATCCATGTTTTCGCCTTTTCTCGTGTATTCTAAAGATGTGTTGACTGTTTGAATGAGACGCTGATACTTTTCAATTTTCTTTTCAAACAGCTTTTTTTGTTTTTCTAATGTACTTGTTCTTTCAGCATCCTCTTTTAGTAATGTTTTGATTTCTGACAAAGGAATATCTAATTCTTTGTAAAAAAGGATTTCCTGCAGTCTTTTTAGTTCGTCAGCACCATAGTACCGATATCCGGCTTCGCTTATTTCCTTTGGGGCCAGCAAGCCGATTTTGTGGTAATGATAAAGCGTTTTGATTGTGACATTCGCAATATTGGATAGTTCTTTTACTGTTAATTTCACCATCCGACTCCTCCTTTCTTCTTTCACTATGAGGCCTTACCTTTGGTTGGAGTCAAGGATAAAATCGTGGTGTTTTCATCCGAGAACAGCCTAGTGAATGTGGGAGAAAGAAAATAACACCTGGCGGATTCAAAGAAAAGAGTGCTTTTCAGCAAGCACTCTTTATTCCAGTTTAATTCGTTTTACATCCCCTAATACAAACACATAAAAAACCAATCCCAGCAACAGCACAAAACCAGCTACCAGAAAGCTGAGGGTAAAGGAGCCTGTCACATCAAACAAATATCCTGTCAGTGACGCAGCAATAATGCCTCCGAACAGGTTGTTTGCGAGATTCACCATGGAGCTCAGCATGGATACGGAACCGATCGGCGCGAGTTCTGCGGAGATGGACCAGCCGACCGGAGCGGTTGCGGAAATTCCGGCGAGTCCGATGGAAATGCAAATAATGGCTACGGTAATATTGTTCGTCAGAATGGATCCTAAAAAGAAAAAGCCAAAGCTCATTCCGACTATGATTACGGTTCGGTACACCTTGGTGTTAGGATAGCCTTTCTTAATAAAATAATCGACGAGCCAGCCGCCGACGGCAATTCCGGAAATGGTTGAGATCAGCCACGGCACTGCTGTAAATAAACCGGACGACATGAGATCCATACCGTATGTATGTTTAAAGAAAATCGGAAGCCAGGTGAGCAGCAGGTTGAATGTATACCCGTACCCTGTAAATCCGATCATTAAGCCCCATACTTTTCGATTGGTGAAAAGCTTTTTTAAAAGCGGGCCCGTTTTGTAAGGAATTTGCTCTGTTGTAATGGCATTGTGTTTTTGAATATAGTTTAGTTCACTTTTAGAAATACGTTTATGCCGTTCAGGCTGTTCATAATACTGCCAGAAAAAAATCGTAAACAGCACATTGATGCATCCAATCGTCAAAAAAGCGACACGCCAGTCAAATGTTGTGACAAGAAAGGCGACCAATGGCGCGCCGATTACATTTGAAAACTTGGCGGCCGAATCGAACAATGAGTTTGCCAATCCCCGCTCACTTGGAGGAAACCAGAGAGCGGTTGCTTTAGAGGCAGCGGGGAACGCAGAGGCGCTCGTCAGCCCAATGAGAAACCGGAACAGATACAACAGCAATTTTCCTTGCAAAAAAGCAAGAAGGATCGTTAAAAAGCTCCATATTGTCATTCCAACCCTCGTGACCCATGCGACCCCAAAACGGTCCAGCAAACTTCCGACAGGCAGCTGCATCAGTGTATAGGAATAGGTGTAAATGGAAAACACGATGCCGAGTTCAGTTGCAGTAAGGTGAAACGAATCTTGTATCGCAGGGGCCGCTACCGAGATGGCCACTCGGTCAAAATAATTAAGAATAATAATGCCGCTAAGTAACGAAGATATGTACCATCTGGTATGCCCAGGCCGTTTCACGCGCTCTTGACTCATGATGAAAACCTCCTCTGTCATAGCATGATCTCCTGATAGAAAAACCATTCAAATTTTAAATACCACAGCGCGCTTTTATATAAACGGCAGGAATTTGACTGGAACAGATCGGTGCTTTAGAATGAAAGTAATAAAAATGAACACTCCAAAGGGGAGTAGCTTTCACAGTAAAGTCGTCATTACGGGACAAGGTGTCCTCGGCTTTGCTGGCAATCTCATTGTTAGCGAGACCTTTGCCAAATCTGATTTGGTGAAGGTCTTTTTGTTTCAGGAACTTCACCAAATTGGTGGAGTTTTTTCATTTTTATCAAAAAGGGAGAGGAGCATCAGAATGTCTAAGCTGAAAAAGTGGCTGAAGCGTGAATTGGTGAGGAAAGGGCTGCCGTTAGCGAAAGAGAAATTGATTCCGATCTTAAAAGAAAAAATGAAAAAGAAACGATGAGGGGGCTGAAGATGAAGATCATTTTGACAGTACTTGCCGGAGTGGGACTTTTGAGTGCAGGCGGATGCGGCATGCTTGATCAGGTGAACGACGGATTGAACTATACGAGTGAAGCAGCTGGTTATGTGGAGAAGGTGAAGACATTTGCAGAGGAAGCGCCTGAATTGGCTGAGAAAGCTGTAAATGACACCGAGGCGAAAGAAAAACTTGAAGCGCAGCTTGAGTCGATTCAGAAGGCTGCCGCTGATTTTAATGAATTAACGCCGCCTGATGCCGCAGCGGAGATTCATCAAACCATTCAGGAACATAACAAAACCTTGCAGAAAAGCGCTGAAGATGTGTTGAAACAAGCCGAGGAAGGCAAGGTATCGCTTAAAGAATTGGAGCAGTCAGACCTGGTCCAAAACGCAAAGCAAATTACTGATGTGATGGGACAAATTGAGAAGCTGGGTGAATAAGAAAAAGCATCCCGACGCGGGATGCTTTTTGCTTATTCAGCCATTGCGTCTGTTAAGACAGGAACGACTTGTTTTTTACGGGAAACAACGCCTTTTAAGAGGGCTGTGTTGTTTTCTAATGTAACGTTGAACGCTTTTTCCACTTTCGCTGCTTCGTTACCGATTGCAAGAGCAAGTGAATCATTTTCTAAGATATCTGTGATAACGAGAAGGAACAGATCAAGATTCTTCTCTGCCACAACTTTTGAGATCACAGCTTCTAATTCAGCTTGGCGTTTTTTCACATCTTCAATGTCCACTGTGTTTACTTGTGCGATTTCGACTTTCTTGCTGCCGAGCGTAAATTCTTTCGCATCAAGAGAAATGAGCTCTTCCACTGTTTTTTTGCTTAGATCAGCGCCTGCTTTCAACATGTTCAAGCCGTATTCTTCAGCATCTACGCCAGCGATCTCCGCAAGCTCTTTTGCTGCTGCTACGTCTTGGTCCGTGCAAGTTGGAGATTTAAATAACAGGGAATCAGAAATGATCGCAGACAGCATAAGGCCGGCAATTTCTTTCTCGATTTTCACGTTATTCTCTTTGTACATTTTGTTTAAGATGGTAGCCGTACAGCCTACAGGCTCAGCACGATAGTAAAGCGGCTCAGCTGTTTCAAAGTTAGCGATGCGGTGATGGTCGATAACCTCTAAAACCTGAACCTCTTCAATGTCTTTGATGCTTTGCTGGCGTTCGTTATGGTCAACCAGGATAACGCCGTTTACTTCGTTTGCAGCTGTTTCAACAAGACGCGGGCTTTCTTGTTTGAAATAGTCAAGCGCGTATTGTGTTTCGCCGTTGACTTGTCCGAGGCGGACAGGCTCAGCATTGAAGCCGAGTTTGTTTTTCAAATCAGCATAAGCAATCGCAGAACAAATCGTATCTGTATCTGGGTTTTGGTGTCCGAAAATAAGTATCTTTTCCATGATAGCTCCTATCCTTTTTTAAGTAGTGTAATCTTTATATAGTTTAACACGTCTTGCTGCAGGTGTAATCATGCAAACCCTTAAAAATTGATGTGAATAAGAAGCATTTTCTTTGAGCTGAGAAGAAAAGGTGTGTAAAATACTGGGTAGCTTAGTTGCAAAATGTAATGTAGTATCAAAAAAGGTACTATTGGAGGGTCAAGAATGAGTGAAAAAAAGAATATATACCCGAACAAAGAAGGCTGTCCAGTTGAATTCACTCTAGATGTCATTGGCGGAAAGTGGAAAGGAATTCTTTTTTATCACATGATAGATGGCAAGAAACGATTTAATGAGTTTCGGCGAATCTGCCCGAGTATTACTCAAAGAATGCTTACTCTCCAGCTGAGGGAGCTGGAAGCGGATGGCATCGTGCACCGTGAGGTTTATCACCAGGTGCCGCCCAAGGTAGAGTACTCTCTGACGGAATTTGGGCGCACGCTTGAACCGATTGTTTTGCAAATGAAAGAATGGGGAGAATCCAACAGAGACGTGCTGGAATCTTATCGTTCGAACGGCTTAGTGAAGGATCAGCAGAAATAGCAGCAAAGGGAACTCCTTTGCTGCTTGTTTTATTTCATTGAAATGGCTCTGTTGGCGTTTCTGACATCGTTTTTCAACAGTTCAGAAAGGTTGTAAGACGGATAATATCCATGCTGATACATGTATCGATAAACTTGGGCGTGCAGCTGGATGGCAGCATTCAGCTGTTTGACCAGTACGTTTCTTAATTGAGGTGTTGCTGTTTCTGTAATTGCGATGGCATAGCTGCGGACAGATGTTTTGGCAAAACCGAGCAGGTCACCGCTGTAAAATGGGTTATCTGCGCGTTCTTCTTCCTCATCCTCTCTGTGCGGAGCCTGTGGAAAGAACGGAAGAAGCTCTCTCAAATTTTGCTCAACACCCTGAATAGACACGTTATAAAGCTGTCTGAGCTGAGGGTCTTTTACTTCTCTTATCATTTTCTTCAGTTTAATGAGTCCGTTTGATTGAAAAGCAACCAGCTCGTGCATTTCTAATGTTTCATGCCAAGCCAATGTTCTGCGTTCATCCATGTGAAAATTCTCCTTTATCGATCAGATTCCATATCAGCATATGCCCAACGCTCAATGTTGTTCATGATGTTTTGAAGTTTTTAAAAAGGGAAATTCACCTTATATAGGATACGGGTTGAGAACATGCACAAAGAGGTGAAACACAATGTGGGACATGATAAAGAACTTTTTCTTGTTTAGCAGCGGCGTTCTGCAAGCAACAACCCTTTTACTGGTGATTTTAATTTTTATGTATGTCAGAAAAACGAAAAAGAAAAACAAGGAATCTTCTGGCTTTATGGATGATAAACATTAATTGTGATGGGCATTCTTTTCAAAGAATGTCTTTTCCTTTTTCATGTTTCACATGAAACATTAGCGTCATTTTACTTGCGATTTGGACTTATGTTAAAATATAAAAGTAAAATTTAGAGATGATATAAAAACATTCGGTGCAAAGCATGTTGCAGCGATGAAAAAAAGAGCAGTCGTTTATGCTGCTCTTTTCTATTCGTATGTTCAGGATGATACGAGGTGACTAAGTGAAACAAACGAGAGCTTTAATGGAAGGTGCTATTTTAATCAGTCTGTTTGCGATCATTACGCTTCTGGTCGTTTATGTTCCTGTGATTGGAACAATTCTGTTATTTGCACTGCCGCTGCCAATGATCTTGTATACGATCAGACATGGATTGAAGCTAGGGATATGGATGGGCGCTGTCAGTCTTCCGGTTGTTTTTATTGTCGGGTCCTTTAACGGGCTTATTGTAGCTTTTATGTCAGCTTGCGCCGGCATTGCCATGGGACATTTTTTCAAAAGGAAAGAGCCCGGGCACGCCATTATTTCGGGCGCTCTTATTTATATGCTTAGTATTGTCTTCTATTTTGTGATAAGCATTCAGTTTTTGGGTATCAATATCATTGATGAGGCAATGACACAATACCGGCAATCTCTTGATATTGTAGAAACTGTAGCGAAGCAGTCGGGCAATGCTGGGCAGTTTGAGAAGCAATTAAAACTGATGGAAGAACAATTGGGTATCGTTCAATATCTTTTTCCAACAGCTATTGTGATGGTAGGAGTTATTTTTTCTTTCCTCAGTTACCTTATCGCTAAGCCGCTCTTAAGGCGATTCTCCCCCGATATTCCTAATCTAAAGCCTTTTAGAGAGTTGAAGTTTCCGCAAAGTGTTGTAGTACTGTATTTGATTATTGTCATGCTTTCATTTTTGCCTTTAGAAAAAGGCCAAATGCTGTACTCTATCGCTTTAAATGGGGAGTTTATACTCGGGTTTCTGATTTTCATCCAAGGTTTATCATTTATCTTTTTCTATTGCCATAAGAAACAATATCCAAAGGCTGCGGCTGTGATTGCTGTCATACTTGGGTTTGTGCATCCGGTCTTCATGGCAGCCATTCGCATTTTAGGCGTTTTAGATATGGGCTTTCATATAAGGAATAAGGTGAAGTGAACATGAGTTTTACTCACATGGTGGGGAGTGATAGAAATGCCAAGCTTTTATGAAAAACCGCTGTTTCGGTATCCCATCTATGCATTGATTGCTCTGTCAATTATTACAATCCTCATCAGCTTTTATTTTAACTGGATATTAGGAACCGTCGAAGTGCTGCTGCTGGCAGTTATTTTGTTTTTTATTAAGCGTGCTGATTCTCTTATTCGACAAGAGATTGATGCTTATATTTCTACGTTGTCCTACAGGTTGAAAAAAGTCGGTGAAGAGGCATTGATGGAAATGCCGATTGGAATCATGCTTTTTAATGACCAATATTATATAGAATGGGCAAATCCGTTTCTTTCCTCTTGCTTTAATGAAAGCACTTTAGTGGGGAGATCACTTTACGATACTTGTGAATCGGTAGTGCCGCTTATCAAACAAGAGGTGGAATCGGAAACGGTTACATTGAATGACCGCAAGTTTAGGGTTGTCATCAAACGGGATGAGCGTCTCTTATATTTCTTTGATGTAACAGAACAAATTCAGATTGAAAAGCTATATGAAAACGAAAGAACCGTCCTGGCATATATTTTCCTTGATAACTATGATGATGTGACACAAGGATTGGATGACCAGACGAGAAGCACGATGAACAGCCAGGTGACATCTTTGCTGAACGCTTGGGCGCAGGAGTACGGGATCTTCTTGAAAAGGACGTCTTCAGAACGCTTTATCGCTGTACTTAATGAACACATCTTAACTGAACTCGAAAATTCGAAGTTTTCGATTCTTGATGAAGTGCGGGAAAAAACCTCATTTGACGGTGTAGCGCTGACGTTAAGCGTTGGTGTCGGGGCTTCAGTCTCTTCCCTGAAAGAACTTGGCGATTTGGCGCAATCCAGCTTGGACTTAGCACTGGGACGCGGCGGAGACCAGGTAGCCATTAAGCTGCCAAACGGCAAGGTGAAGTTTTACGGCGGTAAAACAAACCCAATGGAGAAACGAACAAGGGTGCGGGCCCGCGTGATTTCTCACGCCTTAAAGGAAATCGTCACCGAAAGCAGCAATGTGATTATCATGGGGCATAAATTCCCCGACATGGATTCCATCGGCGCAGCGATCGGGATTTTAAAGGTGGCTCAGGCAAATAACAAAGATGGTTTTATCGTGATTGACCCAAATCAAATCGGATCAAGTGTGCAGCGTTTGATTGGGGAAATCAAAAAATATGAAGAACTGTGGTCAAGATTTATTACGCCTGAAGAAGCAATGGAAATTTCCAATGATGACACACTGCTTGTGATCGTTGATACACATAAGCCGTCACTCGTCATGGAGGAACGGCTGGTCAATAAAATTGAACATATCGTGGTCATCGACCATCACCGCAGAGGTGAGGAGTTTATCAGAGATCCGCTGCTCGTTTATATGGAACCATACGCTTCTTCCACAGCGGAATTGGTGACAGAGCTGCTTGAATATCAGCCGAAGCGCTTAAAAATCAATATGATTGAAGCAACAGCCCTATTAGCTGGTATAATAGTGGATACAAAGAGCTTTTCTCTCCGCACGGGCTCGCGGACTTTTGATGCGGCTTCTTATTTAAGGGCAAAAGGCGCCGACACGGTGCTGGTGCAGAAGTTCCTGAAAGAAACCGTTGATTCCTATATTAAACGGGCAAAGCTGATCCAGCATACGGTCCTCTATAAAGATAACATTGCGATTGCTTCTCTTCCTGAAAATGAAGAGGAATACTTCGATCAAGTGCTGATTGCGCAGGCTGCCGATTCGCTGCTATCGATGAGTGAGGTTGAGGCTTCATTTGCGGTGGCGAGACGGGATGAACAAACGGTTTGTATCAGTGCTCGGTCGCTTGGCGAGGTAAATGTTCAGATCATCATGGAGGCCCTGGAAGGCGGAGGGCATTTAACAAATGCGGCGACTCAGTTGTCCGGCATTTCAGTTTCTGAAGCGCTGGAACGGCTGAAGCACGCCATAGATGAGTATTTTGAGGGAGGCGTACAGAGATGAAGGTTATTTTCTTACAAGATGTAAAAGGAAAAGGAAAAAAAGGCGAAGTCAAAAACGTAGCAGACGGTTATGCGCATAACTTTCTAATTAAAAAAGGCCTCGCGGTTGAAGCGAACGCGTCAAACATCAGCGCGTTAAACGGACAAAAGCAGAAAGAGAAAAAAGAAGCCATTGCTGAGCTTGAGCAGGCTAAGAGCTTGAAAGAGACATTAGAAAAACTGACTGTTGAGCTTAGCGCAAAATCAGGTGAGGGCGGCCGTTTATTTGGTTCAGTGACAAGCAAGCAAATCACTGAACAGCTCCAAAAAGACCATAACATTAAAGTAGATAAGCGGAAGCTTGAACTGCCGGACGGCATTCGTGCATTAGGATATACAAACGTGCCTGTGAAGCTGCATCCTGAAGTGCAGGCTGTGTTAAAGGTACATGTAAAAGAAGAAGCTTAATAGAAAAGAGGCTTGGATTCATCCAAGCCTCTTTTTTTATTCCACGAGATAAAGAGTTTGCTGGCTTTCTCCGCCAGGTCCTCTTCGCATTCCCTGCACGCTGTTTGTGCTGCTGGAGGAACCGCTGTACCCGTCAGATGTTATTTCTTTTCCGTTTTTCTTAATCCAGGAAACAAGTTCGCTGTTGCCTGAGTTGTTTTCTGACAGAAGGAAGTATTTCACTTTGCCTTCTTTGATCAGTTTTTTCAGTTCCGACACAGTCAGAATGGGATCCGTGCCGTTAAACCCGCCCATTGCCATAACAGATTCATTTTCGTAAATGATGTATGGCGCAGCTGTTACGGTTGTCAAAGTAGCAAATAAATACTCTTCGCCGGTATTGTGTTTTCTCAGATAGGACAGGAGCCCGCTGTCGACCTCTGAAGAGAACATGTTCCCGCCGTTTGCTGAGCCTTTGAGCTGCGGGCCGGATTCAGGAAGGACGCTGTTGCCACCGTATAGAAGCGGCGTTGCTGACCAGTAAACTGGTGTGAGAAGCAGAACGCACAAGCTGATGATGGTCAGCAGCTTACTGAACGGATGGCTGCGTTTAAGCATCAGAAGTGCAAGGGTGATGCCCAGTCCTAAGAGCCCCAGGACATACATCCATACACTGCCGATTTGGCTTGTATAAGCGCTCAGAATATACATCTGAAACACGGCTGTGATCAAGACGGCTGCCGGCAGAAGATAGCTGGACCAGTCTTTATTATTTTTGTATAAGCGGTGCATCGTATACCATCCGATACCAGAAAGGGCGGCAATCGGCGGTGCCAGCATAATCAAATAATACTGGTGGAAGAATCCTGCGATGCTGAAGAAACCAGCCACGGGAACAAGCCAAGCCGCCCAGAATAGCGTTTCTTTCATTTTAGCAGCATGTCCGCGGCGATCACGGTACCAGCTGACGATTGCGCCCAGTAATCCGATCAATGAGAATGGAAGCATCCAGCTGATTTGGCCGGAAAGTGCTGATTGGAAAAGACGAAGCGGTCCAGGATCACCGGTGCCGAACATATTCACGCTTTTTCCGCCTCCACCGCCAGGCCCTCCATTTCCAGGTCCGTTGCCACCTGTGGGAGGTGTGCCTCCGCCTCCATTGAGAGCGCCGATTTGTCCGTTAGGCGGCTGAGGCGCCTGTGAATGGTTTCCGAATGATTGATTTCCGTTCTGAGAAAAAGATGAACCGTTGCCATTTGGCGCTTGCATGTTGTCTTGATTCTGCATGTTCCCTCCGCCAGCAGCATTCATATCACCCTTTGCAAGGCCCGTAGTTTGCCCAAACAGACGCTCTGTGCCGTTGTAGCCAAAGGCCAGTTCTAGCACTGAGTTAGTCTGGCTGCTTCCTACATAAGGCCGGCTTGAGGAAGAGGCTGAATCCACTGCAATCGCCCATGAGAGTGAAAGGCCTGTCAGAAGGACAAGAGACAGAAGCAGGGACCCGATTTTTTTCTTCAGAGAAACCCGAGATGCAATCAGGTAGAATAACACAAATGCAGGCAATACCATAAACGCTTGCATCATCTTCATATTAAAGGCGAGCCCAATCAGGGCAAATGCCGTCAGCAGCCAAACCAGCTTGCCTTGTTTTACTGCCCTAAGCAGACAAGTTGAACCGAGCAATAAGGTAAAAACAAGCATGCTGTCGATATTGTTTGTCCGGCTGACAGCTACTGCGATAGGGGTCAGTGCCATGACAAGTGCGGCAATGCGGGCCGCTCCAACTCCAAAAGTCGGCTTAACCATTCTGTAGAGAAGGAAGACAGATCCAACTCCGGCAAGAGCCTGGGGAATGATGACACTCCACGTGTGAACACCGAAAATCAGTGCGAAAATCGTTTGAATCCATAACACGACAGGAGGCTTATCTACTGTCACAAATCCAGAAGGGTCAAATGACGCATAAAAAAAGTTATGGAAGCTTTGCGTCATGCTTTTTACAGCCGCCAAATAGTACTGGTTTGCTGTATCATCCTGCCAAATGTGATACGTATTCAAAAAAGCTGCTGCTAGCAAAATAAGAATAAGGGATGCGTCGAATCGTTTGGTTTTCATCGTTTTTCACCTCTTTATGGTGTCTCATTGTAAAAAACAAATATGAAAAACTTATGAATAAACCATAAATATTCAAAGAAAAAAGCGGAGATATCTTCCCCGCTTTATGCTGAATTTCTTTGTTTTTCTGACTGGAAAATGTATCGATCTCGTCCGGCTCCCTGTCCGGCTGCTCCCATTACGATCAGGGCAGCAATGAGAAGCACAATCGGCATCGTCCAAGAATGCGTCTGGTCAAAGAGATAGCCGACAAAGATTGGCCCGACTGCTGCCAGCAGGTAGCCGAATGACTGAGACATGCCTGACAGCGCAGCGGCCTGTTGGGCATTTTCACTGCGGAGACCAATCAAAGTAAGGGCCAGACTAATGCTGGAGCCTTGTCCGATACCGATAATGATCATCCAGATGGCAAGCAATGTATGGCTTCCGCCCGCTAATAATCCGCAAAGGCCGATCAGATAAACTGAGGCCAGCGCCGCAACGATACCGCGCTGCTGTTTCACACGGTCAGCTAAAACTGGCGTCAGAAAAGTGGAAGGCAGACTCGCAAATTGCATGAGTGATACCATCCATCCGGCTGTTGCCGTATCAATCCCGTGTGAACGGAGAATTTCAGGAAACCAAGCGATGCTGCTGTAAAATAAAAACGATTGCAGGCCCATAAAGATGGTGACATACCATGCCATTTTGGAAGCCCAAATGGAACTGGATTGCAGCTTCATTGTCTGGTTTGCCGTATCTCGATGGCGCAGCTGAGGTATCCAGATTAGCAATGCAAGTAAAGCCAGCCCGCCCCATAAGAGAAAGGCTTGTTTCCATCCGCCATTCATCTGGGTCGCTAAAGGAACGCTGACACCCGATGCTAAAGCTGCGAATATATTCATTGATGTCGTATACAGGCTGATCATGATCCCTGGCTTTTCAGGGTATTTATGTTTGATTAAGCTTGGCAAAAGTACGTTACCAATCGCAATCCCGACGCCGATAAGTGCTGTTCCGAAAAACAAAGCGGCAGTATAGCCGGTAGAACGAGTCAGAACACCGATCAGCAGTATCACGAGACCTAGCCATAAAGTTCGCTCATTACCGAGGCGCTGTCCAAGCTTAGGTGCAAGCGGAGAAAGAACTGCAAACGAAAGCAGCGGCAGTGCGGTCAAAAAACCGGCTGCCCCATTGGACATGTGCAGCTCTGCCCGGATAGAGCTGATGACCGGACCGACTGAAGTGATCGCGGGCCGTAAGTTAAAGGCGATAAAGATAATGCCGGTGATCAGCCAAAATGATTGGATTTTTTTATTATGTGGATGTGGCAAAGCAGTTACTCCTCTTTTCTAACATATACATGATATTATCCCGAAACAGGTAAGCAAGTATGTGAATGAAGGCTATGATTTGTCCTCTTTTTGCAGTTCAGCCATTTTGGCAAGCAGAATATGCTGAGGCATATGCATGATCTGTTCAAGCGGCAGATTCAAGGACTCTGCAAGCTTTTGTGCAGTTTCGGCAGAAATTTGCAAAGGTCTCACAAAAGATCCCTCCTCTCTTCTGTCCATTGTACAAGAATCAGATGTGAAATGTAAGAAGATGTCACAAAGGAATAGAGCAATCGGAAAATGACCGTTATAAAAGAGGTAAGGAGGGTTCTTATGCACGCACCGTTATCCTTATTAAAACAAATGCTGAAGGAACACCAAATAGACACTGAAAAAGCTGTCACTTTCGAAGAATATATAGCAATGAGGTTAAAGCTTCAGGAGCTGATGGGGAAATTTGCTTCGATCGGGGAGTGGGATCTGTATCAAAAAGCGGCAGATTTGATGATGCACATAGGCATCCAATGGATGAAATAAACCGATAACCGCTAAAAAACCCTCGCTGCAGCGAAGGCTTTCATTCATTAAAATGAGTGTTCTTCTTCCACATTTTTAAACTGGTCATAAATTACAAGCTTAGACGGACTGTTTTCCTTAGCCACCTGTTTGGCCTTTTCAATAGCGGCGTCTTTAGACGTATACAAAGCTGTCGGCGCTACATTCTCCACCTCAATAAACCAGCCGTCCGCATCAACATTAGGCGTAATCGCATATTTCTTTATCATCTTTCATTCCTCCCTCATGTTTTATTGCATTTTTCCCGCCTTGTTACTGTCCGAAACGATCCAATCTGCTAACTGAAAAAAACAGGAAACAGTCAATTTTTCTATTTTTTTTCTGTAGAAATGGTAGAATGGAGGTTGGAGATTTTTTAATGAGAGGACGGTGCTTAGCATGACAGACCTTCTGAATGACCGGCTTCCTCCGCAAAATATAGAAGCCGAACAAGCCGTGTTAGGCGCTATTTTTTTACAGCCGTCTGCTTTAACACTGGCTTCAGAAGTATTAATTCCAGATGATTTCTATAGAATGTCCCACCAAAAAATCTATAATGCGATGCTGGTGCTCGGTGACCGAGGTGAACCGGTTGATCTGGTGACAGTAACATCAGAGCTTGCGAACACAGACCTGCTGGAAGAAGTAGGCGGCATTTCATATTTGACAGATATCGCAAACTCGGTGCCGACAGCGGCTAACATAGAATATTACGCGAAAATCGTTGAGGAAAAATCGATTCTTCGCCGATTAATCAGAACTGCGACAACGATTGCTCAAGACGGGTATACCCGTGAGGATGAGGTCGAGGATTTACTCAGTGAAGCGGAAAAAACGATTATGGAAGTGGCACAGCGCAAAAACACGAGTGCCTTCCAAAATATTAAGGACGTCCTTGTCCAGACCTATGATAATATCGAACAGCTTCACAATCGAAAAGGTGATATCACGGGAATTCCAACAGGGTTTACGGAGCTTGACCGGATGACTGCGGGTTTCCAGCGAAACGACTTGATCATTGTGGCTGCCCGTCCTTCAGTAGGGAAAACAGCCTTTGCCCTGAACATCGCACAAAACGTGGCGACGAAGACCGATGAGAGCGTAGCGATTTTCAGTCTTGAGATGGGTGCCGAGCAGCTCGTTATGCGTATGCTCTGTGCCGAGGGAAATATCAATGCCCAGAATCTCCGTACAGGTAACCTGACCGAAGAGGATTGGGGCAAGCTGACGATGGCAATGGGAAGCCTGTCGAACAGCGGGATTTACATCGACGATACACCGGGTATTCGGGTGAGTGAAATCCGTGCCAAGTGCCGCCGCTTGAAGCAGGAAAGCGGGCTGGGCATGATTTTGATCGATTACCTGCAATTGATTCAGGGAAGCGGCCGTTCAAAGGACAACCGTCAGCAGGAAGTATCTGAAATTTCCCGTGAACTGAAGTCGATTGCGAGGGAGCTGCAAGTCCCTGTTATCGCGCTTTCTCAGCTTTCCAGGGGTGTTGAGCAGCGTCAGGATAAACGTCCGATGATGTCTGATATCCGGGAATCAGGAAGTATCGAGCAGGACGCGGATATTGTCGCGTTCCTTTATCGTGATGACTACTATGACAAAGAAACCGAGAATAAAAATATTATCGAAATCATTATCGCCAAACAGCGTAACGGCCCGGTAGGAACCGTGTCTCTTGCGTTCGTAAAAGAATACAACAAATTCGTCAACCTGGAACGGCGTTTTGATGACGCAGGCGTTCCGCCCGGCGCATAAGCCCCAAGAGCTGCTCTTGGGGTTTTTTTCATTCGAAAGATGGAAGAAATACCGTTCGCTCAGCGGATGAAAATTTGAAAGCGTTTTAATAAAATGGTGCAAAAAGGAGATGGTAACAATATGGGAAAACGTATTTCGTCTTTTCAAGCAGCACAAATCCGAATTGCGCGTCCTACGGGCCAGCTTGATGAGATTATTCGTTTTTACGAAGAGGGACTGTGTTTGAAACGAATAGGAGAATTTTCAAAGCATAACGGGTATGACGGTGTCATGTTCGGCCTTCCTCATGCCGATTATCATTTGGAATTCACCCAGTATGAAGGGGGAAGCGCTGCCCCCGTTCCCCATCCCGACAGCCTTCTTGTTTTTTATGTGCCGAATGCAGATGAACTGGCAGCGATCACTTCAAAGCTAAAGCACATGGGCTATCAAGAGGTCGAATCAGAGAACCCGTACTGGAGCAATGGGGGCGTGACGATAGAGGACCCGGACGGCTGGCGGGTCGTTTTTATGAATTCAAAAGGGATATCAGGCAAGTGATTCTTTCTTATGCTAAAGGATGAAAGTTTCGCAAGCTTTTTATGACAAAACCGAGAGAAAACGCTTATAAAACGAATGGAAGCGAACGAATATAGATTTACATTAATTTAATGTTCGGATTTACAATTGACTTTCTGTTTCTTCACTGATAAACTTGATTTGTTTGAATAGAATCGTTTTGAAAGGTTAACGGAGGTGCACGGACATGTCTTCAGTAGTTGTAGTAGGTACGCAATGGGGCGATGAAGGAAAAGGTAAAATTACAGATTTCCTATCAGAAAATGCAGAAGTGATCGCCCGTTATCAAGGCGGAAATAACGCAGGGCATACAATCAAGTTTGACGGAATCACATATAAGCTTCACTTAATCCCGTCTGGAATTTTCTATAAGGATAAAACGTGTGTAATCGGAAACGGAATGGTTGTAGATCCGAAAGCATTAGTCACAGAGCTTGCGTATCTTCATGAGCGCAACGTGAGTACAGATAACCTGAGAATCAGCAACAGAGCTCACGTTATTCTGCCGTATCATTTGAAATTGGATGAAGTGGAAGAAGAGCGTAAAGGGGCTAACAAGATCGGCACAACGAAAAAAGGAATCGGTCCTGCTTACATGGATAAAGCAGCCCGCATCGGAATTCGCATCGCGGATCTGTTAGACCGTGACGCGTTTGCGGAAAAGCTTGAGCGCAATCTTGAAGAAAAAAACCGTCTTCTCGAGAAAATGTACGAGACAGAAGGGTTTAAACTTGAGGATATCTTAGACGAATATTATGAGTACGGACAGCAGATTAAAAAGTATGTTTGCGATACATCTGTTGTCTTAAACGATGCTCTTGATGAAGGGCGCCGTGTATTATTTGAAGGCGCACAAGGGGTTATGCTCGATATCGACCAAGGAACATACCCGTTTGTTACGTCATCTAACCCGGTTGCCGGCGGTGTCACGATCGGTTCTGGTGTCGGCCCGACCAAAATCAAGCACGTTGTCGGTGTATCAAAAGCATATACGACTCGTGTCGGCGACGGTCCTTTCCCGACTGAGCTGAAAGATGAAATCGGCGATCAAATCCGTGAAGTCGGACGCGAATATGGAACAACAACAGGCCGCCCGCGCCGTGTCGGCTGGTTTGACAGCGTTGTTGTCCGCCACGCCCGCCGTGTGAGCGGAATTACAGATCTTTCTCTGAACTCAATTGACGTCCTAACAGGAATTGAAACGTTGAAAATCTGTGTGGCATACCGCTACAAAGGCGAAATCATTGAAGAATTCCCAGCAAGTCTTAAGGCACTTGCTGAATGTGAGCCGGTATATGAAGAAATGCCGGGCTGGACTGAGGATATTACAGGTGCGAAGAGCTTGAGCGAGCTTCCGGAAAATGCGCGCCATTATCTTGAGCGTGTGTCTCAGCTGACAGGCATTCCGCTTTCTATTTTCTCTGTCGGTCCAGACCGCTCACAAACAAATGTCCTTCGCAGTGTGTACCGTGCGAACTAAATAGAATATGCCAACAAGCCCCTATATCAGGGGCTTGTTTTTTGTTTGAAAGCCGCATATAAGTTGGTCTGAGAAAAAAATATGAAAAAAAACCAAAAAAGTTATTGCCACTTCTATTTGTTCGTGATATTATAAATCTCGTTGTTACGGAAACTGCTTCAATAGAGTACAAGATGAGAACTAGATCTAAGTCGTTTGCTCTATAGAAATTCCGACATCTTTAAGAGCCATTAGCTCAGTTGGTAGAGCATCTGACTTTTAATCAGAGGGTCGAAGGTTCGAGTCCTTCATGGCTCACCATTTCGTGAAGGCCCGTTGGTCAAGCGGTTAAGACACCGCCCTTTCACGGCGGTAACACGGGTTCGAATCCCGTACGGGTCATTGATTTACTTTAGCGTTATTGCTAAATTCCTTATTTGTCTGTGAGAGCTGACACGACAGCTCTCCGGGCAATTACTGTAAGGTCCGGTAGTTCAGTTGGTTAGAATGCCTGCCTGTCACGCAGGAGGTCGCGGGTTCGAGTCCCGTCCGGACCGCCATTTTACTTTACTTAGTAGAGAAAAATAAAACATTTGGCTCGGTAGCTCAGTTGGTAGAGCAACGGACTGAAAATCCGTGTGTCGGCGGTTCGATTCCGTCCCGAGCCACTTACCAAACGCATCTGCAATCGTAGGTGCGTTTTTTCTTTTAGGAAAAAGGCAAACATGAGGAGTGTTATAATAGAAGAAAAAGGGAGAACCGGCCCTGCGGCCGGTTCAAAGAAGAAGACGTCATTGATAAAGACGCACTCCGGTGAGGGGAGGTTTCAATAAAGTTATCTTTTTTAAAAAAAGTTGACCAGCATGACAATAGATAAACAACTGGCGATAAAGGTGAAACATGTGTTTTTTTTCTAAACCTTTATTTTTTTTATCTTTTGACCTTAAACCGTTATAATAGACAAGGACCCATTCTTTACATGGGCCATAAGTGATGAAACGAATGTTATATAGATGAAATGAAGTCATTCGGCAGGAGGAAAATCAAAATGATGGATAAAAAGATCCTTGTAGTAGATGATGAAAAACCGATTGCAGATATATTGGAATTTAACTTAAGAAAAGAAGGCTATGAAGTGCACTGTGCCCACGACGGAAACGAAGCCGTTGAAATGGTAGAAGAGCTTCAGCCTGATTTAATTCTTTTAGATATTATGCTTCCGAATAAAGACGGCGTTGAAGTATGCCGTGAAGTCAGAAAGAAATACGATATGCCAATCATTATGCTGACGGCTAAGGATTCAGAAATTGACAAGGTTATCGGGCTTGAAATCGGTGCTGATGACTATGTCACAAAACCATTCAGCACACGCGAGCTCTTGGCACGTGTAAAAGCGAACCTGCGCCGCCAGCTGACAACAGCGCCTGCGGAGGAAGAGCCTTCCTCTAACGAGATTCATATCGGCTCTCTCGTCATCTTCCCTGACGCGTACGTTGTATCAAAACGAGACGAAACAATCGAATTGACTCATCGTGAGTTCGAATTGCTTCATTATTTAGCAAAACATATCGGACAAGTGATGACCCGTGAACATTTGCTTCAAACCGTTTGGGGCTATGATTACTTCGGCGATGTCAGAACGGTTGACGTAACAGTCCGCCGGCTTCGTGAAAAAATCGAGGACAACCCGAGCCATCCAAATTGGATCGTCACACGCCGTGGTGTAGGTTATTACTTGAGAAACCCAGAACAGGACTAATGCCCATATGAATAAGGTTGGTTTTTTTCGGTCGATCCAATTTAAGATTACCTTGATTTATGTGCTTTTGATTATCATTGCCATGCAAATCATTGGTGTGTATTTTGTCAATCAGGTAGAGAAGTCGCTGATCAGCTCTTATGAACAATCGCTGAATCAGCGAATCGACAACCTTTCTTATTATATCGAACAAGAATATAAGAGCGATAACGACAGTACCGTCATAAAGGATGACGTCAGCCGTATTTTGAATGACTTCACGAAAAGTGATGAGGTTCGGGAAATTAGCTTTGTAGATAAAAGCTATGAAGTGGTCGGTTCTTCAAAGCCGTACGGTGAGGAAGTGGCTGGGAAACAAACGACCGATCTGATTTTCAAAAGAATTTTTTCTACCAAACAGTCGTATTTAAGAAAATATTATGACCCGAAAAGCAAAATCAGAGTTCTTATTTCCGCGAAGCCTGTCATGACTGAAAACCAAGAGGTTGTCGGTGCGATCTATGTTGTCGCGAGTATGGAAGATGTCTTTAATCAAATGAAGACGATCAACACGATATTGGCGTCCGGCACAGGTTTGGCACTTGTTTTGACGGCTCTTCTCGGTATTTTTCTGGCAAGAACCATTACCCACCCGCTTTCAGATATGCGAAAGCAGGCGATGGAGCTTGCGAAAGGGAATTTCTCGAGGAAGGTTAAAAAGTACGGGCATGATGAAATTGGGCAGCTGGCCACAACGTTTAACCACTTAACGAGAGAGCTTGAAGATGCCCAGGCGATGACTGAAGGAGAACGCAGAAAGCTAGCCTCTGTCATTGCTTATATGACAGACGGCGTTATCGCCACAAACCGAAACGGAGCGATTATTCTCTTAAACAGCCCGGCGCTGGAACTGTTGAACGTTTCACGTGAAACAGCCTTAGAAATGCCGATTACGAGTTTGCTGGGGCTTCAAGAGAATTATACTTTTGAAGATTTAGTGGAACAGCAGGATTCTATGCTGCTTGAAATTGAGCGCGATGATGAATTAACGGTGCTTCGCGTGAATTTCTCTGTGATTCAAAGGGAACACGGCAAAATTGATGGTTTAATCGCTGTCATTTACGATGTAACCGAACAAGAGAAAATGGATCAGGAACGCAGAGAATTCGTTGCGAATGTATCACATGAGCTGCGGACGCCGCTTACGACAATGCGCAGCTATTTAGAAGCGTTAGCTGAAGGCGCGTGGGAAAATAAAGACATTGCTCCGCGCTTCTTAATGGTGACGCAAAATGAAACAGAGCGTATGATCCGGCTTGTCAATGATCTGCTTCAGCTGTCGAAATTTGACAGTAAAGATTATCAATTTAACCGGGAATGGATTCAGATTGTCCGGTTTATGTCACTTATTATTGACCGTTTTGAAATGACAAAAGAGCAGCATGTGGAGTTTATCCGCAATCTGCCGGACAGAGATCTGTATGTCGAGATTGACCAGGATAAAATAACGCAGGTGCTCGATAATATTATTTCTAACGCTTTAAAATATTCACCGGAAGGCGGACATGTCACGTTCTCGATTAATGTCAATGAAGAGGAAGAACTTCTCTATATCAGCGTGAAGGATGAAGGGATCGGCATTCCGAAAAAAGATGTCGAAAAAGTCTTTGACCGCTTCTACAGGGTGGATAAAGCGAGAACGAGAAAGCTTGGCGGCACCGGTCTGGGATTGGCGATTGCCAAGGAAATGGTACAGGCGCACGGTGGAGATATTTGGGCGGACAGCATAGAAGGAAAAGGCACGACGATTACATTTACTCTTCCATATAAAGAGGAACAAGAGGATGATTGGGATGAAGCGTGAAAATATAAAAACGATATTACTTACGGTACTCGTCGTCATCAGTCTTGTTTTTACATGGGGGATATGGACGTTCCAGCCAAACTTTTCTGAAGGCTCATCCTCAACAGAGTCTACTGTTCGTGTGAAACATAAAATCGAAAAAACCACCCAAAAGCTGTCTGAAACGGTAAGGCCAAGGGACATGTTTATCCATGATGACGGCGCTCATTACAAAGTGGATGACAATGCCCTCTATGAAGAAATCTGGTCTGATTTGCCACATTGGGATGTAAAAGGAATTAAAGATATTTCGGATCAGTATGACAAGTCTGGATTCAAGAGCTGGTTTTATGGAATAGGCGGTTCTGAAGCCAAGCTTGACTTGCAATTCAGCGATACGATTCCGATTGATATTTTCCAAACGCTGTTTAAATGGTCTAATCAGTCGTTTGAATACAGTTCGTTTGACCATATTCTGATCCCGTTCAATGAAACAAAAGCAAACAAGAAAATCTATTTGGTGTCTTACAGCAAACAGCTCATTCTTGAAGTGACGGTTGAATCGGCAAACTACCGGAACATTATGAACGACTTGAAAAACAGGCAATCAAATATGCCGGCGTTCAGTTTGTTCTCCATTGGCTCAAAGAAAGAGTTCTTGCTGCCGAACAAACCGCTTACGATGGACAAAAAAGAATTTGTCACAGAATCGATTAAAACAAATACCTTTAAGCAGGCTTTGTTTAGTGATCCGAGCATTGTAAGAGAAGATTCGAATTACAACAACAGAAATGTGCTGACAGATGGGATCAGCCGTTTAGATGTGAATCTAAGCCAGCGACAGGTGCAATTCCAGCAGCGCAATTTGGTGCAGAGCACATCCTATCAAACAGGTGAGTTAATCAAAAAGAGCCAAAAATACCTTGAGGATACCGGAAGCTGGACGGATCACTATCAATTTTTCAGTATCAATGACAGCCAGCAGCTGAGCTTCTATATCTTTATGGATCAGATCCCGGTCATTAACAGCACCGCCAAACCTTTCGGAGCGACATCGGCGATTACGGTGCAATGGGCGAATGATGATATTCTCAGCTATAAGCGGCCGAATTACAGTCTCGGAACGAATCCGATTAAAACAAGTGAAACAGAGCTCATGAGCGGCAGCGAAGTGAAGATGCTGCTTTCGAAACAAACCGCTTATGATACGGACAAAATTGATCAGATCTTCCTTGCTTATCAATTGGTATCAACATCAACCAACGATGATCCTCTCGTTGAACTGGAACCGGTTTGGGCGATGAAAGTAAATGGAAAAATTGTGCCGATTACAAAGGACTTATTGAGGAAGGAGGGGGCTAACAGTGGAGTGGAATAAGACAAAATCAATCTTCATCGTTGCCTTCCTCATTTTAGATATTTTCTTAGGCTATCAGTTTTTTCAAAAATGGCAGGCTACCGGCAAAGAATATGAAGTCATTAAAAATGATGTCGAGCATGACATGAAGGCCGATCATATCACGTATGAAGGTTTGAATAAGGAAGCGACAGAAGGTTATCGGATCACGGCAAATCAAAAGTCTTTCTCCAAGGAGGAAATTGAGGCGCTGAAGGATCAAAAGCCTTTGATGGACATGCCTAGTGATGATCATAAAGTAACGAGCCTGAAAATGAAGTTTGCAAATCCCATCGCCCTATCTAAGAAGGATATCGAGGACGATGCCCAGGCACTTGTTTCTTCAAAGATTCAAGATGGCGAAAAATATAAGCTTTGGAAGGTTAATAAATCGAAGAAAGAAATTATTTTCTTCCAAACGTACGAAGGCCATTATATTTACCAAAAGACTGATAATCCCGCTAATATGATCGGGCAAGTGGTATTGCACTTAAACGGTAAAAACGAGGTTGTGTCATACGACCAGACTACGCTTGAGACCTTCAAGCAAATCCAGAAAGAAAGCTTAATTACTGAAATGGATGCGGTTGAGCTATTGTACTATCAAAATCAATTAAAAGAATACAGCACTGTGAAGAGCTGTAAATTCGGCTATGTAGCACAATATCCGCTGACAAGTACGCAGGTGCTGGCGCCGGTATGGAGAATTACGGTCGAGTACGAGAAAAAAGTGAACGGTGAGAAAAAGACAGTACAAGAGTATTTTACTGTGAATGCTTTGGAGAGTACGATTTTAGATACAGATCAATGAAAATAATGGAGTGAGACAAACATGAGCTTGCAATTTAGCGTACTTGCGAGCGGGAGTACGGGAAATGCGTTTTACCTCGAAACAGAGGATCACGCATTTTTAGTGGACGCCGGTTTGAGCGGAAAAGCCATGGATGGGCTGATGGCGCAGATCGGGCGTAAGCTGGATGATGTAGACGGCATTTTTGTGACGCATGAGCATAGTGACCATATTAAGGGCCTTGGTGTCGTCGCCAGAAAGTACAAGCTTCCGATCTATGCGAATGAGAAGACTTGGAAAGCGATGGAGAATCAAATCGGCAAAATTGACACCGATCAAAAGTTTGTATTTCCAATGGAGACGGTGAAGTCGTTCGGCGGACTTGATGTTGAATCGTTTGGCGTTTCCCACGATGCGGCGGAACCGATGTTTTATGTATTCCATTATAGCGGCCGAAAGCTCGCGTTAATGACAGATACGGGATATGTCAGCGACCGGATGAAAGGCATTATCCGTTCAGCGAATGTATTTGTGTTTGAAAGCAATCACGATGTCGGTATGCTGCAAATGGGGAGATACCCATGGAGCATTAAGCGGCGGATTTTAAGTGACGTCGGGCACGTGTCAAATGAAGATGCTGCCTTGGCGATGACGGATGTCATTGGCGATGAGACGTCTCGTATTTACCTGGCGCATTTGAGCCAGGACAACAACATGAAGGAGCTGGCAAGAATGTCTGTACAGCAGACATTGGCTTCTAAAGGATTTGTGACGGGTGAGACATTTGACTTATACGACACCGATCCGAAGAAGGCCACTCCGCTTTGCGCTGTATAATTTTTCTATGTAAATCATGACTATTCTAGGAGCTTCTAACCCACAATATAACCATATTAACGTTCTTGGAAAGGATGGAATATGGTGGATTACGAACGTGAGGAAGAACATACTACTCCTGAACAGCCAAAGAGAAGCAAAAAAGGATATTTTCTTTCGAGTCTGATTGGCGTGATTGTCGGTGCCGTATTAATGGCGTTTATCATGCCGTACCTTTCAAATGAAGGGCTGGATACAGGCGTCTTAGATCAGCAGCAAAACAACAATGGCCGGGAATCAATCAGGACGGTAAATGTCAGTGTCAACAATGCCGTCACCAAGATTGTCAGCAATGTGTCGCCCGCCGTTGTCGGTGTTGTGAACATCCAAAAATCAGATATTTGGGGAGAGAGCGGCGAGGCTGGGAGCGGCTCTGGCGTCATCTATAAGAAAAATGACCATTCCGCTTATGTCGTGACCAACCATCATGTCATCGAAGGCGCTTCCCAAATTGAAATCAGCTTGAAAGACGGCTCACGTGTATCAGCTGATCTTGTCGGCAGCGACCAGCTGATGGACCTTGCCGTTTTACGGGTGAAAAGCGATAAGATTAAAGCAGTCGCTGATTTCGGAAATTCAGATAAAGTGAAGTCTGGGGAGCCGGTTATTGCGATCGGGAACCCGTTAGGCCTTGAGTTTGCAGGCTCTGTCACACAAGGCGTCATCTCGGGTACGGAGAGGGCGATCCCAGTAGATTCAAACGGTGATGGACAGCCTGACTGGAACGCTGAAGTCCTGCAAACAGATGCGGCCATTAACCCTGGGAACAGCGGCGGCGCTTTGTTAAATATGGATGGGAAGGTCATTGGCATCAATTCAATGAAAATTGCCGAGTCGGCGGTTGAAGGGATTGGCCTGTCGATTCCCTCTAAGCTCGTGATCCCTGTGATAGAGGATTTAGAGAGATACGGAAAGGTCAAACGCCCGTTCCTTGGCATTGAGATGAAATCGCTAAGTGACATCGCAAGCTATCATTGGGATGAAACATTAAAGCTTCCTAAGAACGTCACCAATGGAGCGGTTGTGATGGGTGTAGACGCCTTTTCACCTGCCGGGAAAGCGGGGCTGAAGGAACTGGATGTCATCACGGAATTTGACGGATACAAAGTAAATGATATTGTTGACCTGCGAAAACGGCTTTATCAGAAAAAAGTCGGTGACCGGGTGAAGGTGAAGTTTTACCGCGGCGGAAAAGAAAAATCTGTAGACATCAAGCTGTCCTCCGCAGACCAATTAGGCAGTTAATCATAGCAGTCTGGCATCGTTGCCAGGCTGTTTTGATATGCAAAAAAAACTGAACAGGGGTCACGCCCGTTCAGTTGAAAAAGGATATATCGAATATGAAGAAAAATACAAGATGGATGTTACACGTGAAACAGCAAATGGCAGTTAGCTGCAAATACTTCCGTTATTTGCATGGACTTTAATGGTTTGTACCGTGTGGTTGCTGGCTGTGATACACATAGGTGCCATTTTCTTTCTTCAATGCATAAGAAGTGACGTTTTTTAGTGTTTGACCGGTTTTACAAGGCAGACCCATCCCGCTCCCGGAAATATGGAGGTTCGGGATTAGGCCTTGCCAAATCGATTATCGTTAGCCACAATGGGACGATTGAAGTGAAAAGTGAAATCGGCAGAGGCACTGTTTTTCTGATCAGGCTTCCTGCTCCGGATTATTCGTTAGAAGAGTGAGAAAATTTCTTCAGCCGATATTGGAGGCTTTGTCTGCTGATGCCAAGCTCCTGAGCAGCTTTCGAGATGTTATGGCCGTGTTTTCTTAACACGTTCTCTATCACATATTTTTCGAAGCTTTCCATTTTTTCTTTTAAGTCCGCGGCCGGCTGGTGTCTTGGTGTTTCAGGCTCTGGGATGTCAGCCGGCTTGATTTTCATGCGATATTGATAGGGCAGATGGGAAGCCGTAATCGTTTTCTCGTCCGTCATGAAATTCATGGCGCCTTCAATCATATGCTCAAGCTCGCGAATATTTCCCGGCCAGTCATAAGAAAGGAAAAATTGCTTCACGTCTTCGCTAATGTGTTCAACATTCATTTGGAACAGATGGTTGTTTTTCTGGATGAATTCCGATGCGAGAAGCAAAATGTCTTCTTTTCGTTCCCGAAGCGGCGGGATGATCAGCGTCACGACACTCAGCCTGTAATACAAGTCCTTCCGCATTCGTTCGCCGGCAATCGCGTCAATTGGATCTTCATTCATCGTGGCAATAATACGTACGTCAATCGGTGTATCCTTTGTTGACCCGATGCGCCTGATTTTCCGTTCTTGAAGGGCGCGTAGCAGCTTTGCCTGAAGGCTGAGATTCAGCGAGTTGATTTCATCTAACAGCAGCGTCCCGCCGTGGGCTTGTTCAAACAGGCCGGGCTGGTCGACAGCGCCGGTAAACGCGCCTTTTTTCGTCCCAAACAAAATGCTTTCCACAAGGCTGTCTGGCAGTGCCGCACAGTTTTGCGAAATAAACGGGCCGCCAGAACGATCGCTTCCATTATGGATACTTTGCGCGAACAGTTCTTTTCCTGTGCCGGTTTCGCCTGCGAGAAGGACAGATGATGACGTACGGGTTGCCCGCTTGGCGTTTTCGATGACGTCTTGAATGGCCGGACTGGTGCCGAGAATACTGTCAAACGTATAGGTTGTGCTGCCTTTTTTGTTCATATTCTCCCTGATCAGCCGTTCCAGCTTTGTCACATCCTTGGCAATTTCAACGGCGCCCCTGATTTTGCCGTCTTGGACAATGGGATATGTATGATTGATCGTCGTAATTTCCTGGCCTTTATTATTGAAATAGCTCTGTTTGACGTTTTTAATCGTCTTGCCTTCCTGAAGAGCCTGTACCAGTGTGCTGTCCTGCTGCTTTGAAAACATAAACACATCCATCAGGTTTTTATTCAGGACGTCATGCTTCTCCATATCTTCAATCTGCATCATTTTATTGTTATAAACGATTGTGTTTCCATGCTCGTCTACCACGTGCAGGCCAACATCGATTTCATCTAAAATGCTCTGAAAAACCAATGTGAGGAATTCGCTGTCTTTGACCACTGTATGAACCTCCCTCAATTATTTTCTTAATATTGCTTCTATTTTATAAAAAAATGGAGAGGATATGCAAAAGAATTTTGCACTTGCTGAAATTTTTGCCTGAAATATCAGAATGTTTTTGCACCTTGTCCTCGAAAATTGTAGAAAACACACGAATTCTTGATTTGGCACAGAACTTGCATTTATATAAAGGGAAAGCAGGATAACATGTTGAAACAGAAAACAAGGGGGAATTTAAATATGCCAGCTTTATCTAAATCCAAAGAAATTATTGATCAGACGTCTCATTATGGAGCCAACAATTATCATCCGCTCCCGATTGTTATTTCTGAAGCGCTGGGTTCTTGGGTAAAGGACCCGGAAGGCAATGAATATATGGATATGCTGAGTGCTTATTCTGCGGTAAACCAGGGGCACAGACACCCGAAAATCATTCAGGCATTAAAGGATCAGGCTGATAAAATCACCCTCACGTCACGCGCGTTTCATAACGATCAGCTTGGGCCGTTTTACGAAAAAACAGCTAAACTGACAGGCAAAGAGATGATTCTGCCGATGAATACAGGAGCCGAAGCGGTTGAATCCGCGGTGAAAGCGGCGAGACGCTGGGCGTATGAAGTGAAGGGCATAGCTGACAATCAAGCGGAAATTATCGCATGTGTCGGGAACTTCCACGGCCGCACGATGCTGGCGGTATCTCTTTCTTCTGAAGAAGAATATAAACGAGGATTCGGCCCGATGCTTCCGGGAATCAAACTCATTCCTTACGGCGATGTGGAAGCGCTTCGACAGGCCATTACGCCGAATACAGCGGCATTCTTGTTTGAACCGATTCAAGGCGAAGCGGGCATTGTGATTCCGCCTGAAGGATTTTTACAGGAAGCGGCGGCGATTTGTAAGGAAGAGAATGTCTTGTTTATTGCGGATGAAATTCAAACGGGTCTCGGACGTACAGGCAAGACGTTTGCCTGTGACTGGGACGGCATTGTCCCTGATATGTATATTTTGGGCAAAGCGCTTGGCGGCGGTGTGTTCCCGATCTCATGCATTGCGGCGGACCGCGAGATCCTAGGCGTGTTTAACCCTGGCTCACACGGCTCAACATTTGGCGGAAACCCGCTTGCATGTGCAGTGTCTATCGCTTCATTAGAAGTGCTGGAGGATGAAAAGCTGGCGGATCGTTCTCTTGAGCTTGGCGAATACTTTAAAAGCGAGCTTGAGAGCATTGACAACCCGGTTATTAAAGAAGTCCGCGGCAGAGGGCTGTTTATCGGTGTGGAATTGACGGAAGCGGCACGTCCGTATTGTGAGCGTTTGAAGGAAGAGGGACTTTTATGCAAGGAAACGCATGATACAGTCATTCGTTTTGCACCGCCATTAATCATTTCGAAAGAGGATTTGGATTGGGCGATAGAGAAAATTAAGCACGTGCTGCAAAACGCATAAATCCGCACCATGGCGGGATATTCACTTCGTTTGTATAAATTTACAACAGAAAAATCAGCACTCCCTATTTGCTCAGCTACAGTATTTTAGTATAATGTATCTTTATGAGAAGAAGTGAATTTTATATTAAATAGATAGAGACTCTTTGGACAGCAAACTGGGATAGCACCATGCAGATGTTCCAGCTTAGATCCAATACAAGTTGCTGAAGGGGTGCAGAATGTGAATACAAACCAAGATAACGGAAATCAGCTCCAGCGGACAATGAAATCACGCCATTTGTTCATGATTTCATTGGGCGGAGTGATCGGAACCGGTTTCTTCCTTGGAACCGGGTTTACCATTAACCAAGCGGGACCGCTCGGCGCGGTTCTGTCCTATTTAGTGGGCGGCTTTATCATGTTTTTGACCATGCTCTGCTTAGGAGAGCTGGCAGTCGCCTTTCCTGTGTCAGGGTCCTTCCAGACCTATGCCACGAAATTTATCAGCCCGGCCTTCGGGTTTGCGTTCGGCTGGCTGTACTGGCTCGGCTGGGCGGTTACATGCGCCATTGAATTCTTATCAGCGGGGCAGCTGATGCAACGCTGGTTTCCGCATATAGACGTGTGGATCTGGTGTCTGGTCTTTGCGGCTCTGATGTTTATTCTAAATGCGATCACCACAAAAGCCTTTGCGGAATCTGAATTCTGGTTCTCAGGCATTAAAATTTTGATTATCCTTTTATTTATTATTCTCGGCGGAGCTGCCATGTTTGGCCTGATTGATCTGAAGGGCGGAGAGCAGGCGCCGTTTTTGACACATTTTTATGAAGACGGGTTATTTCCGAACGGCATAAAGGCAATGCTGATTACGATGATTACCGTGAACTTTGCGTTTCAGGGGACTGAGCTGATCGGGGTTGCAGCCGGAGAAAGTGAAGACCCTGAAAAAACGATTCCACGGTCAATCAAACAGACAGTATGGAGAACGCTTGTCTTCTTTGTGCTTTCCATCATTGTCATTGCCGGCATGATTCCGTGGAAACAGGCGGGTGTCGTGGAAAGTCCATTTGTTGCCGTATTTGAGCAAATCGGAATCCCATATGCAGCTGATATCATGAACTTTGTTATTTTAATCGCGCTGTTATCTGTTGCGAATTCAGGTTTATACGCATCGACACGTATTCTGTACGCGATGGCGAATGAAGGACAGGCCTTCAAAGCGCTCGGAAAAACAAATCAGCGCGGTGTGCCGATGTACTCGTTAATCGTAACGATGGCTGTGGCTTGCCTATCACTTCTGACAAAGTTTGCGCAGGCTGAAACTGTATATATGGTACTGTTATCTTTGGCGGGCATGAGCGCGCAGGTCGGCTGGATTACGATCTCGCTTTCCCAAATCATGTTCAGACGCAAATATATCCGTGAGGGCGGGAAGATAGAAGATCTGAAATTTAAAACACCGCTGTACCCGGTGCTTCCGCTGATCGGCCTAACATTAAATACGGTCGTGCTCATCAGTCTTGCATTTGATCCGGAGCAGCGTATCGCGCTGTATTGCGGCGTACCATTTATGGTCATTTGCTACATCATTTATCATGTTGTCATTAAAAAACGCCAGCAGGCGAATCGTCAGCTAGAGCTTTAAAACGTTGTCCGCAAGTCATCTTTGTTAGAACCCGCATAGGACATTATCTTAAATGTTGAGGTGGAATCACAGATGGATAAAACGATTTCGGTTATTGGAATGCCAATGGATTTAGGACAAGCACGACGCGGGGTAGATATGGGCCCGAGCGCCATCCGGTACGCTCATCTGATCGAGAGGCTGTCAGACATGGGGTATACGGTTGAAGATCTCGGTGACATTCCGATCAACCGCGAAAAAATCAAAAATGACGAGGAACTGAAAAACCTGAATTCCGTTTTGGCGGGAAATGAAAAACTCGCGCAAAAGGTCAACAAAGTCATTGAAGAGAAAAAATTCCCGCTTGTCCTTGGCGGTGACCACAGTATTGCGATCGGCACGCTTGCAGGCACAGCGAAGCATTACGATAATCTCGGCGTCATCTGGTATGACGCGCACGGCGATTTGAATACACTTGAAACTTCACCATCGGGCAATATTCACGGCATGCCGCTCGCGGTCAGCCTCGGCATTGGCCACGAGTCACTGGTTAACCTTGAAGGCTACGCGCCTAAAATCAAACCGGAAAACGTCGTCATCATTGGCGCCCGGTCACTTGATGAAGGGGAGCGCAAGTACATTAAGGAAAGCGGCATGAAGGTGTACACAATGCATGAAATCGACCGTCTTGGCATGACAAAGGTCATTGAAGAAACCCTTGATTATTTATCAGCATGTGATGGTGTCCATCTGAGCCTTGATTTGGACGGACTTGATCCGAACGACGCACCGGGTGTCGGAACCCCTGTCGTCGGCGGCATCAGCTACCGGGAGAGCCATCTGGCTATGGAAATGCTGTATGACGCAGGCATCATTACCTCAGCCGAATTCGTTGAGGTTAACCCGATCCTTGATCACAAAAACAAAACAGGCAAAACAGCAGTAGAGCTCGTAGAATCCCTGTTAGGGAAGAAGCTGCTGTAATAAGAAAACCCCCGCACCCGCGGGGGTTTCAGCGTGTCGACAAACCCTCGCATTCGTTGTCAGGCCTGCGCTTCGGTGCTCACGAATTCCAAACATTCGCTGCGCTCCAATGCTCGTTCTTCCTAGACTTCAAGGGTTTTCAATCACGCTGAAAAGATGAAAGAATCCTAAAACTACAAACCGTTTTAGGATTCTTTCGTTAAATTGAACCCCCGCACCCGCGGGGGTTTTTCATTTATCCAATCATTTTCTCAGCGACTTTCATTTCCTGTGAGTGGGTTTGATGGTCTGCAATAAACCAACCTGATAAAATTACCGCTGCGACGCCTGCGCCAATCAGAAATCTTTTCATTTATATAACCTCCGTTCGTTTAATCAGTTCTTCAATCTGTAATGCTTCATAAAAAAAGTGGGCAGCTTCTTTGTAAAGCTCAAGTTCCCTATACCGTTCGCCAGCCAAAATGGAAAGTTCTCTTACACTGTCATACTCTTTCTCGGACAACAAGTCATCCATATGTTGTTTGCATAAGTGAAACGTTTCCGCATGACCCCCTTCTGCATAAATGGCATATAAAATGTCTATTTTTGCCTCACATATTCTATTCGGCTCAGCAGTCAATTTTTCCTTCACGTCTTGGTAATAAGATAAGGCCTGTTCTTTCTTTTTGATCTTAAACAGTTCTCGTATCAGCAAGTAGGCAGAATGATAATAATAGGCGGAGCGGGCATACTCATCGTTCCGTAGAGCCTCCTCTAATTTCGAAACCGCTTCTTCTGATTTGCCGCTTTGCGCATGAAGAAGGCCGAAGTTATGCAAAAGCTGGGCTTCAAAAAAATGATCCTCTAATTCACTCGTGATCCGAATTGCTTCGTCCAAATAAGCCTCAGCTTCTTCAAACTGGCTCATCTCTGTAAAATTGCCTGACATGGTAATCAGCGCTGAAGCCAGCTTCTTTTTATAATCTGTCTCTTCTCTGAATGTTTTGACTGCTTGCCGTGTATGATTGAGGGATACAATATTTTGTCCAAGCTTATAATAGAGCTTTCCGACCTTCAGGTGAAATTCGGCTTTTTCAATCGGATCGGGAATGTTGTCGAGATACTGCTCTGCATCTTTATACAGCCCAATGGCAATGTCATAATTATTTTTATAGGCCTCATACATGCCTTCAAACAGAAAAAAGTAATATTTCAGCATGTCAGACGTAGCATTCATATGAGAAGGCTCCTCATGCTGAAAGCCCTGTCCTCTCGCCTCGTGAAGCAAAACCTTGTGGCGCAGTTCCAATAAGGAGAAGTAGGCCAGCACCTCCTGATCCTCTTCCATGTCATCCAATAAAGGCTTCACTTCTTCAAATAAACGGGAGGACTCTTCCACTTCATGTTTCTTGATAGCAAGGTACCAATCGTTGAGCATGCTAGCGATTTCTGCGGGTGCGATCTTATTCATGTGAAACTCCTTTCTCTAGTGACTTATCAATCTCAGTTGCTTATTCTGATAGTAACACCTCTTTCTATTTTATGTAAAATCCTCTAGTCAATATATGAAGGAGAGATGATATGACAATCATGCTGACCCCAATGCAGACAGAAGAATTTCGGTCTTATCTCACGTACACAACAAAGCATTACGCGAAAGAAAAGGTAAAAGCGGGAACATGGCTGCCTGAAGATGCACAGCTTTTGTCTAAGCAGGCGTTTTCTAATCTGCTTCCGAGAGGGCTGGAAACACCCCATCACCATTTGTGGAGCCTCAAGCTGAATGAAAAGGATATCGTTGGCTGGCTCTGGATACATGCTGAACCGGAACATCCGCAGCAAGAAGCGTTTATTTATGATTTCGGGTTATATGATCCGTATCGGGGAAAGGGCTACGCAAAGCAAGCATTGGCGGCATTAGATCAAACGGCACGCAGTATGGGAATCCGCAAGCTGTCCCTTCATGTCTTTGCTCATAATCAGACGGCGCGAAAGCTATATGAGCAAACCGGATTTCAAGAAACAGACGTAGTGATGAGCAAGAAGCTTTAACGAAAAGGGCCGATAAAGGCCTTTTTCTGTAAATGATATCTAAAAATTCTGTAAATAACCTAGTTACTTTCCTTATTTTCCTAATATAATGTGGGTGAGGAAATTACCTTTCCTACACTCACAAGAAAAGAGGAGATGTAATGAAGTTGAAGAAACGAGTGTCGATGTTTTTGGTAGCGCTTACAATGTGCGGCGGCCTGTTTGTTTCTCCCGCCAAAGCCGTAAAGACCACAAATTATGCTGAAGAAATCGCCGCACTGCAGCCAGGCACGACACCGGAAGAAATCATGAAATCTGCCAGCCAGATTGCGAAACAGCAGCACGTAAAGCAGGACGTTATCCTAAAACAGTTCTATAAGGAAATCACGGCTGATAAAGCAGAGGGAGACCGGCTCGCCAAGGAAAGCGGCATGTCTATCATGGGCGGGTCGTCCGGCACGAAAAAACTCCCGACAAGCGCGAAAGGCAATATCTATTACACGAACTCCTACACAGCCTACTACAATCACGGCCACGTCGGCATGTACTCCGCTGCTGACAAAATTGTTGAATCTGTCCCGAGCGACGGCGTCAGGCAGATCGCTTATAATGCCAGAGACGTGGAAGACAACTCCATTGTGCAAACCGTCAGCGTATCCTCATCTCAAAAAACAGCTGCTGCCGACTGGGCGGTATCAAAAGTCGGCGACCCATACTCATTTAACTTCGTCAATAACAGAAATACCGGCCATGACGGCGCCAAAAACTGTTCAAAGCTCCTATGGTCTGCCTTTTTGCTGAAAGCAGGCATTGATATAGACAGCAACGGAGGCTTAGGCGTGTATCCGCGCGACATCACTAGTTCTTCTTATACGACAACCATTATGACCATTTACTAAGGAGAAGGATATGAAAAAGTGGATGATTACCATCGCCATGCTGATTCTCGCAGGAATCGCACTATTTGTCTTCATTTCTCCTCTCAAAAACCATAAAACCGTGAGTCAGCAGGATCTCAGAAATCCCGATTTCCTGGATGACAAAGAAGTCCTGCTGTATTTCTCATCCTCTGCGGATCAAGATGCATTTGGCGGCGGGAAAAGCTACGCCCTGTTTATCAGCCATGACGGGACGCTGTCTTCCTTTCAGATGAAGGGCCTTGAGCTGGGCTCAGCAAAGGTTCACGGTGACAGCGTGATGCTGGAGGACAAAAACACGATTTATACGATCAAAAACGGCCTGCGCTCCCATAAAAGAACCTATCAGCACACAGGCGACAGCGCGGGCTTTCTGCAAAACACGGACGGCTTTTACACCTTATACAACTCCGGCTACGACAAAAAGGGAGACGGATACCGCTCAGAGCTGTACCGCCAAATGGACGGAGAGTGGAAAAAAGACGTCATCCCCTACTACATCCGAGCCTCCGGTTTCCATGATGGCGCCATTTACGCACTCGTCCCGACAGATGACGGAAAAGGCTATCAGCTCCTTCAGATTCAAGCAGATCAGAAGAAGCTTACCTATCTCAGCATAACGGAATGGCAGTACCGGGAAGGAGCCTCAGTCGAATCCCAACTTGCCGTGGACGACGAAGCTGTGTATGTTATGGTTCGCGGCCAAAAAGCCCACAATCTCTATCAAATGGTCAAGATCAACAAAAAAAGCGGCGAAGTAGAGCTGCACGATATCGCCGAATACAAAAACGACGAACAAACGATATACAGCTCCATGCCCTTCAGCTTTAAAAACAGCTTTTTCCCTTATGACGGGAACCTGTATTTCATTGACGGCTTCGGAAAGGTACACAAAATCGATGCCAAGACAGGAAAAACAAGCATCGTCTTCACCCTTTCCCCGGACAAAATGAAAGCCGAATTCAAAGAAATCACCCAAAAAGGCAGCAGCCTCTATTTCTTCACATACACGTACAACAAGCCTGCCTACATTGAACAGTACAATCTGAAAACCGGAAAGAAAATGAAAGAAAAAGTGATTGGGAAGGTAAAGGACGTCGTGACGCCGAAGAGTCATTTGAAGCTGTATGATGTTGAGGTGATGAAGAGGTTTTAAGGCAAGGAGGTTAGTATGGGAGCCATCGCCGTTTTATTTATCGTTTTTGGTTTTCCGATCATCGCAGGTGTATTTGGTATAGCGGGTCATTTTTTATTTAAGAGGTTTTGGGTGGCACCGCTCATCGTCCTTATCGCGAGCTTGATATTGTTATTTACGTTAGCTTCGGGCAATAGCTCATTCATGTTTTGGGTTGTTATGTATACGGGGATTGCGTTAGTAACCAGTATTGTCACATTATTTCTCAGGAAATTTTTTGAGTGATCTCAAATTATGAAGAGACTGGTATGAAGTCTCTTTTTTTGTTGAACCGAAGTTTGCAGAGATTTTGGGTATGTTTTAGAAACGAATCCAAAGGAGGAATTACATGCGCACCAAACGGGTTATTCTTCTGGCAGTTATGATCTGCCTGGTTTCGGCCATTACTGTGTTCCTGTTAAATGGATGTAAAGTCGACTTCTTAGACATCGGCGGAACCATTATTGGCTGCTTTCTTGGCATATTTGTTGTTGTAAGAATACAGAAAAAACAGTCGTGAAAAAGGGAAAGAGTCATGCCGAACCGAAGTCATGTTCTAGGACCAAGAGTCCAAACACATGCATGGGAGGAATGGCGTTGACTGGAAACAAAGCGGTTGTGTACAAAGACAAAGGGACTGTAGCGGTGGAGGATATCGGTTATCCGGAGTTAATCCTAAGGGACGGGCCCGGCGTTCCAAAGGCGAATGTGAATCGAAAATGTGAGCATGGGGTTATTCTCAAAGTTATTACAACCAACATTTGCGGAAGCGACCAGCATATGGTCAGAGGCCGCACAACGGCGCCTGAAGGCTTGGTGCTCGGGCATGAAATTACGGGAGAAGTCATTGAAACGGGGCGTGATGTTGAATTTATCAAAAAAGGCGACATCGTATCCGTTCCTTTCAATATTGCCTGCGGACGCTGTGTGATGTGCAAAACGCAGAAAACGCATGTGTGCCTGAATGTCAATCCGGACCGGCCGGGATCGGCTTACGGCTACGTCGATATGGGCGGCTGGGTCGGCGGCCAGTCTGAATACGTCATGGTGCCATACGCTGATTTTCAGCTTTTGGTATTCCCTGATAAAGAACAGGCGCTAGAAAAGATTCTCGATTTGACCATGCTGTCGGACATATTCCCGACCGGCTTCCATGGAGCTTACACAGCAGGCGTACAAACAGGTTCAACCGTTTACATCGCGGGAGCGGGGCCTGTTGGCTTGGCAGCTGCACACTCCGCTCAGCTCCTAGGTGCCTCCACCGTGATTGTCGGCGATCTGAACGAAGACAGACTGGCACAGGCGAGAAGCTTCGGCTGTGAAACGGTCAACGTACAAAAACACGACCGCCTCGGCGAGCAAATTGAACAAATACTAGGTGAACCAACCGTTGATGCCGCAGTGGACTGTGTCGGCTTTGAAGCATCCGGACACGGCAATCAAGGAGAAGCGCCTGCCGCCGTGCTGAACTCGATCATGGACGTCACCCAGGTCGGGGGCAGCCTTGGCATTCCAGGCTTATACGTGACCGAAGATCCCGGCGCAAAGGATGCGGACGCCAAAACAGGCTCATTAAAAATCCGCTTCGGACTCGGCTGGGCCAAAGCCCACACCTTCGTCACCGGACAAACGCCCGCCATGACATACAACCGCAATTTGATGAAAGCGATCCTGAGCGGCAGAGCGCAGATCGCAAAAGCAGTCAACGCCACCGTCATTTCTCTGGACGACGCGCCAAAAGGCTACAGCGACTTCGACAAAGGCGCAGCCAAAAAATTCGTCATCGACCCGCATGGAACACTGAAGTAAAAGAAAAAGCCGGACGTTCTCAGAACGCCGGCTTTATTGCTGATAATCCGTTTCTTCAAAGCGGTTTCCCGTTTCATCCTGTACGATGAATTCCCCTTCGATTTTGTCCAGTCCAATCAAAATATAAGGGTTTTTCTCATTTGCCGTAGGAGCAGGTTTTCGTTTCACTGTTACAATCGTTTCTTTAGGTGAGAATTTGACGTCTGACACTTCAAGCTTCTTATCTTTCTCGCTGCTTCCGAGAGACACAATAACCATTTTTCTCCCTTCTAAAATGGTGAAGACTTGATATCCTTTTACATCATCATGCATTTGAAGGTAATTAGCGTATATTTCTAAGTCTGGACTGCCTTCACCGATTCGATCCTTCTCCAACACCCAATAAGACGGCTTACACCCAACAAGCAGCAATATGATCACAAAAAGCCAAACCCATCTAAAGCGCAAATGCAAACCTCCCCACACATCGGTTACATCCAAACTAACACACGAGCGAAATAGAGTCATCAACAGCTTGTTTGTCGAATTGTGGATAAAACTCAGCCCGAAGCACTACTAACATGTGAATAAATAGGTTATATTGAGAAGAGAACATTTGTAAAAATGGAAGAAAACATCGGAGGATTTGAACATGAAACAAGCGTATTATTCTTGTGAAGAACACATCGAAACGGTGCTGGATATGTACATAGACGACCACGAGCTGCCGCCCGAAATCAGAAAAATCGAACATACTAACAGTTTATCCACAGCCTGTGAATTATGTGGAGACCCCGCAGTATATATAGTGGGGAACGAATGATCTTACACAAAATACAGAAAAGATATCCACAATTGTGGACAACATATATGAATAACTTGTTTTTAAAGTGGGGATGACTTGTGAATATCAATATTGTGACAATCGGAAAACTAAAAGAAAAATACCTCAAGCAAGGCATTGAAGAATACACCAAACGTCTTTCGGCCTACGCAAAAATCGACATCATCGAACTCCCGGACGAAAAAGCGCCGGAAAACCTAAGCGACCAGGACATGAAAATCATAAAAGACAAAGAAGGCGACCGCATCCTATCAAAAATCAGCCCCGACGCCCACGTCATCGCCCTCGCCATCGAAGGAAAAATGAAAACATCCGAAGAACTAGCCGATACAATAGATAAGCTGGCTACATATGGAAAAAGCAAAGTCACCTTCGTCATCGGCGGATCACTCGGATTGAGTGACGCGGTAATGAAGCGAGCGGATGAGAAGCTGTCATTCTCAAAAATGACGTTTCCTCATCAGTTGATGCGGTTGATTCTGGTGGAGCAGATTTATCGGGCTTTTCGGATTAATCGTGGGGAGCCTTATCATAAATAAGTAGAGGTTTTCTTTAAAATATAAATCCCGAAGGATTGATTGGGGAGTTGTTAGTAACCATATTATAGGCAGGAGCCGCTAGAACTCCTGCTTTCTAGGATATGGGCATTAAATAGACGCTACAAGTAATTGCCTGAATTACATAGTATCTAAACGTTCTTTTAGGTCTAAAAATTCTTGAAGTTGAGTACGTATAAAGTCAGTACTGACTTCAGTATGATTTTTACTGTTGATCTGTGAAAACTCTTTCCTGTTCTTTGTTCGTTACCAAGCTTATTGAGTGGTTGGCAATTTTCAATCCCCATCAACATATGTAGAAAAGATCATTTTAACTATTTCTGCTTCTACGGAAAATTTAATAGCTCCTTATTTTCACTCCATTATCAAAGAACCGTACATCATTGTATTCCCCTTCTTTTGCCTTTCGATCATCTCCATATTTACCAGTGAGGAAAAATTATAGTATTGAAGCATTAAAAGGCCAAATATCACTTTCTTTTAACAAGTAATTAGCCTTTATTCTTTCACCATCGGGCTCGATTGTTCACAAATGCATTCGCCTAAGGCTAAGAAATTGTAACCAAAACAACCTCTCTTGCGCATAAAAGTATCATAAATAGGATTCATATTAAAGAGAGTATTTTTGTACTATACGAGAATGACGACAGTACATCAAGAACTGGTGAAGCTGGTTCAGGAACTTAAAACATAATTTGAAAAATCCCTCAGAATAAACTTACTGGTACATTGGCTTACTAATTTGACGTTGACCCGATAACAGATCCTCATTAATCAGTGTAAATGCCTCAACTATTTGCGTATTTCCAATTACCGAAAAAAATGATTTTAAAGATCTGTCTAATCACAACATAAAGAACATCATACTTTTGTATAAGTTAACTTTACTTTTATAAAAAAACAGTTTATAATTCGATCAAGAGGTGAAAGTCATGAGGAAAAATTTAGGTGATTCAATCTCAAATAAGGTTTATGAATATCGTGTACTTGCCAGATTGTCTCAGCAAGAATTAGCAAAGAAAGTCGGGGTTTCCAAACAAACCATCTTCGTAATGGAAAAAGGAAATTATGTTCCGACTCTGCTGTTAGCTTTTCGAATTGCCGAATTTTTTAATGTGGATGTAAACGAGATTTTTACTTATGAGAAAGGAAATGATCAACAATGAAAATGAATTCGATCTCAGATACTATCACTAACGCAATTTTTCTCCCTTTAAAGTCCTGGGCTGAACATTCTCAAGGAAACTGGAGTATTCTCATTGGTAGCGGGTTTGTATTGCTTTTAGTCGGATTGATTCTGACAATCGTAATTCATAAAAAAATGGGTAAGACTGACGAGAGAACAGACCAAATCGCTTTAAAAAGTTGCCTCTGTATGTTATATGCACTAATTTTGTGCGACTTGATTTTCCCAAAAGAATATATGTGGCAAGTTTTCTTCTTATTTAAGTATTCTATTGCATTCTTCGCTTCAGCAATCTATCTAGCCGTTCGATATAAAAAAGATTTTTTAAATTAAAGAACTAAATAGGAGGATTAGAAATGCATATAAATTCAATTGCCAAGAAATATAGTAGCTCTGTAGTTTTAAAAGGAATATCTTTTGATTTTAAACAAGGAGAAATCGTTGGTTTAATTGGAAGTAACGGTGCTGGAAAAAGTACTCTTATGAAGATCATTGCTCAAACAATTCAGACATTCGATGGATCTGTTGAAGACAATAATCATGTTGGATACTTAATTGAGGAACCCAAACTATACAGTAATAAGACAGGATTAGCGCATCTGTCCTACTTTTCAGAAATATACGGAAATAAATTCAAACTTAGCGAATACGAGGAACTTCTAAAGGGTCTACAATTATTTGATGTATTGAATAAAAAGGTGAAAGAATATTCTTTGGGAATGCGGCAGAAATTAGGCATTGTCATAAGTTTATTGAATAAGCCAAGTTACGTTATATTAGATGAACCAACAAACAGTATGGACATAGAAACATCCCTTGAAGTATTACAGCAATTAAGAAAAATGGCTACTGTGTGGAATATCGGTATCTTGATTTCCAGCCATAAGCTAGAAGATATTGAAACAATCTGTGATCGAGTTTTGTTTATAGAAAAAGGCACTATTTCCGACGAACAACAATTTAGTAAGGAGAGCCAATCTATTCTAAAATTAGTTTTTGATAATCCTACTGACTTAGCAACATTTATCGAGAGCCAGGAGTTCGGAAGTATTATTCACACAAGCGAGAGAACAATTCAAATTGAAACGACAGCAGAAAATACTGAGATATTTAAATTCTTAAATCAGTTGAAGATAAGGTTAATTGATTTTACTGCTGAGAAAAAAACGCTTCGTAATGTCTATATGAACAAATTAAGGGGTGAAGATCATGATACTAAATATCAAAAATTACGTTAATTACAATTTTAAAGAACTAATTAAAAAGGGCCATTTGGCTGTTGGAGTGTTGGGAGCTTTTGGACCAGCACTACTCGTGAGTTACTTTATATTAACAGCAAATACGCCGTTTAACATTAAACATGTCTCCAATTTTTATTGTATGTTGGGGATGTTGGCGGCGGTATTACACCCGCTTTATTTTGTCAATAGGGATTACTCTTCTAAGACAATTTCGTTAATTAACAACTCAAAACAAAACAGAAAAAACTATGTATTGGCCAATGTCGTAATTGCACTACTTGTGAGTTTACTTTATGTAGCATTGGGAATAGGTTTACTTCTAGTTACACAACAACTTGGAGTGCCTGGAGAATTGAAGGTTACCTTCCTTCTGGGATTCTTTGTTAATGTCTTTCTTCTAGTGCTGACTTATTTCTTGTTAGGGTATATTTTATTATTATATGGTGTTCGAAGTGGTGCAGTTTATGGTATTTTAACAGCAATGTTACTTTTTTTTCCTAATATTTTAGCGAATATTTTGGAAAGTACTCATAACAAATTTCTTTCAGGCTTAATTGAAAATTTTCCTGGTTATTTCTATCCAGTTATGGTTGGCTCAAATCCACTTTCGCTTCTACAGTACTTCATTGGTTGTTTTATTTTAATCGTACTTTTTGTACTCGTGCTCAAAAAGAGCAAAAAAATTGAAATATAAGAGTATGTTCAAATTTTAAAAAAAGTAATAGACTGCCCTTGTTCTTAGCTAAAATATAGGATAAATTAAACGAATATTCAACTTACTCCATGGTGACGAGTCGAAGAGAGAAATTTTTCTCTTCGACTTTCTTTGTACAGCGCTGAAACAACTTCAATTACCTGCAGAAGTGTAAGTGAATGGATGACGTTTCCACAAGAGATTTAGGCTTATTTGAAGGTTACCCTACTCTGTTTCCCAGATCTTATGCCATTTTGAGGAAAACCATGTTGAAAAATGGGTACCGTTTTACTTTAATTTCATTACCAATCTACCTCACTAATTGCTACCTCAAGGTCTTTCAACAAACAAACCACAAATCCTTTCGACCTTACAATGAAAAAATTTTTTCCTAAAGTCTTTTCTAAGCATCAAAACCATATTGACATAATTCATGAATATCAAATACTGTATGGTAACCACCATTCTTGATAAGAGGGTCACATTAATTTGGATTGTAAAATCCTATAAGCCTTTTCAAAAATTTAAAACGTGGAAAGGCTTTTCGTCATGCCCTCATAAGTAAAATGTTACATTTTTTGTGAATTTAAATATTAATAAAAACGTTGCATCCCTTGTTATATATGGTGTACAACGTTTTTTATGCGTTCCTTAAATTTTTTTTATTCTACATGTATTCTTTATTATTAATTGTTGTTCATCATTTATGTCTTTTATATGAAAATGAAATTTCAATAAGATTTCCTAATGATTGTTAATGTATACTTATAGTGGTAAAATCTAATCAGTTCGTGGCATTAAAAATTTCCACAGATGGTTTAAAATACCTAAGTAGCTTTGAGGGATAAAATGCAGAGAGAAAACACAATATTTTAAATAATCAAGGAGGACAGAAAGTGCACTTTTCAGAAATGATAGATCGTTTGGCTTTATATGATTTACACAGAAAAAGAAGCAAGGATAAACACTTTTCTGCTGCTTTTACAGCCAATATAGATGATAGAGAGGAAGTTTACAGTGCAAATATAGCTGATGTTTCAATTGATTTGAATAAATCTAAAAAAAGTTATAGGGTTGGTACATTTAGTTATGAATCCTTAATTCAAACTGGGAATCTTGTTAATGATACTTTAAAAGGGGAGGTTTTTTTAAATAAAAATGATATAGATCAACCCAATGTCATCTTTGTACACGGTTGGCGCATGGATTCGTACAATAGGATCAAAAAAATATTTCATAATCGTATAATGAACGATTTAGGCTGGAACATGTATTATTATTCTCTTCCATACCATTTTGAAAGAGAACCGGAAAATTCACTGTATAGTGGCGAGTTGATGATTAGTGCAAATATTGATCGTACAATTGAGTCGACAAGACAGGCCATTGTCGATTTACGGGCGTTAATTCACTGGATAAAAGCAAATAAAAAAGGACCTGTTATCATAGTGGGAGTAAGCTTAGGGGGATGGGTTACTAATCTAATTGCAACCCTAGAATCCCAAATTGATGTAGTGGTATCAATCTTTTATGCCAATCGCCTTTCTTATTCAATATGGAACACGATCCCAGGTAAATTCATAAGAGAAGAATTAGAACAAAATGGTGTGACTTATGAAGATTTAGTGACGTATTGGAATATCACAGATGCTAGTCAAGCTTTACCGAAAGTTAATAAAGATAACATTCTGCTGATTTCTGCTAAACATGATCAGTATATTGACTTAAAAGATGCAGATTATTTATGGGAAAGTTGGGGGAAACCCACAAGATATGTCTACAATTGTGGTCATTCAGGCATTGTTCTTTGTCGCAAAAAGCTGGCAAATGATACGCTTTCATTCATTCAAAATAAAATAAAAAGGTAAGATTACGATGCTTATACTTACTGCGTTACTTTGGTTGATGAGTTCTATTCTATTGCTCACATACCCAGAAAATGAAAAAACCAGATGGGGAAGTTTCATTGGCATCGGTGGGGGTTTTGGTGGATTAAGTGTCTTATTATCATATGTTTTTGATCATGCTTCTAAATGGATTCAATTTTTGCATTATCTGTCTTCGTCAATAGGACATTATGGAACTGCATATGCAATTTTAATTTTCGGCTTAATATTTTCAGATACAATAAAACCAAGGCAAAAACTTCTTTGGAAGCTGTTATTATTCATTCCCGTTATCATCATGCAGGTTTTTTTCACAGATTATCCTATATGGGGGACGCAGCATGTAATATTATCCCTTTGGGTTGTTCCTTATGTTTTTATATCATTGGCTTTGATGGTTTACTCTGCATATTCGGAAACGAATAAGATGGCTAAAAAACAAAAAATACTCACTTGCTTAGTAGTCGTGCCAACACTTATTTTTGCAGTGTTCACAAATATTATTTTAGAGGCTTTTGGGGTATTCGGAATTTGGATGCTCAATCCGTGGGTTATAACAGCAGCATTTTTGCTATTTATCTACTTCATCACTAAATATGGCTTTCTAGGCGTTCAAATAAAGTTTGAAAAACAAAGACGTGACCTAACAATGAAAGCTGTAACATCAGGTACAGCTTTGTTAAACCACTCAATAAAAAATGAAGTGGCTAAAATTGATTTGTTGGCGAATCAATTGAAAGATACTCATAATCAAGAAAATAATGATGAAACCATTGATTTGATTTTAAAGTCTGCAAATCATTTGTTTGAGCTTTCAAGTCGTATTCAAAAAAAATTAGATATTATGGAGCTGAAGGAATCCGAGTTTCGTATGAGTGATTTAATCAAGTCAAGCATCGGCTTACTTCAACCACAGATTTCAGAAGTTGACATATTAAAAAAATATGAAGTGGATGCACAGGTATATGGAGATTTCGTTCATTTACAAGAAACAGCTATAAATATAATGAAAAACGCTATAGAGGCTATGGGAGACAGCAAAACACTGACAATTAGAATCTATGAAACTCGCAAAAACATTCATATAGATTTTATAGATAACGGAAAAGGTATTGAGAAAGATAAGCTTTCAAAAATATTAGATCCCTTCTTTTCAACAAAAAAAAAGGTGGGGAATTTTGGTCTTGGATTAACATACTGTTATAACGTTATGACAAAACATAAAGGTGATATAACTGTAAAAAGCCAATTAGGCCATGGAACAACAATAACATTATCATTGCCAAAAAACAGAGTTCTTAATATTACACCAATCCAAGAATATAAGAATAATTTGTCAGGGGAATGTTATGGATAAAATTAGATTAATGATTGTTGAGGATGATGCGGTCTGGATGAAATGTATATCTGAATTGGTTCAAAAAGAGACCGATATCATAGTTGTTAGTCAAGCATTTACTAAAGATGAAGCTCTTCAAATTGATTCTTCAGACGTTGATGTTGTATTAATGGATTTAACTTTATCTGAAGGTGAAGAGTTAGGCGGGCTTCATTTGTCTAGGGAATTAAATGAGAAAGGTTTTGAAAAGATTATCATGTTAACATCTTGGGACGAGCCAGAAGTCATCTTAGAATCGTTCGATATAGGAGCAACAAATTATATAAACAAAACCTCTTATAAAGATATTCCAAAGGCGATTAGAGAAGCATATTCAGATAAAGTAAGCTTTAATGCAGACGTTTCGAGTTTGCTTATCAATGAGCTTAGATTAGAAAGAAAGGCAAGTGTATTAACACCTGCGGAACGCGAAGTTTTCAAGTTAAAGGAAAAAGGACTAAGTAGAGCCCAAATAGCTGAAAAATTGTTCAAATCGGTTGAAACGATTAAAAAGCAGCTAAAAACAATAAAAGAAAAAATCAAATGAAATCACGATTTTAAAGGGAGGGGTATAAAATTACCCCTCCCTTTTATTTGGAAAATATTGTAGAGTATTATTCGTCAACGAATTAAAAAATTTCCATAATAGCTCACGGTCTTCATCATTTAATTGAGCCAGAGCTTCTGCAAAGGGGGTGATGTTTTTAATAGAGGAAGGATATTTACTGTAAGAAAAGATTGGACTGGCTCTATTTCCCATTCAGACATTGGATTTAAAAACGTTGAGTAGTTGCTATTTATAAGGTGTGTTTGCTTTATCTGAAACAATGGTAATACATTATAATCGGGAACTTCTAGTGTTTCATAATTTAGTCAATTTTATCTGAAATAGATAAAGAAAAGGAGAAATAATATGAAGACTGAATTCAGTAAATTACAAAAAGAGGTTAAACAAGAACAAGTTACTTGGTTTGAAGAAGTTGTAGATCAAGAATTTGATGATGATGTATTTGGAGCATGTACTACAAATACATTCTCTCTAAGTGATTACTGGGGAAATAAGGGTGGCTGGTGTACTGTCAGTAAAGAATGTATGGCTTGGTGTTAATAATTAGAAATGCTTTTATGTGATAATGTCAAAAAATATTATGTGAATAGGGGATATGACAATGAATGATAAAAAGTCTATTGCAAATAATAGTTTAAAAAACGAGCTAGAACTTGGAAAATACCTTGAATCAGATATGATTGCATTAACTGAAGATGATGTTGTTGGTGGTTGGACACCGGCTTTATCTGTTATTACAGGATATATTTCAAGTAACACTTGTCCGACTACTGCTTGTACTCGCGCTTGTTAAAGGAGAGATAAAATATAATGGTTATATATAGGAAACAGTTTTACCCGGAACTTGAAAAGGCGGATTTCGATGAACACATTGCACCACTTCTCCATTATATTGATGATTTGCCTCCGCATTCTCCAGATAATCTGAAGAATGTGGAGAGTTTTAAGGACCGGGAACTTTATCCCTATCATAACCCTTGTAGGATGATTGCGCGAAACATCTGGGAGAAAGTCTGGGACTCAAAGATGGACAAGCATCTCGTTGAGCCTGAATCATTCAAAAAAGCTATCTGTGAGTTGTTCTCACAGATAGCTTTCTCCTACCTAATAAGATGTTTTGCTGAACAGATTAAAACATTACCCAAGGGGTCTATGAATTCAAAAATGATTTATGAGTACTATACCCAAACATTAATGGATACGGAATTTAAAGAATTTGCGGGTACTTACTCAATTGCATGGGGAAGATGCAATAATGTATTAGAAAATAAGGCAATTGCAATCAAAGATACTATTCAATTGACTCAAAAACATCGTCTGAAGATAGAGGAAAAATTCAGCATTCCATGCACTAGCCGTATTGTTTCTGTAGAGTCAGGTGGAGACACACATAATAATGGGTCTTCAGTAGCGATTATTACCTTTGAACAAGGAGAAAAGCTTGTTTTTAAACCACGTTCAGTCTCCGGAGAACTTGGATACACGAATTTTATTCGTGAGATTAACAAATTTATTTCTCCAAAGATGCCTTCTCTGACTGTTGTTGATTTTGGAAAATATGGTTTTACATCTTTTGAAGAAACCAATGAAGACAAGAAGGATATGTTTCAGGCAGGTAGATTAGCATGTCTAATGTTTTTATTAAATGCTTCAGATATGCACTTTAGTAATATATTATGGACAAATGAGGGGCCACTTCCAATAGATTTGGAAACTTTGTTTCATCCATCTCGGGTTAGAACTGGAATTCCGGAGGCTAAAAGAAGCGCATATTATGCAATGGAGAAGTCAGTATATGGTACAGGTGTACTTCCAATATCATTAGGTAAAAAATCAAGTAATGGTTCAGTTGATGTCGGGTTCACTGGTATTCGTGATCAGAATAGTGTAAGTCCTTTTAAAACCTTCGATATAAAAGATGGTTTTTCTTCAGATATAAAAGTTGTCTGGAAACGTCAAAGTATTGATAATGCTCTATCGACTGATCCCGATTTAGAAGCGTTGATACATGAAAGATGTGACCAAATTATCGATGGTTTCTCTGATTTTTTCATGCAAATATTTGATCAAAAGGATTTGTTTATTGACGCAGTTATAAAGTCATTTAGAAACGCTAACCTTCGCTATATACATAATATGACGTATAGATATGAACAACTTTTACGTATCTTAACAGATGCAGAGCCATCCAGGAATATAGACACGGCACATGCTTTATTGTCGCGCATTGGAATACTGAGTATGACAAGTGATATTAATTTGGTTAAATCTGAATCTAAACAACTTTGGAATGGGGATATACCATACTTTTCTGTCAATTTTAAAGGAACAGAAGTTTTTTGTGGAAATGAAGTTGTTTCTTCTATTTCAACAAGTCCCGAATCAGCATTTATTTTGAAGATGAAAAGTCTCACAAAATCAGACTTGACTAAACAAATCAATCTAATACGGCTAGCTTTTGTTGCTAAGTTAGCAGATCCCCATACTGATGGAACGTTAAAATTAGAAGAATCAGAATCCACTGAAGAAGAAAGACCTACATTAGAAAGACTGAACACATTAAAAGATGCCAATGTTTTAAAGCATAGGGAAATAATTTCTTGGTTTTCAAAATCATTAACTGAATCACTTTTAGACGATCGCTATGAACATTTACCTAAAACTTGGATTGGTCCTGTTGCACGATTTGGGCAAGGCTGGACGCCAGGAGTTTTAGGATACGATTTATATAGCGGAAGAGTTGGCCCGGCACTTGCATTGGCAGTGGCTGGTAAACTTTTATCGGACGATATTGCTTTAAAAGCTTCTTACGATATTTTTGAAAAATCAGCGAAAATTCTTGAGGATAGAAGTTACGAACTTAGAAATGTCCTTCTTTCTGGAATTGGTGCATTTTCTGGAGTTTCAGGGCTACTGTGGACATTATTTTCAGCAGGGGATATCGTCGGAAACGAAAGATGGAAAGACATAGCTGTTAAGTCTTGGCCAATATTGCATCGTTCTTTGGAATCAGAAGATAATAATTTTTTCGATATGATTACGGGAAAAAGCGGTTCGATTGTTATGAGATACCGAATGCAGGAAGATTTCAAATTAAGTGATGATATGATCAATAAAACTCTCTCATTGGCATACTCAAGAATTAATGATAGTGATGCTAAAACAACTTCAGGATTGGCCCATGGATATAGTCAATTACTTTGGTTTTTTGCTTTGGTCAATCAAAAACAAGAAAAAAGCGAGATAAAAAGAGTGATTGAAGAGATTGATTCGATTATCTGTAACAAGTACACAAATAATAATGGAATCATAGAGACATATAAAGATGCCGGTAATGAGCATGTATCATCATCTTGGTGTAATGGTTTAGCAGGCCTATTAATAGCCTATTACGAAGCATACAAATCAAAAGTTCTGTCTCGAGAATCAGTGCTCAATATAATCGGTCAGCTAAAAAGGATCCCTATCTCACGTATTCCGGTACTTTGTCACGGAAGCCTGGGAATAGTAGAGGCGCTTGAGTATGTAAGTGAATCATTTCCAGAAGAAACATCAGAAATTCTTTTAGAAATAAAAACAACTTTCGGCTCTCCAGAATACATTTTTAGTTACTATAAAAACGGGAAAGGTCGTTATCCGTTAAGCCCAGGATTGATGGCGGGTCAAGCTGGTGCACTATTGCACCTTTGTAAATCACTTGATCCTAAAATTAAAATTTCCCCTTTAACGCTAACATGAAAATATTTTCTGAAATTAAAAAAAGAAGACTCATGCCAACTTTACAATTAGCACAATCAGAATGCGGGCTATGTTGTGTTAAGACAATTCTGGAGGCTTATGATTATCAAATTTCACTTTCAGAGCTCAGACAAGTTAAAGAGCCGGGCAGAGACGGTCTAGGATTCCAACAACTAAAAAAATTGCTCTCTCATTTTGGGATGAATGCCAAAACTTATCGAATAAAAGACACGAGGGCACTTAAGGTAATAAACTATCCAATCATAGCTTTTTGGAAAGGGTATCATTTTGTTTGTGTCGAGTCATATAATGAACATGAAGTAATAATCATGGACCCATCGATAGGTCGGATAAAAATTACCCAATCGGAGTTTCTCGAAAATTTCCAAGAGTATGTGCTAGCTACTGAACCTGGAATAGATTTCAAGAAACGCAGCGTTAGTAATCTTTCTAGGTGGAAAAAAAAGTATATTTGGCCATCTAATTTGATAGGTCTATATTTAAAAATAGCTATAATGAGTATTGTTTTAGTTGGAATAACATTAATGATTCCCTTATTTACACAGCTATTAATTGACAATGGGTTTGGTGACGCTACTTCTTTTGCTACAATACTCGGATCTCTCATCATAGCATTAATTATTATGGTAATTCTAAATTTTCTCAGAACCTACTTCTCAATAAAGATAATTTATCGTTTTAGTTGGCATCTTCTGAGTGGTGCTTTTACACGTGTTTTATCACTCCCAGCAAAGTATTTTACAGTAAGAGCGCCTGGTGAAATTATTTATCGGCTCAACTCTCTTACACGAATACAGGATGTTTTGGGAACCACATTAGTACAAGCATGTCTTGATTTGGTAAGCGGTGTAGCAATATTAGTCTATGTTTTTTGGATATCACCATGGCTCGGAATTATGATACTGTTGTTTACTTTATCAACTTTTGCCTTTTTGATTATTGCTCAGTCTTACGTAAATTCTGCAACAGATAAAGAACTACACGAGGGGACTAACGCACAAAGCATACAGTTAGATGCTATAGTTTCTATAAATAGCGTGAAACTAGGAGGCTACGTTCAGTCCTATATCGATGACTGGAAACAGCGCTTCAGAAAATTCTTAAATGCAACAAGCCACAGAATGCGTATCCAGCAAGGAATAATAGGATCGATATTATCCGGAATACAAGTATTTGCTCCTTTGATTATTCTTGTTACAGGTATATATATGGCAGAACTAGGTCTCATGACACTCGGGCAAGCAATTGCGGTTCAGTCTATTGTGGCATTATTGTTCGTCTATGTGAATTCAGTATTTACAATTGCATCTGAAGCTCTGGTTGCGGTGCGGTATATTGTATTAGCAGAGGATATATTTGAATATCCTGTAGAAAATTCTCGTAAAGATTCAAAGGGAATGCCTTCAGGATCAGTTTCAATTAAAAATCTTAGTTTTAGTTATACTTCTGATAGTATCCCGGTCATTAAAAATATTAATTTGGATATTTCTGATGGAGAAACGATTGCTCTTGTTGGATTATCTGGATCCGGCAAGACTACGCTTGGGAAGGTAATTGCTAGTTTATTTGAACCTACTAGTGGTTCTATATATTTTGGAGGAATTGAGTATGATGAATATAATCTTGATACATTAAGAGACTCAATTAGCTATATTCCTCAGGAAGTCAATTTGCACAATCGAACTATCATGGAAAATCTCAAGCTCGGCAGTCAGCTTACAGAAGCAGAAATACGGGAGCTTTGTGATTCGTTGGAGTTTATGAAATTTATTAATGAATTTCCTATGGGTTACAATACAGTTATATCAGAAACGGGAGCAAACCTATCTGGAGGACAAAGACAACGAATTCATATAGCGAGAGTGTTACTTCAAACACCCAAATTGCTGATAATGGATGAAGCGACGTCATCACTTGATAATATTTCACAATCATATGTTTATGATGCATTATCAAAACTTAAGTGTACAAAAATTGTTATAGCACATCGGTTAGAGACTATTCTAAATGCTGATCGTATTGTAGTTCTTGAAAATGGATGCATTGTACAAAGTGGATCTCATGAAGAATTAGTTAATATAGGTGGCTTGTATGCAAAATTGTTTGGGGCAGAGCTTGAAAAGGGGAGAGTTGAAAATGCAATTGGCAGCACATAAAATAGTCCTTGCTGTGGAGAGTTACTTTTCGGATGAATTAGAACTTACTAACTATAAGATAAAAGAACTTCTTTCCCGGCAAGACGTTGTATCACATGCTGAGATAGCAGCTACGAACTGTTTACATGCATTATTGGAATATCATGTGTGGAGACTGTGTCAAAAAACTTTTGTATATGAATTTCACAAATATCGAGAAAGTTTATCTTATCCTGCTGATCCTTCATCATCAAAAGCGTTTGATCGATATGTCAGTTCAATTGATAAGGAACTTATAAGCAATTGGTTTACAAAATATGATTGTTTACGAAAAATGGTCACACAATCAGTGAATAATACTTGTTCTTTTATCGAAGATGTGTGCGCTAATTTTAGCAGAGATGCTACTTTACTCTTATCAGAAGGTTTAATTAGTAGAGGATCAAGATTACAAACTATTATGCCTCTTGAATCCGATCCTCACAATGGTTCAAAAGTAGTTCTATGCTTGGAATTTAAACCGTCGAAAAAGGTTCTATATAAGCCTCGGTCTTTAGAGATTGATGTTTTAATCGATAAACTTTTTTCTGATACTCTGAAATTCGATTCTTTACAGAACCATTCACCAGTTGCCCAAACAGTTAATCGGGGTGAGTACGGTTGGCAGAAGTTTGTGCAGCATACACCCATAAGCCAATCAGAGGTCGGCAGCGCTTATTATAATCTCGGTTTATGTGCGGCGGTGTTTAGCTGTCTTGGAGCAACAGATTTACATGATGAAAATATTATTTTTAACGGGAGATATCCTTATTTTGTAGATTTAGAAACTAGTTTACAACCAGCATATAATCGTACATGTGGTTTACTTGACCAATTAATGGAAGAAATGCTTTCCTATTCAATTGCTGCTACGTCAATCATTCCAGCTAAACTCACGATTCCTCGAAAGGTATTGGTTGGTGCTATTAATACACCCTATCCACAAAAAACTAATGAAATGGTTTTTACACTGAAAAACCCAGGAACAGATGCTGTAGATATAGCCAAGGAAAAGATTGATGTAAACCGAACAACTGTACCAATCACGTTAACTAGTAATCAAGCGCCCGATCCACTTCCATTTCAAGAGGATTTTCTTAAGGGCTACTCAGATGGATATGAAAAGATGATGGACAAACGAGAGCAAATTTATTCAATATTTACTGATATTCAATGTTTAATTAGAGTAGTTAATAGACCTACAGTTCAGTATTACTTGATGCTTGATGCGTGCCTATTTCCGGAAAATTTAGTTGACGATACCGCAATAAATCAAGTGCTAAAATATCTTAAGCCACCTAAGTTAATTAGAGATTCTGAAATAGCCAAGAGTATATTAGAAGAAGAAATTCGTTCTTTAAAAATTGGGGATATTCCATATTTTTCTATGAACGCGAATGATAAACGTTTATATTCAGGGGACTTTATTTCAGATGACATATTTGATGTGTCGCCGGAAAATAATGTAATAAGACGGTTAGAGAGCCTTTCACAAAAAAGATTGTTACTTGATAAGCGCTTAATTGCAGAAGGATATTCTGATATTAGAATACATGAGGCTGAGCATAAAAAAGTAGATGATTTGGGTTATCAATCTCCTTTATTTTCAAATGCCTTGCGAAAGGTGACAAAAGATGATCCTAATCCTTTGATTGATTTAATAAGTTCTTTATCAATTACTACCAAAACAGACAATCCTGAAACTGGATGGATTGGAGGAGTGTATGGAAATATCCCTATATCCTATGAATCTAGTCCTCTTATTTCGCTTCATGATAGTGGGGGTATTCTATTTCTCTTGGAGCACCTTACAGAGTATGAAAAAATAGCCAATCGTTCTAAGTACACTAATCTTTATAATCAGGCCAAACGAGGTTTAAAATCCCTTCGTAGTGTATTTTCTTCACAATTAGAATCTGCACCAACATCAATAATTTCAGGATCAAGTTCTTTAGATTTTATATTTAACCATAATAGGAATAGAGTAGAAGAAACAGAACAAGTTGTGTCTCAAATTCAATCAGAGAACATTCCGAATGGTGATGTATTTATTGGCCCGGTAGGTATAAGTCTCATGTTAGCTTCATTTGCGGATACGCCGAATCAGGTTCTGGAAAAACTAGAAGATAAAATTCTCCATGAAAGCCCATCGAGTATGTTATCTAGTGATGGACTAGCGCATGGAAATTTAGGAGTTATATGGGCAAAATTTAGATTATCTTATGCTTTAAATAATACTGAAGGATGTAAGCAACTTTTTAAAAAGGCTGTACAAATATCTTTTCCGAATACTGTTAATACTGCAGGTTGGTGTAACGGAAATTCTGGTTTGCTAATGGTTCTAGCTGAAATGGCAAGAGCATTAAACGAACATTTCAATCTCTATGATATAGCGAGGAAATCAACAATATTACCAGAAAATGGACCTGTAGATTTATCTATATGTCATGGGGCTGCGGGGGTACTTCAATCTCTACTATTTGCATATAAAGCTTCCGGTGATTCGTGGTATCTATCACTTGCAAATCAGTATTGGGAAACTGTATTGGATTTAGCTAATCATAATGGATTTTATACTGGGGAAAAGAATAGAGACTACCTCTTGGGATACTTTCTCGGTTGGAGTGGAGTAGCTGATTCTGCACTTCTGTTAAAGATGTATAATAACGGTGAATCTGCTTGGTTTCCACTTAATCTAAGCTCTGTTTCATATCAACGAAATATATATAAGGAGGATATGGAGTGCGTTCATTAGTGGCAATTAATCCGAGTAGAAAGAATTCAATGGATTATACAGAGCTAGGAATTGTTAAGTTTGGTGAAGTGGATATACTGTTTGGAACAGTTGAATTAGAACAACCTTACTTCGATGCTGAAAATCCGAAGAATCATGAACATGTATTAGTAAGAGTGACAGCTTTTTCATGCAATTACCGTGATAAAGCCATACTACTTGAAAACTACAACTCAATCAAGGATTCTGATCGATTGTTTGTTCCTTTTGGCTCGGAATTTAGCGCAAATATTGTTGCTGTCGGTAGGGACGTACATGAATTTAAGGTCGGAGATCGTGTTATGTCTGATTGTTCATATCCTGATAGCGGAAAACAAGGAATTTTACCGGGTGTAGCTACAAATTTTGCATCGTTGGGTTGGTTGCGTCTTCATAAGAAAAAGATTATAAAAGTACCAAAAAGCTTAAGTGATATTGAAGCCGCCTGTTTTTCTTTGGGTTCCCAAACCGCGTCAGCGATGATAAGACGCTCTGGAATACTTGTGAATGGTGGGAATCCGTTAGTATTTAGTGCACGGTCACACACTTCATTGTTTATTATTCAACAGTTACTCTCTCATGGCATCACTCCTATTTGTTTGTCAACGTCAGAGTGGAGTGATAAAGAAAAACAAAAAATATATCCTAGTCGCGTAGAATTAGTAAGTACAGCTATTAATAGTACATCAAATGATATCGTCAAGCAGAAGATTACTCACGTTTTTGATCCGTTTTTCGATATGAACATCGGCTATGCATTATATTACTTACAAACTGGCGGGACTTATGTTACTTGTGGATTACGAGATCAGCATCCTCTATTGTCTAGTGACACACCAAGTGATGCTGAGCCTGTGGTCAGAGGAGCATTAGAAATGAGTATTGTTAAGAATGTTTCTATTTTAGGAAATTGCCTAGGTTCAAAAGAAGATTTAGAAAGAGCAATTCAGCTACAAAATAGAACGGGGACAAGAATAATCATCGATCAGGAATATCAACTAGAAGATGGTGTGGATTTTGTACAACGATCTTTTTTTGATTCCTCCAGATTTGGAAAGTGTGTTCTGATTCTTTAAAAAACAACTTGTTAAAGGATAGATTTGTCAAGTTAACAACCTAATTTAATTAATGTTGCTGTTACACGAGCAAAAAAAAGCAATATTATAAATCGATGGCAGAGAATGTTAAAGAAATTATAAGTTAAAAGCCAATATGAATACTTTTCTTAATTGGTTATGAGGCCTCTCAATAATTTATTTTGAGAGGTTTATTTTGATAGATAATAGATTGTATAAAAGATAATTTTTGGTTGATTGTTCTTTAAAAAAGAGGGAATCATATAGACTCTATTAAAAATAGACTTAGTGCCTGAAGAGATTTCAACGGGAGGGGTACCTAAACACCTTAAAAACAAAACTATTCAATATGAAATAAGATAGCTAAAAACCTAACTTATACATACAACGGTCCACCCGTACCATAAATAACGATAAGCAGAAAATACATTGCAAAGAACTGGACTTAAACGCCGGGAATGAAAAATTCATTATTCCTATCTGGTCGGTCGAAGTGAAGGTAACGCATCTGCGGCTCCAACGTCGGCGAGTGGGTAAATATGCTCGAAAAATATTACGCAGAAACTGCCCAAAAATGAGTTCTGGCTTTCAAAACACAGCAGTTAATTATTTTTTTTGAAATTATATTCGTATTGGTATTCTTTAAGTACTCGGGGAACGAGAAGAATAACATAACAGACCTTGCTAGCAATTTGCTGTGATAAATGAGCGACCTTAAAAAAGAGCCCAGAGAATGTATCTCTGAACCCCACATCCCTCACTTCATATACCGATACTCCCGCAAACTCTCCAAAATAGCCACTTCCTGTAACAGCTCCTCACCCACATTCGTTTCCTTCACTTTCTTCCGCTCTAGCTCTTTGTCCACTAATCGTTTCACCGTTAAGACGTCGGTTCCGGTGCTTAGGACTTCTGCCTTGGAGTTGAAGTGTTTATGGGCGACGAGCTGCATGCCGTAGGAGTTGTATAGCAGCGTGTAGCCGGCGATGCCTGTTGTGGATTGGTAGGCTTTGGAGAAGCCGCCGTCGATGACGATCATTTTTCCGTTTGCTTTGATTGGGTCTTCTCCTTCGATTTCTTTTACGGGTGTATGGCCGTTAATGATATGGCCATGATCTGGATTGAGGCCGAATTCTGCCAGGATGTTTCGGCAGGTTGCCTCGTCTTCGCGTAAATAATAATACGGGTTTTTCTTTTCTTTATGCGTTTCCTTCTCTTTAATGAAATAGCGCTCAAATGTTGTCATGGCGCGTTTTCCGAAGAGAGAGGAATATTCGCCTGTCCATAAATACCAGGCCATATCTGTCGCCAGGTCATCGGTTTCTTCCGGGTGGGCAAAGGCTTCCCGTAAGAATCGTTCAAATACATCGAGCAGCTCACGGCCCGCATACGGTTTATCCTCAATCATCATCGTTTCCATATTGCCGTTTTCATCGACAGGAATACAGCCATGAATTAACAGGTTGCCGTTATATTTTAAATAAAGGCTGCCTTTTTTCATCATAAAATTCATATGGCGGCCCAGCTTTTCGGAATGCTGGACAGAGAACAGCAGCTTGTCTATGACTTCTGCTTCTTCTTCTAATAGCTGGTCTGGCTGATCCGGATTAATCGTCGCAAAGCAGGTGTTTTCCAGCTGATATGTTTTTCCGTTTAGTGTGATTTCGTTTTTGTCATAATCTATTTTCTCTAATAACAGCCGCTCTTCCATATTAAAGTTCGGCCGTCTCTTGATAATCGGGCTCTCAAGCTTGAATTGGATCATCGCAATCGCCTGATGGATTTTTGTGATTTGCTTAATCTCATCCTCTGGCCTGTTGTCGTCTGCTTTTGGACGGAATGCTGGATTATCATCGTAATATTTTTCGGCCAGGTTCAGCAGCGGTCTCAGGTTGATGCCGTACACGTCTTCAATAATATCCAAGTTATCGTAGCGGGCACAGATGCGGATAATATTGGCCAAGCACACTTTGGACCCGGCATAGGCTCCGATCCAAAGGACATCGTGATTTCCCCACTGAATATCGACAGAATGATAGTTGATCAGTTCTTCCATAATCCTATCCGGCTGCGGTCCGCGGTCATAAATATCGCCGACCACATGCAAATGGTCGACCACCAGCCGCTGAACGCTGTAAGCAAGGCCGGTGATCAGCTTATCGGCTTGGCCAAGTTCAATGATCTGATCAATGATTTCGGAGTAATATTGCTCCTTGTTGCCAGCTTGTTCTGTTTTGTATAGCAGCTCCTCCGTAATATAAGCAAATTGGGCAGGCAGTGCTTTGCGCAATTTGGAGCGGGTATACTTGGAGGAACAATATGAAACGAGCTTAATCATTCGATGAATCGTTTCTTTATACCACTCGTTTAACGCTTCTTTCGCATCAAAGTCATGTTTGATTAACTTCAGTTTGTCTTCCGGATAGTAGACCAATGCTGCTAATTCATCGATTTCTCTATCGTAAATGACACCGCTGAAGATGTCGCGTATCTTCTCTTTGACTCGTCCTGAACCATTACGCAGCACGTGTTGGAATGCCTGATACTCCCCGTGCAAATCACTGACAAAATGCTCGGTGCCTTTTGGCAGGTTCAATATCGCTTTCAAATTAATGATTTCTGTTACCACTTTTTCTTCACAATCGTATTTTTGCGCGAGTAGATCTAGGTACTTGCTTTCCAAAATCGTCCATCCCCTTTTTAGAATAAACCCCTATATATGATCATGTGCATGATAAGGTGAATGTAAAAGTATGACATTGTTTTTCATCATTGGACCTTTATATGATAGTACCGCATAACTGCTTTTATAGACAATTGAAACGAGTGAATAAAGTGAAACACAAAAAAACCAGATGTCAAATCTGGTTTCCTGTTCAAAGCAAACTACTGTTGTTTTTCTTTCACCATCTTTACAAAGAGGAAAAAGATAATGAATACGATAAAGTAGTTCATTGGATTCTTAACGATGCTCATCTCTAGTGAAATCTGTAAGAGTATCCAGAGTGCAAAGATAGCTAGTATGGCAGGAATGATAATTTTGTACATGTCGACCACCTTCCATAGTGCAGCAGCTCTACAGCAAAAAACTATTAGCCTGCACCACAAACTGCGACTGCTTATAATTATACGAAATCTTCGAGTAATCAAACGGCTGCCCATTTGTCAGGTGAAAAATACTTTCTATATACAGCTTCGGCAGTCCAGCCTCTAATCCCAAATATTCCGCTTCCTCCTCATTAAGCTGGTCCACGTGCAGAAACAAATCAGAAAAACCAATCTTCAACCCCAGTCCTTCCCGGATGTAATGGAAGATGGAGTGGGAGACGATTTCGTTGTTTAAATACGTCACGATCGATTTGTTGTAGTAAGACTCTTCGTAGCAAAGGGTCTGCCCGTTGATGTAGCGGACCCTTTTGACATAGTAGATGTCCTCGTCCATTCCAATGTTCAGGTTTTCCGCCGCTTCAGGTGTTGGCTTTCTCACGTCTAGTTCGATGACTTTTGAGGTAACGTTGAAATCCTCGAGGTCTTTTTTAAATCCCTGATTCGACAGAAGGCTGATATAGCCTTTTCGTTTATGTTTTCTGACGAAAATGCCGCTTCCTCTGACCTGAAAGATCGCGCCTTTTTGCTCTAGTAGCTCTAGGGACTTTGTGATTGTGCTTTTGCTGACTTCAAACTGGGCCATGAGGGTTTCCAGGACTGGCAGTTTGTCTCCCTGCTGAAGCTGGTGTTCTTCTATATATGTTTCAATTTCCGCTGCGATTTGCTGGTATTTTAACATACGCATTCCTCATTTATTCGTTTAGTTTCACTGCCAAAATTATAGCATAAACCGCTTACAATGATAGTTAGTGCGTAAATATTTTGTTTCGGTATTGATGAATTATACCGATACAATTATAATGAAAGCGTAACCAAAACGAAGGGGTGGGTGAAAATGTCGGGGAAAGTGAGAGATTATACGAGACTAGCAAAAGACATTTTAGAGGCCGTAGGCGGGGAAGAGAATGTGATTGGGACTTCTCGCTGCGCTACCAGACTTCGATTGGTGCTGAAGCGGTCTACCCCTAAAGCGAAGGGAAGGATATCGTAAAATCGATGCCACCATCCCGGCGTTATTACGGTTGTCATGGTTGCGCCTACAAAGCATGCGATTGGCCTGCGTTGAGCGTCTGGCGTCGAATTGCTTGCGCACATCGGGCTGGATACGGTGACATTAGACGGCACGCCTTTTTCCTTGAAGGTAAAAGAAGGCGATACCGTCAAAAAAGGCGAAGTGCTTGTTGAGTTTGATAAGCTTTCATTGAAGAGATTGAGGAAAGTGCATTACATCAAAAAATATTTACAGTCGTAAGCTGAGGAGGAATTAAACATGGGAAACATGCCAAAGGATTTTTTATGGGGCGGTGCTTTAGCTGCCCACCAATTTGAAGGCGGATGGAATCAAGGAGGTAAAGGGCCGAGTGTCGTCGATGTGATGACAGCAGGTGCACACGGCGTGCCGAGAAAAATCACTGACACGATTGAAGAAAACGAATTTTATCCAAACCATGAAGCCATTGATTTCTATCACAGATACAAGGAAGATATCGCTTTGTTTGCGGAAATGGGATTAAAATGTCTGCGGACGTCCATCGGCTGGAGCCGGATTTTTCCGAAAGGCGATGAGGCTGAACCGAACGAAGCGGGTTTGCAGTTTTATGATGATGTGTTTGATGAATTGCTGAAGCATGGGATCGAGCCGGTCATTACGCTGTCTCACTTTGAAATGCCGCTGCACCTGGCAAGAGAATATGGCGGCTTCAGAAACCGGAAAGTTGTGGACTTCTTCGTCAACTTTGCAGAGGCTTGCTTTACCCGTTACAAAGAGAAAGTGAAGTACTGGATGACATTTAACGAGATCAACAACCAAATGGATGTGAACAATCCGTTGTTCCTATGGACGAATTCAGGTGTTGTGGTTGGCGAAAACGAAAACGCCAAGGAAGTCATGTATCAAACGGCGCACCACGAATTAGTGGCGAGCGCATTAGCAGTGGCAAAAGGAAAAGACATCAATCCAGAGTTCCAGATCGGGGCCATGGTATCACACGTGCCGATTTATCCTTTCTCCTCCAATCCTAAAGATGTGATGCTGGCTGAAGAAGAAATGAGGCAGCGCTATTTCTTCCCTGATGTGCAGGTTCGCGGTTATTATCCAAGCTACGCGTTGAAGGAATTTGAACGCGAAGGCTACAACATCACATTCGAAGACGGCGATGATGAGATTTTAAGAAACGGAACCGTCGATTACTTAGGCTTCAGCTATTACATGTCAACAACTGTGAAAAGCGATGTGAAAAATGATAACACTGGCGATATTGTAAATGGCGGCTTGCCGAATGGTGTCGAAAATCCGTACATCACTTCGAGTGACTGGGGATGGGCGATTGATCCAACCGGGCTGAGATATACGTTAAATCGTTTTTATGACCGATACCAAATCCCGTTATTCATCGTTGAAAATGGCTTTGGCGCAGTGGATACGCTGGAGGAGGACGGCAAGGTTCATGATCCGGAACGCATTCAATATTTAAAATCGCATATTGAAGCATTGAAAAAAGCGGTCACGTACGATGGTGTTGATTTAATTGGCTACACGCCGTGGGGCATTATTGATATTGTCTCCTTCACAACTGGCGAAATGAAAAAACGCTACGGCATGATCTATGTTGATCGTGACAATGAAGGAAACGGATCCATGAAGCGGTATAAGAAAGATTCCTTTGAGTGGTACAAAAATGTCATTCAAACGAATGGCGAGGACCTATAAGAAGCTGGCCCGAATCGAGCACGTTTACCGGAGTGCCTGGTTCGGGTTTTTTCTGTAGAAAAAGAAAAATCCGCTATCCTGCCAATCTGGCAATATAGCGGATTTCTTATATTAGTTACGGATTAGGTAATCAAACGCGCCGAGGGCGGCAGTTGCACCTGATCCCATAGAAATAATAATTTGGTTGTACGCACTGTCTGTGCAGTCGCCGGCAGCAAATAAGCCTGGTACGCTTGTTGCGCCGTGTTTGTCGACGATGATTTCGCCCATGCGGTTGCGTTCAACTGTTCCTTCTAACCATTCTGTGTTTGGCACGAGACCGATTTGGACGAATACACCTTGAAGTTCAACGTGTTTTTCTTCGCCTGTTTCGCGGTCTACATATGTGATGCCGTTAACACTCTGATCACCTGTGATTTCTTTTGTTTGTGCGTTTTTTACAACAGTAACGTTAGGCAGGCTGTAGAGACGTTTTTGCAGGACTTCGTCTGCTTTCAGTTCCGGCGCGAACTCTAGCACAGTAACATGATTCACAATACCTGCTAGATCAATCGCTGCTTCGATACCAGAGTTTCCGCCGCCGATTACCGCAACGTCTTTGCCTTCAAACAATGGCCCATCACAGTGCGGGCAGTATGCGACACCTTTGTTTTTGAACTCTTGTTCACCAGGTACGTTGACATTTCGCCAGCGTGCACCTGTTGAAAGGATCACTGTTTTACTTTTCAGGACAGCGCCGTTTTCGAGTTCAAGTTCGAACAGATCTTTCTTCTCAAGGCGTTTCGCACGCTGAAGGTTCATGACATCAATATCATATTCCTTCACATGCTCTTCAAGACTTGCCGCAAGCTTCGGTCCTTCCGTCGCTTTGACGCTGATGAAGTTTTCGATGCTCATGGTGTCGAGAACCTGTCCGCCGAAGCGTTCAGCGACAACCCCAGTGCGGATGCCTTTACGTGCAGTGTAGATCGCTGCACTTGCACCAGCAGGTCCGCCTCCGACCACAAGAACGTCAAACGGCTCTTTGTCAGCAAACTCAGATGCATCTGTGCCGCTGCCCATTTTCGCAAGAATTTCTTCAAGCGTCATACGGCCGCTTCCGAAGGATTCGCCATTCAGGTAAACGGTCGGCACTGCCATGATGTTTTTGCTTTCAACTTCTGCTTTGTATGCTGCACCGTCAATCATCGTGTGCGTAATGTTCGGGTTCAGCACGCTCATCATGTTTAAAGCTTGTACAACATCAGGACAGTTGTGGCATGTCAGGCTGATATAAGATTCGAAGTGGTATTCACCGCTGATCTTCTTCACCTGATCAATGACTTTTTGGTCCACCTTAGGCGGTCTGCCGCTCACTTGGAGCAGCGCCAACACTAATGATGTGAACTCGTGGCCCAGAGGGATACCAGCGAAAGTTACGCCAGTGTCTTCTCCGACACGATTGACACTGAAGCTTGGCGTTCTGTTTAATTCAGCTTTTTCAACTGAAATTTTCGATGACATGGAAGCCAGCTCATCAACGAGAGCCAGCATGTCCTTAGAAGTGTCATCTTCGCCTGCGCTAACTTTGAGAACAATGTCATTCTCAATTAGCTGCATATATTGATTTAATTGTGCTTTGATGTTTGCATCAAGTACCAATTGAATGCACTCCTTAGATTTTACCTACTAGATCAAGGCTAGGTGTAAGAGTTTCGCCGCCTTCTTCCCATTTAGCCGGGCAAACTTCACCTGGGTTTTGACGAACGTATTGAGCTGCTTTTACTTTGTTTACAAGGTTGCTTGCGTCACGGCCGATACCGCCTGCATTGATTTCAACAGTTTGGATAACGCCGTCTGGATCGATGATGAATGTTCCGCGGTCAGCAAGGCCAGTTTCTTCGTCAAGAACATCGAAGTTGCGAGAGATCGTTTGAGATGGGTCACCGATCATTGCGTAAGTGATTTTGCTGATTTTTTCAGAGCTGTCATGCCAGCCTTTGTGTACGAAGTGAGTATCTGTAGAAACAGAGTATACTTCAACACCTAATTCTTTAAGAGCAGCATATTGTTCTTGAAGATCTTCAAGCTCAGTTGGGCATACGAAAGAGAAATCTGCTGGGTAGAAGCAGAATACGCTCCATTGGCCTTTCAAATCTTCGTTTGTTACATCGATGAATTCACCGTTTTTGAATGCTTTTGCTTCGAATGGAAGTACTTCTTTACCGATTAAAGACATAATGTATATTCCTCCTAAAAATGTATTAGAAAGCATATTCGCTTTCAATAATAATTCTAATTATATATGAATTATTAATTAATATATATTTTTTGTCAAGCCATAACCTACTTTTTTTCATCTTACTAAAGGTGTGACAGGTAGGATTTATGCATTTCTTTTATAACAAATGAGAGGCTGATTCTCAATTAGACAAGGTTTTCAGGGACTTTTGTAAATCAGAATGACAGGCCGTTTTGGCATTTGAACATTTTATGACACCATGGTCAAGGGCAAAGGACAATGGCCAAAAGCAGAATAGAACGGAACAGCAAGCTGCTGTCACATGATGATCTTGGGGATTGTTTCTAGCTATTATTGTATCACTGTTTATGATATTTAAAACATAACTTATGTCTTCTGTTGTTTGGGATAGAAGAAAAAAACACGGTTCAGTTGAAAACTGACCGTGTTTTTGATGACAGGTTATTCAAACCAATTCGTATGGAAAACGCCGTCCATATCAGTCCGTTCGTACGTGTGAGCGCCAAAGTAATCGCGCTGTGCCTGTAAGAGGTTCGCATTGGAACGCCCTGTGCGGTAGCCGTCGTAATAAGAGAGCGCGGTAGTTAAGCATGGGAAAGAGATTCCAGTGCTGATACCCTCGCAAACGACTTTTCGCAGGCCTGTTTGATAGGCATGGAGCTTATCTGTGAAATAAGGCGCGATCAGCAGGTTAGCCAGATTTGGCTGCTCACTGAATGCTTCGCTGATCACGTTTAGGAAATCAGCGCGGATGATGCAGCCGCCTCGGAAAATCAAGGCAATGTCTTTGAGCGGCAGATTCCAGCCGTAAAGCTCAGATGACATCTTATATTGGGCAAAGCCTTGTGCATAGGCGCATACTTTCCCCATGTAAAGAGCCTGTCTGACGTATTCAATCCAGGTGTCTTTATCCAAGTGTTTTTCTTCGGCTTCCGGGCCTGCTAATACGTCTTGAGCTGCCATCCGTTCTTCTTTTAAGGATGACAAGTAGCGGGCGAACAAGGACTCTGTGATGATCGTGGACGGGATACCGTTATCAATCGCCTGCATGCTCGTCCATTTTCCGGTCCCTTTTTGGCCGGTTTTATCAAGAATGACATCGATCAGAGGCTGCCCTGTTTTTTCGTCTTTTTTGCGTAAAATCTCAGCTGTAATCTCTATTAAATAGCTTTTAAGCTCACCTTGATTCCATGTTTCAAAAATAGATGCAATTTCATCGAGCGGCAGACGAAGCGTTTCTCTTAGAAACGTATACGCTTCTGCAATCAGCTGCATGTCGGCATATTCAATGCCGTTGTGCACCATTTTTGTAAAGTGCCCTGCCCCTTTTGGTCCGATATAGACACAGCAAGGGTCATCTCCGACTTGGGCTGCGATTTTTGTCAGGATAGGAGCGGCTTTCTCATAGACGTCGCGATCTCCGCCCGGCATGATAGAAGGTCCTGTTAATGCGCCGACTTCACCGCCGGAAATGCCGACTCCCAGGTAGCCGATCCCTTTTTCCTTCAGCTCCTCAAATCTTCTTTCTGTGTCTTCATAGTGGGAGTTTCCTCCGTCCATGATGACGTCGCCTTCTTCAAGCAAAGGCTTTAATGATTGGATGACGGAATCTACGGGTTTTCCCGCTGTGACCATCAAAAAGATTTTTCTTGGTTTTTCTAACGATTGAACAAAGTCCTCAAGCTCGTAATACGGGCTGAGAGATTGTCCATCCAGCTTTTGGACAAGCTGGTCCGTTAAATCTCTGGTGTAATTATAGACAGCGACGTTTTCACCTTTATTTGCCATGTTTAAGGCGATGTTGCTTCCCATTACGCCTAAGCCTATGACACCAATCGAATTGAACATGTGTTACAGCTCCTTCTTAATTTCATACAACTAAACTTAACAATAAAATGAATCCCAGTCCAGCAACGGAAATAATGGTTTCCAGCAATGTCCATGTGGCGAATGTTTCTTTCATGCTTAATCCGAAGTATTCCTTGAACATCCAGAAGCCGGCATCATTGACGTGTGAAGCGATGACACTTCCGGCGCCTGTTGCGAGCACGACTAACGCCAGGTTAACATCAGAATGGCCCAATAACGGGATGACCAGACCTGTTGTGCTTAGTGCGGCAACAGTCGCTGATCCTAGAGAAATGCGCAGGATCGCCGCGATGAGCCATGCCAGAATGATTGGCGATAATGCCGTTCCTTTGAATAAGTCTGCTACGTAATCGCCGACACCGCCGTTGATCAGCACTTGTTTGAAGGCGCCGCCTCCTCCGATGATCAAAAGCATCATGCCGATTTGTGAAATGGCAGTTGAACAAGAATCCATCACGGTTTTGACTGGAATGTTGCGCTTGATGCCCATTGTATAGACTGCGACCAATAACGAAATAATCATAGCAGTCGATGCGTTTCCAATCAATCTGATAAAAGCTAAAACTCCGTTATCTGCAAACCCGATTGTTTCTTGAAGCAGGTCGATAATGGTCGCGACCGACATGATGATAATCGGGAGCATTGCAGTAAAGACACTGATTCCAAAGCCGGGTGTTTCTTCAAGGTTAAACGTTTTTTGTGTGCCGAGTGATGCAATATTGCCGTTTTTCGCAAATGATGCAGGAACGATTTTTTTCGCGAACTTTGTAAATAACGGCCCTGCGATGAGCACTGTCGGAACAGCAACAATAAAGCCGTACAGCAGCACTTCTCCAATGTTTGCGCCATACTCACCGGCGATCGCCGTAGGTCCCGGGTGCGGCGGCAGGAAACCGTGTGTGACGGATAGTGCCGCGACCATCGGGATTCCGAGAAATAAAATAGAAATCTTCAATTCTCTTGAAATCGCAAAGACAATCGGAATTAATAGAACCAGTCCTACTTCAAAAAATAACGCAATCCCAATAATAAATGAGGCAATGACAACGGCCCATTGAATATTTTTCTCGCCGAATTTGTTGACGAGCGTCATCGCAATGCGCTGTGCGCCTCCTGAATCCGCGATCAGCTTGCCCAGCATCGCACCGAGTCCGAAGATGAGCGCGATGTGGCCAAGAGTCCCCCCTATCCCTGCTTCGATGGAGCTGACAACCTTATCGAACGGCATCCCGAGTGCCAGTGCCACGCCGAACGATACGACCAGCAGGGAAATAAATGTGTTTAATTTTAAGCCCATAATCAGAAATAGTAATGCTAAGATCCCAAGTGCAACGATGATTAACGGCATGGTAATGCCCTCCCCTTCATGTCATGTACTATTTGTGTGTGATTAAGCCCCTCTGATAATCTGCAATTTGTGTATATTGATTTTCTAATAATCTTGATAGATTGATGAAAATCGGCATTAATGTTCTGTATTCCTTGGCTGAGTCTTCGATCGGCGTATGTCTGTATGTGCTGCCGATCATGTCGGACACGGCGTCGAAAGAGTCAATTTTTCCTGTTGCATACAGGCCTAAAATACAGGCGCCGAGACATGAGCTTTCGTAGCTTTCCGGAACGACAACCTCTGATTCGAAGATATCCGACATCATTTGGCGCCAAACCTCCGACCTTGCAAAACCCCCTGTCGCTTGGATGCGGGTTACCGGGCCATCCATGCATTCAGTTAACGCCAAGAACACCGTGTACAGGTTGTAAATGACGCCTTCCAATGCCGCGCGTATCATATGCTCTTTCTTATGCGACATGGTCAGGCCAAAAAATGAGCCGCGTACATCCGGATTCCACAACGGAGCGCGTTCTCCGGCGAGATATGGGTGGAACAGCAGACCGTCAGAACCGGGTCTGACGCGTTGGGCAATTTTCGTCAGCACGTCATATGGATCAATGCCCAGCCGTGTCGCTGTTTCGATTTCGGAGGAGGCAAACTCGTCTCTGATCCAGCGAAGGACGATGCCCCCATTGTTCACAGGTCCCCCAATAACCCAATGCTTGTCCGTCAAGGCATAGCAGAAAATTCTCCCTTTTTCATCGGTTTGCGGCTTGTCAATAATCGTCCGGATGGCACCACTTGTTCCGATGGTGACGGCGATTTCGCCCTTTTTAATGGCGTTGACGCCGAGGTTGGACAGCACGCCGTCGCTGGCCCCGATGACAAAAGGCGTTTCCGGATCGATTCCCATTTGGATCGCTATTTCCGGGCTGCAGTGCTGAAAGATCTGGGTTGTTGGCACGAGTTTGGATAAGTGATCCGGCGTGATGCCTGCGATGCGCAGTGCCTCTTCGTCCCAATCCAAGCCTTTCAGGTTCATCATGCCTGTCGCTGATGCCAAGGAGTAATCGATGACATACTCATTAAACAGCTGTTTAAAAATGTACTCTTTAATTCCGATATATTTTTTTGCCTTGGAAGCGATTTCTTTTCTTTCATTCGTGATCCAGGCAATTTTACTTAACGGTGCCATCGGATGAATCGGTGTTCCCGTCCGTTTGTACACCTCATGTCCGTTCAATTCCTCTTTGATCCTATGCGCCCAGCCTTCACTTCGGTTGTCGGCCCATGTGATGCATGGCGTCAGCGGCTTGTCATTTTCGTCGATTGCAATGACGCTGTGCATGGCGCTGCTGAACGAAATGAAAGAGATCCGTTTTTCGGGATGCTGTTTTGTAATTCTCGCTGTTGTATGGATGACTGCCTGAAAAATCTCTTCCGGATTTTGTTCAGCTGTTGAGATGTCCGGTGTATAGAGCGGGTAGCCGATGCTTTCTTTCTGTACCACATCTCCGTTTTCACTGAACAGCACAGATTTTGTGCTTGTCGTGCCGATATCGATTCCTAACATATAACTAGTCATTGTTGTATTCAGCTCCTTTTGCCAGCATTTGTTGTGAGAGCCATAGGTCTTCTACCTTATCCTGCACATCATCAAAGTTTTGGTGAAGAGACTGAATCATCAGCGCCCTATCCTTTGTTTTGATGGCTTGAATATAAAGCTCGTGGTTATCTAAAATCCTTGTGAAGTCTTCATACTTTTCCTTTAACCGTACCCGCATCGATAAAAGAATAAAGCTTTCCATGACGGGTTTTAGATTGTTCCAGATCATCTGAATGTATGAATGATCAATCGCTCGGATAATCGTTTCATGGAACAGCACATCTTGAAATGAAAATTCGTCAGCATCCTCATATTTGATTGAGACTTTCATCATTTCAAGAATTTTGCTGAGATCCTTAACTAAAGGCTCAATGTCTATTTTGACAAGCCGTTCAAAGACAAATGTTTCTAATAGTAACCGCACATCATAAATTTCCGCGATTTTCTTCTCAGTTAAACCAATTACGACCGCTCCCATTCGTTCTAAGCGGATGATTTTTTCGGATGCGAGTATTTTTAGCGCTTCGCGAACCGGCGAACGGCTTACTGAAAACTCGGCGGCGATTGTATTTTCTGATAAAATGGTACCGCTTTCAATCAGGCCTGAAACGATCCGCATTCTCAGCTCGTATGCGACACGAACCCCGGTTGACGCTTTTGAGAGCCATTTTGCGGGATACAACAGGTCTTTGGAGTCTAGCATACACTCACCTTCCTCACTCAAGGAGTATACTTGTATACAAGTATGATAACGTGAATATTTCTTTTATGCAAACACTTTCATTTCTAATTTTTAATTAAATTTTTACCATATTGAATGGTATGTATTTCCAGATCAATTATGGTACATTGGAGATCAATAGGTTAAGTGAATCATGTTTTGAAAGAGGCGATTTGGATGAAAATCATCATTGCACCTGATTCTTTTAAGGAAAGCTTATCAGCTCTGGAGGCAGCCGAAGCGATAGAAAGAGGTTTCAAATCGGTCTTTCCGGGTGCTGATTACAGAAAATTGCCGGTGGCGGATGGCGGCGAGGGAACCGTTCAATCTCTAGTCGATGCGACCAACGGAAGGATCATAGAGCAAGTTGTCACAGGGCCGCTGGGGGAACCGGTGAGAGCTTTCTTTGGCATGATGGGAGATGGGAGAACAGCTGTGATTGAAATGGCTGCTGCTTCAGGGCTGCATCTGGTGCCTGTAGATAAGCGAAATCCGCTCATCACTACAACAAGGGGAACGGGAGAATTAATCGGGGCAGCTCTTGATGCAGGAGCGGAGCGTTTGATCATCGGAATCGGCGGAAGCGCCACGAACGACGGGGGAGCCGGGATGATTCAGGCATTGGGCGGAAGGCTTCTTGATAACTCAGGCCGCGAGATTGGCCCGGGGGGCGGCGCGTTATCTCAGCTTGCATCAATAGATGTGAGCGGGCTTGATTCCAGACTGCGGAATGTCAAACTGGAAGTTGCCTGTGACGTGGACAATCCGTTAACAGGACCAAAGGGTGCTACGGCTGTTTTCGGGCCGCAAAAAGGCGCGACGGCCGAAATGATAGATGTACTAGACCAGAACGTAAGCCATTTCGCTGATATGGCAGAAAAAGCGCTCGGATCAACCTTCCGAGATACAGAGGGCGCCGGTGCAGCGGGCGGTCTTGGATGGAGCCTGCTAACTTATCTTCAGGCTGACCTGAAAAGAGGCATTGATATTGTCCTTGAAGCGGTTGATTTTGAAAGTATCGTTCAGGATGCAGACCTTGTGATTACCGGCGAGGGACGAATCGACAGCCAAACGGTTCATGGAAAAACACCGATCGGGGTGGCCAAGGCCGCTAAATCATACGATGTGCCCGTTATCGGCATTGCGGGATCAATTTCCCGAGACAGTAATGCCGTCTATCAACACGGAATCGATGCGCTTTTCAGCATCGTCCCCGGAGCCGTGCCGCTAGAAGACGCGTTTGAACATGCCGCGGAATATATGGAAAGAACGGCGCGGGACATTGCAGCGTCTATCAAATTGGCGAAAACGATGTTTCTGATATAGCCGATGCACATGCCAATGCATAGCCATCCTTCTTTTTGGGTAGAGACAGTTAACACACAATGAGGAATTCATCCCAGAAGGAGGACGCAGATATGACTGTACAAGAAATCAAAGGCAAAAAACTAGTAAAAGGCATTGCGCCAAATGTGGAGCCGGAAGCTCTGTTAAATGATAAACGAAAAGTATTTTTGTTTGGTTCCCCTAGCTACACAAACATTGGCGACCAAGCGATTGCGTATGCGGAAGAGAAATTTATCAAAAATCATTTTCCGTATTATGAATACATTGAGATTATGGATTATGCGACGGATGAGGGCATTGAACTGGTGAAGGAGATCATTCGTGAAGACGATATTGTCTGCTTTACAGGCGGAGGGAATTTAGGAAACCTTTATCTCGATATTGAGGAAGACAGAAGAAAGGTCTTTTCGGCGTTTAAAGACTACAAATCAATTTCTCTGCCACAATCCGTTTATTTTGAGGATACAGAGGAAGGACAGAAGGAAAAGAAAAAAACACAGGATGCGTACCATCAAAATACAAACTTAACGATTGCTGCGCGTGAGACGCAAACACTGGATGTTGTGAAAGAGACCTTCAACTCCAATGTGATCTTTACACCGGACATGGTGCTTTCCTTGGATATTGTGCCGCGAGAGCTCGAGCGGGACGGCGTTCTCTTTATTTTAAGAGCGGATAAGGAGAAAGTGACTGACGAAGATTTTATTTCACAGATGAAGAAATGGGCAGAAAAAACAACTTACACAGAGCGTACCGATACGGTGCTGGATACGGTCGACACCATCGACTACGCCGATCGTGAAAAGCATTTTATGGAGATGCTGGACCGCATCGGCTCCAGTAAATTGGTGATTACCGACCGCCTTCACGCGATGATTTTCTCGATTATCACCAAAACACCTTGCCTTGTCTTTGGAAACAGCTATGGCAAAGCCAAACATTCATACCGGGATTGGCTTGAAAGCTTAAACTTCATTGAATATACAGATAAGAATGATGTTGAGGAGCTGGAGCGCATGATTGACCGCCTGCTTCAAGCAGAGCCGAATGACGTTGATTTATCTAAGGACTTTCAGCCGCTGATTGATTTTTTTGCTTCTTAAACGAAAAAGACTGCCCTCCCCCGGGGCAGTCTTTCTTTGTTAAATATGAAACAGCCAGACGACGAGCGGGCCGAAGAATGAGCCGAGCACCGCACAAAGCGTCATGGAGACGGAACTCATGGATACGGCCAATTCCCCATATTCCAACGCTTTGGAGGTACCCAGTGCATGGGAGGCGCTGCCTAATGCAATGCCTTGTCCAAGGGAACTGCGTATGCGAAGCCATTTTAGGAAAAGAGGCCCGAGGATGACGCCTGAAAAGCCCGCAATCATGACAAATACGACTGTCATGGAAGGGACGCCGCCAAGACCGGCGGCGATCTGAATAGCGACAGGGGTTGTGATCGACTTTGGCAGAATGGATAATAAGAGATCATGATCAATCCCGAATGCTTCTGCGAAGATCAGCCCGCTGATCATTCCCATGCATAATCCGACCAGGACGCCGCCTAGAATGGGAACACAATGTTTGACAATGATATGCCATTGTTTATAAAGCGGATAGGCCAGTGCCACGACAGCCGGCCCAAGCAAAGAATTGATCCATTTCCCCCCGATCATATAGCCTTCATAGGAAACATGAAACATCATCAAAGCCGCTACAATCAAAATTGTCGTTGTCAGAACAGGGATAAGAAATGGAAGCGGGAATCGCTTATAGAGTTTGACCATCGCTAAATAAGCGGCAACTGTTAAAAGAATTATAATGATCGCGATACATGCTTGCTGCATTTCTCTTTCTCCTTTCGTTTTTTTGCTTTTTTCTCTAATAGCTGGCTGGCGAATCCAGCCGCAATGATCGTGACGATGGTGCTCAGAACGACTGTAATCAGCAGCATCAGACCATTGAATGAAATGAGAGACGGATAGTTTATCACTCCTGTCATTGCCGGGATGAACAACAATGGAAGGAAGGATAATAAAAACCCTGCTCCGTCTTCAATGATGGAGACGGGAACAATACGGAGGCCCAAGCAGATCAGAAGCAATACCAATCCAACGATGCTTCCTGATACAGGTAAATGAAACAGATGCTGAATGGCTTCCCCGATCATAAAAAATACATATAATATCAACACTTGCAAGATAATTCGTATGAGTTTCACATCAAGTGCTGCTCTCCAATCAGAACAGCTTCCTCCTTTCTGGTGCTTGCTTCTAGGATGGTTCTGAGGAATCGCTTTACTTTCTTTTTATATGATTGTACTATACAAGTATAATAATTGATTTAGTCATATAACGACTTGTATTTATTCAGTTAATGTACATTTGTATTATACAAGTATATATGATGTTGTCAATGCCGGAGATTGGAATAGGGAGCGAGAGCGATTGCAAAATCAAAATCCAGTTGAATTAATTGAATATGAGCTGACGACTTTTATCAGGAGAGCTGTTTATCTGGATCAATCAGAGAAAAGAACAGGGAATTTGGAGAGATCTTCGTACTTATTACTGAGACAATTGGATGAGTTTGGGCCTGCTCGTGTTAAGGAATTGGCTGAATCGTTTAAGCTTGATATTTCTACTCTTTCAAGACAAGCAGCTGCATTAGAGGCAAAGGAGCTCATCTATCGTTTCTCAGACCCGTCTGATGGGAGAGTCAGCCTGTTTACCATTACAAAACTCGGCAAACAACTATTAAAAGCCGATCAGCAAAAGCGCCTTGAACGTTATGAACAGATGCTGAAAGAATGGTCAACACAGGAAAAAGAGATGTTTGGCGAGCTGCTGCAGCGTATGAACAAGGCTTTTATCGATTAACTGCTGAAAAACCCATGGTTCGCTGGAACAGCATGGGTTTTTCTTATGGTCAGAGATTATCTGCATCGTTTGGCGGCAGCCCAAGCCACTAGTCCTGCAACAACAGCCGCCGATACAATGGGGCGCTTCGTCGCTTTTGTGTAGTAGCTTCTTGACCTCATCCATCCTTTATTTGTGCCTCTGTCATGCATACCGCAGCCCGCATCATAAAGAGCGCTTTCTTCTCGCGGTTTGGACGGTCTTTCGGCATGCTGGCTGTGATACATGATTTTTTCCATCAGTCTGTCGGTCAGACGAGGAAAAAGCGCGCCCAGCATGGCGATGGCTTTGGCCTGTGAGCCGATGTACATGTCGCGCTTAGGGTGTTCGGCGGCAAACAGGATAGCTTCGGCGACCGCTTCCGGCGGATAGATCATGGAGCGGTAATGAGCCGGCTGTTTGTCGAGGTAGCTGTGCGCATGCTCGTTATATGGTGTGTCAATTCTGCCCGGGTGGATGAGCGTTACCGAGACGGGCGCCTGTTCCTTTTCAAGCTCCATTCGGATGCTTTCCGTCCAGCCGTGAAGCGCAAATTTGGCAGACGCATATGTGGATTGAATGACTGTTCCCCTGTCTCCGAACAGGCTTCCTACATTAATGAGTGCGCCCGGCACACCTCTGCCGGTGTAGTGTTTGACAGCCGCTCTTGTTCCGTAAACAGGTCCCCAGAAATTTGTGTCGAACATGCGCTTCATGTCTTCGACGGTGACGTCCATGGCATGTCCGAAAGTCGAGACGGCCGCATTGTTGACCCATGTGTCAAAGCGGCCGAATGTGCTGATCGCGGTTTCTGCGATGCGGTTGACGTCCTCTTCTTTTCCGACATCCGCCTTTACCCATATGGCGTCGTGCCCTTTTTCCTTAAGTTCATCAGTGAGCTCCTTCAGCGCGTCTTCATTTCGCGCTGCTGCCACGACCTTTGCGCCTTTTTCAGCTGCCATTCGTGCCGTGACAAGTCCGATTCCGCTTGAAGCGCCGGTAATGACGATCACCTGATCCTTAAGCTTTTTCAGTTTGAGCTTTGTTTTTATGGCGGGGTTTTGTCGTTCAAGCTGTTCTGTATTCGTGACTGAATGATCGATTGTCATTGAGAGATCCCTCCTAGACGCTGTTTTTGTACATTACCCCATCCGGAAGGGTCTTACCCCTTTTGACAATCACAGGGTTCTTTTTTATATTATATAAGTCGCTCTACCATACCTAGGAGGGAATGTTTTAATGACTAGCAGAGGAGATTCACGTGAAAAAATCCTTCACACGGCGTCACGTCTGTTCCAGCTGCAAGGATATCACGCGACAGGTTTGAACCAGATTGTAAAAGAAAGCGGTGCTCCTAAGGGATCGCTTTATCACTTTTTTCCGAATGGCAAAGAAGAATTAGCAATTGAAGCGGTTACATATACAGGTAAGATCGTTGAACATCTGATACAGAAAAGCATGGATGAATCCTCTGATCCTGTTGAAGCGATTCAGCTTTTTATCAAAAAAACAGCCAGCCAATTTGATAACACAGAAAGCATTAAAGGTATTCCAGTCGGTTTGCTGGCGAGTGAGACAGCGTTAATCAGTGAACCGCTGCGGACGGTTTGCATGAAGGTGTTTAAAAGCTGGGAAGCGGTTTTTGCCAGAAAATTAATGGAGAACGGATTTGCAGAAGAAGAAGCAAATCAGCTTGGAACGCTGATTAATTCGATGATTGAGGGCGGCATCATGCTTTCGTTAACGAATAAAGACAAAACGCCTCTTCTTCTCATTGCCGAACAAATACCAGTGCTGGTGAGAAAAAAAGGGTAGCATTTTGTTATCCTTTCTCCTACAATTATATAGAACGGTCTAGACAAATAAATGATAATATATAGACTGGTCTAAATTGGAGGAAGCGATAATATGAAAACATTATGTACACATTCATTGCCTAAAGATAAAATGCCTTATTTGCTCCGGAGCGGAGAAGGCGAGCGCTATCTGTTCGGCAGACAGGTTGCCACGGTGATGGCGAATGGGAGGAGCACAGGTGATTTGTTTGAGATCGTGCTTCTTTCCGGAGGAAAAGGAGATGCCTTTCCGCTTCACGTCCACAAGGACACACATGAAGGAATTCTCGTTTTGGACGGGAAACTGGAACTGACACTTGATGGTGAACGCTATTTATTAATATCAGGTGATTATGCGAACATTCCGGCGGGAACACCGCACAGCTACCGGATGCAGAGCCACAGAACAAGACTGGTATCTTACACGATGAAAGGAAACGTAGCGCACTTGTATTCCGTTATTGGGAATCCGTATGATCACGCTGAACATCCGCCGTACGCAAGCGAAGAAGTCTCAAACGAGCGATTTGCAGAAGCAGCCGCTGTAGCGGACATTGTATTTCTAGATGAAGGAAAGCCTGCATGTTCGGCCAAATTAGCGGAACTTACAGAGCTGCCAGATGGAGCGGTTCCATACGTTCTTGAATCTGGAGAAGGAGATCGCCTGTTGACTGGAGATCAGCTTCACCGCATTGTGGCTGCACAAAAAAATACAGATGGCCAGTTTATCGTCGTATCCTCTGAAGGCCCTAAAGGTGACCGAATCGTTGATCACTACCATGAACATCATACAGAAACATTTTATTGCCTTGAAGGTCAGATGACGATGTGGGCAGATGGCCAGGAAATTCAGCTGAATCCGGGAGATTTCCTGCATGTCCCTGCAAATACCGTTCACTCCTATCGCCTTGATTCTTACTATACAAAGATGGTGGGCGTATTGGTTCCTGGTTTATTTGAACCGTTTTTCCGGACGTTAGGCGACCCGTATGAAGGCCACATCTTCCCATGTGAGCCTCAGGCTTTGCGCTTTGATCGCGTTTTGCAGAATATCGAAGCATTAGATTTAAAGGTGATGAAACCATAAAGATGACAAGATTGTAAGGTTTTCATGCCGGCCTGACACCTAAATCGATGTTTCCGCGCTTCATTTTTTCATACCCTTAAGGTACAGAAAAAAGGAGCGTGATGGCTATGTCTTCATTACAGCCGACTTTAACAAATGAGCGGATCGGTGTGCTTGATGTGCTGAGAGGAATGGCGATTTTCGGCATCTTATTTGTCAATCTGGCACATTTCAGTTATCCGGATATGTATTTGTCTATGCTTGGAAAAGAGAATTTTTTCATGGATAAGTGGTCTGAAGCTGATTTTGCCGCCGCAGACATACTGAAATTCTTCATTCAAACAAAATGTATTTTATTGTTTTCCTTTTTATTTGGATTTGGCATGGTTGTCATGATGGAGAGAGCAGAAAACAAAGGGAAACGGTTTGTTCCGTTATATGTGAGAAGGTTAATGGCGCTTCTCTTGTTTGGAACGATTCATGCCTTTTTGATATGGGACGGGGATATTTTAACAGAATATGCCCTGCTCGGTTTTGTCCTGCTCTTGTTTCGAAAAGCAAAGCCGAAAACACTGCTGATATGGGCGGTCTCTTTGTATCTTCTGTTTTCCATTCCGTTCATGTTGACAAGTTTTGATCAATCAAACGGACAGGAATGGGTACAAGCGGTAACACAGCAGGCAAAACAAGCGATTCATGTTTATGGAAGCGGCAGCCTGAGGGACATTGCAGAACAACGGATCCATGATCGTCTTGTTTACATGTCTTCGAATGGCATGCTTACGTATAATCCGCTCAACTTTTTCTTTGCATCCATTCCATATTTCAGCATGTTTTTGCTGGGAGCTGCGGCAGCAAAATCACGGTATTTGCATGAACCGGAAAAGCATCGCAAAGGATTAAAACGATTATGGATGGCTGGGCTTGTCATCGGCATCGGCGCCCATGTGCTGTACAGTGTAACGGAAAAGGAACTATTTCTGCTGATTGGCGCGCCTTTCCTCATGTTTTTCTATGTTACAACGGTTGTCTATCTTTATCATAAAACAATAGTGAGAACAGTGTTGCAATCATTCTCCGCTGTTGGGAGGATGGCATTTACCAATTATTTGATGCAGTCTATTGTGTGTACTTGGATTTTTTATCATTACGGCTTGGGCCTGTATGGAAAAGTGTACCCTGCTGCGGGCGTGCTCATTACAATTGCTGTTTGTGCCGTTCAAATGGTCTTCAGCCACCTTTGGCTTCGTGTCTTTCGGATGGGGCCGTTTGAGTGGCTGTGGAGAAGCGCTACGTATCTGTCGTGGCAGCCTATTGTAAAGAAAACAAAAGTCTAGATGCCTATTGGCGTCTAGACTTTTTTCTATTATTTATACACGACACGTGTTTTGCAAATGATGTCATGCAGGCCTTTTTTCTCTCCAAAGGCGATCATGATAAACCCGATATAAAAGATGATTCCAGATAAGATATAGGCAAAGTAACGGCCAATTCCCTGTCCGACAGAAACCCGTTCGCCTTGTTCATTGACCACTTTCAGGCCAAGAATTTTTTTGCCAAGTGTGCCTTGCATTTTAGAAGCTGTGAGCAGCCCGTAATATAATACGCTGATGACGATCATGATCAGCATAGTAGGCAAAAATGCAAGCGTCATGTATTTCACTAAATACTCTTCTTCCGTCATGTAAGGGTTTGTTGCCACAGCCCCAGCTACAAAAACAGAATTGATCACAAATAGAATAATATAACTAGGAACAGATACAATAATGCCATCAATAAAATAAGCTAAAAAACGAATCCAAAATCCTGCTGGTTTTTCCATGTATTTTTCTCTCTCCTCTGAATTAATCTGGAATAGTATACTTTGAAAAACAAGTACATGCAATATGGTATGGTGATAAAATCCTGATATTACAGAAAAATGAGTCTTTTATCCTTTGTTTTTTACTATATAAATATACTAGAAAGAAGCATAGCATTTGTGTATGCATTCTGGAATTTTTTAATAAATAATGAATTTTCTACACAGCTCTCTTATAATGAAAAGGTTAATATTTCTATCTAAGGAGGAGTTTGATGTCTAGAAAAAACAGCGTGGCGATCATGACAGCCATTTCTGCGTTTCTTTTTTGCGCTGTGATCGTGGCGGCTTCACTTTCGCCGCTGGCCGGAACGGGAGCGGCGGCCAATCAGTTTAATTCAGTTGGCATGTGGTCAGCTGTCGGTATGATCCTTGTATTGTATTTCATTCCATTTCTCGTTTATATGCTCGGAGTCGATGCAATGAGGTATGTCATGGCGGTGCTTTGCGGCTTCGGGCTTTTGATTCATTTGTCTTCGGCCGGTTTTATCTTGATGTTTAGTTTCTTTAGTGACCATCTGCTTTCTGAGGTGATCTTTGTTTTCGGAATTAGTCTCGCTGCGGCTGCTGTTAACGTCATTTGGTTTGTGTCTGCATTTCGGCCGGGTGCTGAAAAAACGTCTGCGCATACACTTACATAGTTTTCTAGTTTGTGATGGTTTTGTGAAATAGATTTATAAAATGGATGAATATGTTATGATGGTCACAAATTAGAAGTTACATATAATGGGGGTCTCAATGATGGTCAAGTCATTTCGTATGAAAGCTTTGATTGCGGGAGCTGCGGTGGCGGCGGCTGTTTCGGCCGGCGCTGTTTCTGATGTGCCCACTGCCAAAGTGCTTCAGCCGACAGCTGCTTATGCGGCGGAAACGGTGTTTTCTCAAAATAATGGAGCATCTGGCTTTTTGCCAGGAAGATATGATGTACAAGCGATGGCGCCTGCCATGTTTAACTGGTCACGCGAAAGCCGGTTCGCCGGAAATACAGACGGGACGCTGAAATGGCAAAACGACATCAGAACGACTCCGCAAAATGGAGCGGGGGCTGTGATTGACGGAGACGGCACAGTATATCTTCATTCCAGAGACGGGGAAATGAAAGCCTTTAATCCAGACGGCTCAGTCAAATGGGTGACTGGCAATCTTGGAAAAACATATACGCAATCTCCTGTACTTGGGACCAACGGCGTTATCTATTTGGCATCCTATGACAAAAAGATTTATTTTATTGACAAAGAAACGGGAGAAATTTTAACAACGGTTCCGTTAAGCGGCGGGCCAAGCTCTGAAACGGTGATCGGTTCAGACGGGACGTTGTATTTCTCAACACTTGATAATTATGTTCACGCGATCAAACCGACGTCAAAATCAACCTGGACAGAGCGCTGGAAGTTGAAAACAAATGGTGTCGTCAGCTCTGTGCCGGTGCTTGCCAAAAACGGCACCGTGTATGTCGGCACATATAATTACGTGTTTTATGCGATCAACTCCGGAACCGGACAGGTGAAATGGTCCAGAACGACGTCAAATGCGTTTAAAGGATATCCGGTGATTGATAAGGACGGAAACATTTATGCCGGCAACCAAGATGGACAGCTGTATGCCTATACATCAACAGGCAGTTTGAAATGGACATTCCCGTTAAACGGGTTCTCCAGCTCATCTCCTGCGATTGATCATAATGGCAATATCTACATCGGCTCAGGAAGCGGCGAGCTGTTTTCCATAAGCAAAAACGGGGATATGAACTGGTCATTCTATACAGACGGTCCTGTCAGAACGGCGCCGCTGATTGACGCGAAGGGAACGGTGTATTTCGGGTCGGATGATATGAAGGTTTATGCGGCAGACGCAAACGGCAATGAATTATGGAGCTATCAAACCGACAGCAACGTCGTGTCTTCTCCTCAGCTCGCTGAGGACGGAACGCTTTATATTGGAAGTTATACGAAGCTGATGGCTTTTGGGAAATAGTAAAACAGGCTGGCGAGGTTAACTCGGCAGCCTGTTTTTTTGATCAATCAAGATATTTATTTTTATAGACAACCTTTGTCCCGCAAATATAATCATGTAATGCCAGTTTAGAGGGAAAGGCCGCCATGATAAAACCGATATATAAGATCTTAGATAATGTGTAAGCGAAGAAACGGCCGAAGCTGTGCCAAAAAGAAATACGCTCGCTATACTGATTGACAACGATGATGCCCATGAGTTTTTTTCCCAATGTTGCTTGCATGTTTGAGGAAGTCAGCAAGCTATAGTAAAGAATAGCGAAAATAAATATGATGACCAAAACAGGGGTTGTGCCAATGATCAACATGAAAAACTCATATCGGGCTTCTGACATGTGTGTACCTGCTGCATCAATGAGTGGCAACACAATGAAGGTGTTAATAAAATCATAATGAAAGAGAATATAGCTATAATAAATACATCAATAATAGAGGCGGCTGCCCGAATCCAAAATCCAGCTGGTTTTTCCATGTATAATATTCTTTCCTTTGAAGTTTTCTGGGATATTATACGTTAGGGGCTGCAGGGTTTCAATGAGATAGACTAGAGGAATTTGGTCTCGTAGTAAAATGGTATTTTATCACTTTTAATCTCTTTATTTAGGTGATATAAAGATAAAAAAGAACCTGCAAGATGATGCAGATTCTCTTCATTACGATTAGGCCTGAAAAAAGACACCCTTCTCATGAGAAAACTCTTTGAATCCGTATACCCCATGATAGGAGCCGATTCCGCTTGTGTTGACACCGCCGAATGGCAGGTTGACGTCACTGAAATGGACGACGACATCATTGATGGCGGCATTTCCTGATGTCGTGTGCTGAAGGACGTTGTCAATCAGGTCTTGGTTTTTGCTGAACACATAAAGTGCAAGCGGTTTATCGCGGTCATTTACGTAATCGATGACCTCGTCGATGTCTTCATAGTTCATCATTGGCAGGATCGGTGCGAAGATTTCCTCCTGCATGATTTTCATGTCAGGCGTGACGTTTTTCAAAACGGTTGGCGAGATCGTGCGGTCGCTGGCATCGAATACGCCGCCGAACACCACTTCCGCCCCTTTTTCGATGGCATCGTCGAACAGATCTTTGACGCGGTTGAAGTTGCGGTCATTTACGATCTGCGTAAATTTGCTGCGGTCTGGGTTATGATCATCCTCCATAAATCCAGCGTTGACGACTGTTTGTAAAATCCCCGCGAACCGGTCCTGAACGTCTTTTTTAATGAACAGGTAATCAGGTGCGATGCAGGTTTGGCCGGCGTTTACGAATTTCCCGACGGCGATCTTTTTCGCTGCGTCCATCAGATCGTATTCACTGTCGATAATCGTCGGGCTCTTGCCGCCAAGCTCAAGTGTGACAGATGCCAAGTGTTTGGCAGCCGCTGTCATGACGATTTTCCCGACATTTGTGCTTCCAGTGAAGAAAATGTGGTCGAACGGCTGATCAAGTAGTTCGGTTGCCACCTCAACCTCTCCTTCAAAAATCGCGACTTCTTTTTCATCAAAAGCGTCTCTTATCACTTTAGCGGCAATGTTGCTCGTGTTCATCGTGAAATCGGACAGCTTCACAATCGCGCTGTTTCCGGCTGCGAGAGAAGCGGCAAGCGGCGCCATCGTCAGCATAAACGGATAGTTCCACGGGCCGAGGATGAGTGTGACGCCTTTAGGCTCGTACATAAGAATTCCGTTTGCGTCAGGGCTTAACGATGAACCGACTTCTTTAGGCGCCATCCATTGTTCCAGGTTATTCATATTATCTCTAATCGCTTTTTTTGTTCCTTCGATTTCCGCTTTTTTGACTTCGTGATATGGTTTGCGGACGTCTTTGCGGATCGCTTCGATGATTTCTTCTTCATGGGCGATGACGGAATCTAAAAAGCGTTGAAGCTTTTCTCTCCGCTGTTCCGCTGTTGAAGCGCGCAAGGCTTTTTGCTGTTTTTTCTGAAGCTGAAAGACACGCTGGATGTCGTCCTTTACTTGCTGTTCCATTGTAAAATCCCCCTCATTTGCTTTCTTCTTTTCTCGGACCTATTATAAGGTGGTACCTTTTCTGTAAGAAAGACAACGGTGAACCATCTATACGTTACCGTACATATATCGAAGATCTGTCTAATGATTGGGGGTGTCTTTTGTGCCGGAATCTGCCGAAGCTCAAGTGAAAGAGGCGTTGCTGGCCTTATTGAAAGATAGAGATATTCAACACATCACAATGAAAGAAATCGCTGAGAAGGCCAAAGTGAGCCGCGGATCGCTCTACCTTTATTATGAGGATAAGTTTTCAATCATTGAGGATTTAATCGAAGACATGAAGGAAGGGCTGGGCAAAGCGCTTTTTGACGCCTTCAGTCATATGGATACCCTTCATTTGAACAAAAAACGGCAAACGGTGCATCCGACGCTGTCCTTTGTTCATGAGCATCGATCCTTTTTTTCTGTGATGATGAACAGAGGGCATTTCCATCGTTTTTTTAGGGATGTGTTTCAGCAGGATGTTCTGCTGACTCCGGTCCATGTGAATTTGACGCCGATCGAACGGGAAATTTACGGACATTACCGGGCCTTGTACACGTACGCGATTATCCTGTATTGGCTGAATGAGGATGCGGCCGCGACTCCGGAAGCTATCAGCCAAAAGGTATGGGAGCTTGTTTCTCAAAAGAGATTTTATTGGCTGTTTGGACAAGCTGTGCCAGGAGAGCGAGAGAAGGACAAGCAAATCGACAGGCGTGTGGTTCGAACGAGAGAGGCGCTCCAGAAGGCATTTCTGGACGTGCTGGCGGAGAAAAAAGACTACGCAGCCATCACAATTTCGGATATTACCCGGAAAAGCAATATCCGCCGTGCAACCTTTTATGATCACTATGCCAATAAGGAGGAATTGCTCCAAACCATGATACAGCGATCATGTGCGGAGATCATTGATCACCTGACGATTGCCTCCAGCCCGAATGAATTTTCCTTAAAGGAAGCGGAGAAGGCGCTCGCCAGTCTGCTTTCTGCTTTGTCAAAGATGCCCATTGTCCATTTTCTCAATCGGGAATGGGGTGTTCCTCATGTGATACCTGATATGTTCAAAGCGCTGGAATCGTTTTATCTGCATCAGCAAACTGATATTCACGCAGAGAAAAAGCTTTATGCCCATTATGTATCCGCAATGATTATTGGGTTGCTTTTGTATCGGCTGGATGAAGGAAAGGCGCATCCGCCTGAAGTGCTGGCGAGGGAATTTTTGCAGTTTTTGGATGTGAAAAAGTATAAGGTTGTATTGCTTTGAAAGACAAAAAGAGAGGGACATCCCCTCTCTTATTTCGTTTCTTTCTTCCATTTCTCATCAATCAGCATTTTCCCTGGCCATGTGTATGCCATGATGCCGCCGTCTGCGGTGATGTCCTCTCCTGTGACGTATGAGCTGTCGTCTGACGCGAGGAACAGGGCCACTGTCGCCATTTCCTTCGGCTGGCCGAGGCGGCCGAGCGGCGTGACCCATTTGTTGGCTTCGCGGAATTTTTCACCCATTTCCTGTTCTTTGGTGCCTGCTAATTTGTCAATCAGCGGGGTTTCGATCGTACCCGGTGAAATGGAATTGACGCGGATGCCGTTCCGTGCGTAGTCGATCGCCATCGCTTTTGTCAGGTTGGTGATGCCGCCTTTTGCTGCGTTGTAGCCCGAGCGGTCAAGGTCCGCGGCACGGCCTGACATGGAGGAGGTGTTGATGATGGAGCCTCCATTTTCGAGCATGAGCGGAATCAGATATTTGCTGCAAAGGAATGTGCCGCGCAGGTCGACAGCGATAATGCGGTCAAACAGGTCAACCGGATATTCGTGCACCTTTCCGCCTTCCTGATCAACGCCGGCATTATTAAACAGAATATCAATCGTTCCGCATGCATCCTTGATTTGATCAGCAAATGCTTTCACACTGTTTTCATCTGACACATCGAGGTGAAAGGATTCGGCCTGTCCTCCGTTTTTTCTGATTGCGTCAACTGTTTCTTCCATTTGATCTTTATTGATATCTCCGATGATCACACGCGCGCCTTCATTGGCAAAAACCTCTGCCGTCGCTTGCCCAATGCCTGTCGCGGCGCCTGTGATCACTGCTGTTTTGTTTTCGAGTCTTCCCATGATACGAGACCTCCTTTTTCTATTTTCTTCCCGCTATATGCAGTGATAAACATGCGAGAAAAGAAAGGCCAGCATATGTTAAGATGAATTAGAAATTGTTGGGAGGTTTGTATGTTTGAAGGTACAGCATAAGAAGGAGCTCAAGTTTTATTGCATCGTGACCATTCCATCTGCATTTGTTGTGCTGACTGTCATCTCTTTTTTATTGCAAGAGATTACGTTTCCGGTGACTGCAAGCGCATTTCTGAATGCTTCATGGCATAATCTTTTGTTTTTGATACCGTTCGGTTTGTTTTTCTACCCGGTGCATATATGGATGAAGCGGGAGTTTGGCCGCTGGAATGACACAGAAAAAAAGAGAGGATGATGAAGCCTCTCTTTTTTATGAGAATGAGTGAGAAAAAGAGTGAAAACAAATCCAACTAATGTTAAATTTACATATATATGCATCTATCAATCTAATTGACAATTGTCATCTTATGTGATAAATAGATGCTGAAAAGGGTTTACATAATGGTAAAGGAGCGATCAAGAGTGGCGAAAAAAGAGTTTAAAGCAGAGTCTAAACGCTTGCTGGATATGATGATTAACTCCATTTATACCCAAAAAGAAATTTTCCTGCGCGAGTTAATCTCCAATTCGAGTGATGCGATTGACAAAATCTATTACAAAGCGCTTACGGACGATGCGCTTACGTTTGATAAAGACAGTTACTACATAAAGGTCGCAGCTGACAAAGATGCGAGAACATTAACCATCTCTGATACGGGGATCGGAATGACAAAGGATGAGCTTGAACAGCATCTTGGAACAATTGCAAAAAGCGGTTCCCTCGCGTTTAAAAAGGAAAACGAGCTGAAAGACGGACATGACATTATCGGGCAGTTCGGTGTCGGTTTTTACGCGGCATTTATGGTTGCCGATGTCGTGACAGTCATCAGTAAAGCGCTTGGCAGCGAAGAGGCTTATAAATGGGAGTCTGCGGGTGCAGACGGCTATACGATTGAGCCGTGTGAAAAGGATTCTGTCGGTACAGACATTATCCTGAAAATCAAAGAGAACACAGAAGATGATAGCTATGACGAGTTTTTAGAGGAATATCGTTTAAAAGCGATCATCAAGAAGTACTCCGACTTCATTCGCTACCCGATCAAAATGGATACAACCATTAATAAGCCGAAGGAAGGCAGCGAAAATGAATTTGAAGAGGTGCAGGAAGAGCAGACGGTCAACAGCATGGTGCCGATCTGGAGAAAAAACAAAAGCGAGCTGACAGATGAGGATTATGAAAAATTCTATGCTGAAAAGCATTACGGGTTTGATAAACCGCTGACACACGTTCATATTAGTGTGGATGGAGCCGTTCGCTACAACGCGATTCTATTCGTCCCTGAAAACATGCCGTTTGACTACTATTCCAAGGAATATGAGAAAGGCTTGGAGCTGTATTCCAATGGCGTGCTGATCATGAATAAGTGCGCAGACCTGCTACCGGACCACTTCAGCTTTGTGAAGGGCATGGTCGATTCTGAGGATCTGTCGCTGAATATTTCCAGAGAAATGCTGCAGCATGACCGCCAGCTGAAGCTGATCGCGAAAAACATCAGCAAGAAAATCAAAAGCGAGCTGCAAAGCCTGTTGAAAAAAGACCGCGAGAAATACGAGACGTTCTACAAGTCGTTCGGCAGACAGCTGAAATTCGGCGTGTACAATGATTTTGGCGCGAATAAGGATCAATTGAAGGATCTCCTATTATTCTACTCTTCAAAAGAGAAAAAACTGGTCAGCTTAGACGAGTATGTTTCCAGAATGCCAGAGGAGCAGAAATACATTTATTACGCGACCGGTGATTCTTACGACCGCATTGAGAAACTGCCGCAAACGGAAATGGTGGCGGACAAAGGCTATGAAATCCTCTACTTTACTGAGGACATCGATGAGTTTGCAATTAAAATGCTGGCTTCTTATCAGGAAAAAGAATTCAAGTCCGTATCAAGCGGAGACCTTGGCATAGACACGGATGAGGATCAAAAGCAGTCCGAGGAAGAGGAAAGCAAGTATAAGGATCTGTTTGAGGAAATGAAAAACATTCTGTCAGACAAAGTGAAAAACGTCAGAATCTCAAAACGGCTTAAATCACATCCAGTCTGCCTTGCTGCTGACGGCGAAGTGACAATTGAGATGGAAAAAATCTTAAACGCGATGCCTGACAGCCAAAATGTGAAGGCGGAAAAAGTGCTGGAAATCAACCCAAATCACGAGGTATTCCAAACGCTGCAGGACGCGTTTGAACAAGATAAAGAGAAGCTGAGCCTGTACACAAACCTTCTGTACAATCAGGCGCTTCTCATCGAAGGCCTGCCGATTCAGGACCCCGTGGAATTTACGAACAATATTTGCAAGGTCATGGTGTAAACAGAAAAAGGAATCGTCCCATAAGGAGACGATTCCTTTTTTTTATAATGTACGCTCATTCAGCATTTGGTTTTGGGTGCTTTTCTTCTTTTTAAACCGGTTTTTCAGGCTTGCTTCAATTTCCTCCAAGCTTCGCCCTTTGGTTTCCGGCACCATGTAGAAAGCGAAGAAAAATGAGAGAAGACAAATGACTGAGAAAACCATAAAGACCCATGCGATTCCCATTGCGCTTAGCATCAGCGGGAAGACGAGCGACACGATCAGGTTGGCTGCCGATAACACCAAAGTCGTGAACCCTGTCGCGGCACCGCGCGCTTTGGACGGGAAGAGCTCAGGCATGAGCACCCACACTACCGGACCCCATGTCGCCTGGTAAAAGACGATATAGACGCCGAGAAAGACTACTGTCATCCACGCTGTTGATGCGGAAAGCCCCAGTGTCAGGAGCACGCCTGATAAAGCAGCAAGGCTCAGTGTGATGCCGACACTTCCCCAGATCAGAAGTTTTTTGCGTCCGACACGGTCAATTAAGATCATGGCAGTGATACACATGATGACGTTAAGGACGCCGATTCCCATTGTGCCGAGCGCCGAAGCTGATGTGCCAAGACCGGCCTTCGTAAAAATGGTTGGCGCGTAGTAGATGACCGTGTTAATGCCGACCGCCTGCTGGAAAATGGCAAGGCCGACGCCAATCAGAAGCATGGGGCGAATCCATTTGGCTTTTAGGACGCTGAGTGTCGTTTCTTTTTTCTCTGCTTCTCCTTGCTTCATCTCTGCCAATTCCATTTCGATGTCTTTTGGATCATGAGTGATGTTCATGATTCGTCTCGCTTCTTCTTCACGGCCGCGCTTCACGAGCCATCTTGGCGATTCTGGCATGAACGCGATGCCGATTAATAAAAGCACGGCAGGCACTGCGGCCAGACCGACCATCCAGCGCCACGCTTCAAACGGTGTGAACAGATAGTTAACGATATAGGCGAGCAAAATCCCGGTGACAATCATTAAGTTGTTCATTGTGCCGAGTGTCCCGCGAATTTTCGTCGGTGCCATTTCGGAAAGATACACGGGCACAAGCGCCGTTGAACCGCCGACGGCCAATCCGAGAATCACCCTAGATGCAATCAGCATGCCGATTGTTTGAGAAAACGCGCAAGCGAGCGCACCGATAATAAAAATGATGGAAAGGACAAATACAACCTTTCTCCTGCCCCAGCGGTCTGAGCATGTGCCGCTCAAGGCAGAACCGAAAATCGCGCCAAGGAGCAGCATGCTGACAACCAATCCTTCTGTCAATGTCGTTAAAGGAATATCGTTATTGATAAACAGGAGTGCTCCTGAGATAACGCCTGTATCGTAACCATATAGCAGTCCCCCTAAAGCGCCGAAAAAGTAGATCATATATTTCCTTGTGTCTTTCTTCACAAATGTCTCCTCCTCAGTTGTTGAGCCAATGAGTATCTAAAATGTGTAACAAAGTTAATAGATTAGTACCCATTTCCTATCTCATTTGAAACATTTGTTTTGAAAAAACGGAAACGTTAAAGCCAAAAGAGATGATCACAGATCCGCTGAGTTTAGGAAAAACGAAATAACTTTATGCTCAGAGAAACCATTAAAAAAACCTTACCCGCGCGGAGTAAGGTTTGATTAAGACATTTTTATTCTTCTGCTTCGTTGACGAAAACCAAGGCGGAGAAGCCTTTTTTCTTATCAAATTGCAATTCAACGACGGTAACGTCCGGATTGAAGTTGTGGTATTCCTCTAAGAACTGAATAATGCCTTCTGAAATGTCATCTGACATAAGCTGCTTGTGGTGCAGGCCAAATGTGGCTTCAGCGAAGAACCCTGTACGCTTGTTATAAGATAGCTCCTTTACTTCAACGTCTTCAGGGTAGATATCTTCTTCATTGGAAATATACACGCAAATTCCGTCTACAATTTCTTGCTCATTTAATATTAATCTCATTGCCTAAAATCTCCTTCTGTACGTCTTCGGTGCTTTAAATGCGCGAATCAATGCGATGACAATGATTAAAATAATAATCAAAGCGATGATATCAACGATCCAGGCAATGGGTGAAGCGCCATAAGAAACATAACCGGGGCCTCCGACTGGATGATAGGTGTAACCCCATGGGTGCATCATGCTGATCATGAACATACCCATTGTAAATCCGCTATAATATCCAAACCATCCTGATGGCGCGAAACCTGCGTGATAGTAATGATTGACTGAAACATATCGTCCGCCAACATAGGCTTTAGACGTTTTTCCGCTGTATGTCTTTCCGGTTACTTTTGATGTAGCGCCGGAAAAGGTGCCTGACGATTTTTTAGAGCTTGAGGAACTTGCCTTTTCCGAAGGCTTCTTTTTAAGCGAAATCGATGATGATGAATCGTCAGACGTCTTGGATTTTTTGCTAGAAGAGCTTGATCCTGAGCTGTAGCTTGATTTCGGGCTTGATTTATAGCTTCCGCTGTATGACGAGCTTGAACTTCGGCTGCTGTAACTAGATGATGAGCGGCCGCTAAAGCTCTTTGCATGAGAAATCGTTGATGGCAGCAGTACACCTAAAGCAACGGTTACTGCAACTAAGGCTTTTACATATTTAAGTTTCATTCTGTTTCCTCCATAGACCATCGAAACGGTCCGCTATTCTGACCAGCAAATAAAAGAAGCTGGGTCAGCTTTATTTCATATGAGCTGGATGATATGAACGTTTCATACTTTTGCTTTCTCAATCACTTTCTTTCTGAGATAAACTACCTTTATTTTATCGGATTTATGGCTCATTTTGTAAGGTTTTGCTTCAAAATCAGTTATTTAGGAATTTATCGCACAAAAAAACAGCCTTCTCCATTGGAGAAGGCTGCTTTCTTCTTATGCGAACAGCTTATCAATAAATGAAATATCCTCTTGAGAAAGCGTCACGTCGGCTGTTTTGATGTTATCAATCAGCTGATCGGCACGTTTTGCTCCCGGGATTAAAATATCAATTTCCGGTCTTGCTAAATACCAGGCCAATACGATGTGAGGGATATCCACGTTGTGTTTTTCGGCAATCGGCGCAAGCTTGTTGACCTTTCTGATATTTTCTTTGAAACGCTCACCCTTGAAGTGTTCCTGTTCGTTTCGCAGGTCGCCTTCTGGGAACGTTGTATCTTCTGTATACTTTCCTGCCAATAAACCTGATACGAGCGGGAAGTAAGGGATAAATGAAATATTATGCTCCTTCGTATACGGGAAGAATGTTTTTTCCGCTTCACGGTTTAACAGGTTGTATTCGCCTTGCAATACATCTACCAAACCGTCTTTGTTTGCTTCTTTCAATTGCTCTAAAGAGAAGTTGGATACACCGATGGAACGGATTTTTCCGGCTTTCTTCATCTCATTCAGCGCGTTAACGGCTTCATCCTTAGGCGTATGTTCGTCAGGGAAGTGAATGTAGAACAAATCGATATAATCGGTATTCAAGCGCTTCAGGCTTTCATCAACTGATTTTTTAAGAAAATCTGGTGAATTATCAAAGACAAAGTCATTGCCTTGTTTTCTGTGAGCGGCTTTTGTCGCGATGACAACATCTTCACGGTTGAATTCACGCAGCACTTCACCAATTAATTCTTCGGAACGGCCGATCCCGTAAATGTAAGCGGTGTCTAACATTGTCACGCCATTACGGATCGCCTCGCGCACCAATTCTTTTCCGGTTTCTTCATTTAGGTTCGGGTAGAGGTTATGTCCTCCGACAGCATTTGTTCCTAATCCGATAGGGAATACCTGCAAGTCTGATTTTCCGAGCTTCGCTTTTTTCATGATCTGCCTCCTAGAATAAAATGGATGATAGACTCTCAACACTATTGTAAACGTTAGGCCAGATGAATGCCGATTTGATGCTCATTGCAGTACTGCGTGTACTCGTCGTCTAATGGCTGAGAGGTCACAATGCAATGCAGCCTGTCAAACGGCGCATATGTCAGAAGCGTTGATTTTCCGAATTTAGAATGGTCAGCCAATAGATACACTTCTTTTGCTTTTTCCGAAATCCTCTTTTTAATTTCATACTCCAGCAGATCCGAGTTGGTCAATCCGTGTGTCAGCGTCGTTCCGGTAGCGGACATAAAGGCTTTGTTGATATTGTACTTATCAAGCATAGCCGGGTCGTCCATGCCGACAAAGGAGCGGGTTTTTCTCTTATAGTTGTTTCCGATAATGATTAAGTTGATATTCTTCAAAGCTGACGCCGCATTGATAATGTCTAAACTGTTGGTTAAGATGGTGACATTTTTGGCTGGATCAAGCGTATCAAGAATAGACTTTGTCGTCGTTCCTGAATCAATGAAGACCAAATCGTGATCTTCAATAAATCGGGAAGCATAATGGGCGATTTTTGTTTTTTCATCCTGGTGTTGAATGGTGCGATTTTCAAAAGGAACTAATGCGGTTTTTTCAATAGATGTTACGCCGCCGTATACTTTTTCAATCGCACCCTTTTCTGTAAGCTTGTTGATATCACGTCTGACTGTGTTTTTGGAGACATTGAACACCTGGCACAGCTCATCTAAGGAAACAGTGCCATGCGATAAAATGTACTCCTCCATTTCCTGAATCCGCATCAGTTTCATATTAAAAACTCCTTCTTGAATCTTTACGTAACATAAATATATAATAAAAACCAAAAGTTAATCAATAGTTGCTTAAAAAATGATAACATCGGTGTATATCTTTTGCAAGATTCGGCGGGCTTCTCTTACCTCTCTTACTTGATTAAAAGATTAATATAATAAAAATAATGAAAAAATTTAGTGTTTATGATTGACTTATGGGTATTATGCGATTAGAATATAACCAAGAAATGACCAAAAAGTAACCTGTTGTGCATGAAATGGTTGCTTGTATGTAAATATGCATCCGCCATTTATTTTTTTGGTTTTTTTGAAAGCGTTTAATTCTTGGCTTGCTGAAAAGTGGATATTGATATGAATCTATCCGGAACCATCCATACAAGTGTATGTGTTTACTAATGAAGGAGGCAATAAGAATGGCAGAAATCAGAAAATTAAAAAACTACATCAACGGTGAATGGGTTGAAAGCAAAACAGATCAATATGAAGATGTCGTCAATCCGGCGACGAAAGAAGTACTATGCCAAGTGCCGATTTCTACACAAGAGGATATTGATTACGCAGCGCAAACGGCTGCTGAAGCATTTAAAACATGGTCAAAGGTGGCGGTTCCGCGCCGTGCCAGAATTCTATTTAACTTCCAGCAGCTGCTGTCTCAGCATAAAGAAGAACTTGCTCATCTAATTACCATTGAAAACGGAAAAAAACACGAAAGAAGCTTTAGGTGAAGTGGGACGCGGGATTGAAAACGTAGAGTTCGCCGCTGGAGCACCTTCCCTGATGATGGGTGACTCACTTGCTTCCATCGCAACGGACGTTGAAGCGGCGAACTACCGTTACCCAATCGGAGTTGTCGGCGGAATCGCGCCATTCAACTTCCCGATGATGGTTCCTTGCTGGATGTTCCCGATGGCGATCGCGCTCGGCAACACATTTATTTTAAAGCCATCTGAGCGGACTCCGCTGTTAACAGAGAAATTGGTTGAGCTTTTTGAAAAAGCGGGCCTTCCGAAAGGGGTGTTCAACGTCGTATACGGTGCGCATGACGTTGTGAACGGCATCCTTGAGCATCCCGAAATTAAAGCAATTTCATTTGTAGGCTCCAAGCCAGTAGGCGAATACGTCTACAAAAAAGGAAGCGAAAACTTAAAACGCGTTCAATCTCTGACTGGCGCGAAAAACCATACGATTGTCTTGAACGATGCGAATCTTGAAGACACGGTCACAAACATCGTTGGAGCTGCCTTCGGTTCTGCCGGTGAACGCTGCATGGCTTGTGCGGTTGTGACAGTTGAAGAAGGAATCGCCGATGAATTTATGGCGAAGCTGCAGGAAAAAGTGGCGGACATTAAAATCGGTAATGGCCTTGATGACGGCGTGTTCTTAGGACCGGTGATTCGCGAAGACAACAAGAAGCGCACGCTCAGCTATATCGAAAAAGGTCTTGAAGAAGGTGCCAGACTCGTATGTGACGGACGTGAAAATGTGTCAGACGACGGCTACTTTGTCGGCCCGACGATCTTTGACAATGTCACAACAGAGATGACGATCTGGAAAGATGAAATTTTCGCTCCGGTCTTATCTGTCATTCGTGTGAAAAACCTGAAAGAAGCGATTGAAATCGCCAATAAGTCTGAGTTTGCGAACGGCGCCTGCTTGTTCACATCCAACTCAAACGCAATCCGCTACTTCCGTGAAAACATTGATGCGGGAATGCTAGGAATCAACCTTGGGGTGCCGGCTCCAATGGCGTTCTTCCCATTCTCAGGCTGGAAATCTTCATTCTTTGGAACGCTGCATGCGAACGGAAAAGACAGCGTCGACTTCTATACACGTAAAAAAGTGGTAACGGCAAGATATCCGGCACCTGATTTCAACTAAACGACGAACAGCCGAACGGCGTCCATGTGCGCTGTTCGGACTCATTCTGCCAATAGAAAGAGGAGGGCTTCACTATGAGTTATTTGTTGCGTAAGCCGCAGTCGCATGAAGTGTCTAATGGGGTCAAACTCGTGCACGAAGTAACGACATCCAACTCTGATCTCACTTATGTAGAGTTTAAAGTGTTAGATCTTGCATCAGGTTCAAGCTATACAGAAGAATTGAAAAAACAAGAAATCTGTATTGTGGCGGTAACGGGAAAAATTACAGTGACAGATCATGAGTCGACTTTTGAGAATATCGGCACGCGTGAAAGCGTATTTGAACGAAAACCGACAGACAGCGTCTATATGTCAAATGACCGTGCATTTGAGATCACAGCGGTCAGCGACGCAAGAGTGGCGCTTTGCTATTCTCCATCGGAAAAGCAGCTTCCGACAAAGCTGATCAAAGCGGAAGACAACGGAATTGAACATCGCGGGCAATTTTCAAACAAACGTACTGTTCATAACATTCTTCCGGATTCAGACCCTTCAGCTAACAGTCTATTAGTAGTTGAAGTCTATACAGACAGCGGCAACTGGTCCAGCTACCCGCCTCACAAACATGATCAAGACAACTTGCCGGAAGAATCTTTCTTAGAAGAAACGTACTACCATGAGTTAGACCCGGGACAGGGCTTTGTATTTCAGCGCGTATACACAGATGACCGTTCTATTGACGAGACAATGACTGTGGAAAATGAAAACGTTGTCATCGTTCCTGCGGGATACCACCCGGTAGGCGTTCCGGACGGATACACATCCTACTATTTAAATGTCATGGCAGGGCCGACGCGAAAATGGAAGTTTCATAACGACCCGGTGCATGAGTGGATTTTAGAACGCTAACAAGTGAGGAGTGGCTGTTTACGATGAAGTATACATTCAATGAAGAGAAGGCTTTTGACATTATTGCCATCGGCCGGGCATGTATTGACCTGAACGCAGTGGAATACAACCGCCCAATGGAAGAGACGATGACATTTTCCAAATACGTCGGCGGTTCACCTGCGAATATCGCGATCGGCAGCGCGAAGCTTGGCTTAAAAGCGGGCTTCATCGGCAAAATTCCGGATGACCAGCATGGAAGATTCATAGAGTCCTATATGAGAAAGACCGGCGTTGATACAACACAGATGGTTGTTGATCAAGATGGACACAAAGCAGGCCTTGCATTTACAGAAATCCTCAGCCCTGAAGAATGCAGCATTTTAATGTATCGCGATGATGTGGCGGATCTTTATCTTGAGCCTTCAGAGGTAAGCGAGGACTATATCGCAAATGCGAAAATGCTGCTTGTTTCCGGGACAGCGCTCGCCAAAAGCCCGTCACGGGAAGCGGTATTAAAAGCTGTTCAATACGCGAAGAAGCATCAGGTTAAAGTGGTGTTCGAACTGGATTACCGCCCGTATACGTGGCAGTCATCAGATGAAACAGCCGTTTATTATTCTTTGGTTGCCGAGCAGTCTGATATCGTCATCGGCACACGCGATGAATTTGATGTGATGGAAAACCGCACAGGCGGAAGCAATGAAGAATCCGTCAATCATTTATTTGGCCATTCAGCCGACCTCGTTGTCATCAAACACGGCGTCGAAGGCTCTTACGCATACAGCAAATCCGGCGAGGTATTCCGCGCCCAAGCGTACAAGACAAAAGTGCTGAAAACCTTTGGAGCTGGTGACTCCTATGCGTCAGCCTTTATCTATGGCCTTGTCAGCGGAAAAGACATTGAAACGGCATTGAAATACGGCAGTGCTTCAGCTTCCATTGTGGTGAGCAAGCACAGTTCGTCAGAAGCGATGCCGACTGCGGAAGAAATCGTACAGCTTATTGAAGCACAGTCATAATTGAAAAAGATCGAGTAAAGGTGGGATCGTTTGTGGGTAAGAAAATTCGCTTAACAACAGCGCAGGCGCTGATTAAATTCTTAAACCAGCAGTACATCCATGTTGATGGAAAGGAAGAGCCTTTTGTCGAAGGGATTTTCACAATTTTCGGTCATGGAAACGTATTAGGGATCGGGCAAGCGCTTGAGCAGGATGCAGGCCATTTGAAAGTCTATCAAGGGAAAAATGAGCAAGGAATGGCGCATGCGGCCATGGCGTACAGCAAGCAAATGCTGAGAAGAAAAATATATGCAGTGTCTACATCCGTCGGACCGGGAGCGGCTAACTTGGTGGCGGCAGCCGGTACTGCATTGGCAAACAATATCCCAGTTCTCTTGATTCCGGCAGACACATTTGCGACAAGACAGCCAGACCCTGTACTGCAGCAAATGGAGCAAGAATACAGCGCGGCGATTACGACAAACGATGCATTGAAACCTGTATCGAGATACTGGGACCGCATTACGCGCCCTGAGCAGCTGATGAGCAGTTTGCTGCGCGCGTTTGAAGTCATGACTGATCCGGCAAAAGCAGGTCCGGCAACGATTTGTATTTCTCAGGATGTTGAAGGGGAAGCATACGATTTTGATGAAAGTTTCTTCGTCAAACGGGTTCACTATATTGATCGCATGCAGCCGAGCGAGCGCGAGCTTCAAGGTGCGGCGGAGCTGATTAAATCCAGCAAAAAACCTGTGATTCTCGTCGGCGGAGGCGCAAAATATTCCGGTGCGCGCGATGAATTGGTTGCCATTTCTGAAGCCTATAACATTCCGTTAGTTGAAACGCAGGCAGGAAAGTCTACCGTTGAGGCAGATTTTGCGAACAACCTTGGTGGAATGGGCATCACAGGTACACTTGCGGCAAACAAAGCGGCCCGCCAAGCTGATTTGATTATCGGCATCGGCACAAGGTATACAGATTTTGCGACATCCTCTAAAACCGCTTTTGATTTTGATAAAGCGAAGTTTTTGAACATTAACGTCAGCCGAATGCAGGCGTATAAACTTGATGCATTCCAAGTGGTGGCGGATGCGAAAGTGACGCTTGGCAAACTGCACGGCTTGCTTGAAGGCTATGAGAGCGAGTTCGGCACAACGATCCGGGAGCTGAAGGACGAATGGCTAGCTGAACGCGAGCGTCTCAGCAAAGTGACGTTTAAGCGGGAAGCATTTGATCCGGAAATCAAAAATCACTTTTCTCAAGAGGTCCTGAATGAATATGCTGACGCGTTGAATACGGAGCTTCCGCAAACAACGGCATTGCTGACAATCAACGAGACGATTCCTGAAGACAGCGTCATCATCTGTTCAGCAGGCTCACTCCCAGGAGATTTGCAGCGTCTGTGGCATTCTAATGTTCCGAATACGTATCACCTGGAGTATGGATATTCTTGCATGGGCTATGAAGTGTCCGGGACACTCGGTCTTAAACTGGCCCACCCTGACAGAGAAGTGTATTCAATCGTCGGAGACGGCAGCTTCCTGATGCTTCATTCTGAATTGATCACGGCGATTCAGTACAACAAGAAAATCAATGTGCTGCTCTTTGACAACTCAGGATTCGGATGCATCAACAACCTGCAAATGGATCACGGCAGCGGCAGCTACTATTGCGAGTTCCGCACAGATGACAACCAAATCCTGAATGTCGATTACGCGAAAGTCGCTGAGGGATACGGCGCGAAAACCTACCGCGCAAACACAGTAGAAGAATTAAAAGCGGCGTTAGAGGATGCGAAGAAACAGGATGTATCAACATTAATTGAAATGAAGGTGCTGCCTAAAACAATGACGGACGGCTATGATAGCTGGTGGCATGTCGGGGTGGCAGAGGTATCTGAACAAGAAAGCGTTCAGAAGGCATACGAAGCAAAAGAGAAAAAGCTGGAATCTGCGAAGCAGTATTAGAGGGGAGGCACCAAGATGGGCAAAAATGAAATCCTGTGGGGAATCGCTCCCATTGGGTGGCGGAATGATGACATGCCTGAAATTGGAGCGGGAAATACACTTCAGCATTTGTTAAGTGATATCGTTGTCGCACGTTTTCAAGGCACGGAGGTCGGGGGCTTTTTCCCCGAACCTGCCATCCTGAACAAAGAGCTGAAGCTTCGGAATTTACGCATTGCAGGAAAGTGGTTCAGCAGTTTTATTTTGCGTGACGGACTTGGTGAAGCGGCAAAGACATTTACCCTGCATTGTGAGTATTTGCAGCAAGTAAACGCGGATGTCGCAGTTGTCTCTGAACAAACGTACAGCGTGCAAAGCTTGGAGAAAAACGTGTTCACAGAGAAGCCGCACTTTACGGATGATGAATGGGAGCGGCTTTGCGAAGGGCTGAATCACCTTGGCGAAATTGCCGCTCAGCATGGCTTGAAGCTTGTCTATCATCATCATCTCGGCACTGGTGTCCAAACAGCGGAAGAAGTGGACCGCCTGATGGCAGGAACTGACCCTGCGCATGTACACCTCCTCTATGATACAGGCCATGCGTATATTTCTGACGGCGATTACATGGGGATGCTTGAGAAGCATATCGGCCGCATTAAGCATGTGCACTTTAAGGATGCCCGCCTGAATGTCATGGAACAATGCAGGCTCGAAGGACAATCGTTCCGGCAATCATTTTTAAAAGGCATGTTTACGGTTCCCGGTGACGGCTGCATTGACTTTAGAGAAGTATATCAGCTGCTGTTGAAGCACAGTTATTCCGGATGGATTGTCATTGAAGCTGAACAAGACCCCGATGTTGCAAACCCGCTGGAGTATGCATTGATTGCGAGAAACTATATTGATCAGCAGTTGTTGGATCTGGCTTAATGGGGAATAAACATATGGGCAATACCAATGGAGATTCAGCCTTCAATAAACGGACAATCGCGGCAGCATTGGCCAACTATATTGATGCCGGTTCAATTGTGGCAGGCTCCGCCGGTTTATCATTATGGGTCAGTTACCTTAAGCTATCCGATACGCAAATCGGGCTGCTCGGCGCGCTGAGCGCAAATGCGATTTCTGCCGCTGTCGGTGCGCTGCTTGGCGGGTTTCTGGCTGATAAAGTCGGACGGAAGGCTGTTTATACCAATAGTATGCTGGTTTATGCACTAGGGATTTGTTTGGTCTTGTTCGGGGTTAATTTCCCCATGTTGTTAAGCGGTTACATCATTATCGGTTTATCAGTAGGAGCTGACATAACCGCGTCATGGACCATTATTGCGGAAAATGCGCCAAAGAAGAATCGGGCCAGGCATTGCGGCGTAGCACAAGTCGCTTGGGCCGCGGGCGCTGTCGTTGTACTGCTACTCTCCGTACTGGCCGGTGACTTGGGACTCCTGGGAAATAAAATTGTATTTGCCCACCTGCTTGTGATTGCGCTGATTACGTACATCCTGAGAATCAGGCTTCCGGAATCAGACGCCTGGCAGACAAAAAATCAGCCGGAGGATGCTCAGGCAGAGAAGCCGGCTGTACTGAATAAGACATCGTATTTTGATTTGCTCAAGCCTATGTATCTAAAAAGCATATTGTTTTTGATGGGTGTGTACTTGGTTTGGAACTTAGCTGCCGGGGTCATGGGCTTCTTTATGCCATACATTTATCAGCAGGTCGGCGGTGTATCTGCCAACATGGCCAACCTTTTGCAAATGGGGCTGTTTATCTTCACAGGATTGGGGGTCGCCTTGATCTTCATGCCCTTTGCCGACAAATATAGAAAAACCGTATTTGGAATCGCCGCTTTCATGGCGGTGATTGGGTGGACACTGTTTCTGCTGCCAGTTGAAGGCCTGCCGATTCTGCTCCTGTTTATTGTCGTGATCGGCATCAATAACGGAGCAGGGCAGCAAGCGAACTATCAGTTATGGGCCAGTGAAATCTTTCCTACGCAATATCGTGCTTCCGCACAAGGACTGATGTTTTTTCTTGTCCGTATTTCAATAGGGATTTGGAGTCTGTTTGTCCCAATGATTATCACCAATTTCGGCATTGGAACGATGGCTGCAATTCTTCTCGGATGTGTGACGGCCAGTATGATCATCGGGCTGCTCTTTGCGCCGAATACGTCTGGCAAGTCGCTTGAACAAATTCAAGAGGAACTCTACGGATTTCCTCAGAGCCAAGTAAAGCAAGGAACAGAAAGCAAAATCATGTAACCAACAGAAGGAGTGGCTGTCAATGAGTTTACGTATTGGCGTAATTGGAACTGGAGCAATCGGAAAAGAACATATTAACCGCATCACGAACAAGCTGTCCGGCGCAGAAATTGTAGCTGTAACGGATGTTAATCAAGAAGCTGCACAAAAGGTCGTTGAGCAATACCAATTAAACGCGACGGTTTATCCGAATGATGACAGCTTGCTTGCAGACGAAAATGTAGACGCTGTCTTAGTGACAAGCTGGGGGCCTGCGCATGAGTCAAGCGTGCTGAAAGCGATTAAAGCCCAGAAATATGTGTTCTGTGAAAAACCGCTCGCGACAACGGCTGAAGGATGCATGCGCATTGTCGAAGAAGAAATCAAAGTGGGCAAACGCCTTGTTCAAGTCGGCTTCATGCGCCGTTATGACAGCGGTTACGTACAGCTGAAGGAAGCACTCGATAACCATGTGATTGGCGAACCGCTTATGATTCACTGCGCGCACCGCAACCCGACTGTAGGAGATAACTACACAACCGATATGGCCGTAGTCGACACGCTCGTTCATGAAATTGATGTACTGCACTGGCTCGTCAACGATGACTACGAGTCCGTTCAAGTCATCTACCCGAAAAAATCGAAAAACGCGCTGCCGCATTTAAAAGATCCGCAAATCGTCGTGATTGAAACAAAAGGCGGTATCGTCATCAATGCTGAAATCTATGTGAACTGTAAATACGGCTATGACATTCAATGTGAAATCGTCGGAGAAGACGGCATCATCAAGCTTCCAGAACCATCAAGCATCAGCTTGAGAAAAGAAGGCAGATTCAGCACAGATATTCTGATGGATTGGCAGAGACGCTTTGTTGCTGCGTACGATGTGGAAATCCAAGACTTTATTGATTCGATTCAAAAGAAAGGCGAGGTCAGCGGACCGACGGCATGGGACGGCTATATTGCTGCTGTCACGACTGACGCGTGTGTAAAAGCCCAGGAATCTGGACAAAAAGAAAAGGTTGAATTGAAGGAAAAACCGGAATTCTATCAATCTTTTACAACAGTTCAAAACTAAAAAACAGAGGAGTGAAAATATGAAGTTAGCATTGGATCCATCCATGTATCGTGATGATTTAACTTTAGAGGAAACGGTCTATAAAACGGCGGAGCTTGGCTATGAATATATCGAGTTGTCTCCGCGTGAGGATTTTTGCCCGTTTTATAAATATCCGAAAGTCGATTCAGCAAAGATCAAACAATTAAAGCGCCTTTTAAGAGATACAGGTGTTAAGCTTTCATCGCTTCTTCCTCTTTACCACTGGGCGGGTCCTGATGAAGACCGCCGGCAGGCAGCGGTGCGCAATTGGAAACGGGCAATCGAAATTGCGGTTGAACTTGAAGTGGATTTGATGAACAGCGAATTCAGCGGTTCAAAATATGATCCTTTAACAAGTGAAGAAAAATTTATCAAATCCATGGATGAGCTTCTGCCAGTCTTTGAAAAAGAAGGTATTAAACTTAATCTTCAAGCCCACCCATACGATTTTATCGAAACGCACAAAGGTGCGATGGATATGATCCGCGCGCTTGACAAGGATTGGATCAATCTTGTCTACTCGACTGCGCATACGTTCTTCTATGATGACGGCAAAGGCGACATCGAGACCATGTTTGACGAAGCCGGCGACCGCCTCACACATGTTTTATTTGCAGATACCTATAATCATAAAGCGGCTCATGGTCTTCGCTATATCGTCAATCCGCCTGACGCGAAAGTAACGGTTCACCAGCATTTGGACATTGGTCAAGGCGAGGTTGATTTTGATACGATTTTCAGAAAACTGAGAGAGATGAAGTTCGACGGAATTGCGACGAATGCCGTATTTGCTTGGGTCGATGAAAGAGCGGATGAATCAAGCCGATTTATGCTTAAGAAAATAAAAGAAGAATTAGGTCTGGCATAAGCTGAGCATGGAGTTCGGCGGGATATGGCGACAGCCTTCCTGCCGAACTCCCTTCATATCTAAAACGCAGATGGGGGAGTCTGGCATGAAACTTTGTTTTAATGAAGCGACAACATTGGAAAACTCAAACCTTAAACAGGATTTAGAACTATGCGAAAAGCACGGCTATGATTATATTGAAATCCGCACAATGGATAAGCTGCCGGAGTACTTAAAAGATCATTCATTGGCAGATCTTGCGGAATATTTTCAAACCCATCACATCAAACCGCTTGCTTTAAACGCGCTTGTTTTCTTCAACAACCGTGATGAAAAGGGCCACAACGAGATCATCACTGAATTTAAAGGCATGATGGAAACATGCAAAACCCTCGGTGTGAAATATGTGGTGGCCGTTCCGCTTGTGACAGAGCAGAAGATTGTAAAAGAAGAGATCAAAAAGAGCAGTGTAGACGTGCTGACTGAGCTGTCAGATATCGCGGAGCCGTACGGCGTAAAAATCGCACTTGAATTTGTCGGCCATCCGCAATGTACGGTCAATACGTTTGAACAGGCGTATGAGATCGTAAACACAGTTAACCGTGACAATGTCGGGCTTGTCCTTGACAGTTTTCACTTCCATGCAATGGGTTCAAATATTGAGAGCTTAAAGCAGGCGGACGGAAAGAAAATCTTCATCTATCATATTGATGATACAGAAGATTTCCCAATCGGCTTTTTAACAGATGAGGATCGTGTATGGCCGGGACAAGGGGCAATTGACTTAGATGCCCACTTATCAGCACTGAAGGAAATCGGCTTCTCTGATGTTGTATCGGTTGAGCTCTTCCGGCCTGAATACTATAAGCTGACTGCTGAGGAAGCCATTCAAACAGCGAAAAAAACAACAGTGGACGTCGTATCAAAATACTTCAACATGTAATGGATAAAGGAGGGGTGGACATGGCTTTTGTATCGATGAAAGAGCTTCTTGAAGATGCAAAGCGGGAGCAATATGCAATTGGCCAGTTTAATATCAACGGCCTGCAATGGACGAAGGCGATTTTGCAGGCGGCGCAAAAGGAGCAATCACCGGTCATCGCCGCGGCTTCTGATCGCCTGGTCGACTATTTAGGCGGATTTAAAACGATTGCCGCCATGGTAGGGGCGTTAATAGAGGACATGGCAATTACCGTTCCGGTCGTGCTTCATCTCGATCACGGCAGCAGTGCGGAACGCTGCAGACAGGCCATTGATGCCGGATTCAGCTCAGTGATGATTGACGGCTCCCATCAGCCGATTGACGAGAATATCGCAATGACAAAAGAAGTCACCGATTATGCCGCAAAACACGGCGTATCAGTAGAAGCCGAAGTCGGCACGGTCGGCGGAATGGAAGACGGACTGGTCGGCGGGGTCTGCTATGCCGATATCACGGAATGTGAGCGGATCGTCAAAGAAACCAATATCGACGCGCTGGCCGCCGCCCTCGGCTCTGTACACGGCAAATATCAGGGTGAGCCGAATCTCGGATTTAAGGAAATGGAGGCTATCTCCCGCATGACTGATATTCCCCTCGTTCTTCACGGGGCATCCGGGATTCCGCAGGATCAGATCAAAAAAGCCATCACGCTCGGCCACGCGAAGATCAATATCAATACGGAATGTATGGTAGCGTGGACAGACGAAACACGCCGCATGTTCCAGGAAAACAGCGATCTGTACGAACCGCGCGGCTATTTGACACCCGGCATTGAAGCCGTGGAAGAGACAGTGCGAAGCAAAATGAGAGAGTTCGGATCAGCCGGTAAAGCAGCTAAGCAGCAGGTCGGCTAAAGAGACCAGAAACCGCCGAGATGGCGGTTTTTTTGTGCGGTGTTGCGTCCATACGCCCAAAACGATTATGATGATGGCAGCAGTGTAAGAAACGGGAGTGGTTCAGTTTGAATAAAATCATGATTGTGGAAGACAGTGAAGACATTCGCGGACTATTGCAGAATTACCTTGAAAAATACGGATATCAAACAGTGGTCGCCGCGGATTTTACAGCTGTTCTTGATGTCTTTTTGCGGGAAAAGCCCGATGTGGTGCTGCTTGATATCAATTTGCCGGCATATGACGGATATTATTGGTGCCGGCAGATCCGCCAGCACTCCACAAGCCCGATCATCTTTATTTCTGCCAGAAGCGGGGAAATGGATCAGGTGATGGCGATTGAAAATGGGGGAGACGATTATATCGAAAAACCGTTTTCTTATGATATTGTGCTGGCGAAAATCAAAAGCCAGATCCGGAGGGCGTACGGGGAGTACGCTGCAAAGCAGGGAGAGAAAGTGGTTGAATATGCTGGCGTTCAGCTCTTTGTGGAACGGTTTGAACTGCGTTTTCAGGATGAAAAAAGCGAGCTTTCTAAAAAAGAAAGCAAGCTTTTGGAAGTGCTGCTTGAGCGGGGAGAAAAGGTGACGAGTCGGGACCGTCTCATGGAAAAGACGTGGGACACCGACATATTCATCGATGATAATACACTTAACGTGTATATCACGCGGCTCAGAAAAAAACTGCGGGAGCTGAATGCGCCTGTTTCTATTGAAGCGGTGCGGGGCGAAGGCTACCAGCTGAGGGCGCAGTCATGAAGCTGTTTCTCCGGTCTCATGCAGTGCTGATTCTGCTTTTTCTCCTTCAAGGGCTGTTTGTCTTCTTTTATTACTGGTTTGCGGGTCTTCATTCTTTTTCTCACTTGTTTTACATATTGGGCGTGCAGCTTCTTATTTTGGCGGGCTATCTTGCCTATCGCTGGTACAAAGACCGCGGCGTGTATCATTGGCTCAGCTCGGGGCAGGAAGGGACGGATATCCCGTATCTCGGTTCTTCAGTGTTCTGTTCAGAGCTGTATGAAAAGCAGATGGAGCTGATCCGGCTGCAGCACCAGAAGCTCCATGAGACCGAAGCCAAGCTGGACGCGCGGGTGACGTATATGAATCAATGGGTGCACCAAGTAAAGACGCCGCTGTCGGTCATTAATTTAATCATTCAAGAAGAGGATGAGCCCGTTTTTGAACAAATCAAAAAAGAAGTCCGGCAGATTGAATTCGGGCTGGAGACGCTTCTTTATTCTTCAAGGCTCGACCTGTTTGAAAGGGATTTTAAAATTGAAGCGGTTTCCCTGTCCGAGCTTCTCCAATCAGTTATTCAAAGCTATAAACGATTTTTTATTCAATATCGCGTTTATCCGAAAATGAACGTTTGCGATGATCATCAGATTTACACCGATGCCAAATGGCTCAAATTTGCGATCGGCCAAGTGGTCACAAATGCGGTCAAGTATTCAGCAGGCAAGAGTGACAGACTTGAGCTGAATGTCTTCCGCGATGAAGACAGGACGGTGCTTGAAGTTAAAGATTACGGTGTCGGGATTCCCTCACAAGACATCAAGCGGGTGTTTGACCCTTATTACACCGGTGAAAACGGGCGGCGTTTCCAAGAATCTACGGGAATCGGCCTCCATCTCGTCAAAGAAATTACAGGTAAGCTCAATCATACGGTGGACATCAGCTCGTCTCCCGGTGAAGGGACGTCAGTTCGATTTTCATTTCTTACAAAAATGTAAGGCTGCGTTAAGAAAACAACATAGCCCGCTTTGTTTCCCCTTGATAACATGGATTTATGTCAAGGGGATTTTTATGTTGAACGTCCCGGCACTACATGAAAGCAGCCCAGATCAACAAGAATAAAACCATAAGGAGGATTTTCATGGCGAATATGCTTGAAGTCAAACATATAAATAAAACCTATAAAGGACAAGTATCCTATCAAGCCTTAAAGCAAATTTCATTTTCAATAGAAGAAGGCGAGTTCACGGCGGTGATGGGGCCGTCCGGGTCCGGAAAAACAACGCTTTTGAATATCATTTCAACGATTGACCGTCCAGATTCAGGCGATATCCTGATTCACGGAGAAAACCCGCATCGCCTGAAGCGGACAAAGCTCGCTCATTTCCGCCGCAAGCAGCTCGGATTTGTGTTTCAGGATTTCAACCTTCTGGACACGCTGACGATCGGTGAAAATATCATGCTGCCGTTAACGCTTGAAAAAGAAGCGCCGTCTGTCATGGAAGAAAAACTGCAAGGCATCGCGGCAAAGCTCGGAATCGAAAACCTGCTCAACAAACGGACGTTTGAAGTATCCGGAGGACAGCGCCAGCGTGCCGCCATCGCAAGAGCGGTCATTCATAAGCCGTCACTCATCCTGGCCGATGAACCGACTGGCAACCTTGATTCCAAAGCGTCAAAAGACGTCATGGAAACGATGCAGAGCCTGAATCAGGATGATCATGTCACGGCTTTGATGGTGACCCACGATCCTGTTGCGGCAAGCTACTGCCGCCGCGTCATCTTTATAAAAGACGGCGAACTGTTTAATGAGATTTACCGCGGGGAAAACCGCCAAGTATTTTATGAACAAATTCTCGATGTGCTGTCTATGCTGGGGGGAAACGCAAATGACCTTTCTTCAGTTCGCTTATAAAAACGTCACGAGAAACAAAAGGGCCTATCTTGCATTCTTTTTAAGCAGTGCCTTTTCCGTTTTGATTTTCTTTACCTTTGCGATGTTCTTGTTTCATCCGGCATTAAAGGAAGGCTACCTGAATAATATCGCCAAAAAAGGCTTAACCGCTGCGGAATGGATGATCTTTGTTTTTTCTTTCTTATTTGTTCTGTATTCGGTTAACGCATTTTTGAAATCGAGAAATAAAGAATTCGGCATTCTGCTCATGCAGGGCATCACGCCGGGGCAGCTGAGAAAGCTCATTACGGCGGAAAATATGATCATCGGCGTCATGTCAATTGCAGCCGGCATTATCGGAGGGTTCATTTTTTCAAAGACGTTCTTTACGGTCGGCGCTTATATTTTAGAAATGGACGCGCTGCCTTTGTATATGCCTTGGAAAGCGCTCGGTATTACGGCCTGCGGATTTCTGCTCTTATTTCTCTTTTTATCGCAGTTTACGATCCTTTTTGTCAGATCAAATACGGTTATCAAATTAATAAAGGGCACTGGCAAGGTTAAGCCGGAGCCTAAGCCGTCCGTGCTTCTGTCCTTATTCGGCATCGCCTGTCTGTGCGGCGGGTACGGCATGGTTCTGAAAGGCAATGTCCACGGGGCCGAACCGTTTATCATTTTACTGCTCACCGTCATCGGAACATATTTCTTTTTCAGCCAAAGCAGCATATGGATTCTGCGCGCGCTGAAGAAGTGGAAAACCTTTTATTTGCGCGGGAAAAATGTCATTTGGGTTTCTGACCTTGTCTATCGTCTAAAAGACAACGCCCGCCTGTTCTTTATTGTCAGCATTATTTCCGCGGTTGCGTTTACTGCGACAGGCGTGCTCGCAATGTACAAATCGACCGTCGGAGCGGAAGAGTCCGCTTATGAAATGGAGTATTTATCTTACAGCAATAATCCAAAAGAACAGACTCATTTGAAAGATATTGACCATGAACTGAAAACACACGGCTTTACGTATAAGAAAGACAAAATAGATGTTTCCTATGTTCGCTATCAGGAAGGAGAAACTGTTCCCCCTGTTTACATGATCAGTGAATCGGATGCGGCAAAATACTTCCATGTCAAAGTGAACGGCCTGAAAGAAGACGAGGCTGTCTATTTCCCGGGAACGTATGACCGCAATTTCAAAAACGAAGCGCCGGATCAGCTGAAGCTGCTGAACCAAAAAGGGGAGCTGTCTGATCAAAAACTGTCGGTAAAAGAAGTCAAAAAACCGCTGATCTCATTGAATGCCATCATCGCGGTGAATGATCAAACCTTTGATCAGCTGAAATCACTCGGTGATAAAGCGTCATTATACGGCTACAGCTATGATCATTGGAAAGACAGTCTTGAGATCAGCCAATCCTTGCAAAATGAGATTTACGGCAATTATATCGACGTGCATTCTGATTTTGCTTCAAAAGCCGGGACTTACTATGATACGGTGCAGCTGCCGAGCCTGAGTTTATTTATCGGCCTGTTTATCGCAATTGTATTCTTTGTCGCGGCAGCAAGTTTCTTATATTTCAGGTTGTTCACTGATTTAGATGAAGACCGGGAGCGCTACCGTTCACTGGCCAAAATCGGCCTGAGTGAGCGTGAAATGGCACAAAGCGTGACAATACAATTGGCGATTCTTTTCTTCTTTCCATTTGCCATTGCCGTCATGCATACACTGTTTGCCTTGAGAACATTGGCTGTGGAAGGCTATTCTGATGTCGCGGGGCCGCTCAGTCTCACCATCGGAGGGTTTTTCATTTTTCAGCTTCTATTCTTCCTCGCGGTGCGGTCAAGCTATTTGAAAAAAATGAACAAGTAAGGGGAGTGCAAAGATGAAAAAAGCAATGGCAATCCTGGCCGTCTTGGCGGCTGCTGCCGTAATATGCGGGCTTCTCTTTTTTCATAACGATGTTACAGACAGATTTAATCCGTTTATTCACCAGCAAGATGTCTATGTTCAGATTGATCGAGATGGCAGACATCTTAGTCCGGGCGGTACTGAATATACATTAGACGGATATAATGCATCCGGGAAAAAAGAAGAAGTGACCTTTTTCGCCGGCAAAGAGCTTCGGAAGAACGCGTATTTGAAGGTGAAGGCGAAAGGAAAGTATGTCGAGACTTGGGAAGAAGTCAAGTTTGAAAATATGCCGGACTCCGTACAGTCAAAATTAAAGTGAATCATCAAAAACGGCACAGCGTCATGACTGTGCCGTTTTTTTATTTTTTATTTTCTTCGGCCCGTTTGATCAGCATGTCGGTGATGATATCCACCTGTTTGCTGACAGAAATCGGGTCGTACGGGTAGAACGTGTCAAAGTCATTGATAAACACGCGATTATGTTTAACAGCGTCAAGATTTTTCCAAATAGAGGAATTCTCCAGCTTGTCGAGTGTTTTGCTTTCGCCTTTCGGGTTGTAATCCGTAATGAACATATAATCTGCGGCATACTCAGGAATAACCTCTTGAGAGAGCTGTTTCATCTCTCCTTTTTTGATGACATCTTGCTCAATTTTTTCAGGCGCTTTTAACCCAAGTGCATTGTATACAGCTTGGCCGCCGCGTCCGCCATTGTCATTGAACACCCAGAATTCGCCCTTGTCTGTGTTTTCATAAATGCCGAAGGTCGCATCTTTGTCGATGACGCCGGCAATTTTCTTCTTAGCTGCTTCCGCTTTTTTGTTAAAGTCAGCCATAAAGGATTTTGCTTTGTCTTTCGCTCCGGCGATTTCTCCGAACATGCTGACTGTGTCTTCTACGTTTTTCGCTGTGTTATAAGGTATGACAACAGTCGGAGCGATTTTCTTTAATTTATCAACATTCTCTTCATTCATGACAACAATTAAGTCAGGCTGAAGCTCCATCACTTTTTCAACGCTGATTGGATCACCGACATCCTTCACATTTTTCAGCTTTGATTTTAAAAACGGATTATCAAATGACCATGAGCCTGAGCCGACCACATTGGCCCCGACAGACAGCAATTCACCGGCATAAAAATCAGTGACGATGCGTTTCGGATGTGCAGGAATGTTGACGTTCCCTTTTGGTGATTTGTATGTTCTCATTTCTGTTTTTTCGGAAGCAGAATCGCTTGAGCTCCCTTTAGAAGCCGTGCCGCTGCAAGCGCTGACAAACATGAGAAGCAGCACAAGCATGCCCACGAGCAATATGTTCTTTTTCATCAAGAACCCTCCCACTATGTATCTCAATAGATTAGTAATGATTATCATTATCAATTAATAATATAGCAAGAAACCTGTTCCCCGTCTATCACTATTTTTAAGGGAGAAAGTTTTTCCCGTTTATGGGTGACGCGGTATGCCTAATCGATTATTATAGGTAAATAGGAGGAGAAAAATATGGGAATTACAAAAAGAGGTTCCGCTTGGGAATGGCTGCATAGCTGGTGGATGCTGTTTATTTTCATGCCTTTTGCCATTACCAGTTTTTTTGCCTTTTTATTTATTGGCATCAAGGTTAGAAATAGAAAGTGGATCATGTACGGCATCATTTATTTTTTCATTTTTGCGTTTGGTTTTGTATTGCCCGATCTGCCCGGTGTTTTTATTGTGGTCCCGTTATGGGCGGTGACCATTATTCATGGATTTAAAGTGCGCCCGCTGTATTTGATTCAGCTGGATGTCTACAAAGATCATGTGGAGGCGCGGGCTTTTGCCGAGGCAAGAAGTGAAGCCGAGAGCAGATTTCATGCACCGAAACAGTCTATTCAGGATATACATATTCGCAAAGAACAGTAAGAAAAAAAGCTCAACACTCGCATTGTGTTGAGCTTTTTATATGTTACTGCTGATAGGATTGCTGCTGAAATGGCGTGTTTTGGCCGAATGGAAGTGTAGACACATTCGTATTCATGACGCTGGATTGTCCAGTAAGTTCCTGTTGCATTTGGTTGCACATGTTGACAACCTGCTGGCACTTTTGAATCGCCATGTCATGCCCGTGCAGTGCTTGCTGAATGGTATGTGCAGCTTGTTGTTCGTGGTTTAGAATCTGCTGCAGCATTTGGATGTTTTGCTGTTCCTGATGAAGCATTTGGCGATATTGCTGGCTGCTTTGCTGTGTTTGCTGAATGAGCTGCTGAGCAGTCTGGCGGCATTGATTCAGCTGCTGCAAGCCGTGTTGTGTATTATGCATGAATGATCCCTCCATGTATCGATTGACGTGAGTCGGTATTATCATGCAACCTGAATGAAAAGAAATTCTGCAAATGAGGAACTACAATTATTTTCCTCAGCCCCTCTGTCTTTGAATGAAAACGGTAAAGATTGTATACTGGGTACAAACCCTTTTTATGTAAATGTTCCGTTTTAACATATAAGAATGGCGGAAAACGAAACCCTGAGATGGGAGAATCGTATTCCGCTTTTTTTCTTTGTTTCGCTCAGAAACCGCCTTCCCCTGCAGTAAATGGGATATTCAGCCGGTTTTCTACTGTACGGAGGCGCTGATTGAGCCGGTTTAAGCGGCGTGTATGGCGTTCAACAGCCTGGCTTAGCTGATTGACCTGTTCGGCAATCCGTGCAATTTCCCGATTTTGACGGCGGTCTTCGTTTGTCAGACGGGTTAATTCTCTTGACTGCTGTTCATTTTGCCGTTCAAGTGCTGCGATTCTTCTTTCCAATGCCGGCTGTCTGTCCATTTGGTATGGATCGTATACATCCTGCTGCGGATAAGGATTGTACTCATAGTGGCTATAGTAAGGTTCCTGCTGAGGCAGCTGAGGGCTGTAATATTGATAAGGGTTCATTATGATCAATCTCCTTGTGGGTGAATTCCTTATAACTTATGTAGTCATTGGCACAGTGGCACGGCATTCGCCCAAAAAGAGGAGGAAAGGATGGTGATCCCCTTGAGAAACAAATATGGCATTTGTTTTTAATTGCTGTATGCATCATGGTATCGGGCTGCCAGCAGCAAAAAGAAGAGACGCCGTTTTATTACGGAACGTGGGATGAGGGGCTTGCCCCCGGGCCAACGGACGGCGTGAAATCAGCAACAGTCACATTTACTGAAGACGAGGTTGTGGAAACGGAAGTGATGGAAGGAAGAGGAGAGGTACAGCTGCCTTTTATGGCATACAAGGTGATTTCCCAAAGCACTGACGGGTCTATCGAGATTCAGTACCTCGGCCCCTATTATCCGCTCAAAAGCACGCTGAAAAGAGGAGAAAACGGGACATTGATATGGGAGCAAAATGGCCAGACAAAAACGATGACAAGAATCGAATCAAAGACCGGCAGGGAGGAGAAAGATGAGAAATCAAAAAGCTGAAAGACTGGTGGCAGCGGGGCTTGTTTTACATATCATTCAATGGATATTTATATTATGGGCTTTTCTCAAAGTCAAACATTTATTTAGTGACTATACGATCTATAACCCTAATGTCATCAGCGGCTCCATGCAGTCCTTATCGTTTATACAAATGATGCGCGCTATGATGTACTCAGGGGCAATCGTGAATTATGTTTTGTTTTTTGCCCTTGTATTGCTGATTTATGGCATAGTGCTTCATGCCATCCTGATCGTTCTGGAAATGGCGGCTTACGTCATGATCAGACGGAATCCATCATCTTCATGGGGGTTCTTTTTCATCGCGGCGGGTGTGAAGCTTGCCATCTTGAATATAACCGGCATTCCTTTTCTAGCTGCCGGCTTTCTGCTGATGAAACAGAAAAAAGCAGAAAACGGCGTCAAGGCAGAAAGAAAGCGGAAACCGCGCTTGCGTATCCGAAGACAAGGGCGGCGTCTAAACAGAATCCGGAGAAAACCATCTCTTCCGGTTGAATATCAAAAAGAAAAAACGATATGATGGGACTATAGCCTGAAAACGACATGAAGGAGATGCAGGATGTACAAACTAATTGCAATTGATATGGATGGAACACTTTTAAATGATCATCATGAAGTAACAGAGGAGGTCCGCGACGCCCTTCACGCGGCAAAAGCGGAAGGTGTCAAAATTGTGCTTTGCACCGGCCGGCCTATCGGGGGCGTGCAGAGATATTTAGATGAACTGAATTTAATTGAAGAAGGCGACTATGTTATTGCGTATAATGGAGCGCTTGTTCAAAATACGCATACAAATGAAGTGGTCTCGGAGCTGTCTCTCGGTTATGATGATTTGACTTCATTATATGACCTGAGCTTAGAGCTGAAGACGCCGATGCATTTCTTTGACTCATCTAACCTGTATACGCCTAACCGGGATATTAGCGAATTTACCGTATACGAATCCTATGTGACACAGGTGCCGCTTCATTTCCGCAAGATTGACGAGGTGCCAAAAGATATTCTCATCCCGAAAGTGATGTTTATTGATAAACCGGAGAACTTAAGCCGCGTCATTACATCGATTCCAAAAGACGTGAGAGAAAAATATTCAATGGTCAAAAGCGCGCCTTTCTTTTATGAGATTCTGCACCCGGAAGCCAGCAAAGGAAATGCTGTACGCCAGCTGGCTCAGCTGCTTGGAATTGAACAGGCGGAAGTCATGTGCATAGGCGACAATGGGAACGACCTGACAATGATCGAATGGGCGGGCTGCGGGGTTGCCATGGCAAACGCCATCCCAGAAGTATTGGAAGCCGCAAACTTTCAAACGCGCTCCAATAATGAACATGGCGTTGCACATGCGATTCACGAGCTTGTTTTGGCTAAATAATAAAAAATCCAGCCTCTTAGAAGGCTGGATTTTTTCGTTTTATTTGATGTAATGTCAATTCTTTGACGAACCAATTTGACTTTCGTTATGCTGATAAAACCAATTCGTTCACAATATGTATGATATTAATCTGAATTGAAAAGGGGACTGATCAAATGTGCACAAGTCTTACATTGGAAACTGCTGACCGTAAACATGTATTAGCGAGAACAATGGATTTTGCATTTCAGCTGGGGACGGAGGTCATTCTCTATCCGCGCCGTTACAGCTGGAAGAGTGAAGCTGACGGAAAGGCCCATCAGACACAGTACGCGTTTATCGGTATGGGGAGAAAACTTGGAAATATATTATTTGCCGACGGTGTTAATGAAAGCGGTTTATCGTGTGCTGCACTTTATTTTCCTGGCTATGCGGAGTACGAAAAAACGATACGGGAAGATACCGTTCACATTGCCCCGCATGAGTTTGTGACATGGGTGCTGTCAGTCTGTAAGTCTTTGGAAGACGTAAAAGAAAAGATTCGATCTTTAACGATTGTAGAGAAAAAATTAGATCTATTGGATACAGTTTTACCGCTTCACTGGATATTGTCAGACCGGACGGGCCGAAGCCTGACGATAGAACCGAGAGCAGACGGCCTCAAAGTCTATGATAATCAACCTGGTGTCATGACGAACAGCCCCGACTTTATATGGCATGTAACCAATCTGCAGCAATATACAGGAATCAGACCGAAGCAATTAGAGAGCAAAGAGATGGGCGGATTAGCCCTTTCCGCTTTTGGCCAAGGCTTAGGAACTGTTGGTCTGCCGGGGGATTACACACCGCCTTCCCGGTTTGTCAGAGCTGTTTATTTGAAAGAACACCTAGAGCCGGCGGCCGATGAAACGAAAGGTGTAACAGCCGCTTTTCACATTTTGGCAAATATGACGATACCAAAGGGCGCAGTGATAACGGAAGAAGACGAAACTCATTATACGCAATATACTTCCGTGATGTGCAACGAAACTGGAAACTACTATTTCCACCACTATGACAATCGGCAAATCCAAAAAGTGAGTTTATTTCATGAAGACCTAGACCGCCTTGAGCCTAAAGAGTTTTCTGCTAAAGCAGAAGAGAGTATTCTAGAACTTAATTAAGATTCAATTAGCTGATTTCGGTATGAATCCGGGATCAGCTTATTTTTTTATGTGATGTCTCAGCTTCTGAATGAGTTGGAAAATGGACCGTTCTACGACGGCGACACGCGCGTTTATTAGCAAAGAGCAAAAGCGACGGCAAAATGCGTATGGTCGGAAGTAGAGATAAGGTACAAGCTACATTTATATAAAACTTGGATCAAAACGAGGTTCAGCATCAGACTGGTTTTGCCAGTATACAGGTTGCACAAATGCCGTCCCATGATACTGCGAAATTCTTTTCAGCTTAAAAAGAAAAATTTAATCTTAACTCATTGACAAACGTCCAAGACAAAGGTACATTTTGATTTATTCATATTAAACGACTAGGAATATAGGAGTTTATTTTTCGGATTATTCAGCCTAAAAACATGATAAAAGGAGTATCGTCATGACAAGCAAAAAGAAACAAATCAAATTAGGGGTATTTTTAGCAGGTACAGGCCATCATGTTGCGTCTTGGCGGCACCCGGACGCGCCGTCAGATGCGAGCATGAATTTGGATTATTTTAAAGAGCTTGCGAAAACAGCGGAGCGGGGCAAGCTGGATATGCTGTTTTTAGCGGACAGCCTTTCAATTGACAGCAAATCACATCCAAATGTATTAACAAGGTTTGAGCCATTCACCCTGCTCTCTGCTTTGGCGCAGGTCACATCAAAAATCGGACTGACAGCAACAGCCTCCACTACATACAGCGAGCCATTCCATATTGCCAGACAGTTTGCGTCATTGGATCATTTGTCCAATGGCCGTGCCGGATGGAACGTCGTCACTTCATCTATTGAATCCACAGCGCTGAATTTCAGCGGTGAAAAGCACCTTGAACACCATTTGCGCTATCAGCGGGCAGAGGAATTTGTCGAGGTTGTAAAGGGGCTTTGGGATTCATGGGAAGAGGACGCCTTTATCCGTAATAAAGAAACGGGTGAATTCTTTGACAAAGAAAAAATGCACGAGCTGAACCACAAAGGAGAATATTTCTCGGTTCGCGGACCTCTGAACGTTTCAAGAACGCCGCAGGGCCAGCCGGTCATTATCCAGGCAGGATCATCAGGAGACGGAAAAGCGCTGGCTGCCAGAACAGCAGAAGTGATCTTCACAGCACAAAACCACCTGGAATCAGCTCAGGAATTTTATCAATCTATTAAAGAACAGGCTGCGGAATTCGGACGTGATCCAGAAAAAATTGCCATTATGCCGGGTATTTTCCCAATCATTGCCGATACAGAAGAAGCAGCGCAAGCCAAATACAAGGAGCTCCAAGATCTGATTATCCCATCTGTCGGTCTGCAAATTCTCCAAAATTACTTAGGCGGAATTGATTTGTCGGCATATCCGCTTGATGGGCCGCTGCCGAAGCTTGACGCCGAAGCTTCCAATGCGGTGAAGAGCCGCTTCAAGCTTGTTCAGGAGATGGCTGAACGTGAAAATATGACGATACGAGAGCTTTACAAATACGTTGCAGGCTCCAGAGGCCACCATATCTTCGTCGGCACGCCGGAGCAGCTCGCCGACAAGATGCAGGAATGGGTGGATAAGAAAGCGTGTGACGGGTTTAACATCATGCCTCCGCTTCTTCCAGAAGGAATTGAAGTGTTTGTTGATCAAGTGGTTCCGATTTTACAGGAGCGCGGCGTGTTCAGAAAAGAATATGAAGGCACAACATTACGAGAGCACTTCGGTTTGGAAAAGCCGGTAAACCGCTATGCAAAGTAAGGAGGAACGCTAGATGAAGCCACGATACCGCCTTGCAGTTGAACGTGATGCCGAACAGCTTCTCGAGCTGACATTGCGGGCTTATGAACCGATTCGAAAGCTCGGCATTCGTTTTGCTGCCGCTCATGCGGATTTGGATTTGGTGCTGAAAAATATTCGGGAAAATGCTTGCTACGTCATGGAAGAAGACGGGCGGATCATCGCGACCATCACCTTGAGAATGCCTTGGGGAAAACAGCCGGGACCGTATGGCGTCCCGCATATCTGGTGGTTTGCTGTGGACCCCGACACCGGTAAAAAAGGAATCGGAACAAAGCTGCTTCAATGGCTGGAGGAAACAATCCTTCGCGATACGTTAAAGGTTCCGTTTGTCTCACTCGGAACAGCGGATAAGCATCCGTGGCTGATTGAGATGTACGAACGAAAAGGATATGTCCGCTCAGGTGAACAAGACCTTGGAAAAGGGCATATCACAGTCTATATGAAAAAACAATTGCGACATGATCTATAAAAATAGAAAAGGCGGGAAAATCAAATGAAGATGAAAAAATGGACAGTGCTGGTCGTTGCTGCATTATTAGCGGTGCTCTCAGCTTGCGGCAATGGAAACAGCAGCAGTAAAGAGGATGACAATGTGCTTCATGTCGGTGCGACAGGACAAAGTTACCCATTTGCTTATAAAGAAAACGGAAAGCTGACAGGCTTTGACGTGGAAGTGATGGAAGCAGTCGCTAAGAAAATTGACATGAAACTGGACTGGAAGCTGCTTGAATTCAGCGGGCTGATGGGAGAGCTTCAAACAGGCAAGCTTGACACCATTTCCAACCAGGTAGCTGTGACAGACGAACGTAAGGAAACGTATAACTTTACGAAACCATACGCTTATGCGGGAACACAGATTGTCGTCAAAAAAGACAATACAGACATCAAATCAGTAGACGATTTAAAAGGCAAGACAGTCGCAGCCGTTCTCGGTTCAAACCACGCGAAAAACCTTGAAAGCAAAGATCCTGATAAAAAAATCAATATCAAAACGTACGAAACACAAGAGGGTACGCTGAAGGATGTTGCGTACGGCCGTGTAGACGCTTATGTCAACAGCCGAACTGTATTGATCGCGCAAATCAAGAAGACCGGTTTGCCATTAAAGCTTGCAGGAGATCCGATTGTTTACGAACAGGTTGCATTCCCATTTGCCAAGGACGATGCGCACGACAAGCTCCGCAAAAAAGTCAATAAGGCGCTAGATGAATTGCGTAAAGACGGAACACTGAAAAAACTCTCTGAAAAATACTTTAATGAAGATATCAGAGTAGAACAGAAGCATTAAGAAACGGCGGTGAATCACCAGAATGAACACGATTGATTGGGAATTCATGATATCAGCGTTCCCGACTTTAATTCAGGCCCTTCCGATCACCTTGTTTATGGCAATAGCAGCTATGATTTTTGCCATTATCGGAGGACTTATTCTCGCACTCATTACAAAAAACAAAATTCCAGTGCTTCATCAGCTGTCAAAGCTGTATATATCCTTTTTCCGAGGCGTGCCGACACTTGTACAGCTGTTCTTAATCTATTACGGGCTGCCGCAGCTGTTTCCAGAGATGAGCAAAATGACAGCTCTCACAGCTGCCATCATCGGGTTAAGCTTAAAAAACGCAGCTTATTTGGCAGAAATCTTCCGGGCCGCCCTCAATTCTGTTGATGACGGGCAGCTGGAGGCGTGCCTGTCTGTCGGTATGACAAAATTTCAGGCATACAGACGGATTATTTTGCCGCAAGCGATCCGAAATGCGATCCCGGCAACGGGCAATACATTTATCGGGCTCCTGAAAGAAACGTCACTGGCCTTTACATTAGGGGTCATGGAGATGTTCGCCCAAGGGAAGATGTACGCTTCAGGAAACCTCAAATATTTTGAGACGTACTTGGCGGTTGCGATCGTCTATTGGGTTCTTACCATTATCTACAGCATGTTGCAGGACTTGTTTGAACGTGCCATGAGCAAGCCATACCGGACTTAGAGGTGAAATCAGTTGATAACAGTAAAAAATATTCGCAAAGCGTTTAAAGATCTCGTCGTGCTCGACGGAATCGATCTAGAAGTGAAACGCGGAGAAGTGGTGGCAATCATCGGTCCGTCCGGTTCCGGAAAGTCAACGCTTCTCCGGTGCTTAAATTTATTAGAGCGTCCGGATCAAGGACTTATTGAAATCGGAGAAGCCAAACTGAACGCGGAAAAGTTTACACGCAAGGAAGCATATCGGCTTCGCCAGCAAACGGCCATGGTCTTTCAAAACTACAATCTGTTTAAAAATAAAACGGCTCTGCAAAACATTACAGAAGCTTTAATCGTGGCTCAACATAAACCACGCGACGAAGCGAAACGTATTGGAATGGAGATTCTGAAACAAGTCGGTCTGGAGCATAAGGCTGACAGCTATCCGATCACAATGTCCGGCGGCCAGCAGCAGCGAATCGGCATTGCGCGGGCGCTTGCGGTCAATCCGCATGCGATTTTACTGGATGAACCAACGTCAGCGCTTGACCCTGAGCTCGTCACAGGGGTGCTTCAGGTCATCAAGTCCATTGCGGAAAAACAAACAACGATGATCATTGTTACACACGAAATGGCGTTTGCAAAAGAGGTTGCTGATCAAGTGATTTTTATGGCAGACGGCCATATTATCGAGCAGGGAACGCCAAAAGAACTGTTTGACCATCCGAAAAACGAACGGACGAAACGATTTATCAAGCAGGTGGGAGAGCCTGCAGAGCTTATATAAGAAGGGAGAAGAACAATGGCCGACACAGCGTTTCATACCTGTTTAATCAATATGCGGCGTGATCTTCATGAACATCCTGAGCTGTCATTTCAAGAGGTTGAAACGACGAAAAAAATCCGCCGCTGGCTTGAGGAGGAGCAAATCGAAATACTTGATGTTCCTCAATTGGAGACTGGCGTGATTGCAGAAATCAAAGGACGGGAAGACGGCCCCGTGATAGCAATACGAGCGGATATTGACGCGCTCCCGATCCAAGAACAGACGAATCTCCCGTTTGCATCTAAGGTTGATGGCACAATGCATGCGTGCGGACACGATTTTCATACTGCTTCTATTATTGGCACAGCGATGTTGCTGAATCAAAGAAGGGCCGAGCTGAAAGGTACAGTCCGCTTTATCTTTCAGCCGGCCGAAGAAATTGCCGCAGGAGCAAGAAAGGTTCTAGAAGCTGGCGTACTTAATGACGTTTCTGCGATTTTCGGCATGCACAATAAGCCGGATCTGCCTGTCGGAACCATTGGTGTAAAGGAAGGTCCGCTTATGGCAAGTGTTGACCGGTTTGAGATCGTCATCAAAGGGAAAGGCGGACACGCCGGCATCCCGAATAACAGTATTGATCCAATCGCTGCAGCCGGACAAATCATCAGCGGGCTGCAATCTGTGGTCAGCCGCAATATCAGCTCACTGCAAAACGCAGTCGTCAGTATCACAAGAGTACAGGCGGGCACCTCGTGGAACGTGATTCCAGACCAAGCTGAAATGGAGGGGACGGTTCGAACCTTTCAAAAAGAAGCGCGGCAGGCTGTTCCGGAGCATATGAGACGAGTGGCTGAAGGAATTGCAGCGGGCTATGGGGCACAAGCAGAATTCAAGTGGTTTCCTTATTTGCCTTCCGTTCAGAATGACGGCACATTTTTGAATGCGGCATCCGAAGCTGCGGCACGGCTTGGCTATCAAACCGTTCACGCTGAGCAGTCTCCGGGCGGAGAAGACTTCGCTCTGTATCAAGAGAAGATTCCGGGATTTTTTGTCTGGATGGGAACGAACGGGACGGAGGAGTGGCATCATCCGGCCTTTACACTGGATGAAGAAGCCCTTACGGTTGCCTCTCAATACTTTGCGGAGCTGGCGGTTATTGTATTGGAGACCATCAAATGAGCAAACAAGGGCTGACAGCAGGTCTTGCAGCGGCTGTGAGAACGTCACAACCTGAGCATTCAGTTGACGCGATTCGCGAAGCAAAAAAAGGATTACTTGATTTTACTGCCGCTTCATTCGCAGGAAGAGAAGATAAAGGAATTCAAAAGCTCCTCCGTCTGATAGAGGATGAAGGAGGCCGGCCCCTTGTTCCTATTATCGGACAGGGCAAAAAGGCCGCGCCATTACAATCCGCGATGCTGAATGGATTTATCGCCCATGCATTGGATTTTGATGATGTCCACTCCGATGTAAGAGGACACCCCAGTGCCGTCATCGTACCGGCCCTTATTGCATCTGCCGCTCGCGGACATGACGAGCGGCTTCTTGGCGCTTATATTGTTGGTGTTGAAGTGATGGCACGGCTGGGAGAATCAATTGGCAGCCGCCACTATGAAAAGGGCTGGCATAATACAGGAACGCTTGGTGCCATCGCTGCTGCCTGCGCCGTAGGTTATGCTGAGGAGCTGACTCAGGAAGAGCTGGAAAAAGCAATTGGTTTTGCGGCTACGCAATCTGCTGGGATGAGGGTGCAATTTGGAACAGAAATGAAACCGCTGCACGCCGGTTTGGCGGCTCAGGCTGGCTTGCTGGCCGTTAAGCTGGCCCAATCAGAATTTGGCGGGTCCCGCACGGCATTTGATGGAGAAACTGGTTTCTTCAGTCTGTACGGTGACGTTGAAAAAGCACAACACACTTTGCTAAACGATTGGGGGGCACCGTGGAGAATTGTGCAGCCGGGTCTATGGTTTAAAATCTATCCATTTTGTTCCGCGGCACACCATGCTGCAGATGCGGTACGACAGCTTATCTCCGAAGAAACCATTTCTGCTGCCAATACCGAACGTATTGAAGTGATATTTCCGCCAGGCGGAGATGCTGCATTGACGGAAAGATCTCCAAAAACTGGAGAGGAAGGCCGTTTCAGCGTTGAATATGTGATTGCTCTTGCTTTGCATGGACACGGCCTGACCGTTGAACATTTCAGCAACCAGCCGATCCCAAGCGGGGTTCAAACGACAATGGGGCGAATTCAGCGCATATATGACAATGCTATTCAGCCGGCTCCTCATGCCGTTCCAAAAGGCCGTTTCACGATTGTCCGGGCCTATTTATCAGACGGCCGGATTTGCGAAGCGCGTGTGGACTGCCCAAAAGGGGCGCCAGGAAATGAGCTGTCGGAAGAAGACATAATAGAAAAATTGACATTAACGGTCCCGCAAGAAAAAGCGCGGAGCATCATAACAGCCGTTGAAAAAGCCGATATAAAAGAATTTTTAGCTCATATTGAATAAGATCAACTCTATTCGGTGATTTCAGATGATATGATAAAACCAATCATACGTTTGAAAAAGGAGAAAACCATGACGGTGAATGACGCGGTTGTATTCATTTTGGCTGCCTTTTTACTATGGGGAGCGGCGGATTATTGTTTGGGAAACAGATGGGGGCTAGGCGAGCGGTTTGCGGACGGCTTTAAGGCTATGGGGCCGCTGGCGCTGTCCATGATCGGAATTGTGTCGCTGGCGCCCGTGCTGGCAGCAATCCTGATTCCCATTGTTGCTCCGTTTTACACGGCGATTGGCGCGGACCCTTCTTCCTTTGCGAACACCATTTTGGCGATTGATATGGGAGGATATGCGCTGGCTGGAGAAATGGCGAAAGATCCGCAGGCCGGGCTGTTTTCATGGGTGTTTTTAGGAACAATGATGGGGCCGGCAATCGTCTTCACGATTCCCGTCGCTCTTGGCATCATCGAAAAAGAGGATCATCCGTATTTTGCGAAAGGCATATTAATCGGGCTGTGCACAGTGCCGATCGGTTGCTTAATCGGCGGATTATGCGCAGGCTTTGACATCGGCATGATAGGTAAAAATCTTCTGATCCCGAGTCTGTTATCTGCTGTGATCGCTTTTGGGTTATGGCGATACACCGACAGAATGATTCAGTTGTTTCATCTCTTCGGGAAAGCGGTCAGTGTGGTTGCGATTATCGGGCTTGCAGCTGTTTCTGTTGAAACGATGACCGGCATTGTGCTGATTCCGGGAATGGAGAATGTCGAGACAGGGATACAAACGACAGGGACCATCGCCATTGCCTTGGCAGGGGCGTTTCCAATGACGGCTTTTATTACAAAAACCTTTAAAAAACCGCTTCAGGCCCTGGGGAAACACCTTCATTTAGATGAGACAGCAACAGCAGGATTAGTGACCTCTTTGGCGCATCATATCCCGATGCTGGCTTCATTAAAGAATATGACGCCGAGAGGAAAGGTTATCAATGTCGCGTTTGCGGTCAGCGGCGCCTTTGTACTCGGCAGCCATCTCGGTTTTGTAGCTGGAATGAAAAAAGAAATGGCGGCGGCCATGATCATTGGGAAATTAGCAGGCGGAGTCACAGCTGCCGCAGCGGCTGCTTGGATGACACCTGCACAATCAGCTAAACAGCAAAAACGTATCTCAGCCAGCCATAGCTGAGGCAGAAGCTGTTTCAACTTTGTCCAATCGGGAATGTTACAGTAAAGATTTCTGTGAAAGAGGGTTGGACACATGGCGGTGAAAGACCGGTACATGTCAAAAATAAAACAGGAAACCAAGCCTTGGATCAAACGATTCGGGAGGCTTGGTTATTTTGCATTCGGCGGCGTTTTTATTCTGCTTGGGGTTTTGGCTTTTATGACGGCTGCCGGGGCAGGCCGCGCGAAAGATTCGAGCGGAGCGCTCCAAACGCTATCACGCATGCCGTATGGGTCACTATTGCTTTTTTTAATAGGCATCGGCCTTATCGGCTATGTAATCTGGATGGTGTTAAGTGCGATCAAGGACACGGAGGGGCACGGAAACAGCAGGCGAGGCCTGTCACGGAGAATAGGAAACTTTTTCAGTGCCGCCGTTTATACATCCATCGCTTGGAATGCCTTGCGATTTGTGTTTGGCCAAGGGGACGGCGGCACTTCAGAACAGACGTGGTCCGCTTATGTATTGGCGCAGCCATTCGGCCAATGGCTCACAGGGCTTACGGGTGCGGGTTTTATCGTATTTGCGATTGTTCAATTTATGAAAGGCGTTCGGGCTGCTTTTATGAAAGAATTCGATACATCAAAAATGAACAAACAGATGATATGCATCACGAAAAACACCGGGCGCGCAGGCAATATCGCCCGCGCCATTATTTTCTCAGCCATCGGCTATTTTCTCATCAAGACAGCCATGACCGCTGATCCTGACGACACAAGAGGCTTTGACGGTGCGCTCGCCGAACTCGCGCAGCAGCCGCATGGCAAATTGATTCTATCTATATTGGCATTAGGCCTGATCCTATATGGAATGTACGCCATTATGAAAGGCATTTATCAGCATATGACCTGGGAGAAGTAAGCTCTGGGCAGGTCCGCGCCCAGAGCGTTTTTCAGTTTCTTAGAAATCAGGTGGATGAAAGTCGGCGCCAGCCTGTATAATAAAAGCAAATCAAAAGCAGTTTTATCAGGACTGATCCACAGGGAGGTGCAGAATGGATCGGGAAAAACAACAATTAAGCATAGAAGCGGCAAGGCTTTACTATCAGTCTGACTACAGTCAGCAGCAAATTGCTGAGCAGCTCAACATTTCAAGGCCAACCGTTTCCCGGCTGCTGCAATATGCAAAGGAAAAAGGGTATGTCCAGATTCGCGTCATGGACCCTTTTGAGGATTTGGATGCGCTCGGTTCCATACTTGAAGAGAAATACGGGCTCCTTGAGGCGCATGTTGTGTTTTCCCCGACACCCGATTATGCAGGAATTACACATGACCTAAGCCGCTATGGTGCAGAATATATGCATGAAACGGTAAAAGACGGCGACATTGTCGGCGTCAGCTGGGGAACCACCATGTATCAAATCGCGCAAAACATGCAGCCGAAGCAGGTAAAAGGCGTCGAGGTCGTCCAGCTAAAAGGCGGCATCAGCCATTCCCGGGTAAACACGTATTCGGCTGAAACGATTCAGCTGTTTGCAGAGGCTTTTCAAACGATGCCGCGCTATCTCCCGCTTCCCGTCGTGTTTGATAATGCGGATGTGAAGCGAATGGTGGAGAAAGACCGTCATATTGAGCGGATCATCGAGATGGGAAAGCAGGCGAATATCGCTCTCTTCACGGTGGGGACTGTCCGTGATGAAGCGCTGTTGTTCCGACTCGGATATTTTAACGAAGAAGAGAAAGCCCTGCTGAAAAAACAGGCCGTGGGGGATATTTGTTCACGCTTTTTTGATGCGAAAGGGAATATTTGCAGCAGCGCCATCAATGACCGGACCATCGGTGTTGAGCTTCAAGACCTTAGACTGAAGGAACGCTCCATTTTAGTTGCCGGCGGAAGCAGAAAAGTATCTTCCATTCACGGAGCATTAACCGGAAAATATGCCAACGTTTTAATCATTGACCAGCATACCGCGAGGGCGCTTGTTAATGATTTGTGACACGTTCAAACCTTCCGTTGAACAAAATTTCAATTACCAATTTACATATGTTCAAAAGTCGGTTATGCTAAAAAATATCTTAACAAAAAAGGAAGTGTGCGAAGGATGTCATTAGCCAACATAATTGATCATACAGCTTTGAAACCGCATACACAAAAAGCGGACATTCTAAAACTAATTGAAGAAGCGAAAACATACAAATTTGCTTCAGTATGTGTCAATCCGACATGGGTGGAGCTTGCTGCAAAAGAGCTTAAGGGAACTGGAGTCGACGTTTGTACGGTCATCGGCTTCCCGCTCGGTGCCAATACAACTGAAACAAAAGCGTTCGAAACGAAAGACGCCATTTCAAAAGGCGCCACTGAAGTGGATATGGTCATTAATATTGCCGCTTTAAAAGACAAGGAAGACGATGTAGTGGAAGCTGATATCCGCGGTGTAGTGGAAGCTGCAGCCGGAAAAGCGCTTGTCAAAGTCATTATCGAAACGTGCCTTCTGACTGATGAAGAAAAAGAACGTGCATGCCGTTTAGCGGTGTCTGCGGGAGCGGATTTCGTAAAAACATCAACAGGCTTTTCTACAGGCGGCGCAACGAAGGAAGATATCGCCTTAATGCGCAAAACAGTAGGGCCTGATATCGGCGTCAAAGCATCTGGCGGCGTCAGAACGAAAGAAGATGTAGACACAATGGTAGAGGCCGGAGCAAGCCGAATTGGCGCCAGCGCAGGCGTTTCTATCGTAAAAGGAGAAAATGCATCAGGCGGAGACAACTATTAAGAGCTGACGGAAGGCAGACTGCTTTCCGTTTTCTGAGGAAACAGTGATTGTAAGCGAATACAAATAAAGGAGAAACACATATGAAGTATTTGATTGGGATTATCGGTTTACTCGTGTTTTTAGGCCTCGCGTGGATCGCGAGCAGCGGCAAAAAAAGAATTAAGATCCGCCCAATTGTTGTTATGCTCATTTTGCAATTTATTCTTGGCTACATTCTCCTCAATACCGGAATAGGGAATTTCCTCGTGGGAGGATTTGCAAAAGGATTCGGTTACCTGCTTGAATACGCGGCAGAGGGAATTAACTTTGTGTTTGGCGGCTTGGTGAATGCGGACCAAACGACATTCTTTATGAATGTTCTCTTGCCAATCGTGTTTATATCCGCTCTGATCGGGATTCTGCAAAAGTGGAAAGTCCTCCCGTTTATTATTAGATATATTGGCCTTGCCCTCAGCAAGGTAAACGGTATGGGAAGATTGGAATCGTATAACGCAGTGGCTTCTGCGATTTTAGGGCAGTCAGAAGTATTTATCTCCTTGAAGAAAGAACTCGGTCTTTTAAATCAGCAGCGCTTGTACACGCTTTGCGCATCTGCGATGTCAACTGTGTCAATGTCGATTGTCGGCGCGTATATGACAATGCTGAAACCGGAATATGTTGTAACAGCGCTGGTCTTGAACTTATTTGGCGGTTTCATAATTGCTTCTATTATTAATCCGTACGAGGTTGCAAAAGAAGAGGATATGCTTCGTGTTGAGGAAGAAGAAAAACAATCCTTCTTCGAAGTGCTCGGAGAATACATCCTTGACGGTTTCAAAGTAGCGGTTGTCGTCGCTGCGATGCTGATTGGATTTGTCGCGATTATTGCCTTGATCAATGGCATTTTTAATGCAGTATTCGGTATTTCGTTCCAAGGCATTCTTGGATATGTGTTTGCTCCATTCGCTTTTCTTGTGGGTATCCCATGGAATGAAGCTGTTAATGCGGGAAGCATTATGGCAACAAAAATGGTATCGAATGAATTTGTCGCCATGACGTCGCTTACGCAAAACGGTTTCCATTTCAGCGGCCGTACAACAGCGATCGTATCGGTATTCCTTGTGTCATTTGCGAACTTCTCCTCAATCGGAATCATTGCCGGTGCCGTAAAAGGACTGAATGAAAAGCAAGGAAATGTCGTCGCTCGTTTCGGCTTGAAATTATTATACGGTGCTACTCTTGTCAGCTTTTTATCAGCAGCAATTGTGGGCTTGATTTACTGAACTTAATCGAAAAGGATCGGTGACCAAACATGAGAATGGTAGATATCATCATCAAAAAACAAAACGGAAAAGAACTCACCACTGAAGAAATTCAATTTTTCGTGAACGGCTATACAGACGGAAGCATTCCTGATTATCAGGCAAGCGCGCTTGCTATGGCGATTTTCTTCCAGGATATGAGTGACCGTGAACGCGCGGACTTGACGATGGCTATGGTGAACTCCGGTGAAACGATTGATCTTTCTGCCATTGAAGGAATTAAAGTGGATAAACACTCCACCGGCGGCGTCGGCGACACGACAACACTCGTTCTCGCTCCGCTTGTTGCGGCTCTTGACGTGCCGGTTGCCAAAATGTCCGGCCGCGGCCTCGGCCATACGGGCGGCACGATTGATAAGTTAGAGGCAATTGACGGCTTCCACGTGGAACTGACGAAGGATGAATTTATTAAACTTGTGAACCGCGACAAGGTTGCGGTCATCGGCCAAAGCGGCAATTTAACGCCGGCTGATAAAAAACTGTACGCGCTTCGTGATGTAACGGGAACGGTCAATTCCATTCCGCTCATTGCAAGCTCGATTATGAGCAAAAAAATCGCTGCCGGGGCGGACGCCATCGTGCTTGACGTAAAAACGGGAGCGGGCGCCTTCATGAAAACAGAAGAAGACGCAGCTGAACTTGCCAAAGCGATGGTACGCATCGGAAATAACGTCGGCCGTCAAACAATGGCTGTCATTTCAGACATGTCCCAGCCACTCGGCTTTGCGATTGGAAATGCGCTTGAAGTCAAAGAAGCGATCGACACACTCAAAGGCGAGGGGCCTGAGGATCTTCATGAGCTTGTCTTAACGCTCGGCAGCCAGATGGTTGTGCTTGCGAAAAAAGCCGATACATTGGACGAAGCGAGAGCGAAGCTGGAAGAAGTCATGAAAAACGGCAAAGCGCTTGAGAAATTCAAGGATTTCCTGAAAAACCAAGGCGGCGACAGCTCAATTGTTGACGATCCGTCTAAGCTTCCGCAAGCCGCATATCAAATTGATGTGCCTGCCAAAGAAGCGGGTGTCGTCTCTGAAATCGTTGCGGACGAAATCGGCGTCGCGGCGATGCTGTTAGGTGCCGGCCGCGCCACAAAAGAAGACGAAATCGATTTAGCCGTCGGCATCATGCTCCGCAAAAAGGTCGGCGACAAAGTAGAAAAAGGGGAACCGCTCGTAACGCTTTACGCCAACCGCGAAAACGTTGATGAAGTCATTGCAAAAGTCTATGACAACATCCGCATCGCCGCGGAAGCGAAGGCGCCGAAGCTGATTCATACGTTAATTACAGAATAAAAAATAAAGCACATCCCATGCTGGGCGGGGTGTGCTTTTTTAATTATAGGATGTGATCGGCCGGATATTCCTCTTGGCTGATTTTTTTCGCTTTTGTAACATTTCTTTTGAAATGGTAGATGAGATAGCAAAGGATGATACAAGGAACTCCGCAGAAAAGTGCGATTCTTTGATTGGGATCAAAAGCAAGACCGATACAAGAAGCAGAACATAATAAGAGAGCGGCTATAGGCATAAGAGGATAAAGCGGCGTGCGAAATGTCAGCTCTTTTACATTCCCCCCTTTTTTCAGAAATCTCTTTCGAAACAAGAGCTGGGACAAGGCAATGCTCATCCAGACCACGACTCCTGCAAATCCAGCAATTGCGACCATCACCACATAGACAGTTCCAGGGGCCACGATACTGGAAACGAGAGATAAACAAGATACAGCCATACTGATCATTAAGGCATTTAAAGGAATGCCTTTAGAGGTCACTTTCTTAAAACGGGAGCTGATCATGTTTTCATTTGCTAACGACCACATCATACGGGTCGAAGCATATAAGCCTGAATTGGCGACGGACAGCAAGGCTGTTAATATTACGAAATTCATAATATCACCGGCGTAAGGGATTCCGATCTCCGCAAATACGGCGACAAACGGGCTTTCAATGACTCCTGCTTCCTTCCACGAAATTAACCCGGATAATACGAACACAGCGCCAATGAAAAAAATCACGGTTCTCCATGCGACATTACGGATGGATCGCGGAATATCCTTTTGAGGATTTGCTGATTCACCTGCTGTGACTCCGATTAATTCTGTTCCGGAAAAGGCAAAGCTCACAGATATCATCGCGATAAATACGGCGAGAAAGCCATTTGGAAACAATCCTCCATGATCTGTGAAATTTGACAACATAGGAGCATCAGCCGTCCCGTTTAAAGAGATCAAGCCAAACATGGCGGCTCCTCCTAAAATGATAAATAAAATGATGGTGACAATCTTCACGCTGGAAAACCAAAATTCGGTTTCCGCAAATAACTTGACTGAGAATGCGTTGCATACGAAAAGGAGAGCTGCAAAAATCGCACTCCACATCCATACGCTGCTGTCAGGAAACCAGCGCTGCATGAGAATACCGGATGCGGTAAACTCAGAGCCTACCGTCACCACCCAATTGATCCAGTACATGATGCCGACCATAAAACCGGTAGATGGACCGATAAATGTTGTAGCATATTTTTGAAAAGAGCCGGTCACCGGCATGGCAACCGACAATTCGCCGAGACATTGCATGACGAGGTACATCATCAACCCGCCGATTACATAAGCGAGTATCGTACCGCCGGGTCCGGCTTGATGTAGCGTATAGCCCGTACTGAGGAAAAGTCCTGTGCCTATGACGCCTCCCAATGAGATCATAAATAGGTGCCTGCTTTTCATTGTGCGTTTTAGCTGTTGGCTGCTGTTCTCCTGAAGATTCACTGTCTCGCCCTCCTTTTAGCTGCCATTCCTTAGGCAGATGAGTTTCTTATACCCAAAATACAACCTGCCAGAAGATCACTTGAATGGGGAGAGTTTCATTCCTTTTAATGCGTGTAACAGAACATGAGCTGCAGCTCTGCTTGTCATATCTCGAAAATCGAGGGTAGGATCGACTTCAACAATTTCAATCCCGGCAACATTGGGCTGTTGTGCGATGTACTTGACTGCTTCAAGCAATTCGTCTGTATAGAGGCCGCCCGGGCCAATCGCTGGACAGCCGGGTGCATGGGACTGGTCTAAGACATCCATGTCAACAGATATAAAAATGAAATCTGTTTTATCTTGAACAACAGGCAAAATCTCTTTTATCGTTGGGATTAGTCCTGTTTCCCGGATCATGTCCATCGTGTGAATGTTCACGCTATGTTTTTTTGCATATGCTTCATAGGCCTGGCTGTTGCTGAATTCTCTGATACCCAGCTGGATCAAATGTTGACCTTCAATGATCTCTTCATCCAAAAGGCGGCGGAAGGGGGTGCCGTTTGTCGGCCCCCCGTCCTCCGTATTGCGAACATCGTGATGGGCATCAAATTGAATCACTGCTGCTGTTCCTTTCGTTTGTGCTATCGCTTTTATAGTGGAGTAGCTGATCGAGTTATCTCCCCCGAGAATGAGCGGCACCCAATCCGGATGGTCCGAAAGCAAAGCGTGCATGGTTTGGAAAATGTGATGATGTGACTTTGCGATATCAGTGACATGAATATCGATATCCCCCAGATCATATAGAAGCTCCGATACGACGTGCTCTCCAAGCTCAGCAGAATAGGCTGATGAATGTTTCAGAGACTGGCGTATTGTTCCGGGTGCAAAGCAAGCGCCTGAATGACTGATGGATGATTTTGATAGGGGGACACCTATCAACGCCGGTCCCTTAATGTCTTGGCCGTCCCATGTTGCGATCAGGTCGCTCATTTTTGTGACATCCCGGTCTTTAAACGAAGACCCGGCTTCTCTGAGAAAAGGGTACTTATCCAAGAATAGCTCCCTCCCTATTGACAACAATTGTTCCGTTTTTCATGACTTGATGTACATGATTGACCCCGTAGTGATACGGAATATACATATAGTTCGAGGCTTGCCAAATGACTAGATCAGCTGAGCGGCCGACTTTGAGCTGACCGGCTTCTTCTCCTTTCCCTATGGCGTATGCGGCATTGACTGTGACCGCGTGCCATATTTCTTCTGCAGTCATCTTCAGATGAAGCGCGGCAATCGACATGATCAGCTGGATATTTTCAGTCGGCGAGCTGCCAGGATTAAAATCCGTTGCCAAGCTGATACATACCCCTTCATCAATCATAGCTCTTGCCCTGGCGTATGTGCTTTTGCCAAGATAAAATGTCGTGCCCGGCAAGAGGACGGCGATCGTTCCTGCCTCAGCCAATTTCTTTATGCCTTCGTCCGATGCACCTACCAAATGGTCGGCTGAGACGGCCTTTAGCTCACCTGCTAATTCAGCACCTCCAAGCGGATCGATTTCATCTGCGTGTATTTTTAATCCGAAGCCTGCCTCAGCTGCTTTTTGTAAATAACGGCGGGATTGGCTGACTGTAAAAACGCCTGTTTCTGTAAAGATATCAGCGAAGCTGGCGAGCTCCAGCTCTTTGATTTCCGGCAAAAGGGAAAGCATTTGATCCAGAAATTGATCTGGATCGTTTTGATATTCGGGAGGAATCGCATGGGCTCCCATAAATGTGGAAACAAGGTCAACAGGCTGGCTTTCATGCAGTTTTTTTGCGACACGCAATTGTTTGAGCTCTGTCTCTTTTTCCAAGCCGTAGCCGCTTTTCACTTCTGCTGTGGTTGTGCCGTAGGACAGCATTCTTTGCAGATGAAAATGGGCTTTTTGCAGCAGCTCTTCTTCTGAAGCCGCCCTGGTATCCTTGACTGTAGACAGAATCCCGCCGCCCTGCGCCAGAATATCCAAATATGAAATGCCCTGAAGCTTAAGGTTCATCTCCTTTTCACGAGATCCGCCAAATACAAGATGGGTGTGCGGATCAAGGAGGCCAGGCGTTACAAGGCGTCCCGAACAGTCAATGATTTCGTCTGCCTCGTAACCGGCTTCAGCCCCTTTTTGTCCGGCGAACACAATTTTCTGTTCATGGATGCCGACAACAGCGTCTTCGATCACATGAAGATCCTGCATGCTTTTGCCTGCCCGCGGGCCGCTGCTTTCCATCGTCAAAAGCTGACCGATGTTGATGAGAATCGTATCAATTTGCTTTGGCATGTCATCACTCCTTTATTTTTGCATCGGCACGATAATGTCCTGTTCCTTCGCTACTTCAACGGCACGTTCATAACCCGCATCCGCATGACGGATAATGCCCATTCCTGGGTCGCTCGTTAAGACCCGCGCGAGCCGCTCGTCAGCCAGCTCACTTCCATCGGCCACTGCAACCATGCCGGCATGCAGGGAATAGCCCATTCCGACGCCGCCGCCATGGTGGAAGGAAACCCAGCTTGCACCCGCCGCCGTGTTGACAAGCGCATTTAGCACAGCCCAATCACCGACAGCGTCACTTCCGTCCTTCATCGCTTCTGTTTCCCGGTTTGGAGAGGCGACAGACCCGCAGTCCAAATGATCTCTCCCAATAACGACAGGCGCTTTTAGCTCCCCGGTTCTAACCAGCTCGTTAATGGCGAGGCCCATCTTTTTTCGTTCTCCATATCCAAGCCAGCAGATACGGGACGGCAAGCCTTGGAAGGTGACTTTTTCCTGTGCCATATCAATCCAGCGGTGAAGGGCTTTATTTGTCGGGAACAGCTCTTTTAATAACGCATCCGTACGGTAAATATCTGCCGGATCTCCGGAAAGCGCCGCCCAACGGAACGGCCCTTTTCCTTCACAGAATAAGGGGCGGATGTAGGCAGGGACAAACCCCGGAAAATCGAAGGCATTCTCCAGCCCTTCATCCTTTGCGACTTGCCGGATATTGTTGCCGTAGTCAAATACAATAGAGCCCTTTTGCTGAAAGGCCAGCATGGCTTCGACATGTTTTTTCATGCTTTGCTTCGCAAGGCGCACGTAAAGCTCTGGAGTGTCTTGACGCAAACGGTCAGCTTCATCAAGGGAATAGCCCTCGGGAACATAACCGATTAAAGGGTCATGGGCAGATGTCTGATCTGTCACAATATCAATTTTGACGCCTCGGTTCAAAAGTGTGTGATGCACCTCAGCTGCGTTTCCGAGAAGTGCAATGGACAAAGGTTTTCCTGCCCGCTTTGCCTCTTCAGCCCAAGCTAAGGCTTCCTCAATCGATGCTGTTTTTCGATCGCAGTATTTTGTTTCGATCCGCTTGTCGATGCGTTTCTCGTCAACCTCGACGGCAATCACGACGCCTTCATTCATCGTGACTGACAGCGGCTGGGCGCCTCCCATTCCGCCGAGACCCGCTGTCAGCGTCAACGTTCCTTTTAAGCTGCCCCCGAAGTGCTGTCGCGCCAGCTCAGCGAAGGTTTCATAGGTTCCTTGCAATATGCCTTGTGAGCCAATGTAAATCCAGCTGCCAGCCGTCATCTGTCCGTACATCATTAACCCTTTTTTCTCAAGTTCGTGGAAATGCTCCCAGTCTGCCCACTTCGGAACAAGAACAGAATTTGCTAGGAGCACGCGCGGAGCCTGCGGGTGTGTACGGAACATGCCAACGGGCTTTCCGGATTGCACGAGCAAGGTTTCATCATTTTTTAATGTTTTCAAGGAATGCTCAATGGCGTGAAATGCGTCCCAATCCCGTGCGGCTTTGCCGATCCCGCCATATACGATGAGGTCCTCCGGCTTCTCGGCGACTTCTGGATCAAGGTTGTTTCGAAGCATCCGAAGCACTGCCTCTTGCTCCCATCCTAAGCATTCAAGCTCTGTTCCTCTGTTGGCACGGATTGATTTTTTTACATCAGTCATATGTTCATCCCCCTTAGTTCTTTATTCTGATGATCAGGTATTAAAGATTCTTTCTTCAGCCAGTCAGTCAAGCGTTCAATGTCATAGGAAAATACACGGTCCTGCTGAATGGACGGCACGACTTTTCTCATTTCTTGAAAAAGTTGTTTCGTATAGGACGCTGCATGTTCTATGCCTCTGTATTCAACCGCCTGCAATGCGCAAATCGCTTCGATCGCAATGACTCTCCTTGTATTTGCAATTACCTGATAAGCATGCCGAGCGGCGATGGTTCCCATGCTGACATGGTCCTCTTGGTTGGCGGATGACGGAATGGAATCCACACTTGCAGGATGGGCCAGTGTTTTATTTTCAGAAACGAGTGAGGCCGCGGCGTACTGCATGATCATTGCACCGGATTGCAGACCGGGATGAGGGCTCAGGAACGGCGGCAGGTCATTCAGCTGCGGATTCACAAGTCGTTCGATCCTGCGCTCTGCGATATTCGCAAGCTCTGATATTGCGATTTTCAGAAAATCCATGGCAAAGGCGATCGGCTGTCCGTGAAAGTTTCCGCCGGAAATCACTTTGTCACCGTCATTGAAAATGAGTGGATTGTCTGTAGCTGCGTTCATTTCAATCTCTAATTTTTCTTTGACATAGCCTAGTGTCTGCCAAGTCGCACCGTGTACTTGCGGAATACAGCGCAATGAATAGGCATCCTGAACCCGCAGTTCTCCCTGGGAGGTTGTCAGGCCGCTGTCAGATAGATAAAAGCGAATTCGTTCTGCGACATCGATCTGCTCCTGATAGCCGCGGGCTGAGTGAATATCCTCGTCAAATGCATCGATAATTCCCCGCAAACCTTCAATCGTTAAGCTGGCAATGCGTTCTGTTTGATAGGCTAGTTTCTCAGCTTCAATGTAGGCGACCACTCCCATTGCAGTCATGGCCTGAGTCCCGTTAATCAAGGCAAGCCCTTCCTTGGATGTCAGCGTTACCGGTTGAATACCTGCTTTTTTCAAGCCTGTCATTGCCGGCATTCTTTCCCCCTCAAAAAAGACTTCTCCTTGCCCGATCAGCGCAAGCGCCAGGTGGGAAAGCGGCGCCAGATCTCCGCTTGCGCCAAGTGATCCCTGCTGGGGGATGACAGGATGGACGCGTTTATTTAAAAAAGCAAGCAACTGTTCGATCAGCTCAGCGCGTACACCGGAAAAGCCTTTTAACAGCGCATTGGCACGCAAAAGCAGCATTGCCCTGGAAACACACTCAGGAAAAGGGTCGCCGACTCCGCAGGCATGAGAAAGGATTAAATTCAGCTGCAGCGCCGCCGAGTCTTCTTTCTGAATCAGGACATCGCTGAATTTGCCAAATCCGGTGTTGATGCCGTAGATTGTCTTTTCGTCGCGTACAATCCGTTCCACTGCCGCTCTGCTTTTTTTCACGCGCTCCATACTTTCCTCGGAAGCCGCTGCCTCCTCAAAATCAAACAGCACACGAGCGACGTCGGCTGTTGTCAATGAAGAACCGTCTAAAGTCACCATAAGCCCAACTCCTTTTTCTTTACTTTGGTAAAGCGCCCATACAAAAAGGAGCTATGCTGTGAACATCTGTTTTCACGCATAGCCCCCTATCGTCTAAGATCTATGGGCTGTTTCATATGTGATTAATTCCAACACCGAATGTCTCGTGCTCAAGACCTTTAATCGGCGCCCCGATTGTTCCGTAAAGCGAGACAGCAATCCAATCGCCTTCTGCTTCACTTTCATAAGGATTTCCCCTCAAAACGGCAAACCTCAAGCCCACCGTCCGAAGCAGCGATCCCAGCAGCATTTCACCTCTGGTCACGCCATGCAAAGCCTCCATCGTCGCATGATAAAGCGCATGTGACTCCCGATAACCCTCAGATTGAATGACACCGCTCTTTTTGGAAGCGGTTTCAATTGCGGCTACTACTTTATGCGCGTCCATTGATCCTACCTTGCCAAGACAGACCTTCCATCCGTCTCGCTCCAGCTCCTCAACCTGCGTACTCTCTTCCGCCTCATTCAGCAGCAGGAGAACAGACAGCCGGCCGATCCGACGCTCTTTATGCAGTGTCATATGAATCACTCAATTCCTAAAAATTCTGATAACTATTAACTGAGTATTATATTAATTGGTTCAGCAGCAGAAGTCAAAAGGTTTTTTACAGTCTTTAACAAGTTAGATTGCTATTGTAATAGCGCGACGCAGAAAGCAGAACAGGTTTTTTCAGCGATTGCACACGATATCCAGACAAGGAGGCAAGCGCCGCTGTCTAACTCTCAATATGCGTTTACAAAGTCGCATTTTTCGTAAGGCGTTTTATAAAGAGCCAGCCGAATGACTCCGGTGTTGACGGGCAATCAGGCATCATCTTAAAAAACGCCGACAACGAAATGACTGTATCACAGTCGATGCAAAACCTGACAAAGCAGTTATTACATGTACGCGAATGAAAAACAGAGTGATGAAAGAAGGAGAAACAGCAAAAGAGTTGAACTATGAAGGAGAGGATATGCAAGCAGCAGTTCTGCGCAAAACAGACAGACATCAGTCTGACTATGTAAGAGAACAGTGAGAAATCACCTATCTGTTTGAATATGAAAACATTCGGCTGTTTTAATAGGCCGGGGTATCTTCATAGGGAAATGTAAGCGTTTAAAATTTAATAAAAAAGAGAGGCGAATTGTTTAGATGTTCAACCGATTGTTCCGTGTATGTTTTCTTGCAGCTCTTATCATGACCTTCACCCTCCCAAACTCCGTCTATGCACAAAAACCTGTATTTAAAGAAGTCAGCGTCCATGACCCTTCCATCATTGAAACAAACGGCACCTTTTATGTTTTTGGATCTCATCTCGCTTCAGCAAAAACAAATGACCTTATGCAATGGCAGCAGCTGACCAACAGCGTAAGCAATGACAACCCACTTATTCCGAATGTCTATGAAGAATTAAAAGAAACCTTCGAATGGGCCCAATCGGATACTCTTTGGGCGGCTGACGTCACGCAGCTGGCGGACGGCAAATACTACATGTACTACAACGCCTGCCGCGGCGACTCACCAAGATCCGCCATGGGTGTTGCCGTCGCTGACAACATCGAAGGGCCATACAAAAACAAAGGCATCTTTTTGAAATCAGGAATGGAAGGCACAAGCAACGATGGAACACCGTATGACGCAACAAAACATCCGAATGTCGTCGACCCGCATACCTTCTTTGATAAAGACGGCAAGCTGTGGATGGTGTATGGATCATACTCAGGCGGCATTTTCATACTTGAAATGAATCCGAAAACGGGCTTCCCGCTTCCTGGACAGGGATACGGGAAAAAACTGCTTGGCGGCAACCATAGCAGAATCGAAGGCCCGTATGTTCTCTACAATCCAGACACCCAATACTACTACTTATACCTATCATATGGCGGTCTTGATGCAACAGGCGGCTATAACATCCGTGTGGCCCGCTCCAAGAAACCAGACGGCCCTTATTATGATGCAGAAGGCAATCCAATGCTTGATGTCCGCGGCAAAGAAGGCACATTCTTCGACGACCGTTCCATCGAACCATACGGCGTCAAACTCATGGGCAGTTACACTTTTGAAACAGAAAATGAAAAAGGCACCGGGTACGTCTCACCAGGCCACAACTCCGCATATTATGACGAAAAAACCGGGCGTTCCTATTTAATCTTCCACACCCGCTTCCCGGGCAGGGGTGAAGAACACGAAGTCAGAGTCCACCAATTGTTCATGAACAAAGACGGCTGGCCGGTAGCAGCGCCATATCGTTATGCGGGCGAAACATTGAAAGAAGTAAAACAAAAAGACATCACAGGAACATACAAACTTATCCAGCACGGAAAAGACATCTCAGCCGACATCAAACAAACCATCAACATCCAGCTCAACAAAAACCACACCATTTCCGGGGAAATGACCGGAACATGGAAGAAAACCGGAAAAAATACCGCCGATATCACGTTACCAGGCAAGAAGTATAACGGGGTATTTTTACGCCAGTGGGATTCGATGAGAGAGAAGAACGTCATGACGTTTAGTGTGTTGAATGGCAGCGGTGAGGCTGTATGGGGATCTAAATAAGATGGAGAAGGCGCCTTCTAGAGAAGGCGCTTTTTTATGAGCTTTATTGACTATAAGAAATGGTTGAGCGAGAGAAAAAACAGAAGTGATAGCGTGGTTCAAGACCTAAACGAAAAGTCCCCATCATGATGATTCTCCCTCTTACAAAGTTATGAAATTGAATTTTTAGCTATTTAGAACCGGGATAAAGTTCCTCAAGACAATCCTTTTTACCTATTTATCCAATATGACCCATCATGTAATATGAAAATAGTCTGTATTGTAAAGAATTGACACAGTTTGATAGAAACACGAGGTGTTGCGGCATGCATAGTGAAATGTTGTTACATTCGGTAAAAGCCGACTTACATGAAAAGCAGGAACAGATCCATCAATTAAAACGAGTGCTGCACGAAATCAGGCAAATCAAACACGAATTCTCCGAGGCCCAGCATCTCATTCACCGGCCTCATCTTAACCGGGAGGCATGGAGAGGAATACATGCTCAGCGGTTTGAAGATATTCGTGAAGGAATGAACAAAGCATATCAGCAAATCAAAAGCGATCAAGTCATCGGAATCATCGAAAGCATAGAAGGAAAAATCCACTCATTAGAGGGCGATGTCTATTCCATAAGACGCCAAATTACGAGGATAGAGCATGAAATAGAGAAGGAAAAACATAAAAAGTGAGGTGAGCACAAATGGCACAGGAAATTAAAATGGTGTATGGCACAGTGAAGAAAGGGCTTTCTCAGCTCAAGAATTCAGCTGCACTCAAGTCCTCCTTGCCCGGCCATCTCTCAGGCAGAAACCATTTGAATGTTGTGAAGTCCATCGAGCAATTAAATAAGGACATCAAAGAGCTCACTGAAGCATATGCGTCTGTTCTGGCCAAGCATATCGCACAAACGGAAAGCGCGATAAACGCCATGAAGGAAACGGACGAAAACATATCATCTTCCATGAAATAAAGCGCGGGAGGACAAGGGATTGAAAACATTAGATGTCCACGCTCTTCACGAGGGCATTCAGCATACGATTGAGAAACTGGACAAGCAAAAACAACAGCTGGAGAAGCTGGAAAAAAGCGTTGAGCATCTGGCAGGCATGAAGGACGCGCTGAAAGGAAAAGGCGGAGATGCCATCCGGACCTTTTACGAGGAGTGCCACAAGCCTTTTCTCCTTTTCTTTGGCATGTTTATCGACGAATACAAAAAAGTGCTGAAACAAACACAGCATGCGATTTCCTCTGTAGAATCTGACTCCCACGGCATGATCGCAGAGGCTTTTCTCTCACACGATGCGAGACATGGGGTCAAGCATGCACGAGAAGTGACAGAGCAGCTCACTGACGCAGTCAATCGCCAGACATCAGCCATAGATCACATCGTCAGCCTGCCGACAGTCAATGATACCTTTTTCCGAATGGAGACAGAACAGGCTGAGCGACTGATTTCAGACACCCTGAATAAGCTCTTTCAATTTGACGGCCATCAAACTCAAGCACTAGAAACCGCAAAATCAGATTTTCAAACGATGAAAAAATATATAGACCAGCTCGAAACCATGTACACCGGCCCGAAAATTGAAATCACAGGCTACAAAAGCGGCTCCATCCTGAAATCACAGGAAGAAGAAAACATCAACCAAACCTTCGGCGCGATTAACCCGCAAATGAAGCAGGCGGATGATTCTCCGATGGAGATGATGTTGAAGAAATTAGCCGAGAATGAAAAGTCTAAAGTGGATTCAGTTGTCAAAACGGGTGATTCTAAAAAGGTAAGTAAAAATATCATCGTTATCAATGGTAAAGTGTATAATACGAGTGAACATAGAGAACATATAAAAACTGATTTCTCAAATGCAGAGGTTAAGCAAGTCGTTTATAATGATACACTTTACAATGTATACATATCTGGTAATGACATGAAGCTTGAACCTGTCGTCTCGCTTTCGGACATTAAAGTGGATGAGAATGGATATGTGAAAATTTTAGAGACAGCTGTAGAACTTACCGGCGTGTATGATCTTTTTAAGGCAGCCACGGGCAGAGATCCGGTATCAGGCGAAAAAGTCACAGGAAAAGACCGTGTTGTTGCCTCCATAAACTCAGTACCATTTGCCAAAATAGCTAAGTTAGAAAAGTTAATAGATATTAATAAACTTATTAATGATGGGAAAAAGGCTAAGAAGGCTGCGGAAGTTAAAAACGTTGCTAAGGATACGGGTAATGGTGTACCTTCTTATGGAAAGAAGTCAGTACCTAAAGGACCTTACAGAGAAGTACATGGATTCCCAGTTAAAGTAAAGCCAGGTGCTCAAGAGAAACATATTCCTAATACGCCAAATTACAAACAAGAAATAGCAAATGGTAAAAACAAGAGTATTTTCTATGGTGATAATAAAACAGCACAGGAATTGCTTGATAAGTTTGCAGGAAAAGGTCAACTACTACCAAACGGTAAAAAAGAAAGAGTAGACTTTGGTAAACCAATTGGAAAATACTATGATCGTGATACTGGTGAATACATTGAAACTACTAGAGGAATGATTCATTACGGAAAAGACGGAGCGCATATAGTGCCTTCAGAACCATTAAAGAAGTAATAAGAGGAGGATATACATGGAATATGATCCTTTAATAAAAGCGTTAAAAGAGTATAAAGATAGTGACTTGATAATAGAGTGGGATAGTGGATTAAAGATTATTGGTGAACCAGACACACTCTTTGAAACAGACAATGGGTTGGATGACGATGATGTGAATTTTATCGAATATTATGCAGTTACATTTCAAGTAAATGATATTTTAGCTCATCCTACTAGTGAAGAAAGTAGTTTATATAATTGGTTAATACAAAAGAAAGGTTCATTAGTTGAAATTTCACTTTATGATGATCCGCCAAGTGCAGTTTTTTTAACTGACGGAGAAAGTATATGGAAAAGGGATAGTCAAAAATAAAACATATACCTTGATGGGCTAATGCCTTTCAAGGTTTTTTACTTTTATATTAAGTCAGCTGATATATTTGATAGTATTTTCGGAAAAATAAAACAAAATATACAAAATGGCTTACCGTTATAAAAAATAGTCCTTATTGAGCAATCACCTTAGTCAACACCAAAAATGAAAGCGTTGACATCACGCAAATCTAGTGCTAAAGTATACCTACAAACAAATACAGCGACCCGTCAGGATTGTTACTGCGAAAGCAGGCAAAACCTAAATGGTGCAGGTGCAGGAGGAGACTCTCGCAATCTGTGTCATTTAGGTTTTTTTTATTCTCTTTTAGGAGGTGATGCAGCATTTGATAGAAAAAAAGCTGGTGAAAGGCGGCCACCTTTCATCCAGCAGTCCCCCCATAAAAAGGAGGTATACACATGGATTATGATAAATTATCGAAGGACATATTACAACTCGTAGGCGGTGAAGACAACGTTCAGCGCGTGATCCACTGCATGACGAGGCTGCGTTTTAATCTTCATGACAACGCGAAGGCGGATCGCAGTCAGCTGGAGCAGCTGCCGGGGGTGATGGGCACCAATATCAGCGGCGAGCAGTTTCAAATCATTATCGGAAACGATGTGCCGAAGGTGTATCAGGCGATTGTGCGGCACAGCAATCTCAGTGATGAAAAGAGCGCTGGTTCATCCTCTCAGAAAAAGAATGTGCTGAGTGCGGTCTTTGATGTGATTTCTGGTGTGTTTACCCCGATTTTGCCTGCGATTGCGGGAGCGGGGATGATCAAAGGGCTTGTTGCGCTGGCAGTTACGTTTGGCTGGATGGCGGAGAAGAGCCAGGTTCATGTCATTTTAACGGCTGTCGGTGACGGCGCGTTCTACTTCCTGCCGCTCCTGCTAGCGATGAGTGCGGCGAGAAAATTCGGAAGCAATCCGTACGTAGCGGCTGCCATTGCGGCGGCGATCCTGCATCCGGATTTGACAGCCCTGCTCGGTGCGGGGAAACCGATTTCCTTTATCGGGCTTCCTGTAACCGCTGCCACTTATTCGTCAACGGTCATCCCGATTTTGCTGGCGATTTGGATTGCTTCATACGTGGAAAAATGGATTGACCGTTTTACACACGCATCTCTCAAATTGATTGTGGTTCCGACATTCACGCTATTGATTGTCGTGCCGCTGACATTGATTACAGTCGGTCCGCTTGGCGCTATTTTAGGAGAATACTTGTCTTCTGGGGTCAATTATTTGTTTGATCATGCAGGGCTTGTGGCAATGATTTTGCTGGCGGGTACATTCTCTTTAATCATTATGACGGGCATGCACTATGCCTTTGTGCCGATCATGATCAACAATATCGCTCAAAACGGTCACGATTATTTACTGCCGGCTATGTTTTTGGCGAATATGGGGCAGGCGGGAGCATCATTTGCCGTCTTCCTTCGCTCCAGAAACAAAAAATTTAAATCACTTGCGCTTACCACAAGCATCACGGCGCTGATGGGGATTACAGAACCTGCGATGTACGGCGTGAATATGCGATTGAAAAAGCCGTTTGCGGCCGCTTTGATTGGCGGTGCAGCCGGTGGCGCGTTTTACGGCATGACGGGTGTTGCTTCCTATATCGTCGGGGGGAATGCAGGTCTCCCGAGCATCCCTGTCTTTATCGGCCCAACGTTTATTTACGCGATGATCGGCCTTGTGATTGCGTTTGCGGCGGGAACAGCAGCTGCGTATTTGCTTGGATTCGAGGATGTGCCTTCTGACGGCAGCCAGCAGCCGGCAGTGCATGAGGGCAGCAGAGAGATCATTCACAGCCCGATTAAGGGAGAAGTGAAAGCCTTAAGTGAAGTCAAAGATGGAGTGTTTTCTGCCGGGATCATGGGAAAAGGATTTGCCATTGAGCCTGAAGAAGGAGAAGTTGTGTCGCCTGTTCGTGGAAGCGTTACCACCGTTTTTAAAACAAAACACGCAATTGGCATTACGAGTGATCAGGGAGCTGAAATACTCATACACATTGGATTGGACACGGTAAAGCTGGAGGGACAATGGTTCACGGCTCACGTCAAAGAAGGCGACAAGGTCGCACCGGGAGATCCGCTCGTGTCCTTTGATCTGGAGCAAATCAAAGCCGCGGGATATGACGTTATTACCCCGGTGATTGTGACCAACACAGACCAATATTCGTTTTCGCCGGTGAAAGAGATCGGTAAAGTGCAGCCAAAAGAAGCGCTGCTTGCTTTATCTTAAAAAACTGATGGGGTGATCAATATGAGTTCAAATGCAAAACGATTTCCAGAAGGATTTTTATGGGGCGGCGCAGTTGCTGCCAACCAAGTGGAGGGTGCTTATAACGAGGGTGGTAAGGGGCTTTCGACAGCTGACGTATCGCCGAACGGGATCATGTCTCCATTTGATGAATCAATGACTTCCTTGAATCTGTATCACAACGGGATTGACTTTTATCATCGTTATAAAGAGGATATCGCCTTATTTGCAGAAATGGGATTTAAGGCGTTCCGCACATCGATTGCGTGGACGAGAATTTTTCCGAATGGCGATGAAGAGGAGCCCAATGAAGACGGTCTCAGATTTTATGATGATCTGTTTGATGAGCTGTTAAAGCATCATATTGAGCCTGTCGTAACCATCTCTCATTATGAGATGCCGCTCGGTTTAGTGAAAAATTATGGCGGCTGGAAGAATCGCAAAGTCATAGAGTTTTATGAACGCTATGCCAAAACGGTTTTCAAACGCTATCAACACAAAGTGAAGTATTGGATGACGTTTAATGAAATTAACGTAGTGCTCCATGCGCCATTTACCGGAGGCGGTCTTGTTTTTGAAGAAGGAGAAAACAAATTAAACGCGATGTACCAGGCGGCACACCACCAATTTGTGGCCAGTGCTCTTGCTGTCAAAGCGGGTCACGACATCATTCCTGATTCGAAAATCGGCTGTATGATAGCGGCAACGACAACCTATCCGATGACTTCTAAGCCGGAGGATGTCTTCGCGGCAATGGAGAATGAGCGCAAAACACTTTTCTTCTCAGATGTTCAGGCAAGAGGCGCATACCCGGGATATATGAAACGCTATCTGGCAGAAAACAATATTGAAATTGAAATGGCTGAAGGCGATGAAGAGCTCATGAAAGAACATACTGTGGATTATATTGGATTCAGCTACTACATGTCGATGGCGGCAAGCACAGATCCGGAAGAGCTTGCAAAATCAGGGGGCAACCTGCTGGGCGGAGTCAAAAACCCTTACCTCAAATCATCAGAATGGGGCTGGCAAATTGATCCAAAAGGCTTGCGCATCACGCTCAACACCTTATACGACCGTTATCAGAAGCCGCTGTTCATCGTTGAAAACGGCCTTGGCGCTGTAGACAAGGTTGAAGAGGACGGCACGATTCAGGACGATTACAGAATCAACTATCTGCGTGATCATTTATTTGAAGCGCGCGAAGCCATTGCGGACGGCGTTGAATTAATCGGATACACATCATGGGGGCCAATTGACCTTGTCAGTGCATCTACTGCGGAAATGAAAAAACGCTACGGTTTCATTTATGTGGACAGGGACAATGAAGGAAATGGAACATTTAACCGCATCAAGAAAAAAAGCTTCAACTGGTATCAGCAGGTTATCGCCACAAACGGAGAGAGTCTCTGACAAATTTTTGAAAACTCATGCGCTTCAATTGACAATAACGAAATGCAGACGGACAATAAAAGAGAAAGATGAACCACCCACAGTCCGAAAGGCGGGAAGAGCATGTTTAACAAAATGTTAGTAGCGATTGACGGATCAGACATGAGTGCAAAAGCGCTTGATGCCGCAGTGCATTTGGCAAAAGAGCAGCAAGCGGAACTAAGCATTCTTCATGTGGGGAGAGAAGCCGTCGTCACGACTTCTTCTCTGACGGGAATTGTCTATGTGCCTGAACACTTTATTGATGAAATCAGGAACGAGGTTAAAAAAGAGGGCCTGAAAATCCTTGAAAATGCAAAAGAAAAAGCAGCCGAAAAAGGCGTTCAAGCTGAAACCATTTACGCGAATGGCGAGCCGGCGCATGAGATACTAAATCACGCAAAAGAGAAAGGCGTCAGCCTGATTGTAGTTGGCAGCCGGGGGATCAGCGGCCTGAAAGAAATGATGCTTGGAAGCGTCAGCCATAAAGTGTCTCAATTATCAACATGCCCGGTTTTGATTGTTCGATAGATTTGTAAAAAAAGCGCCCTTGGGCGCTTTTTTTTATTTAGAATAGAAGTGTTATAATATCTACATGTAAAAAAGAGGAATTTTATGTGTAGATTTCTGAATTCATAAAAAACAGTTTATGCTATGCAGTACTGGAGGTAGAATACGTTTGATGCAACAGGATCTTTCCATATCGTCAAAACAAAAATCAACAGCCGTAATCAAAATGGTCATCTCTATGGTGATTTTCGGCTCCATCGGCTTTTTCTCAGAGCATACCAATCTGCCGTCATTTGAATTAGTCTTTGTCCGCTGCCTTTGCGCGACGCTGTTTTTAGGTCTTTGCTGGCTGGCGTCCGGCCAGTATAAAACTGAAAAATGGAGCAAGAGAGACGTGCTGCAAACATTGGCGTGCGGTTTCTTTCTTGTATTCAACTGGGTGTTTTTATTTAAGTCTTTTGAAGAAACGTCCGTTACAATTGCCATCTCCGTTTATCATCTAGCGCCGGTGCTTGTTCTTCTTCTGGGGAGCTTCTTCTACAGAGAGAAATTAAATGTGATCTCCGTCAGCTCCATTATCATCTGCTTTCTGGGAACTGCGCTGATTTCCGGGATTAACGGCAGCACTTCATTGACACAGCTGATGGGATCAGGGATCATATGGGCAGTTCTCGCCGCACTGTTTTATGCGTTCACCACTTTATTGGGAAAAGGCATTCACAATCTCAGTCCTTACACGACCACCTTCTTGCAGACGGGTTTAGGGGTTATCATCCTGATTCCGTTTATTCACTTTGGTGCTTTTGCTGACCTATCTCAGGGAAACTGGATTATGGTGGTATCTACCGGCATCATCCATACGGGTATTGTATATTTGTTGTTTTTTGACAGTTTGCGATTTTTATCGACGAAATTTATTTCAATCATTGTATTTCTCGACCCCGCTGTCGCGATCGTGCTCGATACCGTCTTCACAGGCTTCCGCCCTGACCTCTATCAAACGCTTGGCATCATGCTGATCTTTGCGGGTATGGCCTTGACGCTTGTCAGGAGGCAGGGGAAGGCGAATGTGACAGCTGAGGGTACGGATATTGAACAAATGCAATAATGGAAAAAGTAAAAAGGCCTATGCGGCCTTTTTTGATTCTTAAAATAACATAAACATTCTAGAAAAATATTGTAATCCTATTCCAATGAAGCTAACATGTTAAATCAATAATACAGTTATTTCAAATTATTGGTGCGGAAAAAAGGCTTTCTCAATTAGTAAAAGGAAAAGTGAATGTACTATTTTGATGAAATATCAACTCTTATTGACTATGATTAGCTTAAAAAAAATATAAAACAATAGAGCGTATAATATATTGAAAACTTAGTTGGTATTAAAAAGCGATAGTAATGATTATATATACTCTGCAAGAATCTAAAAATGCAAATGTTGCTCATGAGAATATCATTTTACTAAAAAGACGTTAAGTTAAAGGTTATATTGAGCAGAGTTCATTTAACAGAAAAAACACTTGTTAAAGATTTACTGAATGGGGTCTTCTGCCAAATAGAAATAATAGACTCCGAGACTATCAGAATAGGGACAATAAACAGAGAAAATATTCTAAATATCATTTAACAATTATTTAATAATTTGTTTGGATCTTCAAAGCGAATAATAGAATTCATTCGGTAGAGGATCTTTACCGAATTGTCTGTTGATCATCTGATTGCTTAGCAGGCTTTAATAAAATAAATAGAATTATCGGTATACCAAACGAAGATTGAGTGCGTGGTGATCAATTTGACCGAGCCAAAACTACTAGAATGCATAAATAAAATCAAAAGTGTCTTAAATGGACAAACAACAAGAGAAGAAGTGTCGGATTGGGCTGGAACTTATGTTCATGCGGATGACCCCGAAGTAGAAGATGATAGAGTCTGGAGTATGTTAATCCTTCTAAGTGGGATTGATTTGAAAGATTCTCCTGAAACTTATTTACATTCAACAGATGATTTAAATGATTGGATCAAACAATATATGGAGTAATTTGTGTTTGGTGGTAAGGTGTTATTGATTAAAAAAGAGGCAGGAGATGACAATGTACAAAACAATTAGTGAATGGGTTGATTACATTGATGAGGGGTGCAGTGTCCTTTATTTAGATTTTAATGTGTTTAAAAAAGAGCTCTCACTTAATATAAAGGTTTTTGAAAGTGAAGCTGAATATACCCATAAAATATTATTTCAAAATGTGGCATCCGCTTATTATAGTGCAGATGTTGGCGACATGAGATTGGAAAAAATAGATCCGGAAGAATACAATTGGCAAGTATTTGAGATGAGTTATCATCCAGAAGGAATCGGGAATCTATCAAATTCTATAATTCCGGAGTATCAATCAAATGCTAACTTTCTTATTGACATGAACAGAATGCTGATTGCTATAGAAGCTGAAACAGTTCGCTTTGATGATCAATCGTTTTATGCATATCAATTAAACACTAAATGATTTAAGGCTGAATTGGAAAGTAGATTTATCCCAAAACGATTAATGAAACTAGGCTGTCCGTTACTAATAGCTAATAAATGCTTAATTATCACTTCATTTCTAACCTGGGAGCATAACAAATGAAAAGATTAAAAATGAATAAAATCATCAACATGGACACCCAAGATTGTTTTTTCCATGCTGATCCACTGGGGCGTGTCTACATTGGAAAAGGTGTGAAAGGTGATGTGACCATTTCAATCTATGATCCTTCCGGTGATGTTCGGGATTTTAGAGTGAAAGAGCAGATTGCATATAGCGATATTCAGCTCTTCCAACAATGTGCAGATGGCTATGTCTTCGTTTATTACGAATCGTATGAGCCGAAGGTAAAGGTTTTTTCAGAAGAGGGAAGGGTGAAAAGTGCTTTTCCCTTGCCTTCAGGGGTTTCCTGCTGCCTTTTGGATGAGAAACAAAACCTTTGGGTCGGTTTAAATGATGAAGGCATTTATGATGATGAAAATCCCAACGGCCATAGTGTGTGGTGTTTTACGTTAGATGGTCAGCAGAAGGAAATACACATTGATAGAAAGCTCGAAGAAATGGATGCGCCGGCTGTAGATGATTGTTATGGACTTGCAGAAAAAAACGGCTTGATTTATATGCTGTATTACGGAGATGCAGTCATTGCCGCGTTTGACGACACGGTCGTGAGACGGGTATGGATTCTGTCGGATAAAGAGCCGAACTCAGAAGCATTTTATCAGCTTGCGATATCTGAAGAAGGTTTTTTGGTTGGGACGTTCAATTGTTACAGTGAAGAGCTTGAGTCGTCTCTTTATTTGATTTCTGCCGATGTGAGTCAAGAGATGGAAGAGATAACATGCTGTGACTCGAACGGTGAAGCCCTAGACGTTCAACAGCTGAAACTGACGAGTAACGCTGTTTACGCAGTGGCCTCTTCTGGTGTTTATAAGCAGGATATCCAATATGGTGTAGGGATGAGATCATGATGAATTGGCGCGCTTTAAGTCAGACAAAACAAGACCGCATCTGGTCAGAAGTGAACAAGCTCATAAAATGGAAACCCGGAAGCAGATGTCATCACATCATCCCGTCTGATCCATATCAAGTGTTTGATATTTCTAGCGGGATGAGCGGTAAAGCCAGTAATGATGATGTGGTCAGAGTGCTGAATGATTTAGAGACTTCGATTTTAAAAGCATTTCAATCATGTACTGGAAAACACGATGTGATGTACGCATTAGACTGGCAGCATGACGGATATACCTTTAGTCCTCATCAGGCAATGCCTCAGGATGAATTTGGTGAATGGCCTGTTCCCGTATTTCCAAACGGAGACTATTATTTCTTCTTTCATCAGGACTTCTCTTGGGGACTTTTGGGAGACCCGTGGAAATGTACAATCACAGTGTTTGGTGAGGAGCTGTTGGAGGCGATTGATCATGATCCGCCTATCTTGTTTCAAAATAGATGAGTGTTCTGAAAAACGGAGGTGAAACATGGGCTTTTGGGAAGAAAAATATAAAAATAAAAAGATATTCGTAAGTGATGATGGTTTGGATATTTGTCACGACGCCATCGAAGATTTTCACGCTGTGTTCCTTGAACAATTGGATCGTAAGCCTACTCTAAATGAATTTGTTTATACCCTCTTTCAGGTATTAAACTCAGACGGCGATTCGCTTTTTAAAGAATTAGAAGGAAAACAAGTCACTGACATCAACCTAAAGATGAAAAAAAGAACTACTTTAAGTGAAGTTAGGCCTGGTGTTGTCATTGAAATCCCTTTACGGAAAATCAATCAGTTCACATATGCATTAGTGGTAAAAGGAGATTTAGCAACAGATAAAAATGATGATATTCTCATTCAGTATTTTGATATTTTTACAGATCAACGCTTGAGTAAAAAAGACATTTCTCTCATGATGGCAGAAAAGCAAAGAACCCTTTTTATTGCGAATACAGGATATACAGGCTTTCTTCAGGGGAATTGGAAGGTTGTTTCCAAGGTGCCGATAGATTTGATGAAAAAATTTGATCATTCTACTATAACATTTGTCATGTATGAAGATGGAAAATACCTCATTAGCCAAGACGATTCATTAGCGGCAGAGAGTGATTTAATAGAGGTTGATAAAAAACGGGGGAAGACCTTTAGCAACCCGATTGGGCTATTTGGTCACCTTAGTATTGAGGATATTCTTTATCAATATTTCAAGGGAACCTCGATGGAGGAATTGATTAAGTATGAGTTGTAAGAAGTTATGGTGGAGATCATATGAGCAGATTTTGTCTGGAATATACTGATTCTACTCTTTTTCATTTAAGTGATTTTTTTACCCAATTCCCCCTACGTATCACTGAGTATCATTGGGTCATTGGCGATATTTTAAATATGATGGATGTATCCTCGGATAAGGATCATTGGAACGATATCATTGGCGAGCGTGAAGACTATCTTTTTATCACAGGTGAGGAATTTCATCGTATATTAAATGAATATGAGATTTATGTGATATTTTCTATTTTAACTGCTGTGCCTAAAGAGACGATACTGTATGATATAACACAAGTTCCGTTTGTTGATGGGAATGCTGACTTTTATGAAGATGATTATATCTCCCCTGTGAAAGAATGTATTTTCGAAGTCGGTTTCTTTGATTCAACAGATATTATATTTACAGTGACCGATGAAAACATAGAAAGAATGTTGAAGGATTCTTTTCCTGACTTGAAGCCTTACTGTGAGTATGGAGTATAGGGAAGCCATCAACGGAGGAATCGAAATTGGCAGATGAGTCGAGTATTTCAGGAGCTACTCCTATTTTGTTTCAACATATCAAGAAATGGCGTTTTTATCGGGAAACAGATCACGTTCTTGGTATCATTTATACGATTGAGTTAGCAGCTGTTTATCATTCACGTACGATTGTTGTCATATTCAAAGACGTTTCAGTCGTTACGATACGAGAAATCGAAACCCTATCGAATCTATCAGATGGACTTCTCCATATTGAAATGCAACCACAAGGCACGTACCTTGTGGAAGAATGGGAAGAGCAGACATTCCGCTTTTATTGCCGGCAATATGAGGTGATGGAAGTTGAATAGGGTGAGGAGAGGATCAACGTGCTTCAAAAACTGAGAAAAAGACAGCAAGAGCTTGAAGAAACGCCGTATCCTGATGAATTGTACGGCTTTGAAGCGGAAATCTATGAGTTTTTTATGCTAGTTGATGGCAGTTTGGGTTATGTGCTGGCGAATAAAAGGATGCCCGGGCATCAGTGGCGTTCGTTGGAGAAAAGCTTTTTTGAGCTGTATCCTGACATACTTCCGGATATGATCAAAAACGATAAGGATCTGTATCATCACATTCTCTTGTATGAACAAGTCAGACAAGAGATTTGCGTGGCGCTATCCAACTGATAAGGGGAAGATTTTATGGAAATAACCTCTATAAGCAGTATTGGCAATTTGGACATGATCGAGCTTAAGCCTGACCAAACCGTTATGGCATGCGAACTTGAAGATGCAGAGTCGTTTTATCGTTTTTGGGCAGGGCTTGCCTACGATCGAATCATGATACAGGTAATAACGACTGGTTCGTTTATAGAAGACCTGTCCGAGTATTTTGAAGGTCATGCTTACAAGGTGACGAAACTGGCCAAAAGGGAATTCCATTTCCAATCCATATTACAGGAAGCAGACCGGGATATTGCAGATTTTCTCTTTCTGCTAGCTTCCATCAATGAGGATGTTTTTCTGATCAATGATCCTCAACCGGATAAAAGCTATTTTTCAGAAGGGAAGCTCCAGTGCCTAACGGAATCAGGCGAACGGATCGTGTGGTTTGAATACGATGCTGTAGACATCTATATGGTTGGCGGTAACTAAAAATAGGAGGAATTCATTTGAATATCACACAATACGAGAAAATGAAAAAACATCTTTCTGATGCGGATACAGGTCCATTTACATTAAACGAGTTTTCTTTCTATATGAAAGAAGATGATCGTTATATTCAAATTCCTGTGTTTGAATTAAAACTATCAGCTCAAACCTGTGACATTCATTTGCGGTTTGAAGACATTAGTGCATCAAAGCTGGATGACCTTGAATCCATCGATGCGGTTGAGTTGGAGATTGAACCGACTGACGATCAATGGGAAAGACTCCGTTATTATGTGTATGATCAAGAAGATCAGATGAGTTTCTATTGCGGAGGTTGGGATGTGATCAAGTGTGACAAGAAGTCACACTGATTTTCCCCTTTTTTGCTTGAGACCCCCCTTTTTAAATATGGCACATCAATTTTATTTTTCAACGCCATTTTTTCTGCATTCAGTCATCATAAAGAAACAATCATCGAGTATGCATTAATGTATGCGTTTTCATAGAGGGGGAGTCTTGATGAAAAAATGGATGGTAGCGGTTTTTGTGATGATGCTGATGCTGTGTTTTGGCGGGAATGAGAGTGTGAAGGCAGCGGAGCCGAAGGTGTATCAGTTTGACTTTGGAAGCGGTTCAGTGGAGCCTGATTATATTGGTGTCAGGGCGTCTGATCGGTATGACCGGTCAAAGGGCTACGGTTTTCAAACACCGGAGAATATGAGGGATGTGGCGGCATCCGGGACTGGTGTGAAGAGTGATGCGGTTCAGTTTTTAGCGTATGGGACGAAAAGCAATAACACGTTTAATGTGGATCTCCCGAATGGCCTTTATGAGGTGAAGGTGACGCTTGGCAATACGGCAAGGGCCAGTGTGGCGGCGGAGGGCGTGTTTCAGGTCATTAATATGACAGGGGATGGCGCGGAGGATACGTTCCAAATTCCCGTCACCGACGGGCAGCTGAATCTGCTGGTGACAGAGGGGAAAGCTGGCACCGCTTTTACGCTTAGCGCCTTGAAAATAAAGAAATTGTCTGATCAGCCGGTGACGAACCGAACCATTTATGTCGGCGGCGACTCGACGGTGTGCAATTATTATCCGCTCAACAGCAGCAAGCAGGCGGGCTGGGGGCAGATGCTGCCTCACTATATCGATAAACACACCTTTCAAGTGAGAAACATGGCGTCCGGCGGGCAGATCGCGAGAGGGTTCAGAAATGATGGACAGCTTGAGGCGATCCTGAAGTATATTAAACCGGGAGATTATTTTATATTGCAGCTTGGCATTAATGACACAAATCCGAAGCATAATGAATCTGAAGCGGAGTTTAAAGAGATGATGCGTGATATGATTCGTCAGGTGAAAGCGAAAGGAGCGGACGTCATCCTATCAACGCCCCAGGGCCGGGCAACCGATTTTACTTCTGAAGGCATCCATTCGTCTGTAAACAGATGGTACAGGGCCTCTATTTTGGCTTTGGTCGAAGAGGAAAAAACACACCTCATTGACTTAAATGTCCTCAGCTCGGCATACTTTACATCGATCGGTCCGGAAAAAACACTCGCGCTTTATATGGACGGAGATACGCTTCATCCGAACCGCGCTGGGGCTGACGCACTGGCGCGATTGGCTGTTCAGGAGCTAAAACGCCAGGGAATCGATGGCTTTTAATACATCATTTTTCGTCAAAACACATATGCCTTCGTCAATTAGAGTATAATGAGAACATCTGCAAGAGACAGGAGTTTATACATGAGTCATTTTAAAAACTATCAAATCAGTCATGACATTTTACGAGCATTGGAAGGACTGGGATATACAGAACCGACCAAGGTGCAGCAGAGCGTGATCCCCGCTGCCCTTGAACGAAAGGATCTTGTCGTCAAATCACAGACGGGAAGCGGGAAAACGGCTTCGTTCGGGATTCCTCTCTGTGAGCTGGCGGATTGGGATGAAAACAAGCCGCAGGCGCTTATTTTAACACCGACCCGTGAGCTTGCGGTGCAAGTAAAGGAAGATATCACGAACATCGGACGATTTAAACGGATCAAAGCGACAGCCGTATTTGGAAAATCCTCCTTTGATAAACAAAAAGCTGAGCTTAAGCAAAAAAGCCACATTGTTGTCGGCACGCCGGGACGTGTTCTGGATCATATCGAAAAAGGCACGCTGCCGTTGGATCGTCTCTCTTATTTGGTCATTGATGAAGCGGATGAGATGCTGAATATGGGCTTCATTGAGCAGGTGGAGGCGATTATCAAGCATCTGCCGACTGAGCGCACGACGATGCTGTTTTCGGCGACGCTTCCGCAGGATATCGAGAAGCTGAGCCGTCAATATATGCAAAACCCCGAGCATATCGAAGTCAAAGCGGCCGGCCTAACCACAAGAAATATTGAACATGCGGTGATTCAAGTAAGAGAAGAGAATAAATTTTCATTGCTGAAAGATGTGCTGATGACGGAGAATCCCGACAGCTGCATCATTTTCTGCCGAACGAAAGAGCACGTCAATCAGCTGACCGATGAATTGGATGACTTAGGATATCCATGTGATAAAATTCACGGCGGAATGATTCAGGAAGACCGATTCGACGTCATGAATGAATTTAAACGTAGCGAGTACCGTTACTTAGTGGCGACGGATGTCGCCGCGCGCGGGATTGATATTGAAAATATCTCCCTTGTCATCAACTATGATCTGCCGCTTGAAAAAGAAAGCTATGTCCACCGCACGGGCCGAACGGGACGCGCAGGGAACAAAGGAAAGGCCATTTCGTTTGTCACGGCCTTCGAAAAACGGTTTTTAGCCGACATTGAAGAATATATCGGATTCGAAATCCAAAAAATAGAAGCACCTTCTCAAGAGGAAGTGGCAAGGAAGAAACCAGAATTTCTAGCTAAACTGAATGACCGTCCGGAAAGCAAAAAGGACAAAAGCGAAGAGCTGAATAAAGACATTATGAAGCTGTATTTTAACGGCGGAAAGAAAAAGAAAATCAGAGCCGTTGATTTTGTAGGAACGATTGCCAAAATTGACGGTGTGTCAGCTGACGACATCGGCATCATCACGATCATGGATAACGCCTCATATGTTGAGATTTTAAATGGTAAAGGCCCTCATGTTCTCAAAGTGATGAAGAACACAACCGTCAAAGGGAAACAGCTGAAGGTGAATAAAGCGAATAAATGATGAATGACCTGCTCCCAGTTAAAGGGGCAGGTCATTTTGCTGCTGGCTGACATCTGTGCTGGTTTCCTCAGGAACAAAGGCAAGAATCACAATACCAATCACAAACAAAATGATTAGGCTGAACACGGCAGTCGAGGATTTCCCGGTCAGCTGGGCGGTAACGGCAATGAGCAGCGGCCCCATAATTGAGGCGAATTTTCCAAAAATGTTGTAAAAACCGAAGAATTCATTAGCGTGGCGCTTTGGCACAAGCTTGGCGAAATAGGAACGGCTTAGGGCTTGAATACCGCCCTGCGAGGTGGCGACAAGCATAGCCAGTATCCAGAAATCAATCGTTGTCTTCATAAAATAGGCATACACGCAGACGATCATATAAATGACGATCCCGACGTACAGCATGGTCTTCCCCGTGAAGCGTTCTGCCAGTTTTCCGTATACAATCGAAAACGGTGCAGCGACCACCTGGGTGACAAATAGGATGATCAGGAGGCTTGAGGAACCGATCCCTAAATCTGATCCATAGGATGTCGACATCGTAATAATCGTGCCGACTCCGTCGATATAAAAGAAATAAGCGAGCAAGAAGAGGAAAAGTGCCCGGTATTGCCTGATCCGTTTCATCGTTTGGCCGAGCCGCTTAAAGCTGTTGATGACAATATGAGGTTCTTTTTTGATGTAATAGCGTTGATGGACATGTTTAATCATTGGGATGGTGAACAGCCCCCACCAGGCAGCCGTTATGAAGAAGGACAGCTGGCTTGCGGCCGATACAGACACTGGAATAGTCTCTGCTTGTGCGAGCAGGATGACAGCAATACTGATGATAAATGGAATCGTGCTTCCAATGTATCCTAAGCCAAAACCCCGTGCCGAGACGAGATTCATCCGCTTCTCAGGCGTGACGTCCACGAGAAAGGCATCATAAAACACATTGGCGCCGGAAAAACCGATAGCCGATACCGTATAAAACAGCAACAATAGCAGCCAATGTTCACTAGGGATAAAGGCGAGCATCGCGGTGCTGGCGACACCGGCTGACACAAAGAAACCGAAGAACTTTTTCTTGCACCCTTCATAGTCGGCGATTGTGCCTAAAATAGGGCCGAGCATCGCAAGAATAAACGTTGAAATCGCAATGGTATAGCCCAGATAGGCAGTCGATTGAGCGGCGCTGACACCGCTTTCCGCAGCTGCTGATTTATAAAATAACGGAAATACCGCGGTGGTCACGACAATTGAGTAAGCTGAATTTGCCCAGTCATATAACACCCAGCTGTTTTCTTGTTTCGTAAAACGTTTCATCATCAGAGCCCCTCTCCGGTAACGATACTTCTATTGTACGAGAAATGGGCCTGAAAAGAATGGAATGCACGTCAATTTTTACAAAATATTTATGTTTTTTCGCTTCAAATCATACTTTTGATTTATTGCTGGGGTTAGGTGCATCTGGTACCATTTAACTATATTTTATGGTATTTTCCAGAAGGGATTCAGCAGAGAGGAGACAGAGCATGAGGCGAATAGGCTTGTGTATAAGCCTGCTGGTCACAGTTCTTGTGATGAGCGCATGCGAAAGTGAAGGTGAGGCTCAGATGTTCGCAGACTGTGATCAAAAGACAGTAAAACAAACCGCAGCCAAACCGATGAGCAGTAAGAAAAAGCAGGATTTCCAAGCCCTCGCAAGCGACAGGCAGCTGGCCATTGTGTTCAGTTCCATGATACAAGTGAGCGAAGCATTTGATTATGGAATCGGCAATCCAGAATACTTCGTGCGAATCAGCATGACTGAAGAAGAAGCAGACATTGCGAAGGAGAATCTCGAATCGATTAAGCTTGAGAACAAATCGCTCAAAAAACAAAACAGCGAGGCGGTTGCCTTGCTTCAAAAAACGCGTAATCAAGATATGAGCCGCATCGAAATTCAGCAGCTGACAGAAAATAGAGCCGGTTTTTTTGAGACCGCAGACAGTATGATCAAACTCATCAACCAAGTCACACCGAAAAACGCGAAGAAGACAAGACAGCAGCTGGATCAGCTGAAAAAACAATATACACAATACAGTGCTGAAAGCATTAAAATCATGAACAGCATTGTCAAAAAGCAGAAAGCTGACAAGGCATCATTTGAACGCCATCTGGAGGCGCTGCTTCAAAAACAGCCCGGGCAGCAGGTACGGAGTGAATTGTACTGACCAGCTTCCGTCTTTCCCTGATGATATTGACCTAGTACAAAAAGAATGTACAATCAAGATATAGTCTGTTCTTAGTAGATTTGGAGGGACATGCCATGAAAATTGCGAAGGTGATCAACAATAATGTGATCAGCGTGGTCAATGAACAGGGGAAAGAATTGGTCGTCATGGGCAGGGGGCTCGCGTTTCAGAAAAAGTCCGGCGATGATGTCGATGAAGCCCGCATTGAGAAAGTGTTCACGCTCGATAACAAGGATGTATCAGAAAAGTTCAAAACCCTTTTGTATGATATACCGATCGAGTGCATGGAAGTATCCGAAGAGATTATCAGCTACGCGAAATTACAGCTCGGCAAAAAGCTCAACGACAGCATCTATGTGTCGCTGACCGATCATATTAACTTTGCCATCCAGCGCAACCAGAAAGGGCTTGATATCAAAAACGCCTTGCTGTGGGAAACAAAACGGCTCTACAAAGACGAATTTGCGATCGGCAAAGAAGCGTTGGTTATGGTAAAAAACAAGACTGGTGTGTCTCTGCCAGAGGATGAAGCAGGCTTTATTGCTCTGCATATTGTAAATGCCGAGCTGAATGAAGAGATGCCCAATATTATCAACATTACAAAAGTCATGCAAGAGATTTTGAGTATTGTAAAATACCATTTTAAGATTGAATTCAACGAAGAATCGCTTCACTATTATCGGTTCGTCACCCACTTAAAGTTTTTCGCGCAGCGTCTTTTTAACGGCACTCACATGGAAAGCCAGGACGATTTTTTGCTGGATACAGTGAAAGAAAAGTATCATCGCGCGTATGAATGCACGAAGAAAATCCAAACCTACATTGAGCGGGAGTATGAGCACAAGCTCACAAGTGACGAGCTGCTGTATTTAACCATTCACATAGAAAGGGTAGTTAAACAAGCATAATGAGAGCGCTGACATTTTTGTTTCCTTGTGTTCACTTTTTCTTACATTCACATATGAAAATGGTAGGATTGTTACTGATAAAGCAGGCAAAACCTAAATTACAATGAGTGCGGATCATCTCTGTCTGTGCTGATGGTAATTTAGGTTTTTATTTTTTTCAGAGGAAAGATGATGATAGTTACAGGATTCAAGTCAGTAAGATTCGATATTATCATTATTTTGACCGATGTTCCCTTTTACAAGAATCATGTAAGATCAACATAGAAAACGCTTTCAATGAAAGGGGAATGCCAATATGCCTTATCTGAAACGAGTGTTGCTGCTTCTTGTCACTGGATTGTTTATGAGTTTGTTTGCAGTCACTTCTACTGCCTCAGCTCAAACAGGTGGATCGTTTTTTGACCCTTTTAACGGCTATAACTCCGGTTTTTGGCAAAAAGCAGATGGTTATTCGAATGGAAATATGTTCAACTGCACGTGGCGGGCTAATAACGTATCAGTGACGTCATTGGGTGAAATGCGTTTAGCGCTAACAAGCCCATCTTATAACAAGTTTGACTGCGGGGAAAACCGTTCTGTTCAAACATATGGCTATGGACTTTATGAAGTCAGAATGAAACCAGCTAAAAACACAGGGATCGTTTCATCGTTCTTCACTTACACAGGTCCAACAGATGGAACTCCTTGGGATGAGATTGATATCGAATTTTTAGGAAAAGACACAACGAAGGTTCAATTTAACTATTATACAAATGGTGCAGGAAACCATGAGAAGATTGTTGATCTCGGGTTTGATGCAGCCAATGCCTATCATACGTATGCATTCGATTGGCAGCCAAACTCTATTAAATGGTATGTCGATGGGCAATTAAAACATACTGCAACAAACCAAATTCCGACAACACCTGGAAAGATCATGATGAACTTGTGGAATGGCACGGGTGTCGATGAATGGCTTGGCTCCTACAATGGTGTAAATCCGCTATATGCTCATTATGACTGGGTGCGCTATACAAAAAAATAATGCCAAATGTGAAAGAGCCTGCTGCAATATAGCAGGCTCTTATGATTGTAATGAGATTGAAATGATGTCAGCCCTCTGTTGATTCATATTCTGTCATTCTACCAATCTTTCTGTTTCATTCACTAAAATCAGCTTTCTAGCCGCTGATGTCCTCTGCAAAAATGGGCTTGGCGCTTTCGGTCAATTAGAAGAAAACGTTAAGGTAATGACAATTACCGCATTGATTAATATCGAACAAATTCAATGGGCGATCACAAACGGCATAGATGAGTTCTGCTACTTCCCGTGGTCGGCCATTGACTTGATATCTAGTCCAGGCTACTTGGAACGCTACAACGGTATTTACGTGAACCAGAAAAGCTCTTCTTGTATAAAGAGCAGATTGCTGCAAACGGTGGATCATTAAAATAAAAGTCAGGCTGTTCAACCGAAACCCCTACTGTAGAACAGCCTGTTTTTTTGTGTGAATAATTGGAGATTCTATGAAGAAATTGTGGTAGTTTTTAGATTTTGGATTTATTAGTCAAGTTGGATCTTTGATTAAGTGAATCGCGCATTTTGAGAAGTTATAAAAGCGATTTCTATCATCTGAACTAAAACAAAAACAGATCCAATAAAGGGTTCTATTTTTGTTTTAGTTATTACATATAAATGGACCCGATTCCAACAATATCTTTTAAGGTAATTTTAAGGATTTACCTATATAAAAAGTGGTACTATTAAATAGTTGTTAAATATATCTATAAATTTCAAAAAGGTGGTACACAATGAAAGTATTAAAGTCCTGTATTTTAACTTTACTCGCAATTACTATCATTCTGTCCTTAAACATCAACTCAGCAGTAGCTGCTGAAAGGACAGATGAATTTAAAGTAGTAAAGAAAAACAAAGAAATTACCGATCCTTCAAAATTGTTAGATAGAGCAAAAAAACATATTTTAGAAGATACGGATAAAGTAAAGCAAAAACGAGGAACAGGAACTTTCTCAACACAATCAGTAGACTTTAAAAACAACCAGAAAACATATGAAACTTCTCAACTATTAGAAACCAAAACAAATAACAAAGGCGAAAAAATCGAAACATATAACTTTACAACGTTAGCGGTAAGTGACGGTAGTGGGAGCTATTCTGATGAGAAATGGGATTCTACACATGGAGCAAAAGCATATCAAACAGTAAAATACCAGAAGTACAGAGGTTCTGGTGGAAGAATTTATTACAAACTTACAAAAGTTTCTGGAGGCTGGAAAATTAGTGATTGGCACTATACAGCATCTGGCATGAAAGTTGGATTTGCAGCAATAGGAGTAACTGAAAGTCATGGTGTAATAAACAAAGCTAAATATCAATATCCTAAGGGTTTGACTTATAGCTATACTCCACCATCATGGTATCCTATTGCCAGAACTGGGGTTAGCGCAAGTAAATTTGGAGCTACATCTTATATTAAACTGAAAAAATCAGGCAGTAAATCTTGGGAACTTTTCTTAAACAATCTAATGTGGTAAGTGTTATAATAAAAAAGCCTCTATGAGGCTTTTTTTATAACCCTAATACTTTAGAAAAGGACGATTTCAATGAAATTTTTAATTTTAGGTGTAATTTTGGCAGCAGTTGAAGGCGTTATTGGTTACCTTTTTAGAGGAAATATATCTTATGAATCAATATTTGGTACAGTATCAATTATTATAATAGGGATAGCTGTTTTAATCTCAGGATTAGCGGTAAGTGGTGATAGACAACGAGCAAACCATTACTCTGAAACAAAGGAAAACAGACAGTTTAGAATAAAAAACACGTTAAATTTGATAATACTCGCGATACCATCTGTTATTGTTGTAATTTTCCTACTCAGCACAAAATAAAAAAGCTCCTTTTAAGGATGCTTTTTTATTTTGTTTATTATTTTTCTAAATGAACCGTCACCTCTAGTTTTTTCTTATTATAATCTTTTAAACAGTGAATTTTCAGCACTCAAAAGTTCAAGAAAACGAAATAATCCCAATCAAAAGCGCCGCAATCGTCATCACAATCGTTGTTCCCACGGCCCATTTAATAGTGAATTTTTGATGGTCGCCAAAGCTGACGCCTGCCATTCCTACCAAAAGATAGGTGGAAGGCACAAGCGGGCTGAGCAGATGCACAGGCTGCCCCAGCAAGGAGGCCCTTCCGATTTCAGCGGCGTCTATTCCGTAAGCGGAAGCGGCTTCGGCGATGATGGGAAGGACACCGAAGTAAAAGGCGTCATTCGACATGAAAAAGGTGAAGGGCATGCTGACGATCGCAGTGATCAACGGCAGGTGCGGGCCCATGGCATCAGGGATGAGTGAAACGAGAGAATGCGCCATGGCATCGACCATTTTTGTGCCGGAGAGAATGCCTGTGAATATGCCCGCAGCAAACACCATTGAGACAACGTTTAACGCATTACCCGCATGCGCCGAGATTCGTTTCTGCTGCTCTTTGACATTTGGATAGTTGACCATCAAGGCGACGGCGAACGCAGTCATAAAAAGAACAGGGAGCGGCAGCAGGCTGGTGATCAGTGCGGCCATCAGAGCGACAGTCAGCAGCAGGTTAAACCATTGAAGAGCGGGGCGCTTGAGCGGTGCGGCCTCCGGATCGGAAGACGGTGCGTGATCAATCGAAATGACGCCGAGCCGCTTCCGCTCTTTCTTTCCGAGGATATAAGCAACGGCGATCACCCAGAGAATGCCGGCGATTATAGCGGGAATCAGCGGCGTGAAGACCTCTGACGTGTCCAATTTTAAGGAAGCCAAAACCCTCGCAGTCGGCCCGCCCCACGGGATAATATTCATAACCCCCGAACCGAGCATCGCTATTCCCGCTAACACCAAACGGTTCATGCCGAGCCGTTTGTAGAGAGGCAGCATCGCTGCAATGGTAATCATATAGGTTGTTGTCCCATCTCCGTCCAGCGAAATGGTCATGGTCAGAACCGCTGTGCCTACGGCGATTTTTAACGGATCTCCTTTGACAAACGATAAGATTTTGGCAATGAGAGGATCAAACAGGCCTGAGTCAATCATAATGCCGAAATACAGGATGGCGAATAACAGCATGATACCGGTAGGGGCGAGGTCTGTAACGCCCTGAATCATCATCTCGCCGAGATCTTTGCCAAATCCGCAGATCAGGGCGAACACAATAGGAACCACAATCAAAGCAATAAGAGCGGAAAGCCGGTTAGACATAATAAGGTACATAAAGACAATCATCATCACAAAACCGAGTATGGCAAGCATGATATGACCTCCCCTATTCAACAGCTTTTTTGGTAAGCGCTTCCATCCTTTCTTTCTGTGAAGAAGGCTTATTTCAAATGTGTATGACCGCATATTTATATGTAGACCAAAAATCCTAATGAGCGGATTAGCAGTTTATATGAAGAACGCCACGGGTAAATGTGCTGTAGAATGTTTCGTTTTAAAAAGGGGGAACAGACATGAGTGATGACCAAAACAAACGTGTAAATGAACACTCAAAGGACGAGCAGCTTGAGCAGTACAGGACCGATAACAGCGGGAAGAAAATGACGACAAACCAAGGCTTGCGGGTGTCAGAGGATGAGCATTCGTTAAAAGCCGGGGTTCGCGGCCCGACGCTGATGGAGGATTTTCACTTCCGGGAGAAAATGACGCACTTTGACCATGAGAGGATTCCGGAGCGCGTTGTGCATGCGCGCGGATTTGGCGTGCATGGCTTTTTTCAGGTTTACGAACCAATGACGGAATATACACGGGCCAAATTTCTTCAGGACCCTTCGGTGAAGACACCGGTATTTGTCCGTTTCTCTACGGTTGCGGGTTCTAAAGGCTCCGCAGACACGGTGCGGGATGCCAGAGGCTTTGCGACAAAATTTTATACTGAAGAAGGAAACTATGACCTTGTGGGAAATAACATTCCGGTGTTTTTCATTCAGGACGCAATCAAATTTCCGGATTTGGTTCACGCGTTTAAGCCTGAGCCACACAATGAAATGCCTCAGGCCGCGACTGCCCATGATACGTTTTGGGATTTTGTCGCCAATAACCCTGAGTCTGCCCACATGGTGATGTGGACGATGTCTGATAGAGGCATCCCCCGCAGCTACCGAATGATGGAGGGCTTCGGCGTGCACACGTTCCGTTTTGTCAATGAACAAGGAAAGGCACGTTTCGTGAAATTTCACTGGAAGCCGGTGCTCGGCGTGCATTCTCTCGTATGGGATGAAGCGCAGAAAATTGCAGGGAAAGATCCGGATTTCCATCGCCGTGACCTGTGGGAAACAATTGAAAACGGCGGCAAGGTTGAATACGAGCTCGGCGTGCAGATGATTGATGAGGAAGATGAATTCAAGTTTGATTTTGATATTCTTGATCCGACTAAGCTGTGGCCGGAAGAGCTTGTGCCGGTGAAGATCATTGGGAAAATGACGCTGAACCGCAACCAGGATAATGTGTTTGCGGAAACAGAACAAGTCGCATTCCACCCGGGAAATGTCGTGCCGGGCATCGACTTTACAAATGACCCGCTCCTGCAGGGACGGCTTTTCTCTTATACAGACACACAGCTCATCCGTCTTGGCGGTCCGAACTTCCATGAGCTTCCGATTAACCGGCCTGTATGTCCATTCCATAACAATCAATACGACGGCTATCACCGGATGACGATCAATAAGGGACCTGTCGCTTATCATAAAAACTCTCTGCAAAACAATGATCCGTCGCCAGCGACAGCTGAAGAAGGCGGCTACGTCCACTATCAGGAAAAAGTCGAGGGCAAAAAAATCCGCCAGCGAAGCGACAGCTTCAACGATTATTACTCACAGGCGAAGCTTTTCTGGAACAGCATGTCTCCTGTGGAGAAACAGCACATCATTTCTGCTTTCTGCTTCGAGGTCGGGAAGGTCAAAAGCAAAGACGTACAGCGGCAAGTCGTTGATGTCTTCAGCAATGTCGATGCAGATTTAGCAGAAGAAATCGCCAAAGGAGTAGGCGTGGCGACGCCCGCGAAGCGTAAAGCATCTAAAGAAATTCTTACTTCGCCTGCGTTAAGCCAAGCCCGTACAGTGAAAACTGCGTCAACAAGAAAAGTCGCTGTACTCGCCGGAAACGGATTTCATGAAAAAGAGCTGCAAACAGTGCTGGAAGCCTTAAAGCAAGAAGGAATCACAGTGGATATCATCAGTCAAAATCTGGGGTATATGACAAGCGGCAGCGGACAGCAGCTTGAGGCCAGCGGCACGTTCCTGACGGTTGATTCTGTTCTGTATGATGCCGTCTATGCCGCAGGGGGGCTGGAGTTAAAAGACAACAAACAAGCGATGGCGTTTATCAGAGAAGCTTACAATCACTACAAGGCGATCGGTGCGGCAAATGAAGGAATTGACCTTCTTCAATCCTCTGTCGGGACAACAGAGGGACCAGGCATCGTAACGGCTGAAGAAGAACCTGACTACACCGCTTTCAGCAAGGCATTTATCGATGCGATTGCTGCTCATCGCCATTGGGATAGACGAATTTGACCGGCTCCTGTATCTTTAAGGAAGATACTTTTCATAAGGAGCATGGCAAATGAACGAAAAACAGCTAGCTGAAGCTTACGAACGCGATGAAAATATGATGATTTTGGTGTTTGCCCAATGGTGCGTGAACCATGATCTTGATCCGATGGAGCTGTACGCCAAAGCGTATCCGCAGCAAAAGCTGAATGAAAGCTTGAAAAAAACCATGGACGATCTGGTCGTGCCAAAACACGAAGCAGAGCACATTCCGGACCAGACTGTCATTGCGGTATTAGAGATGTTCGGAAATACAGATTTGGCACAGGCCGTTCATGAAGCGATTTCTGGGCGCAAACAGTAAAAAAAGAGACATCCTGTGTCTCTTTTTTTATTGGAAAAATCATGCTGTTAGACCTAGAAACTTCTTTCAATTTAATCAGTCTATAAAAGTGTGTATTGCTTAAATAAGGGAATGTTAAACAACGACATCAAAGGAGGAGATCGTATGAAATGGAATAACATGCTGAAAGCAGCGGGGATTGCAGTCTTGCTTTTTTCCGTAGTTGCATATGCGGCCCCATCTCTAAAAGCAGTTCAAACGAAAACACCGACTGTCAGCACTCATACGTACAAAAAGATCAAGGAGTTAACGTATCCACAAGTGCATCACGTCGGGAATGCCGCGTTTGAAAAGAAAATCAATCAAGAGCTGGAAGCCTACATTGAACAATCGTATCAGGAATACATGAAAAACAAAAAAGCAGGCGAACAGCAAGGCTTTAAAACGGAATATCAAACATCCTTCAGCGTCAAATACAATGCGGCAGGCAAGCTCAGCATTCAAACACTCAATTATATCTATTCAGGCGGCGCCCACGGTTTAACGTCTGTCCAGTCCTTCAACTATGACTTGAAAGCACAAAAGCGGGTGACGCTGGATCAGATTTTGAACACCAATACAAAAGTCAGCAAAACGAGAGATTACCTATATAGCTATATCAAAAAACACGATGAGCTGTTTTTCCCTGATGTTAAGAAAGAGGATATAACCCTAAACAAAGACACAATGTTTTACTTTACGGCAAACGGGATCGCCATCGTCTTTGGTCAGTATGACTTGGGGCCTTATGCAGCGGGAATCCGGGATGTGCAGGTGCCAGCCTCTATTTATCAATAATGAAAAGAGCCATATCCGAAAAGGGATATGGCTGAATGTTTCTACCACACAAACAGGCCGACAATCGCAGCACTTAATAAAGATACCGCAATTCCGCTGACGAGCAGTTTCCACACGTTTCTCCCGATGACCGTTGACTTTTCTCCGTCAAGGATCGAATTGTACGTGCCGTAAATCATGCCGACCGTACTGAAGTTTGCAAAGGACGTCAGGAATGTCGTCGCCACCGCAACGGTGTGAGGCGGAAGGGATTTGAGATTGTTTTTCAAGTCAAGCATCGCAACAAACTCGTTCGTTGCTAATTTCATGCCCATCAGCTGAGCGACATACATCGCATCGTGCACTGGCAATCCAAGCAGGAATGCGAACGGACTGAACAGATAAGCAAAAATCGTCTGGATGGTCAGGCCGTGTACGAAAACGCCAAGAATGCCATTAACTGCTGACGTTAATGCGACATATCCGATCACCATTGCCAAAATAACGATCACCATGTTCATGCCGACAAGCATACTGTTAGAAATCGTAGAGAAAAAGTCTTTCTTCTCTTCTTTAGGCGGTGTATAGATGATATCTTCATCCTCCGGCACGTGAACAGGATTCAGCAGGTTTGCGATAATCAGCGCGTTTAAGCAGTTCAAAGGAATGGCTGTAAACACGTATGTCGCAGGCACCATTGAAAGATAAGATCCGATAATGGAGCCGCTGATGCTGCTCATGCTCATTAAGCCGAATGTGAGCAGGCGGTTGTTGCTTAAAACCGTTAGCTGCTGGCGGATAACCGCAAGTGCTTCGGTATTTCCAAGAAACATCATTTGAATAGAGAAAAAGCTTTCTAATTTCGGCAAGCGGGAAGCCTTTGAAATCACCCATCCGATTTTATCAATCAGCCAAGGCAAAATGCCGAAATACGTTAAAATATCAAAGAATGTGACGATAAAGATAATTGGAAGAAGCGCACTAAAGAAAAAGTCTACTGTTTCATTCGCCATCACTGACGGAAAGGCAAACGCGATACCGTCACTGGCGCAAGCAATTAGCCAAGTGAAGAAATCACCGATTTTACCGATGGCCCAGCTTCCGACTTTTGTTCCCAGCATAAACCAAGTAATCAGCAATTCCAGAACAATTAACGTCATGATCGGGCGCCACTTGATTTTCTTTTTCTGCGGAGAACATAGGAATACAACTGCCATAATCACAATGAGACCGACAAGGTTTAGTAAAAAGTACATGATAGCAACTCCTATGAGGGTTATTATGGAAACAAAAAAAGCTCTTATCCTTCACAAATTCTGGAAGTGCAGAAAGTGTGAAAAATAAGAGCAAACAGAAAAGAACTTGTCCTTTTCAACTCGTTCAAATTTATTCAAACTTTCTTGTAGTCTAGTTTTTTACGGTTACTAGGTAGAAACAATCAGACCATATTACTGATCATATACAAGAATGTCTTTTTCTAAGATGATAGCAGTATTTTATCCTTTCACTTTTTGAAAATCAACCTTTTTAACTATTTTCACAATAATAAAATTTATATTCTAAAATGAGAAAATAAAGGAAAAACATGTCGGATTGCTATGCTGATATGATGTTGGCGGGATACCAGCATGTCAGTACTGATTTTTCCTCACCATAAGATTCCAGCTCCTGGAGATTTGTTGTATGATGGAAATGGGGAAACCCATACAGCAGAAAGGGAGTTTTTTTCATGATTATCCAATTCATTCGTTATAGATAATGACAGGTGTAGACAAACTGCCAGACCTGGCCAATTTTTGAGATAGGCCTAGGTTTATTTGTCTATGCCTTTTTCATTTATCTAAAAATGAATGAATGGGGTGTTTTTTATCATGAAGCGAACAGTTGATTTCAGCATGTTTCGATGCCCGCTCTGCGATTCTTCTATGGATGCGGCATCAGGGAAAAGCTTGATTTGTACAGAACGAGGACATACATTTGATTTATCTCGGCACGGCTACGTGAACTTTCTGACGAAGCCGGTCAAAACCAGTTACGGTGCTGAGCTTTTTGAAGCGAGGAGCAGGCTGATTGGAGAATGTGGTTTTTTTGAGCCGCTCCATGATGCGATTGCAGAACTCATCAGTCATCCCAAATCTGGTCATGAGGCATTTACCATCCTGGACAGCGGTTGCGGTGAGGGTTCTCATTTGAATGCGCTTTGCGGGTTTGATTATGCAGGGAAAGCAGCGGTAGGAACCGGCATCGATCTTTCGAAAGATGGGATCTTAAAAGCTTCTAAGGCATTCAAAGATCAGATGTGGGCGGTTGCCGATGTGGCGCGTGCTCCTTTTCATGATCGCCAATTTGATGTTGTGCTGTCTATTTTTTCCCCGTCCAATTATGCAGAGTTTCATAGACTGCTGAAGAATGATGGCATGCTCGTAAAAGTAGTGCCGCGAAGCGACTATTTAATAGAATTAAGGCAATTTTTATATGCTGATTCACCAAGGCGCACGTATTCCAATGCGGCAGCTGTTGAGCGTTTTACAGCACATGCGGCGCACAGCCATCCTGTCAGGCTGCGCTATGTAAAATCACTTGACCAGCAGGCGATCCACTGGCTTCTCAAGATGACGCCGCTTGCCTGGTCGGCGCCGAAAGACCGAGTCAGCGTGCTGAAAGAGATGAAATCAGCCGATATTACGGTTGATGTTGATATCCTAGTAGGAATGAAATGAATGGCAGAGGAAAGCTCCGAAAAAAGGAGCTTTCCTTTTTTAATCGGAATAGTTGGCCCACGCTTCTCGTACATATGGAAAGGGGACGGAAACAGCCGATGCGGACAGGTTTTTGTAAACGCTTTCTAGTTCGCGGAAACGGGGGATGTGTGTGTGGAACTGATCATCATTCTATTGGCGTTAGGTTTGCTGATGTTTACGGCGTATCGGGGATTTTCTGTCATATTGTTTGCGCCGATTTGCGCGTTATTCGCGGTGCTGCTGACAGATCCAAGCCATGTGCTTCCTTTTTTCTCATCAATTTTTATGGAGAAGATGGCTGGTTTTATTAAATTGTATTTCCCAGTGTTTTTGCTCGGTGCCATTTTTGGAAAGGTCGTTGAAATGGCCGGGCTTGCGGCATCAATCGCGAAAACAATTGTCCGGCTTGTCGGGGCAAAAAGAGCGATACTTGCCATTGTGCTGATGGGCGCTGTCTTGACGTACAGCGGCGTCAGCCTGTTTGTTGTCGTATTTGCCGTATATCCTTTTGCGAAAAACATGTTCCAAGAAGCAAACATACCAAAACGCCTCATCCCGGGAACGATTGCTTTAGGGGCTTTTACGTTTACGATGGACGCACTTCCGGGAACGCCGCAAATCCAAAATGTCATCCCGACGTCGTTTTTCAAAACAGACATTTATGCCGCCCCTTGGCTGGGCTTGATGGGCGCAGTGATTGTGCTGGCAGCTGGGATGCTCTATTTGGAATCAAGGCGGAAGAAAGCGCAGGCATCTGGCGAAGGCTATGGCGGTTTTGATTCGCAGAATGCTCCTGCTCCTGAATCGATTGAGTCCGCGGCTGAACCGGACAAAAGCCCGATTCGGCACGCGCTTGCCTTTGTCCCGCTTATTCTCGTTGGTGCAGTGAATAAATATTTCACCATTTACCTGCCAAAGTGGTATCCGAATGGATTTGATTTTTCTTCCATAGGATTAAAGGAGTTCGGCAGGCTTGATATTTCTTCAGCGGCTGCTATTTGGTCGGTGGAGATTGCTTTAGTGATTGGCATCATCACAACGATTTTATTTGATTGGAGAAGTGTGTTTGCCCAATTGAAGGAAGGGCTGAATGAAGGAATTGGCGGCGCCTTGCTGGCATCTATGAATACGGGTGCCGAGTACGGGTTCGGCGGCATTATCGCCGCGCTGCCGGGGTTTCATAAGCTGAGCAGCGGAATTTCACATACTTTTACCGATCCGCTTGTAAATGGCGCCGTTACGACAACTGCGCTGGCGGGAATCACCGGCTCGGCTTCAGGAGGAATGGGCATTGCGTTAAGCGCGATGTCAGAACAATACTTACAGGCGATTCAGGCTTACAATATTCCGCCAGAGGTGATGCATCGGGTCATTTCAATGGCATCAGGCGGGATGGACACACTGCCGCATAATGGCGCTGTTATCACGCTTCTGGCCGTGACGGGTTTGACACACCGGCAATCCTATCGCGATATTTTTGCGATCACGCTCATTAAAACGGCTGCCGTATTTGCTGTGATCGCGATTTACAGCCTGACTGGTCTAGTGTAGAAGAAAACGAAAGGGGCATCAATATGGGAAAAGTGCTGTCATCAAGCAAGGAAGCTGCGAAATTGATTCATGATGGGGATACGCTGATCGCGGGAGGATTTGGGCTGTGCGGCATCCCTGAACAGCTTATTTTGTCTATAAGAGATCAGGGAGTAAAGGATTTAACCGTTGTCAGCAATAACTGCGGAGTCGATGACTGGGGGCTTGGTTTGCTTTTGGCTAACAAGCAAATCAAGAAAATGATCGCTTCCTATGTCGGTGAAAATAAAATTTTTGAGCGGCAGTTTTTAAGCGGAGAGCTTGAGGTCGAGCTTGTTCCCCAAGGAACGCTCGCTGAGAGAATTCGTGCAGGCGGTGCAGGCATACCGGGATTTTATACGGCGACAGGCGTCGGCACCTCCATAGCCGAGGGAAAAGAACATAAAACATTCGGCGGCAGGACTTATGTGATGGAGCGAGGCATTACCGGCGATGTGGCGATCGTCAAAGCGTGGAAAGCGGACACCATGGGCAATTTGGTTTTTAGGAAAACGGCGAGAAATTTCAATCCCATTGCCGCCATGGCAGGCAAGATCACGATTGCCGAGGCGGAAGAAATCGTGGAAGCAGGAGAGCTCGATCCAGATCACATCCATACGCCGGGAATTTACGTACAGCATGTCGTGCTTGGCGCGAGCCAAGAAAAACGGATTGAAAAACGAACAGTTCAGCAAGCATCGGGAAAGGGTGAGGCCAAGTGAAGGAAGCGAGAAAACGAATGGTCAAACGGGCTGTACAAGAAATCAAGGACGGCATGAATGTGAATCTCGGGATTGGAATGCCGACGCTTGTCGCAAATGAGATACCCGATGGCGTTCACGTCATGCTTCAGTCGGAAAACGGCTTGCTCGGAATTGGCCCCTATCCTCTGGAAGGAACGGAAGACGCGGATTTGATCAATGCGGGAAAGGAAACGATCACTGAAGTGACCGGCGCCTCTTATTTTGACAGCGCTGAGTCATTCGCGATGATAAGAGGCGGGCATATCGATTTGGCTATTCTCGGCGGAATGGAGGTTTCGGAGCAGGGGGATTTGGCCAATTGGATGATCCCGGGCAAAATGGTAAAAGGGATGGGCGGCGCCATGGATCTCGTCAACGGGGCGAAACGAATCGTTGTCATCATGGATCACGTCAATAAGCATGGTGAATCAAAGGTGAAAAAAACATGCTCCCTTCCGCTGACAGGCCAGAAAGTCGTGCACAGGCTGATTACGGATTTGGCTGTATTTGATTTTGTGAACGGCCGCATGACACTGACGGAGCTTCAGGATGGTGTCACAATTGAAGAGGTTTATGAAAAAACAGAAGCTGATTTCGCTGTAAGCCAGTCTGTACTCAATTCTTAATGGGAAGGTGTTTGACATGAGAAAACAAGTCGCCTTGGTGACAGGGGCTGCCGGCGGAATCGGATTCGAAATGGCAAGAGAATTCGCCCGGGAAGGTGCCAGCGTCATCGTTTCAGACCTCCGTCCGGAAGCATGTGAAAAAGCAGCCTCCAAGCTTGCAGAAGAAGGCTTTGACGCGGCGGCCATTCCGTATGATGTGACAAAGGAAGCGCAAGTTGCTGATACGGTGAACGTCATCCAAAAACAATACGGCCGCTTGGATATTCTGGTGAACAATGCCGGTATTCAGCACGTCGCTCCGATTGAAGAGTTTCCGACAGACACCTTTGAACAGCTGATCAAGGTCATGCTGACGGCCCCCTTTATTGCAATGAAGCATGTTTTTCCGATCATGAAAAAACAGCAGTTTGGCAGAATCATTAATATCGCGTCTGTTAATGGATTAGTCGGCTTTGCAGGGAAATCCGCTTATAATAGCGCCAAGCACGGCGTCATTGGACTCACAAAAGTAGGGGCGCTGGAAGGCGCGCCCCACGGCATTACAGTCAATGCGCTCTGCCCGGGTTATGTCGATACCCAGCTTGTACGCAATCAGCTTAGCGATCTATCGAAAACTAGAAATGTCCCTTACGACTCTGTACTTGAACAAGTCATTTTTCCGCTTGTGCCGCAAAAGCGACTGCTTTCCGTCAAGGAAATTGCGGATTATGCCGTGTTTTTGGCAAGCGAGAAGGCGAAGGGCGTCACTGGGCAGGCTGTCGTCCTTGATGGGGGCTACACCGCACAGTGACATAAAAAAACACACTTGCTCCGCTAGGGAATCAAGTGTGTTTTTTCTTTGCTTATTTCCAAACATCATTAGCGATCTCAACCACATGGCGGAGCTTCGCCCATTGCTCTTCTTCAGTCAGCTTGTTGCCTTCCTCAGTTGAAGCAAATCCGCATTGAGGGCTGAGGCAAAGCTGGTCTAAGCTTACATAACGGGACGCTTCTTCGATACGGCGTTTCACGTCATCCGGATTTTCAAGCTCACCGAATTTAGATGTCACTAAGCCAAGAACAAGCTGAAGATCAGACCGTTTTACATAACGGAGCGGCTCAAATCCGCCTGAGCGTGAATCATCATACTCTAAGAAAAGTCCGTCAAGATTCAAGCCGTCAAAAATGGTTTCGGCTGCTGCGTCATAGCCGCCTTCCGCTGTCCAAGTGGACTGGAAGTTGCCGCGGCAAATATGCATGGTTACCGTCAAGTCATCCGGGCGGTCTGCAATCGCGTCGTTAATCGATTTCGCAAACAGCTGGCGAAGCTCATCAGGCGTTGTTCCGAACGCTTCGATTTGTTTTAAGCCTTTTTCTGATAAGAAAACGGCCCACGCTGTATCATCAAGCTGGAGGTAGCGGCAGCCTCTGTCATAAAACGCTTGAATCGCTTTTTTATATGCTTTGGATACATCATGCTGGAAAAGGTGATAGTCGTTTTTGTATGCACCTTTTTCCAATTTCCCGCGGAAAAACAGCATATTCGGGCTTGGAATGGTCATCTTTGGCGTCGCGTCACCGGCAATGCTATGGAGAAATGAGTAATCTTCAAGCATTGGGTGAGTTGAAAAGTCGATATCGCCTGTGACTTTAATGCCGCGTGCTTTTGTCTGTACGTTATGGAATTGAATGCCTTGCTCAGGAGTAAACGGCTCAACGCCATCTAAGTTTTCCAGGAAATCAAAGTGCCACCATGCTCTGCGGAATTCACCGTCTGTCACGACGTTCAGGCCGGTTTCCTTCTGTTTTTCCACAATGCGGATGATTTCATCGTTTTCAATTTGGCGAAGCTGCTCTGCGGTCATTTCGCCGGCCGCTTTTTGCAGCCGCGCTTTTTTGACGGGCTCAGATCTTAGCAGGCTTCCGACTTGATCCGCGCGAAACGGCGGTTTTTTTCTTTGAAGTGATTTTTGTTCTGCGGGTGTTGTTTGTTGTGACATGTTGTCCATTCCTTCTTTCCATTCAAATGTAAAAAAGCTCTTCCTTTGGATAAGGAAGAGCTTGCGTGACAATCTCAACCTTATCTTCAAGAGCAATCATTGCTCTAAAGGATTTAGCACCATTCTGTTAAACAGCGGTTGCCGGGTATCGCAGGGCCAGTCCCTCCACCTCTCTTGATAAGGAAAACCTTTTTATGAAATTTTCTGATAGTATCTATTATTCACACATTTTCTATTTCTGTCAATGATAGATTATCTCCACACATCGTTGGCAATGTCGATGACATGGCGAAGCTTTGCCCATTGCTGCTCCTCTGTCAGAAGGTTGCCTTCTTCTGTAGAGGCGAAACCGCACTGCGGGCTCAGGCATAGCTGGTCCAAGCTGACAAAACGCGCGGCTTCATTGATACGGCGTTTCACATCTTCAGGATTTTCAAGCTCGCCGTATTTCGATGTGATCAAGCCGAGCACAATTTGCAGATCCTTGCGCTTCACAAAACGGAGCGGATCAAAGTTTCCGGAGCGGTCATCATCGTATTCCAAGAAAAGGCCGTCAAGGTTTAAGCCGTCCAAAATCGTTTCCGCTACAGCGTCGTACCCTCCTGATGCCGCCCAGGTTGAGCGGAAGTTGCCGCGGCAAATGTGCATTGTGATCGTTAAATCGTCAGGCCGGTCTGCGACGGCATCGTTAATTGTTTTAGCAAATATGGCTGGCAATGTTTCTGGATCACCGCCGAGCGCCCGGACAACCTCTCTGCCTTTTTCCTCAAAGAAGAGAGCCCATGACGTATCATCGAGCTGGAGATAACGGCAGCCAGCATCATAGAAGGCTTTGATTGCTTTTTTGTATGCTTGGGCCAGGTCATGAAAATATTCCTCTTGATCGTCATAAATCCCTTTATCCGCCTTTTCGCCAAAAAACAGCATATTTGGGCTGGGAATGGTCAATTTTGGCGTCGCGTTACCGGCAATCTCATGTAAAAATTGATAATCAGCAAGCGCTGGGTGGCTCGTAAAATCGAGTTTTCCCGTCACTTTGATGCTGCGCGCTTTCGTTTTTGTGTTATGGAACTGAATTCCCTCAGCCGGAATGAACGGTTCCACACCGTCAAGTCCTTCTAGGAAGTCATAATGCCACCAAGAACGCCGGAATTCCCCGTCTGTTACCACGTTGAGACCGATTTCTTTTTGTTTTTCCACGATGCGGGTGATCTCTTGATTTTCGATATCACGAAGCTGTTCCGCTGTCATCTCACCAGCCGCTTTTTTTTGCCGGGATTCCTTCACCGGAACGGAACGAAGCAAACTGCCGACATGATCGGCGCGGAAAGGTGCTTTGTGTTGTTTTTCTGTTTTTTGTCCTGCAACATTCGTTTGTTGAGCCATGTTATTCGCCTCTTTTCTGAAATAATGAGCATGTAAAAAGCTCTTCCTTTGTGAAGGAAGAGCTTGAACGATCAAATCTCCGCCTCATCTGCAAGAACGCAATGTTCTTAAGGATTTAGCACCATTCTGTTTGAAACAGCGGTTGCCGGGTATCATAGGGCCAGTCCCTCCACCTCTCTTGATAAGGTACAACTTCATATTCAGATTTCAATTATCTTAATATTATTACTTTTGCATCAATTGTCAATGCTTTTTAGAAAATACTTTCATCTTCATCGTTATATAAAACCATATCAAGCACGATAGCGATGGCAGTGCAAATCAGAACATCTTCCTCGTTTGCAATCTGCAAGTGATAGGAATCACCCCAACTGAGCCACTTTTTGCTCACTGACATCCGGACACTTTCCCCGTCCGTCAGCTGGAATTCATCCCTCCATAAATCACCATCGATTTCCCAGTTAAGCCCGGAAATCACAAATTTCGGTTTGAAAAACGTTACTTTCTTCGTTACCTCACAAACTGTTTTCCCGCCAATTGAAATCTCATAGCGCGGCAATAAAGACATTAGTTTTTGTTCTATGGAAACGAGCGTTTTCCCAGATGAGTCTGTCATTTGTAATGAGTCTCCTAACGAGAAAAAACGCCCCTCCACCTTGAATGTTTCTTGTTCATCCCGGTCATAAATGTGAAATGCATCTTTAAATGAGAACATTTTTTGTTTCATAAATAACTCGATCATTGCTGAAGTCTCCTTTGGGTTTGCCTTGTATGAAATTACGGATAGGTGGCGAAAAGGTTTCAGGCTCTAAATCAAAACAATTTTAAAAGGCTGCGTGATTCAGCAGCCTTTTCATTTGAAATATAGAATTAGGAAAGATGCATCCGGCGTTTTTGGCGGATGGCGTCAAGGTCGATTAGGTTGTTGTGATGAGGTGCGGCTGCTGGCAGAGGGCTTGTCTTTTGCGGTTTGCGGCGATTGTCCTTGCTGAAAGAAAAAAGAAGATAGCCGCATAATGCGATGATAATAAATAGGATCATATTACATACCTCCCAAAAAAAGTTTTGGTACTCTCTATTGTACGGATAAAAAGTCAAAAAGTATTCAAAAAATTCTAAATCAATAAATAACAAGAAACTGTCCCTCTAAAACAGTATAACCTGATGACCTGAAAATAGTCTTGAATCACGCTGTTTGCTCTTGTTGATGATTGGTTCTATAGTTACTATCGACGATAAAATAAATTCCTTTATATAACTTTTAACCTAAGTTTGCGTAATTCGAATTGCCTGTTTTTGGGTGCTGTATTCTTGCTTGTTTGGTTTATACCCTATTTTGCGGAATTGAACACAAAAAACCCAAATTACGGAGCATTTGGGCGGTACGGGTGAATAGGGATTGTATTTAGGGGATTTGAATGTTTTATTTGAAGAAGCGTTTGAACATTTTTCTGATTTTTTGAAATGGGCTGGATTTCTTTTGCATGTTAAGCGGCCTGGAAATGATCCATTTTTTCAAGAGACTCTTTGCAGCGATTGCATGTTTTGTCATTGTTTTTCCTCCTCATTTGTTGATACTTGTTTTACGGAGGACGCGTTTAAAATGTTTCATTTTCACACAAAAAAGCCAGTCCTTTTTTGGACTGGCTTTTGGCATTATGCTTGCGCTTCAAACTGCTTTGCAATCTCAACGATGACATTTACGGCTTTGACCATGTTATCAACTGAGATGTATTCAAATTTGCCGTGGAAATTTTCCCCGCCTGTAAAGATGTTTGGCGTCGGAAGCCCCATGTAGGACAGCTGCGATCCGTCGGTGCCGCCGCGGATGGGAGAAATCTTCGGTTCGATGCCGAGGTTTTCCATCGCTTGCTTGGCAATGTTGACGATTTCGATGACAGGTTCAATTTTCTCTCTCATATTGTAGTATTGGTCGTTCATATCCAGCAGAATCCGGTCTTGCCCGTATTCGTTTTGAAGTTCTTCAACGGCACGCTTCATTGTTTCTTTTCTGTTTTGGAAATTCTCTTTGTCAAAGTCTCTGATAATGTAGTGGAGCTTTGTTTCCTCTACGTCTCCTTGAATCGACAGCAGGTGGTAGAAGCCTTCATAGCCTTCCGTATATTCAGGCGCTTCGTCTGCCGGCAGCAGGCTGTTCAGCTTCATCGCGATTTTCGCAGAGTTGATCATTTTTCCTTTAGCTGTTCCGGGATGTACGTTGTTGCCTTTAATCGTAATTTTTGCGGCAGCGGCATTGAAGCTTTCATATTCAAGCTCGCCGAGCGGCCCGCCGTCAACCGTGTAGGCAAAGGATGCATTGAACCGTTTCACATCAAATTTGTGCGGCCCTCTTCCGATTTCTTCATCAGGCGTAAAGGCGACTCTGATTGTGCCGTGCTTGATTTCAGGGTGTTTGATGAGGTAATCCATGGCTGTCATGATTTCAGCGATACCGGCCTTATTGTCTGCGCCGAGAAGGGTGGTGCCGTCTGTGGTGATGAGTGTATGGCCCTTATAGCCGGACAGCTCAGGAAATTGATCAGGTGACAGGGTGACCTGCAGCTTTTCGTTAAGAACGATGTCTTTTCCATCATAGCTTTCGATGATTTGCGGATTCACGTTTTTGCCGGTAAAGTCTGTAGCGGTGTCGACGTGAGCGAGAAAGCCGATTGTCGGCACGTCTTTTTCAGTGTTGGAGGGAAGAGTTGCCATGACATAGCCGTTTTCATCAATGGCTGCATCCTGCATGCCGATGGACTTCAATTCATCAACGAGCATGTTTCCTAATGTCAATTGGCCGGGTGTGGAAGGACAAGTGTCAACGGATTCATCGGACTGTGTGTCGACTTTTACATATGTAGTAAACCGTTCAATGATTTCTTCTTTCATTTCCAATCATCTCCTTTGTCTTATTTTAGCATGGCGGGATGAGAGATTTCTATTGCACAATACCGTTTCGAATGGCAAAAACGACTGCCTGTGTCCGGTCTTGGGCATTGCATTTTTGCAGGATGCGGTGCACGTGGGTTTTCACAGTGCTTTCACTGACGAAAAGCTTTTCAGCAATATCCTCATTTCTCAGTCCGTAGGCCATTTGCTGAAGAACCTCAAGCTCTCTTTTGGTGAACGGCTCTGCCAGTTCTTCTGGATGGGGCTGTTGCTTCGCCCGAAATGTCTCACTGATAATTTTAGCAGCTGTGACTGTACGGAAAATCGCCTCGCCTCTGGCCGCAGCGCGAATCGCATCTATCAACTCTTCAGGAAGTGTATCCTTCAGCAGATAGCCGACTGCGCCCGCACGGATGCCTTCAAATACGTATTCCTCCGTGTCAAAGGTCGTTAAAATGACAATCTTTGTATCTGGAAGGGCGGATATGATGTCTTTCGCCGCTTCGATGCCTGAGCAATGCGGCATCTGGACATCCATGAGGATGACATCGGGTTTTGTTTGTTTTGCGAGTGCTATAATATCGCAACCGTCGCCGGCCTCACCAGAAACCGTCATATCCGGCTGTGCGTTGATGATGTAGCGGAAGCCTTCACGCACAAGCGGCTGATCATCGGCAAGCGCGACGTGTATTTTATCTTTGTTCATCTTTTTGCTCCTTATGCGTTGTCATGAGCGGCAATGACAGCTCAATTTTCAGGCCGCTCGGCTGTACGGCACTGAAAGTAAGGGAACCGCCTGCTTTTTCTGCGCGCTCTTTCATTCCTGTCAGGCCAAATCCATAAGTAAGGCTGCCGGTGAATTGTCCGTCGTCGGTGACTGTGACATAGAGATGGGACTTGTCGTTAGAAATGACGGCCGCCGCATGAGAAGCGTCAGCGTGACGAATGATATTGGTCAGCGCTTCCTGCAAGATGCGGTAGATCGTTTCGCTCACGTTTGGAGGCCAAGACTCTTCTGACAGTCCGGCAGTATCTAAAGAAACGTGCAAGCCGCTCCGTTCCTCCACTTGATGAATGAGCCCCCGCAAAGCGGTAAGCCCCACCATCGATTCACTACGGCCCATTTGGTGAACGACAGACCGTACTTCTTGAAGACATTCCCTGGCGACACTCAGTACATTTTGAATGACTTTTTCTGAATCCTCCTTGCTGCTTTTGAGGATATAGGGAAGAGATTGAAGCTGAACAATCACAGAAGTCAGCTCGTGACCGATACTGTCATGAATGTCGCGGGCGATTCTTGTACGTTCCTCAAGGACCGCGTACCTTAATGAAAGAACAGAAGCCTCCTGCAGCTCTGCATGCGCTTTCTGGAGTTCTTTATGAGCATGCTCCAGCTGCACATGCATTTTTGCCAATTCAGCATGATTCCGTTCAGCCTCCTTTCTCGCTTCTCGTCTGAAACGCATGGAGGAGAAGAAGACGTAGAGTCCGATCATGATCGAGATGTTGCTGATGATATCGTCCCAGCTGCTGTCAAAAACAGAATACAAAAAGAAAGCATTGCCCCCAATTAGGCACACTGTAAGGATCAAAGACAGCCGTGCAGGAAGCTTTATGGCTTCATAAACCATTAAAAATACGAGTAAAAAAAAGGCGGCTCCCTGCTCTTGGCCGGAAACAGCCCAAAGAAAAACGGTCAGGATCCAAAGCCCGACGAATATGCTCAAACTAACAGCGGTGGATGCCACATAGGGAATGATCCAAATGAATGCTAAGTATACCGCAAATACAAATGCTAACAAAATGGGATCAGCCTTAGTTGGATGAGATAAAAATTGTATGCAATTCAAAATGAGAATAAGGCTCGGCACAAGCTTCTTGTAGTAGTGCCGAGCCGGAGTTTGTCCGTTCATGCTGGTCCTTCTTTCGGTTATTGAATGGATACTTTGCCGGCGGTCAGCCGTCTGTATGCTTTGTAAAGCATGATGTTGCGGGCTGTGATGGTGCCGAGGGGAACGAAGAACATAGAATGAATAATGGCAATAAACATCTCGTTGCTCTCAGGCAGCCATGTTCTCGCGGCCATGCGCAAAGAAAGTATCACTAGAATGAGGATAACACTCCCAAGTGAGCCGCGTGAAGTGACCTTTCCGGTTTCCGGGTGAATCCGTACATTTACCATCTTCCCAATGCCAAACCCGCAGGCCAGCCCGATCAATAATAAAATGCCGCTGATCGCCACATGTAATACGGAATGAAAATACGCCGGCTGAAACGATGCTGATACGCCCCATAAGAGCAGCAGCGGAATGATCAGCAACTTCCCGGGTCTGACAGCTCTCTCTCGGTACATCGATAAAATAATAAGAATCAATACAATAAAAATATATGGGCTCATCGCCATGTCATCAAATCCTTTCTGCATTAAGCATAGCGAAAAAGGGAAAGGAAAACGTCAACCGGCAGATTGATTTTTCAGCTGCTATACTTGTTCGCGCTGCATAAAGGTATGAAAATGCTGATAATATATGAAGAAACTATTAATAAACGATTAAACTTCTTAAAAATGGATGTGGACCGGTTCTAAACACTATATAATGAAAACAGGTCATTTTTTAGGAGGGTTTAAATCATGGCAATACTTGTTACTGGCGGTGCCGGGTACATTGGCAGCCACACATGTGTTGAACTATTGAACAGCGGCTACGAGATTGTTGTTCTTGATAATCTGTCCAACAGTTCAGCTGAAGCGCTGAACCGTGTCAAGGAGATTACAGGAAAAGATTTAACGTTCTACGAAGCGGATTTATTGGACCGGGAAGCGGTAGATGCGGTTTTTGCTGAAAATGAAATCGAAGCTGTGATTCATTTTGCAGGGTTAAAAGCAGTCGGTGAATCTGTTGCGATTCCCCTCAAATATTATCATAACAATTTGACAGGAACGTTTATTTTATGCGAGGCCATGGAGAAATACGGCGTCAAGAAAATCGTATTCAGTTCATCTGCGACAGTATACGGCGTTCCGGAAACATCGCCGATTACGGAAGACTTTCCATTAGGTGCGACAAACCCTTATGGACAGACGAAGCTCATGCTTGAACAAATATTGCGTGATTTGCATACAGCCGACAATGAGTGGAGCGTTGCGCTGCTTCGTTACTTTAACCCGTTCGGCGCGCATCCAAGCGGACGGATCGGTGAAGACCCGAACGGAATCCCAAATAACCTTATGCCGTATGTGGCACAGGTAGCAGTCGGGAAGCTCGAGCAATTAAGCGTATTCGGAAATGACTATCCGACAAAAGACGGGACAGGCGTACGCGATTATATTCACGTCGTTGATCTCGCAGAAGGCCACGTCAAGGCGCTGGAAAAAGTATTGAACTCTACAGGAGCCGATGCATACAACCTTGGAACAGGCACAGGCTACAGCGTGCTTGAAATGGTCAAAGCCTTTGAAAAAGTGTCAGGGAAAGAGGTTCCGTACCGTTTTGCGGACCGCCGTCCGGGAGACATCGCCACATGCTTTGCAGATCCTGCGAAAGCCAAGCGGGAACTGGGCTGGGAAGCGAAACGCGGCCTTGAGGAAATGTGTGCTGATTCCTGGAGATGGCAGTCTTCTAATGTGAATGGGTATAAGAGTGCGGAATAAGAATGGAGGCCTTCTCAATAGAGAAGGCCTTTTTTAAAGAACAAGGGTGCCTGAACAGGCACCCTTGTTAGCTGTTATTTGATTTTCACAATAACATCATTACTGAATTTTAGTTTCCAAGTGCCTTTTGCATAAGCTTCCTTGTCCACCTCAAATGCTTTCACATCTGTTACTTTAATATTAGGATTTAGATCACTTAATATTTTAGAGTTGTCAACTTTTGTCTCAGTTGCATAGGTTGAAGAAGCATCGATATCAGCATCATAAGAAGTGCCATCAGCATCAACTAATTTAACAGTTGGAATTGAAAAAGAGCTAATCGGCTTTTTAGATACGTTTTTAATTGTATATTGAACTGCTACAATTGTACCACCATCAGATGCTTTCTTTTCAACATATTGAGTACCGACAGTATCTCTGTCCTCTACCTTCGTAACTGTTACTTCAGTTTTTTCAGTTTTTACGGTATCACCGATATTGTATGTTTTTTCAGTTTCTGCTTTGCTGCTGCTTGATGTTTTGGAAGTGGCTTCTGAGCCGCCTCCGCCGCCAATCATATTACCGATAATAATGATGACAACAACTGCGAGAATAAACGTAATGATTTTATGTCGCATAAAAAAGTTACGTTGATCCTTACCGCAGTTAGGACATTTTTTTACACCCTTTGCAATTTCTTGACCGCAAGCTTTACAGGGTACTAGTTTTCCTGCCATTATATTTCCTCCTATGTAATAAAATGTACGAAACATATGTACTATAATGCCTATATTATTTCACTTAGTCAATATAAAATTATGAATTTCTTATAATTATTATCATTTATAGTTACATTCGCTTGTAAAATATATGCTTTTTTTCTTATCGGTTATATCTGTTCTTTTTTAATAGATAAATCGTATTTTCTTCCAGCTTATCTGATGAAAACTCCGCAAATACCCCTTGAACCAATTCGAACCGTCCCTTATAATGCTAATATTGGAAAGTGAAAAGGATATGATAAAAACAGTGGTTTTCTAGGGTTCCGCAATGCAAATTGGACTGTGACCGAGAGAAAACACATAGCAGCTTGGCTGTTATGACACGGTGGGATAAAAGCCCGGGAGTTTCTGCTCTTTTTCGAGAGCGTTCTCCTGGGTTTTTTTATTTGCTAGAACAGAACAATGAGAAGGAGTGTTTTCGTGATGAAAAAGAGAATGCTGGATGTACTTATGCTTGTGATTGGCGCTTTTTTCTTCGCGCTTGCGGTTAATTTATTTGCGATTCCCAATGATCTTGGGGAAGGCGGAGTCACTGGGATTACGCTGATATTGTATTATCTGTTTCAATGGTCTCCAGGTGTCACGAACTTTATCTTAAATGCGTTTTTGCTTTTAATCGGCTACAAGTTTCTGGATGGAAAAACAACGGTTTATACGATCATTGCGGTTGCGGCAAATTCGCTTTTTCTTCATCTGACACATGGGTGGAGCATTCCGTCTGATGAATTGATCATTAATACGATTTTCGCAGGTGTATTTGCGGGAGTCGGGATCGGCATGATTATCCGGGTCGGCGGGACGACGGCTGGTTCCGCGATTCTGGCCAGAATTGCTAATAAATATTTAGACTGGAATATCAGCTATGCACTCTTGTTTTTTGATTTAATCGTAGTATTTAGCTCTTATTTTATTATTGGTGCAGAAAAAATGATGTTTACGATCGTGATGCTGTATATCGGTACCAAAGTGATGGATTTCATTATTGAAGGTTTGAATACGAAAAAAGCCATTACGGTCATTTCAGAAAATAAGAGTGAGATTGCAGAGCAGGTAAATACCTTGATGGATCGGGGCGTGACGATTTTATCAGGGAAGGGAAATTATACGGGCCAATCAAAAGAGATTTTGTATATCGTCATTAACAAACAGGAGCTGTCTATGCTGAAAAAAATCATTAGAAGCTGCGACAAAAAAGCGTTTGTGATCGTTCATGACGTACGCGATGTGTTTGGCGAAGGGTTTGTGGATATATCTAAATAAAGAAAAATCCCTCTGTACTTGAAGCAGAGGGATTTTTTCATTTAGAACGGATATTTGCGGTATTGCTTCTGTATCGAAATCCATTTGGTCACGGTAAATTCCTCGACGACCCACGGATTACCGAAGCGGCCGACACCGCTTGCTTTGTTGCCGCCAAAGGCAATATTCGGCGAATCATTGACGGACTGGTCGTTGACATGGGTCATGCCGCTGTCAATTTGCAGGGCGAACTTTTCGCCTTTTTCTAAATCAGAAGTGAAAACCGCAGAGCTGAGGCCGTATTCAGTATCATTTGCCATGTCAATCGCTTCCTGGTCGCTGCCAGCTTTAATAATGGTTGCGATTGGGGCAAACAGCTCCGTTTGGGCAATTTTGCTGTTGTTGTCCGCACCGACAAAGACGTACGGCGTCAGCACGTTTCCGACGCGTTTTCCTTCAACCGCAAGCTCAATGCCGTCTGCCTTTGCCTGCTCAATGATCTCTAGCGCTTTCTCGATTTGGCGCTCGTTGATCAGCGGGCCGACAACGGTTTTCGGATCGGTTTGATCGCCGTACGGAAGCTGTTTGACACGGGCGGTGAACTTTTCTACAAACTCATCGTACACATCTTGATGAACGATGATCCTGTTGATAATCATACAGATTTGTCCCTGGTGAATAAATTTTCCGAAAATCGCGGCATCCACAGCACGATCGACATCCGCATCTGAAAGAACGGCAAATGGATTGTTGCCGCCGAGTTCAAGGGCCATTCGTTTGAAGGCGCGACCGGCGATTTCACCGATGTGGCGCCCGACTGCGGTTGATCCCGTAAAGCTGATTAATCTCGGGATTGGATTGGTGAGCATGCCGTCCCCGATTTCCTTTACATCCGTCAGCATGACGTTAAGGACACCGGCAGGAAGACCGGCGTGTTCAAACGCTTTCGCAATGATGGTCCCGCCGGAAATAGCAGTTTGGATATCAGGCTTGTGAACAACACTGTTACCCAGCGCAATTGCGGGCGCAATGGATCTCATAGATAAATTCATTGGAAAATTAAATGGAGAAATCGATGAAATGACACCTAGCGGAAGGCGGTAAATCTTATTGGTTTTCCCTTCAATGTCGGATGGCACCTCTTTGACGCCGCCTAATTCACCAGTATACGTCAAGGCTTCATCTAAAATCGCAATCGTTTGTTCCAGCTCGATTGTTGATTTAATGATCGTTCCGCCAGTTTCGCGGGCGATCATCATGATGATGTCATCACGGTTTTCCTGTAAATAGCCGCGCGCTTTTTGCAGGACGGCTTTTCGGTCTTCCGTTGTGCTCTTGGCCCACTCTTTTTGGGCTTTCTGTGCAATGTCAAACGCATCCTCCAGCTGTTTGCCCGTTGCCAAAGATGCTGTTGTGATCACAGACTGGTCATACGGATTCAAAATGTCCTCCGTACGTCCGCTTTCTCCCTCAGTCCATTTTCCGTTGATAAAACTTTTGTTTAACGTTTCGAAACTCATAAGATGACCCTCCTTTGGTCTTGCATATCCTCTTCTATTTCCGCTGAAGCCAATATGTAAACGAATGAGGTTTCCCTTTCAGTTTCTCGTCTATCTATACCGGATATACTCTTTTTTAGTGGAGAACATGTGTGTTTCGCCTTATACTGAATATACAGATCCTTACATAAGAGAGGAGACTCTATGAAATCGCTGCTGGCTATTTATCCCGGTTCGATTGTGTCTGAGGAGCTTTGCATAAGGGAAGGCTGTCTATGTTTTTTTGATGAGAGCAATCAGAGATATATCTCCATTCCGAAAACAGAGATCAGTGAAAAAGAAGTATTGGTGCTGCAGTCATTTTTGACGCCTGCGGATGAGGGCAATCAACTGTCTATGAAATCACCTGAGGAAAACAAGTGGTTTTCATTCCTTTTTTCCAGAGGGGAATTGCCGGCGTATATAAAGAAACGGACGAGATTTGTTCACTTTCATTTATTCGGCAAAATAGAAAGGACGTCCTTTACGGAAGCGGTTCGCCATTTTTGGCCGGTGTCTTTTGTGATTGTGTGGATCCATGAGGACAGAGGCGTGATTGTCGAGCAGGAAAGTGAAGCGGCGGCGGAGAAGGACGAACTGGAATCGCTCGCTAAGGTTCTTGAAAGTGATTTCTACTTCAGTGTCCGTTTTTACGCCGGAAGATTTTACGAGCCGGATGAGTGTCTGCGAAAACATTTCGCTCGTGAACAGGCGTATTTCCTGTTTGCTGAAAAACGGCTGCCTCAGGTGCAGAGTGTGACCTTTGAGATGATCTTTCCTTTTCTATTATTAGAAACAGAAAAAGAAAAACTGGAAACGCTGCTCTCTGAAGAAGCTGAGCTTTTATTTGGAAGTGAAGCTGAGCTAAGGAAGACCATTAAGCTGTTTATTGAAAACAACTCAAACGTCACATTAACAGCGAAAAAGCTGCATCTGCATCGCAACAGCCTGCAATATCGGATTGATAAATTTATTGAGCGGTCAGGAATAGATATCAAATCGTACAAAGGCGCGCTTCTTGCCTATTTTATCTGCCTGCAAAATGAAAGTTCAGAATAAATTGGAAATATGCACGAAAAATGGCTGGGTGATTTTATGAACGCTGCCCATTTTAGCGAGAGAGAATTGCTGTTACACTCAATATAAGAAAGCGTTTACAATAACAAAGGGGGATGTTAGATGGCTGAATTGCGGATGGAGCACATTTATAAATTTTATGATCAAAAGGAACCGGCGGTTGATGACTTTAACCTTCATATTGCCGATAAGGAATTTATCGTATTCGTCGGCCCGTCCGGCTGCGGGAAATCAACGACGCTGCGAATGGTCGCAGGACTTGAAGAAATTTCGAAAGGCGATTTTTATATTGAAGGAAAACGGGTCAATGATGTAGCGCCAAAGGACAGGGATATCGCGATGGTATTTCAAAACTACGCGCTCTATCCGCATATGACGGTCTACGATAATATCGCGTTCGGGCTCAAGCTTCGGAAAATGCCGAAGCCTGAAATCAAAAAAAGAGTAGAGGAAGCGGCTAAAATTCTCGGACTGGAGGAATATTTGCACCGTAAACCGAAAGCGCTGTCAGGTGGACAGAGACAGCGGGTCGCGCTGGGCCGGGCAATCGTGCGGGATGCAAAGGTGTTCCTGATGGATGAGCCTTTGTCAAACCTGGACGCGAAGCTGAGGGTGCAAATGCGGGCGGAAATCATTAAGCTCCACCAGAGACTGCAGACTACAACGATTTATGTGACACATGACCAGACAGAAGCGCTGACGATGGCGACACGGATCGTAGTCATGAAAGATGGGAAAATTCAGCAGATCGGGACGCCGAAGGATGTATACGAGTTCCCTGAAAACGTCTTTGTCGGCGGGTTTATCGGATCACCAGCGATGAACTTTTTCAAAGGGAAGCTCACGGATGGCTTAATCAAAATCGGTTCTGCGGCATTAACCGTCCCGGAAGGAAAAATGAAAGTGCTGCGTGAAAAAGGCTACATCGGCAAAGAGGTCATCTTTGGCATCCGTCCTGAGGATATCCATGATGAATTGATTGTCGTCGAATCATATAAGAACTCTTCGATTAAGGCGAAAATCAATGTTGCAGAGCTGCTCGGTTCTGAAATCATGATTTATTCGCAGATCGACAACCAAGACTTTATTGCGCGGATCGACGCCCGCCTCGATATTCAATCGGGCGATGAACTGACGGTCGCATTTGATATGAACAAAGGCCATTTCTTTGACAGTGAGACAGAAGTGAGAATCCGATAAGATCAAAAAACCGGACATGGAGACATGTCCGGTTTTTTTGCTATTGAAAATCTCAGAATCAAACCGATGAAATAGGAGGAAGAAATAGACAGAAAGCAGGAGAACGATGAAACGATTGTTTTTAAGCATCTTTCTTTTGGGCAGCTGTTTGGCTCTTGCGGCTTGCGCTGATCAAGAGGCGAATGCAGAGCAGCCGATGCCAAAAGCGGAACAAAAGAAACCGGAAAAAAAGGCAGTACAAGTTCAGAAAAAAGAAGACGATACATCCGCATGGATCAAAACAGAGAAACCGGCAAAGCTGCCGATTTTGATGTACCACAGCATTTCTTCAGGAAACAGCCTCCGTGTGCCAAAAAAAGAATTCGAGGCGCATATGAAGTGGCTTCATGATAACGGCTATCAGACATTAACGCCGAAAGAGGCGTATCTCATGCTGACGCAGGATAAAAAACCGAGTGAGAAGTGCGTGCTGATCACATTTGATGACGGGTACACCGACAATTATCAAGATGCGTATCCGGTGCTGAAAAAGTACGGGATGAAGGCAACGATTTTTATGATCGGCAAATCGATCGGACATAAGCACCATCTGACAGAGGAACAAATGAAGGAAATGGCACAGCACGGCATATCGATTGAAAGCCATACGATTGACCACCTTGAACTGAACGGATTAACGCCTCAACAGCAGCAAAGTGAGATGGCTGATTCGAAAAAGCTGTTTGACAACATGTTTCATCAGCAAACCACCATCATCAGCTATCCGGTAGGGCGCTACAATGAGGAGACGCTGAAGGCCGCTGAAAAAACAGGCTATCAAATGGGCGTGACGACAGAACCGGGCGCGGCTTCGAGAGACCAGGGAATGTATGCCCTCCATCGTGTGCGCGTGTCCCCAGGCATGTCGGGCTCGGCTTTTGGTGCGTACATCGAATCAATGAAATAAAAAAGGCGGCGTTTAATCGCCGCCCCCTCCGCCGCCACAGCCGGAATCGCTGAAACCTCCGTCACTGCTGCATCCATCATGGTGTGAGCTATGATCTGAATAACCGAAATACCCGCTGTCCGCCTGCTGGCGGCTTTTATTATCCGATGACTGCGGCTGAATGACTGAAAGAAAAACAATAATAGCTATTATCAATAAGATCACTATCACTTCTGGTCACTCCCTTTTTTCACCATATCTGTTATACGGATGAAACGCTGACCGGTTTCATTTCAAAGTGATTGATTCTTTCAGGCGGTCTCTGAGCCAGCGCTTTAGCACCCCACGTCCTTTGTTTGACAATAAAGTGCCGACACGCCAATACATAGGGGGATGAGGAGCGAACTGAAAATCAATCAGTCTGAAAAGCCAGCTTTTATCACGGGTGAGAGAATCAATTTGAAGCTCGTCTTCACCTGCTTCAGAGCTGTAGGCACTTTGTTTCTGTATGTCCTCATCCTGCCGAACCGCCAAGATTCTCAAGGCTTCAGCCATTTGTTTGTAACCGCCCTCCAGCAATGATGCGCCAAGATTGTCAGCACGCACCTCCATCCATTGTGAACAAAAGGATTGATAGAGCTGGAATAGGATAATGATTGCCATAATGAAAGCCCAAAGCACAATTTTATGGGCCTCGGGATGGGTGATATGCTGCTCAAACAAGAGGAAAATCCCAACGACAGCTCCAAGATATAGAAAACGCAAAAGCTGTGAAGACAGAACGTCACGTTTTTTGATATGAATCGCCTCATGGGCCAGAATGCCTTCAATGACACGCTGTGGAAGTGTTAGTGTGGCGCTTGTCAGGATGACCATTGACCTCCCGACATTCATGCCTACTGCCATTCCGTTGTAATCATCACTCTCCGTTTCGTATATGCGGACATGGGAAATGCCGGCCGATCGAAAAATCTTATCGGCCGCTGCCTGTACATGCGGATGATGACAAGGCTTGGCGTCCATCGCCGCCCGCAACACACGGTCTGACATATACATGTTGAATACCCAATACAGGATTACGGCAACAGCCATGACCCATGGAGAGGCGTGTAATGCGTATAACGCGAGCACCAATAAGGCGTAAGCGGATACCCCTTTTACGCTGGCGGCAAAATAAAGCTTACCGAGCAGCCGCTTCACATTTTTTCTATGATAAAACGGCAAAACAGAAATTACATTGTCCACATCGTTTTCTGCATCTGTGTACTCCTGGAGAATTGTTTTCCATTTTTGCGGTTCCTTCACCGTCAGAAACAGTGTTTCGCCGGGAAGAGACAGTTTAATGACTTGCTGAAAGCTTGTTGTTAAATCTAGACGTGATGAATACATCGTCAGAAGCGGATGGAGCTTTAAGAGATCTGCCGTTGATTCAAGCTGAATGGCCTTCAAATCGGAAAGCGGGTATGTACGGGTTTCATAGTGTGAGCAGATATGCAATTTTTCTAAGGCTGCTGAATAAAAAACCTTTACGCTAAAAACATTCAGTGTTCGCTTCACCAGTGCCCCTCCGCCGGAGATCATGCCGAAAAGGATTACATATTTGAGAGGGCTTGTGTCAGGTCCATAGATGAAAAAAATAACAGCCCCTGCAAACACAATGGCGGTCAGCGTAATGTCTGACAGGAGACGTGTTTTGTTTCTGGCCAGCTCGATTTCCTGCCAGTCTCCCGAAGGTTTTTCCGCACGCTCTGAAACAATGAGATCCATTGCGGTCCAATAGCAGAAGAACATTGTCGCGATTGAGACTATGCCGTCCATGAATGAGAGATGAGAGAAGATGTAAACCGCAGCGCCGACCCAAAGAACAATATCAATCCAGAAGTCTACGGCCGGAATGAATTTTGCTGCCAGGGCTGATATCAAATAAAATCCCAGCCCGAGAAGCATAAAGAGAAATAGATGAGTTCCCATAGGCATGCCATATTCCTTTCTATCTAGTATTTCCAACTATTACTATAGCATGAGGCGGGAATTTGCAAAAATATGGACATGCAAAAAAGCAAGCTCTTTCGTTTGACGAAGAACTTGCTTGCGGGGATCAATAAAACTGGTGCAGCAGCAATAAGGTTAAGGATACTGTAATCGCGCCCCCGATGCGGGTAGACACTTGGGCGAAAGGCATTAGCTCAAGCCTTTCAGCGGCGCTTAAAATGGCAACGTCACCCGTGCCGCCTTGCCCAGAATGACACGCATTGATTATGGCGGTTTCAATCGGATACATGTTCAGCCATTTTCCAGTGAAGAAGCCAACGGTCATCATGGTCACAACGACAGACAGAATCGTGATAATATTGCTGAGGTTAAAAGCGGCGACAAGCTTGTCCCACGGAGTCATGGATACCCCAATCGCAAAGAGAAGCGGGTAGGTCACAGCTGTTGAAAAGAAGCGGGACACTCCAAACGCGCCATTTTCAATTGAGGCAGGCACCAATCTGAACAGCTTGATTAGAACAGCCAGTAACAGCATGGCAACGGGTGCCGGAAAACCGAAAAAATCGTGAGCGAGCATGCCGACTAAGTATAAAGAAACAGCAAGGATACCGCCTGACGCAAATAAAGAAAGGTTGAACATTTGCTGTCCGCTTTGAGATTCCTCCAGCGCAGGGGACTCTTCTTCGGAGCGGTCCACTTTGCCGTTGCCTGTCCATTCCGGTTTTTTCTTTCCGATTCTGTTCAGCAATCCCGCTAGAATAATCGCGCACAGGCTGCCCAGCATAATCGATGGCAGAACAAGTGCAAACGCTTCCCCTTGAGAAATGGGCATGATGTCAGAATATCCGATGGACAGCGGGATAGCGCCTTCTCCGACTCCTCCAGCCATAATCGGAATGACAATGTACAGCAGGGTATGCTGAAATCCGAGTCCGAGCAATGTCCCGACAGCCAGTCCGACAATAGCGGCTGTGACAGAACCGACAATAAGCGGAATAAAAATTTTCATGAATGCTTTTACGAGTGTTTCTCTTTTCATGCCGAGAATGCTTCCGACGACAATACCGGCGATAAACAAATATAGAAAGTTTGAGTTTTCTGTAAATTCTGTGGTGGATTTGACGATATCATTAGGCAGCAGGTGATAGTACACGACAGCGGACGGAATAAAAGTAGCTAGGATGGCCGGGCCGCCGATAGAACGCACAATCGGTATCGATTTGCCGATTTGGGCAAAGGTAAACCCGAAAAACGCCATGACGGCAATGGATGTCAAAATGTCACTTTTTACATCGTGATGCATAACAAAAACAGTGATTAATATAAACAGCAAGGCATACACAGGAAGCGGTATGATGCCTACTTTTATATTCATGGCTTTCGCAAACCAATTCTCTTTTCGAACCCCTTCGTGAATTGTATCCGTTTGCAATTGCATTTGTGTTTGAAGCTCTCCCATTGAAAAACCTCCCCTATTCTTGATGCAGTGAAATTGTTCACTATGTTAAGTATACTAAAAAATTGAAATTATTAATATATTAAAAATTTACTATTCAACTTTTCTCCACTTGCCGGTTCAAATGAAAAGAGGCATCCTGCCTAAAATCTGTTTATGACGGAGTGCTGAGAAACGAGTGCTGGTGCAGGGCAAGCATTTTGTTCGCAAGGAACGATGTGTTGATGTACGATAATAAAGGGTCATTTATCCTAGCAGCCGACATAAATAAGCAACAAAATAGACAAAAATCCGTCACATTGGGCGGGACTTTTTAGGTATTTTAGGCTTTATTTTTGAAATGAATCGTTGTAAAGTACTTAATATGAACCAGTCAGAGATTGTGTCATTTGGTCAGTCTGGCAATCTTGCATCATATTGGATGACTTTTTGACACATTTGTGAAATATTGAGCAATATTTTTTTCGTCTATTTTGTGAATTACTGATCAAAGTCTCGGTTCTATTTGTGAAGTAGTGAGCAAATTACAGTTTTAACCGGAAATGGAGGAGAAAGCATGAGTGAATTGGTATTAGCCCGCATACAGTTTGCATCAACAACGTTGTTTCACTTCTTGTTTGTGCCGATGTCTATCGGGCTTGTGTTTATGGTTGCGTTGATGGAGACTCTTTATCTTGTAAAGAAAAATGAGCTGTATCTCAAAATGGCAAAGTTTTGGGGACACTTATTCTTAATAAATTTCGCAGTCGGTGTTGTAACAGGGATTTTGCAAGAATTCCAGTTTGGACTGAACTGGTCTGATTACTCCCGTTTTGTCGGAGATGTATTTGGCGCGCCGCTTGCGATTGAAGCATTATTGGCGTTTTTCATGGAGTCTATTTTTATCGGATTATGGATTTTTGGCTGGGACCGCCTGCCGAAGAAAATTCACGCTCTCTGCATATGGCTCGTATCATTCGGAACGATCATGTCATCTTTCTGGATTTTAACAGCAAACTCCTTTATGCAGGAGCCGGTCGGCTTTACGATCAAAAACGGCCGTGCGGAAATGAATGATTTTGGCGCGTTGATTACAAACCCTCAGCTTTGGGTTGAATTCCCGCACGTCATTTTCGGTGCGCTTGCCACTGGAGCTTTCTTTATTGCCGGAGTGAGTGCTTTTAAACTGCTGAAGAAAAAAGAAGTGCCGTTCTTTAAGCAATCTTTTAAACTCGCAATGATCGTCGGCCTTTGTGCCGGTCTTGGCGTCGGCCTTAGCGGACACATGCAGGCTGAGCACTTGATGGAATCACAGCCGATGAAAATGGCTGCCAGTGAAGGCCTATGGGAAGACAGCGGTGACCCTGCTGCTTGGACCGCTTTTGCGACGATCGATACAAAAAATGAAAAAAGCTCAAATGAAATCAAAGTTCCTTATGCCTTGAGCTACTTGGCTTATCAGAAATTCAGCGGAAGTGTCAAAGGGATGAAAACCCTTCAGGCTGAGTACGAAAAAATATACGGAAAAGGCGACTACATTCCGCCAGTGAAAACGACATTCTGGAGCTTCCGTATCATGGTTGGCGCAGGCGTTGTCATGATCCTTGCTGCGTTAGGCGGCCTCTGGTTAAACCGCCGCAAAAAGCTTGAAAACAGCAAATGGTATTTGCGCATCATGATTGCTTTGATTTCCTTCCCGTTTCTTGCGAACTCCGCGGGCTGGATTATGACAGAAATCGGACGTCAGCCTTGGACGGTTATGGGTTTAATGACAACGGCTCAATCCGTGTCGCCTAACGTAACAGCGGGTTCCTTGTTATTCTCAATCATCGCATTCGGTGTGATGTACATGATTCTGGGCGCGCTGCTTGTCTTCTTGTTTATCCGTGAGATTAAAAAAGGTGCGGAGCATGATAATCATCATGATGTGCCTGTATCAACAGATCCATTTAGTCAGGAGGTATACCATGGCATCTCTTCATGATCTTTGGTTTATACTCGTTGCTGTATTGTTTGTAGGATTCTTCTTTTTGGAAGGCTTTGATTTCGGGGTCGGCATGGCGACCCGTTTTCTTGGCCATAATGAATTAGAACGCAGAGTGCTGATCAACACGATCGGGCCGTTCTGGGACGCGAATGAAGTCTGGCTTTTGACTGGCGCAGGCGCCATTTTCGCGGCATTCCCAAACTGGTATGCAACGATGCTCAGCGGTTATTACATTCCGTTTGTCATAGTGCTGCTTGCGTTAATGGGCCGCGGGGTCGCGTTTGAGTTCCGCGGCAAGGTGGATCATTTAAAATGGGTAAAGGTTTGGGACTGGGTCGTTTTCTTCGGCAGTCTGATTCCTCCGTTTGTGCTTGGTGTGCTGTTCACGACATTATTCCGCGGGATGCCGATTGATGCCGACATGAACATTCACGCACATGTATCTGATTATATCAATGTATATTCTATACTTGGCGGTGTGACGGTAACACTTCTTTGCTTCCAGCATGGATTAATGTTTATCACGCTGCGTACGATTGGTGATTTGCAAAACCGCGCCCGGAAAATGGCGCAAAAGATAATGGGTGTTGTTTTTGTAGCGGTTCTTGCCTTCGCGGCCCTTTCTGCGTATCAGACAGACATGTTTACACGCCGCGGCGAGATTACCATTCCGCTCGCTGTTTTGATTGTCATCTGCTTTATGCTCGCGGCTGTATTTATTCGCAAGAAAAAAGACGGCTGGACATTTGGGATGACAGGCGCTGGTCTGGCGCTGACCGTGGGAATGATCTTTATTTCCCTATTCCCCCGCGTAATGGTCAGCTCGCTTCATAGCGCATACGATTTAACAGTAGCTAACGCTTCTTCCGGAGATTATTCGCTTAAAGTCATGTCAATTGCAGCATTAACGCTACTGCCGTTCGTCATCGGCAGCCAGATCTGGAGCTATTATGTCTTCCGGAAGCGCGTCAGCCATAAGGAGCCTATGACTTATTAATGGGAAAAGACCTGTTTCGATATAAAGGAATGAAGCGGATTCTCACCTTGATTACTTGTTTAACGCTGATTCAGACAGCCGCCATTATTATGCAGGCAGAGTGGCTGAGTGAGGCCGTAACCGGACTGTTCAACGGGAAGGGCATTACCTCCCTTTTTCCGGTGATCGGCTTTTTCCTCATCGCTTTTATCGCCCGGCACGGGGTGACGGTGGCGCGACAGAAAATCGTCTATCAATACGCCGCCCGGACAGGAGCAGATTTGAGAAAAAGTTTTCTTGATCAGCTGTTCCGATTAGGCCCCCGCTTTGCAAAGAAAGAGGGGACGGGGCAAATGGTGACGCTGGCGATGGAAGGCATCAGCCAGTTCCGCCGCTACCTGGAGCTGTTTCTGCCGAAAATGGTCAGCATGGCGATTGTGCCTGCGGCGGTTGTCATTTATGTGTTTTTTCAGGATCGCACATCAGCCATCATTTTAGTGGCGGCTATGCCGATTCTGATCATCTTTATGATTCTCCTCGGCCTTGTCGCGCAGAGAAAAGCGGATCGTCAGTGGAAATCCTATCAGAGACTTTCCAATCATTTTGTTGATTCTCTTCGCGGGCTGGAGACATTGCGTTTCCTAGGTTTGAGCAAGTCACACAGCAAAAATATTTTCTATGTGAGTGAGCGGTATCGCAAGGCAACGATGAGCACACTCCGGGTGGCGTTTTTGTCATCATTCGCCCTCGATTTTTTCACGATGCTGTCGGTGGCGACAGTCGCAGTATTTCTGGGCCTGCGCCTTATTGACGGCGATATTTTGCTTGGCCCCGCTTTAACGGCGCTTATTCTGGCGCCTGAGTATTTTTTGCCGGTGCGGGAAGTGGGGAATGATTATCATGCAACGCTGAACGGCCAGGAAGCAGGAAAAACCATTCAAGAGATTTTGTCGCAGCCAGGTTTTAAAGAAGAGACGCCGCTTCAGCTCGAGGATTGGTCCGATCAGGATGAGCTGAAGCTGTCAGGCGTGTCAGTCGGCCGTTCGGTGTCTGATATTCATCTCTCATTTAAGGGCAAGAAAAAAATCGGCATTATCGGTGCAAGCGGCGCCGGAAAATCAACATTAATTGATATTCTCGGCGGATTTTTGGAGCCGGATGGCGGGATGATTGAGGTTAATGGTACAAGCCGGTCCCATTTGCAGGACGGCAGCTGGCAGAAGAACCTTCTGTACATCCCCCAGCATCCGTACATTTTTGATGATACGCTTGGCAATAACATTCGCTTCTACCATCCAAGCGCTTCGGCAGAGGATACAGCCCGTGCTGCTGCGGCGGCGGGACTGGCGGAGCTGGTGGATAGCCTTCCTGAAGGATTAGAGGGGCGGATCGGGGAAGGCGGCCGGGCGCTCAGCGGCGGCCAGGCACAGCGTGTCGCGCTGGCCCGCGCCTTTTTGGGAAACCGTCCGATCCTGCTGCTGGATGAGCCGACCGCCCATCTTGATATCGAAACAGAATATGAAATAAAAGAAACGATGCTGGATTTATTTGAGGATAAGCTCGTCTTTCTCGCGACTCACCGCCTTCACTGGATGCTCGATATGGACGAAATTATCGTGCTGGACGGAGGCAGGGTTGCGGAAATCGGGACTCACAATGAACTGCTGGAGAAAAACGGTGTGTATACCAAACTCGTGAAGGCACAACTGGGGGAAAGAGCATGAAGAAAGAAGAATGGATTTTGCCGTATATCAAGCAAAATGCCCGCCTGTTTGTTCTGGTTATCTTTTTGGGCGCGGTGACGATTTTTTCTGCTGCTTTTCTCATGTTCACCTCAGGGTTTTTGATTTCTAAAGCGGCGACAAGGCCGGAAAACATTCTGCTCATTTATGTGCCGATTGTCGCAGTGCGCACCTTTGGGATTGCGCGCTCTGTATCGCGATATGTGGAACGGCTCGTCGGGCATCACATCATTTTGAAAATCGTATCCGACATGCGCGTCCGCCTTTACAATATGCTTGAGCCGGGTGCTTTGATGCTGCGTTCCCGTTTTCGCACGGGGGATATGCTCGGCATTTTGTCTGAGGATATTGAGCATTTGCAGGATGCTTTCTTAAAAACGATTTTTCCTGCGATCTCAGCCTTGCTCCTGTATGCTGTGTCAGTGATAGCGCTCGGCTTCTTCTCTTGGCCATTTGCCATATTGCTTGCGCTTTATTTGTTTGTTCTTGTTGTATTGTTTCCGGTTGTGTCTTTGCTCGTGACGAGAGCGAAGAATGCGAAGCTGAAAAGCGGACGGAATGTGCTGTACAGCCGTCTGACAGATGCCGTGATGGGTGTCAGCGACTGGATGTTCAGCGGACGCCGGCATGCTTTTATTGATGCTTATGAAAAAGAGGAACATGATTGGTTTGAGCTTGAACGGAAAAAACAACGCTTTACAAGATGGCGGGATTTTGCTGCGCAATGCCTTGTCGCCGGCCTTATTTTGCTGATGCTGTTTTGGACGGCGGGACAGCAAGCAGACGGCGAGCTTGCTAAAACAATGATTGCCGCTTTTGTGCTAGTGGTGTTTCCGTTGACGGAAGCCTTTTTGCCGCTTTCGGATGCCTTAGGCGAAGTGCCGGGCTATCAGGATTCTATCAGACGCATGAACAAGGTGGCTCCTCAGCCGGAGGCGTCACAAACAGAATCAGGGGCTCAAATGCTCGATCTTCAAGATGTCACCTTGGCCTTTCGTGATGTGACGTTTTCTTATGATAACAGCAGCCAAGTGCTTGACAACTTTTCCTTTACGCTGCGCCAAGGAGAAAAAATGGCGCTGCTCGGCCGAAGCGGCTCTGGGAAATCAACATCGCTTGCATTAATCGAGGGCGCCTTGAAACCGGACTCCGGTTCTGTTACGTTAAACGGAGTGGAGACAGCGCTGTTAAAGGATCAGATTGCGAATGCGGTGGCCGTGTTAAATCAAAAACCGCACCTGTTTGATACAAGTATTTTGAACAACATCAGGCTCGGAAACGGAGAAGCAAGCGACGAGGATGTGCGCCGCGCCGCAAAGCAGGTCAAGCTGCATGACTACATTGAGTCATTGCCTGACGGATATCATACCTCTGTACAGGAAACGGGCATCCGTTTTTCCGGTGGAGAGCGCCAGCGGATCGCGCTTGCGAGGATTTTACTGCAGGATACACCGATCATCATCCTCGATGAGCCAACAGTCGGCCTCGATCCTATTACCGAACGTGAATTGATGGAAACGGTGTTTGAGGTGCTGAAAGGAAAAACGATTTTATGGATTACCCACCATCTCGCGGGAGTGGAAGCGGCTGATAAAATCGTATTTCTCGAAAACGGCAAAACAGAAATGGAAGGAACCCATGAGGAGCTGCTGGCGGCAAACGAACGATATCGCCGTCTATATCACCTTGATGTTCCTGTAAAATAGAAGACAGCCCTAAAAGGCTGTCTTTTTTGTTTGAAAAAGAAAAGGGACAGGAAAAATAGGAAAAGAAAGCAGAGGAGGGATAGAGATGAATGTTCCATTTTGGACGGAAGAGCATGTAAGGGCCACGCTTCCTGAAAGAGATGCGGAGAGCCATAAAGGCACGTACGGTACGGCTTTGCTGCTGGCTGGAAGTGACGACATGCCGGGGGCAGCGCTGCTTGCAGGGCTTGGGGCCATGCGGAGCGGTCTCGGCAAGCTTGTCATCGGTACATCAGAAAGCGTAATCCCGCTAATTGTTCCTGTTTTGCCCGAGGCGACCTATTGGCGTGACGGCTGGAAAAAGGCGGCGGATGCTCAGCTTGAAGAGACGTACCGAGCCATTGCCATCGGATCGGGCCTTCCGCAAACGGAAAGCGTACAGCAGGCAGTCGATCATGTGCTTACGGCTGATTGTCCTGTTATTTTGGATGCCGGAGCGCTGGCGAAGCGCACATATCCGAAACGGGAGGCCCCCGTCATCCTCACGCCGCACCCGGGCGAGTTTTCCCGAATGACAGGGGTGCCCGTGAACGAATTGCAGAAAAAAAGAGCGGAATATGCAAAGGAGTGGGCGGCTCAGCTGCAGACTGTCATTGTGTTAAAAGGAAACCAAACCGTCATCGCGTTTCCTGATGGAGACTGCTGGCTCAATCCAACCGGAAACGGGGCGCTCGCCAAGGGCGGAACCGGTGACACACTGACGGGCATGATATTGGGGATGCTCTGCTGCCATGAAGATCCAAAGCACGCCATATTAAACGCGGTCTATTTGCATGGTGCGTGCGCCGAGCTCTGGACGGACGAGCACTCCGCTCATACGTTGCTCGCTCATGAGCTATCTGACATCCTGCCCCGCGTGTGGAAACGATTTGAATGATAAAAAAGCTGTCTTCAGAGAGAAGACAGCTTTTCTTGATACCCCGCCCGTTTTTTCAGACGCGGTTTCATTAATGCATAGTAAAGCACAGAAGGCACGGCCAAGCCGATAATCCATGCGATGTCTCCGCCGCCAAACATTTTGGCAAGCGGTCCGATGTAAAAGCTTGTGTTGATAAACGGGATTTCCAGCAAGATAGACAGAACGAACGCAATTGTGGTGATCCAATTGACCTTTCCATAAGGCCCGTTTACGTCGAACATGGCTTTGACTTGATACTTTCCGTGGCGGACGAAGTAGTAATCGACTAAATTGATTGCCGTCCACGGAATTAAGAAATAACTGATGAAAAAGATAAAATTCAAAAACAGTTCCATAAAATTGCTCTGTCCCAGTAGGCTTAAGACTGTGCCGACAAGCGTGACACCCAGGATCATGATGATTCTGACTTTGGGCGTGACTTTTAATTTCAGAAACGGCTCCAGCGTTGTTGTCGTGGACATGAAAGCCCCATACAGGTTAAAAACATTGATTGCCATTTGCCCAAATAACACAATGATCAGCATAATAAACGAGAAGGGACCGAACAATTGGACAATCTGGCTGCCTGAATTTGCCGTAAAGTCAGGAAGTGAGGTTGTCAGCAATGCGCCGAGCAGCATCATCCAGATGGAGCTGACAGATGTACCTGCATAGCTGTACCAAAATGTTTTTGAAGCCGGTGTTTTAACTGGCAGATATCTTGAATAATCGGCAACATACGGCGCGTAGGCAAGCTGCCACGTCGCAACTGCGCTGACTGCCACCAAGAAAATTGGCAGATCAATCGCTCCGGGAATCCAGCTGCCTGCCGGAATCGGCAATTGAAAAATGAGAATCGTTGCAGCAAAAAATACAGCAAAAGAGGTCCAAGAAAGGATTTTTTGCATTTTGTGAATCAAATCATGGCCGAAAATGGTGAGTAAAAAACATACGGCACTTAAGCCTATAATGCTCCATGAACCCGGGATGGGAACAAAGCTGCTTAAGGTTCCGGCCGCCAGAATCGTGCTGCTTGCGAAGAAACCAAGGTAGATAAACATGACTAAGAAGAGGGGAAGAATCGCTCCGATTACGCCGAATTGGGCACGGCTTTGAATCATTTGCGGGATGCCTAGCTGAGGGCCTTGCGCGGAATGAGACGCCATAAATATGGCACCGATTAAGGTTCCGCAAATAATAGCGGCAACACTCCAAAACAGATTAAGTCCCATTGCAACGGGAATCGTGCCGGTCACTAACGTGGTGATATGCATATTAGCCCCGAACCATACGGGAAATAAATCTTTCGCTTTACCATGTCTTTCTTCATTCGGAATATATTCAATCGTTCGCCTTTCTACTTTCAATGCATCGTCCTCCATATTGGATGTTTTTTTGAAATCGACATAAAGTCATAGCTTAACAGACTATGAGGGGGTTTACAAATAAGGATATGCAGCCAAACGGCCGGGAAGCTTGATCTGTCAATGGCTGAAAAGAATTGTAAAAAAGATGAACGCTTTTGAATCCGGTGTCGTCTCATAAGGCAGAAAAACAAAAAAGGGGGGATCATGGTCATTGGATACACAAGAAGAACAGCGGCTGATACAGCAGGCGAAAGAGGGAAACGACGAGGCGTTTACAGCCCTTTTCCACTATCACTATTCTTTCTTATATAAATACTTGTTAAAGCTTTCCCTTCACCCCGATCTCAGCGAGGAACTTGTTCAGGAAACCTTTCTGAAAGGGTACATCCATTTAAGAAGCTTTCAGGGCCGTTCAAAATTCTCCACGTGGCTGATCTCCATTGCATCGCGGCTCTATCTCGATCACCAGAAAAAGAGAAAGAGAGAATGGAAACGGAATCAGACAGTTACGGAGGAAACAATCCGCAAGATCAAGTGGGACGTGTCGGCGAAAGGGGCAGAGTGGAGCGAAACGCTCGATCTGTTTTCAAAGCTGGACCCTAAACTGCGCACACCAGTTTTATTAAGGCATTACTACGGCTATACCTACGCCGAAATCGGGATGATGCTTCAAATCAAAGAAGGCACTGTAAAGTCCAGAGTTCATAAAGGGCTCCAGCAAATCAGAAAGGAGTGGGACGATGAATAAAGAAAAGCTTCCTGATCATTTAAAGTCAGAATGGAAAAAAATTGATCAAACAGCCAATCCCTCTATACCGACTCAAAAAGAACTGCTTCACCAGCTGTCACAAATGAAAGCTGAATACAGAAAAAAACTTCTTCAAGAGATCATTTTATTTGTATTTTGTGCGCTGATGGTTGTGAGTGCTGCAATCTTTGCTTTCACTCAAGCTCCTGCTGTGTTTATTGTGCTTCAGGTTTGTGTGCTTGCGGTGCTGCCGATTTTGATTGCGGCTGAGAAAAAAAGGCATCTCGGCGAATGCGAGGTGAAACGCAGATGACACAAACAGAAATTGTCATAACGGTTGCGGCTTATCTCATCGTATTGGCGCAGGGAATCTTTTTATTTATTGATGCGAAAAAACGAAATCGCATGGCATGGATTTGGGGAATTGTCGGACTGATTACAGCACCGATGCCTCTGATTTGTTATTACTTTTTTGTCATTAGGCCGGATCGGAAGAAAAGGGGGATCAAGCAATGAATATTTCTTGGGAAATGATTTTGCCGCTGGTTGTATTACAGCTGGCTTTGGCGGTTTTTGCCCTCATCAGCTGTATAAAAGAAGAGCGGACGAACGGGCCAAAGTGGATGTGGGCTGCAATCATCGTATGTATCAATATTATCGGGCCGGTTTTGTTTTTTACCGTCGGCAGAAAGCAAAGGTAAGCCGATATGCTGTCTATTGAATCATTATGCAAATCGTACAGGCACCATGAAGCTGTAAAGAATGTCAGTTTTCACGTGAATGAAAATGAGTGTGTCGCACTATTAGGACCTAATGGAGCCGGCAAAACCACGACTCTGCAAATGCTGGCCGGACTGCTTTCGCCAACCTCTGGAACCATAAAGCTGTTAGGAGAGAAAAAGCTGGATCGGCGTTTGATTGGGTACCTCCCGCAGTATCCTGCTTTTTATTCGTGGATGACCGCAAATGAATTTTTGACATTTGCGGGGAGACTGTCCGGCCTTTCGAAGAGAAAATGCCAAGAGGAAATCGGTGAGATGCTGGAATTTGTCGGTTTGCACGAAGCGGCGCACAAAAGGATCGGGGGCTATTCAGGAGGCATGAAACAAAGACTCGGTCTGGCACAGGCACTGCTCCATAAACCGAAGTTTTTGATATTGGATGAACCGGTGTCTGCACTTGATCCGACAGGGCGGTTCGAGGTGCTGGACATGATGCGGGAGCTGAAAAAGCATATGGCCGTTCTGTTTTCTACACATGTTTTGCACGATGCAGAGCAGGTGTGTGATCAAGTGGTGATTATGAAAAACGGTGAAATTTCATGGAAAGGCGAGTTACAGGAGCTGAAACAACAGCAGCAAACGAACGTTTTTACCCTTTCAGTGAAAGAGAAGCTGGAAGGCTGGCTTGAAGAGAAGCCTTACGTCTCAGCTATTGTCTATAAAAATCCGTCCCAAGCTGTTTTCGAGCTGCCTGATATACACGTTGGCCGGTCATTATTAAGTGACTGTATCCGAAAGGGATTGACCGTCACCCGATTTGAACAGAAAACGGAGTCTCTAGAAGACGTCTATCTAAAGGTGGTGCACGCATGAAGGTGATGATGGCGCTATTGCAGAAGGAGTGGCTGGAAGGATGGAAAAGCGGCAAGCTGATTTGGCTGCCGATTGCGATGATGATCGTCGGGCTGACACAGCCGCTGACCATTTATTATATGCCGGAAATCATCGCACATGGAGGGAATCTTCCTGACGGCATGAAAATTAGTTTTACGACGCCCTCCGGGTCTGAAGTGATGGTCAGCACGCTTTCTCAATTCAACACGCTTGGCATGGCTCTGGTCATCTTTAGCGTGATGGGCAGTGTAGCCAATGAAAGAAATCAAGGGGTAACAGCGCTGATTATGTCGCGGCCTGTGACGGCAGCCCATTATATCGTGAGTAAATGGCTCATCCAAAGCGTGATCGGCATTATGTCGTTTGCAGCTGGATACGGGCTTGCTTATTATTACGTTCGGCTGCTGTTTGAGGACGCATCATTCAGCCGCTTTGCTGCAAGCCTTGGCCTTTACGCGCTTTGGGTGATATTTATTGTGACCGCCGGCCTTGCCGGAAGTACGATATTCCGGTCTGTCGGAGCAGCTGCGGCTTGCGGGATCGGGCTCACAGCAGCCGTTTCCTTTGCTGTTTCACTATTTCCAGATGGTGCGAAGTGGCTTCCAGCTGAGATTTGCAAGCAGGCGGAGCATATCCTTCTTCATGGAGAGCAGGCAGATTTTTTCGGATGGTCACTCACTTTCTCCATTCTGTGCATCATGCTTCTGGCCGTGTTTTCTGTGTGGCGCTTCCGGCGGTATGAAAGCTATTAATTGATCATGTTACGTTTTTGCGCGAGCATCACAAAAAAGGCGGCAAATGCCAGAGACCCGGCTCCATAAAAAACTCCTGCAAGCCCGATAAGCTGTGCGATTTTTCCGGCAAGAAGGGGCCCGAGGAAGATGCCTAGCGCATAAAATGATTGATAAAACCCCATCACTGACATTTTTAAACGGGCAGAACTGATTTTGACGACATGGCTTAGCAGCAGAGGAAAAACGAAGCCGAGCGCCAGCCCAATACAGGCGTGTGTGATGCAAACCGTGAACAATGCAGCTGAATAAGGAACGTATAGCAGACAGACCCCGGTGACTGCGAAACTAATGAGCATCACGGAGTAAGCGATACGGCTTGTAAATCGCAGAAACACAAAGCTTAATGTGGCGGCTGCGTGTGGGAGGAAAAAGGCGCTCATCACCCAAAGCAGCTCCGCGTCGCCCATTCCGAGCTGATTCATGTAAAGCGGCGTAAAACCAAACACTGTGATAAATAATACGGCATGGGCCGTCATAGACAGGATGGTGAAAAGCTTCAGCTTTGGCAGCCGCAATGTATCTTTGATGTACTGATTGACACGAATGGTGTCACGGTTTGCGGGAGGAGCAGACGGATCCTTAATAAAGCAGCAGATCACCAGACCTGCGACCGAGGCTGCCAGCGCCATCCAAAACGGGACCTGCCTGCCTAAATGGGCTGCCGCAAGCCCGCAGAACACAATGCTGGCAAACTGAGGCATGACGGTAAAAAACTGCATGATGCCCATTGCTTTTGATGCATTGCCATTGTTGAAATAATGTGCGTATAAAATGGTCGCCATCACCCACATAGAAGCAGTGATTCCCGCGAAAAGCCGGGCGGCCAGCACGAAGAAGAAAGAATCAAACATCAGAAAAAGCAGGCTGCTGAGGACGGAAAAGCCGAACCCGGCAATTAACAATTGCTTGCGCAAGGAAAACAGGATGTCTGACACAAGGCCGAGCGGGAATCGCAGAAGGATTTGCGTGACCCCGTAGCTGCCGAGAATGATGCCGATTGCGCCATATGAAAAGTGCAGATCCTCCAAATACAGACTGAATACAGGAACGTAAATATAGCCTGAAAACCAGAAACAAAATACCATGCATAAAAAAACGGCGTGATCTAAAGCGCCGATTGTTTTTTTCTGAGGAATCAAGTCCTGCTGTAATTCCATCGTATCTCTCCACCCCTTTCCTTCCAAGTACAACACAATTATTGAAAGCGTTTCAATAGAAAAATAAAAAAACAGGGCTTCTAAAAAAGCCCTGTTCGCTGTTTTTAATACGGATCAGACGGATGACTCTCCTGTTCAGCCTGCTTTGCAGCCTGTTCCGTTTCAGTTGTGCCGATCGGCCCGTTGCTGTTGTTTTCGGAAACCTTTTTTAGCCCTTCTGCTACGCGTTTTCCGTAGTCAGGATCAGCTTTTGTGAAATTCTCAATCATTTGATCCTGAATTTCTTTTCGGCACGTAGAAAGCGTATTCACCAAATTCGTAATCAATTCGTTCCGCTCAAATTCAGTAAATCTCCGGTACGTTTCTCCAGCCTGTCCGAAGTTGTTTGTTCTGTCAATCGCTTCACGCTTTACATCACCTTCGATATGCGGCGTATGGTCTTTTCCGTCCTGCTTCGCTTCCTTCAGCCCGCCCATAATGGATGGCTCGTAGTTGACGTGCGGGTTTTGTCCTTCTGCTCTATCGACCCGATATTGCATTTGCCCGCCTTCCTGGTTGGTGGCGACATGCTTTTTCGGCGAGTTGATCGGAAGCTGCAGGTAATTTGCGCCTACACGGTAGCGCTGCGTATCAGAGTAGGCAAACGTACGCCCCTGGAGCAATTTGTCGTCTGAAAAATCAAGCCCGTCGACAAGCACTCCCGTTCCAAATGAAGCTTGCTCCACTTCCGCATGGTAGTTTTCCGGATTTTTGTTCAGCACCAATTTGCCGATCGGTTTCCATGGGAAATCGTCTTTATACCACAGTTTTGTCGGATCGAGAGGATCAAAGTCCAGTTCAGGATGCTCATCATCGCTCATGATTTGAGCATACACTTCCCACTCTGGATAATCGCCATTTTCAATCGCGTCATATAAATCCTGTGTGGCATGGTTAAAGTTTTTCCCTTGAATCTCTTCTGCTTCCTTCTGTGTCAGGTTGCGGATGCCCTGCTTCGGTTCAAAATGGTATTTCACAAGAACGGCCTTGCCCTCCTCATTCACCCATTTATAGGCATGTACGCCTGAACCCTGCATTTGCCGGTAGTTGGCCGGAATGCCCCAAGGCGAAAACAAGAAGGTGATCATGTGTGTCGCTTCAGGAGATTGAGAAATGAAATCGAAAATACGTTCACCATCCTGGATGTTGGTCACTGGATCAGGCTGAAATGCATGTACAAGATCCGGAAATTTCAGCGGGTCGCGGATAAAAAAGATTTTTAGGTTGTTCCCGACCAAATCCCAGTTTCCGTCTTCTGTATATAGTTTTACAGCAAAACCGCGCGGGTCTCTCAATGTTTCAGGCGAGTGTTTTCCATGATTCACAGTTGAAAAACGGACAAATGCCGGTGTTTTCTTGCCTTTTTCCTGAAAGAGCTTGGCTCGTGTGTATGTTGAAATCGGTTCGTCTCCGAAGCTTCCGTACGCTTCAAAATACCCGTGTGCACCTGCTCCCCTGGCATGAACAACCCGCTCAGGGATGCGTTCCCGGTCGAAGTGGCTGATCTTTTCGAGAAAATCATAGTTCTCAAGTGTTGTAGGCCCTCTATTCCCGACGGTTCTCACATTCTGGTTGTCAGTAACAGGATGCCCCTGCCTATTCGTTAAGGTATCCTCTGACTCGTTTTTCCCGGATGTCTTATGGGAAAGCGCTTCCTCGCTCCCTTGGGCATTTGATTGGTGCTGCTTGTTTTGATGATCATCTTTCAATGGTTGGCCCTCCTTTTTTGAACGGTAACAATATTCCCTGAATGGAAAGATTTTAAAACAGCCGTTTTTTTTGATCTGCTTCGGGAATGGTACAATGTACAAAAATCGGTAAAAGGAGAGGTCGATTCGTGACGAGAGAAAAAAATCCGCTGCCCATCACGTTTTATCAAAAAACCGCTCTTGAGCTTGCCCCATCGCTTCTGGGCTGCCTTCTTGTAAAAGAAACAGACGAAGGCACAGCGTCAGGCTATATTGTGGAAACAGAGGCCTATATGGGTGCTGGAGACAGAGCGGCACACAGCTTTAACAACCGCCGGACGAAGCGGACTGAGATCATGTTTGCAGAAGCTGGGCGGGTATATACATACGTGATGCACACCCATACATTGCTGAATGTCGTTGCCGCGGAAGAGGATGTCCCGCAAGCGGTATTAATCAGGGCGATTGAGCCGCATGAAGGCCAGCTGTTAATGGAGGAGAGAAGGCCGGGCAGGAGTCCGAGGGAATGGACAAACGGACCAGGAAAGCTGACGAAAGCGCTTGGCGTCACGATGAATGACTACGGACGCTGGATCACGGAACAGCCGCTTTACATCGAAAGCGGGTACACACCGGAAGCAATTTCAACCGGCCCGCGCATCGGCATTGACAACAGCGGGGAGGCACGCGATTATCCATGGCGTTTCTGGGTGACGGGAAACAGGTACGTGTCGCGTTAGAATGTTTAAGGAAGAGGCAATCAGGGGAATGGTTGAGAAAAAAGAAGGGAGAATCGGAGCTTTGAAAAAGATGATCAAAACCGTTATCAAATGGGCGCCGGTCATTTACCCGATTGTTCGAAAAATCATGAAGGATCGCAAGGCGTCTAAACAAAAGAATATGTCCGCATCTAGAACAGCCGGCTGATCCCGGCTGTTTTTTATAGGTCAGTTTTCCCTCTAGTCCTCCGGATGTTCATTGACTTGCCATTCTCTCCATTATAGAATTTATATACATTTCGCATCCCTTCTTCATCCTTTCTGCCTATTCACTGAATCCCTGCATCTACTAGTTAGGAGGTTTTTCTCATGCTTCATGGGCGACTACGTGATATTCTGCGCTTGCTGATGGCGGCTGAAGCCCCGGTGACAAGTTCGTTTTTTGCCGCGCAATTAAACGTAACGACGCGGACAGTCCGCAATGATATAAAGGAACTTCAAGGTGTGCTAAGCGGTCACGGTGCCTTTGTACAATCTGTAAGAGGCTCCGGCTACAAGCTCCGCATTGATGACGAGCAAGTATTCAGAACACTGCTGCAAGATGAGTTTCAGCAAAAAAAGGGCCTGCCGGTATTGCCGGAGGAGAGAATGGCCTATCTTATGAAACGTCTGCTGCTGGCGGACCATTATCTCAAGCTCGATGAACTTGCTGAAGAACTATTTATCTCAAAATCTACACTCCAAACGGATTTAAAGGAAGTAAAGAAACGTCTGCTGCCTTACCGCATCGTCATGGAAACACGTCCGAATTACGGCTTCAAGCTGCGCGGGGACGAGGTGCAGATGAGGTACTGCATGGCGGAGTACATTGTCGATGAAAGAGAAACGGAGATAGATGTTTTAAATGAAAAGGCTGATATTTTGCCAAAAGAAGAAATTGAGATCATCCGTTCCGCCATCTTGAAAAAAATGAAAAACGACCGCATCCCTCTGTCCAACATGGGACTGAATAACCTCATTATCCATATCGCTATCGCCTGTAAACGGATCAGAACGGAAAACTATGTATCTCTTTTCCCGAAAGATATGGATCATATCCTGCATCAAAAGGAGTACCAGGCTGCAGAAGCCATCGTAAAAGAGCTGGAATCAGCGCTTGCCGTTACGTTTCCGAAAGACGAGACGGCCTACATCACCATGCATCTCCTTGGCACAAAACGAATGACACAATCACAATGCGGAGAGGACACATTTTCAATAGAGGAGGAAACCGATCAGCTGACACTTGCCATGATCAAAGCTGTTGATCGTGAACTGAAGCTTGGCATCCTGCATGACAAAGAGCTGAAAATCGGATTGGCCCTGCATATGAAGCCGGCGATCAGCCGCAACCGATACGGCATGAATCTTCGAAATCCGATGCTGGCAGCGATCAAGGAACATTATCCACTCGCTTTTGAAGCCGGGATCATTGCCGGAATCGTGATAAAGGAACATACGGGTATTGAGATTCATGAAAACGAAGTTGGATATTTGGCTCTCCACTTTGGCGCCGCGATTGAACGAAAAAAAACAGAAAGCCCGCCGAAACGCTGTATCATTGTATGCGCATCGGGTGCCGGAAGCGCCCAGCTTCTGCGCGAAAAACTGCGTTCCCATTTCGGCAAGCGGCTCGATATTCTTGGAACGGCTGAGTATTATAGTCTTGATCAAATGTCCTACGAATCAATTGATTTTGTCATCAGCACCATTCCGATTAAAAAAGAGCTCCCTGTACCAGTACTGAAGGTTAACACCATCTTAGGCGGAACTGACTTTACAAAAATAGAATCTATTCTGAGTGATGAAAAGGAAAAAGCCAATCGCTACCTAAAAAAAGAACTCGTTTTTTTTCAGGAGGATCTGCGCTCAAAAGAAGAAGTGATTCAATTTTTAGGGCAGAAAGCGGTCGAATGCGGCTTTGCCGATGAAGAAATCATAGATTCCATTTTTGAAAGAGAAGACATGTCGCCAACGTGTTTTGGCAATCTTGTTGCCATCCCGCACCCGCTTGTTCCGCAGACGAAAACAACGTTTTGGGCCGTTTGTACGCTCAAAAAACCGATCAATTGGGAGAGTCAGCGAGTTCAATTTGTCTGTCTGCTTTGTGTCGAAAAGGAGAACAAAGCGGATTTGCAAAGCATGTATAAACTGCTTGGCAGCATTTTGGATGACCCGGCGGCGGTGAACCAGCTGATCAAATGTCGTTCATATCAAGAGCTTTCGGATGTGTTTGACCAAAAAATGCTGAGCTGACAGCCTGTATATACCTTTTTTCCGTTGCCTGCGGAAAAACCCTGAGTGTTTATGAAAGCGATTTCATAATATGATGATAGCAACAGCAGGACATTACAAAATTGATCAAACTCTAGGGGGTCTTTTACATGAATATATTACTCGTTTGTGCAGCAGGCATGTCTACTAGCTTACTGGTGAGCAAGATGGAAAAAAGTGCGCAGGAACAGGGAAAAGACTATACCATTTGGGCAGTTTCAGGCGATTCTGTACAAAATCATATCGATAAAGCGGATGTATTGCTTCTCGGTCCGCAAGTCCGTTACATGCTTCCGCAGCTCAAAAAATTAGGAGAGTCAAAGGGGGTTCCGGTAGACGTCATTAATACCGTCCATTATGGCACGTGCAACGGGGCGGAAGTGCTGAAATCAGCTGAACAGCTTGGACATGTGTCATAGAGAGGGGCGGGCTATGTGAATAAAGTCAATCAGATCTTAGAAGAAAAGGTCATGCCTATAGCGGGAAGAATTGCGGGACAGCGTCATTTGCAGGCGCTGCGTGATGGTATCATCCTCACGATGCCCCTGATTATCATCGGTTCCTTTTTCCTCATCATTGGCAACCTCCCGATCCCGGGATACGCTGAGTTTATGGCAAAAACGTTTGGCAGCTCCTGGTCTGAAAAACTGGCCTACCCAGTCGACGCGACCTTTGAAATTATGGGTCTTGTCGCCGCGTTCGGCATCGCCTACCGGCTCGCCGAGAAATACGGTGTTGATGCCTTGTCGGCCGGAGCCATTTCACTTGCGGCATTTTTATTAGCAACACCTTATCAAGTGCCGTTTATGCCGGATGGCGCGACGAAAGAAATCATGGTTGGCGGCGGGATTCCGCTTTCGCTCATGGGAAGCAAAGGCTTATTTGTCGCCATGATTATCGCAATGGTGTCCACAGAGATTTACCGCCTTATTATCCAGCGCAATTTAGTCTTCAAAATGCCGGACGGTGTCCCGCCGGCGGTAAGCAAGTCATTTGTCGCGTTAATCCCCGGCTTTGCCGTCATCTTCCTAATTTGGGCAGCCCGGCTGATTGTTGAAGCGACACCGTTTGAAAGCCTTCATAATATTGTAAGCGTTTTATTAGGGACTCCGCTTTCCATTCTGGGAGGAAGCCTTGGAGGAAGCCTTGTCGCCGAAGCCGTCAAAATGCTTTTATGGGCCTGCGGCCTTCACGGTGCAAACATTGTCGGAGGCGTCATGGCACCAATTTGGTACGGCGCAATGGATGCCAACCGGATCGCATTCCAAGCCGGTGAGGAGCTTCCTAAGATTTTCACCCAGCAATTTTTCGATATCTGGGTCAATATCGGCGGAAGCGGCGCCACATTGGCACTGGTTGTCACGATGTTCCTGCGCGCCCGAAGCAAACAAATGAAGCAGCTCGGGAAGCTTGCGGTCGGCCCGGCCATCTTCAATATTAACGAACCGATTATATTCGGAATGCCGATCGTCATGAACCCAATGCTCTTACTTCCGTTTATCATCACACCGCTTGTCACAGTGACACTTACGTACATCGGAATGAGCACCGGCCTTGTCGCAAAACCGGCGGGTATCGCAGTGCCGTGGACCATGCCGCCGATCTTTTCAGGCTACTTGGCGACAGGAGGAAAAGTCTCAGGCGCGGTCATGCAAGCCATTAATATTGTCGTATCCTTTGTTGTCTACTACCCGTTCTTCAGAATGTGGGATAAGCAGAAGCTGAAAGAAGAAAACGATCTGGAGCTGGTTCAAACGCCTGCAGCATCAGATGACAAAGAAGCGGCTCTGTAGAGAAAGGAAGTGAATCGCGTGAATGAGGAAATGGAACAAATCATTTTTCAAATCATCCTTCACGGAGGAAACGGTAGGAGCTCCGCAATGGAGGCCATTGCCGCTGCGAAAAGCGGTGACGCAGAAGAAGCGCGGAAAAAGCTTCAAGACGCTGCTGAAGAATTGTCAAAAGCCCATCATTATCAGACAGAGCTGATCCAAAATGAAGCGGGCGGAGAAAAGACGGAAATGACGCTTCTGATGGTTCATGCACAGGATCATTTAATGAATGCAATGACAGTGAAGGATATGGCTGCAGAGATCATTGAGTTATATGAAAAAATCACCGAGCAAAGGGGAGCAAGCATATGACAAAAGGATTGAAGATTGTAACGATTGGCGGAGGTTCAAGCTATACGCCCGAGCTAGTGGAAGGGTTTATTAAACGGTATGATGAGCTGCCTGTGCGCGAATTATGGCTCGTCGATATCCCTGAGGGCGAAGAAAAGCTGAATATTGTCGGCACACTCGCCAAACGGATGGTTGAAAAAGCTGGCGTCCCGATTGACATTCATCTTACGCTCGACCGGAGAAAAGCGCTGAAAGACGCAGACTTTGTTACGACCCAATTCCGTGTCGGACTTTTGCAGGCAAGAGCAAAGGATGAGCGCATTCCGCTAAAATACGGTGTAATAGGCCAGGAAACAAACGGCCCGGGAGGCCTGTTTAAAGGATTGCGCACAATTCCGGTCATCCTTGAGATCGCAAAGGACATAGAAGAGCTTTGCCCGAACGCTTGGCTTGTTAACTTCACAAACCCTGCCGGCATGGTAACAGAAGCCTTGCTTCGCTACTCCAACCTGAAGAAAGTCGTCGGTCTTTGCAATGTTCCAATCGGCATCAAAATGGGCGTAGCCAAAGCGCTTGATGTAGATGTGGACCGCGTAGAAGTCCAATTTGCCGGACTGAACCATATGGTATTCGGGCTGGATGTTTTCTTGGACGGCGTAAGTGTGAAAGAGCAAGTCATCGAGGCGATGGGTGACCCGAAAAACGCGATGACGATGAAAAATATATCAGGCGCCGAATGGGAACCAGATTTCTTAAAAGCGCTCAATGTGATCCCTTGCGGCTATCACCGTTACTATTTCAAAACAAAAGAGATGCTGGAGCACGAACTGGAAGCATCACAAACGGAGGGCACCCGCGCTGAAGTCGTACAGAAGGTCGAAAAAGAGCTGTTCGAGCTTTATAAAGATCCGAACCTTGCGATCAAACCGCCGCAGCTGGAAAAACGGGGCGGGGCTTACTACAGTGATGCAGCATGTAACTTAATCAGCTCCATTTATAATGATAAACATGACATTCAGCCGGTGAATACGATCAATAATGGTGCAATAGCGAGTATTCCAGACGATTCCGCAGTTGAAGTGAACTGTGTGATGACGAAAACCGGCCCTAAGCCAATTGCTGTCGGCGACTTGCCGGTGTCTGTCCGCGGCCTCGTCCAGCAAATCAAATCCTTTGAACGTGTCGCGGCAGAAGCGGCAGTTACAGGTGACTATCAAACTGCACTCCTTGCCATGACGATTAACCCGCTTGTCCCGTCCGATACTGTGGCCAAACAGATTTTAGACGAAATGCTGGAGGCGCACAAAGGGTATCTGCCGCAGTTTTTCAACAAAATTGAAGCGTAAAAAAAGCCGGCCTGTAATGGGCCGGCTTTTTTCTTACTTGCTTTCAGTCAGCGCTGCAACTTCGGTCGTCCATCCGAATTCGTCTGCGACAGCGCCTTTTTGAATGCCTGTAATCGTGTCATATAGTTTTTTTGCGATTTCTCCTGTTTCACCGTTGTTGATCGAAAGTGTTTCATCCTGCCAGATCAGCTCGCCGACTGGGGAAATAACAGCTGCTGTACCTGTTCCGAAGGCTTCTTCCAGGATGCCGTCTTTATGGGCTTGGATGACCTCATCGATCGCAATTTTCCGTTCTGAAACTTGAAGGCCCCAATGCTTAAGCAAGGCGATGACTGAATTGCGCGTAATGCCTTCCAGGATGCTTCCGTTCAGCATCGGCGTTACGATTTCACCGTTGATTTTGAAGAAGATGTTCATGCTTCCAACTTCTTCGATGTATTTCTTCTCAATGCCGTCCAGCCAAAGCACTTGGGAAAATCCTTTCTCTTCGGCGACCTGCTGCGCTTTTAAGCTTGAAGCGTAGTTCCCTGCGGTTTTGGCATTTCCTGTTCCGCCTTTTACCGCACGGACAAATTCACTTTCAACAGCGATTTTGACCGGCTTAATGCCTTCTTTGTAATAAGAGCCGACCGGAGAAAGAATGATCAAGAGCTTATACGTATGAGATGCCGCAACACCAAGGAAAGGCTCGGTTGCGATGATGAACGGACGGATGTATAGGGACGTGCCCTCCGCATTTGGAATCCAGTCTTTATCAATTGCGACAAGCTGCTTTAAGCCTTCAAGAACCTGTTCTTCATCAATTTGCGGGATGCAGAGGCGGTCGTTTGATTGATTCAGGCGTTCCATATTTTTTTCCGGTCTGAAAAGCAGAACATGGTCATCCTCTGACACGTAAGCCTTTAACCCTTCAAACACGGTTTGGCCGTAGTGATAGACCATTGCGGCCGGATCCATTGATAAGGGCTGATAAGGAATGATTCTTGGATCGTACCAACCTTTATCTGCGGCATAGTCCATTACAAACATGTGGTCTGTAAACACTCTTCCGAACGAAAGCTGATTTGGGTCTGGTTTCGGTTTTTTTGTTGATGTCAATTCAACGCGAATTGTTTGTTTAGTCATGGTCAATCTCCCTGCTGTTAAATTGTTTATATTATCAAACTTATTTGAAAATAATTATATTCTATTGTATACCTTCAACAAATAATCGCAATAGGTTTGCTCAAATTTGTAAGAAATTCATATGAAAAAAGCAGGAGAAATTAATTCTCCTGCGTGTTCATTTGCTCGAATAACCTGTCATAATCGGCGCGAGTGGCATCCCGAAGACCTTCAACACGTTCATTTGTAATCTCCTGTTTGCCTTCCTTCAAGCCGTCCAAGAAATATTGAACATATTCTTCAGATGAAATGCCCCGGTACGTCAGGCCTTGTTTATCGCGTGATTTTTGGTTTAAGCCCGTGTCCACCATAGGCGGTGCCATTTCAATCACTTCCACGCTCGTGTCGCGGAGCTGGTGTCTGAGCGTAAGCGAGAACGAGTGAAGTGCTGCTTTTGTTGCGCAGTACACCGGATAAACAGCTAACGGGTTAAACGCAAGCCCGGATGTGACCTGAACGATTGCCGCCTCGGGCTGCTTCATCAAATGAGGTGTGAAAAGGGCGGATAAATGGACAGGCGCTTGGAAATTAAGTTCAATTTCATCACCGTCCACAAAAAGCTCCTCTGTCCCTTTTTTAAAGTCAATTTCCTTTTGAATGCCGGCGTTGTTGACGAGAACATTCAAGTTCGGATATTCCTTTAAAGCCCATTCATACAATGCTTCCCGCTGCGAACGGTCTGCAACATCACATTGCTTTGTATGGATGTTTGGGAGCTGCTGCTTCGCTTCTGCAAGACGTGCTTCGCTGCGTCCGCAAATGATAACTTCATTGCCGAGTTCCAGCAGGCGCTTGGCCAGTTCAAGCCCGATGCCAGCAGAACCCCCTGTGATTAAAACCGTATTATTTGTCATCTTCATTGGATGTAACACCTCTTAATTAAGTTGGCTGTGATTCCTTTACTATTTCAAATCTTAGCAGGAAATATGCAGCCGCGTCCTATGAGATGCTCAGGATGAAGTGACTTTTCCGGTTTTATAAAATTCGTCAATTGCTTTATCGACATACACCCAGCCTTTCCAGCCGATGTGAATGGTGTCTTTCATGAAATACGGGTCATATTCATGCCCTGAGAAATCAGCAACCTGGAAGCCCTTCGCTCTGATTTGTTTATTTACCTTTTTGTAATAGTCAGTGCGTCCTTTTTTCGGGAAGCCCGTGTAATCGTACCATTTCCCGTTAACAGGAATGGTGACAAACATAGGCTCTGCGCCCGCATCCTTCAGGATATCGAGCATCATTTCAAAGTCGCCATATTCCGGTGACACCGCATACGATCTTCCTTTGTTTTTCCCTTTCAGCTTAGGCACTTTCGGCTTCAGCTTTTTATAGACAGGGTTGTCGATGTGAAAATCGTTAGAACCGGAGTGGCGTTTGCCTGATTGATCCGCTAGTTTATTCAATTCAGACCATGACTTATCCTTTACTGACTGCGAGATATAGCGCTTTGGCCCGGATGATTCTGTCGTTGAATAATACAGATCTTTCTTTTCCAGCATGCTGTAATACACTTTCGCCGCCGGCTTCAGCGCGTTCACTTTCCACGTCTGGCCGTTTACCATTGCTTTGTACAGCTCAGAAAGAATGGCATCGTTTTGCACAGCCTTAAAGCGAAGCATGCGTTTCATCATTTTCTTTTTAATTTCAGGATCGATCTGATCGTTAAATGCCAAATCAAGCCCTTGCAGCGCAGAATAGTTCGGCGCGAAATGCTGTTCATCAGACCCGCGCTTAATAAACCATTGCGGAGACACGATGAATACGATTTTTTTGCCCTTCAGCTGATCCATATGGGCAGCGAAGTTTAAAGAATGAATCAATGACTGGGATCCGCCTTTGCCGACAAGGTATGGCGTGAATCCCTCATTGTTTACCTGAAAATAATTAGATGGGTGGAACTCGTCCAGCCGAGAAAGCTCAGAAGACCCGTAAATCGGAAGATATGTCGGATCTTTGAGCATCTGATCTTGTAAATATAGCCCTTGAAACATACTCGGATTCAAGGCTGTTGCTGACTCTTTCACACGCTTATCGGTGATGAAGCCTGTCAGCCATGAAGATGGAATTGCGATGGCGCCTGCGAATAGAATAAACGCCAAAATAATTGGACCGAAAAAACGCTTTTTCATTATTTCAACTCAGACAGCTGATTTACAATGTTGTTAGGTGTATTCCAAACGTCCCGGTCAAATTCAGTGATCGGCACTAAAATATCAAAACGGTTTTCAATCGCAAGCAGCAATTCTACTGTTCCAAAAGAATCAAGCAAACCTTCTTCAAAAATTTCAATATCAGGATTTTCCTTTACGATGTCATCTTGGCAAACCTCTGCTAAAACGTCTAATACCTCTTGTTTAAAATCCATAGCTTTCTAATCTCCTTTAATGGTGGTGATGAAATGGTTTTCCTGAGAAAATATAAAACCCGAAGCAAACGAAATGGAATGTGATCACAATCGCGAGAATGGTTGTCCAGCGGTTGGACGGCAGCCATTTATATTTCTTATTCCACTTCTCGAAAAAGTTGTAACACGTCATCAGAACGGCGTGATAGAGGCCGTAAATGATATATTGCGGCGCGAGCCCGTGCCAAACCCCCATCAGCATAAACAGCAGGAAATACCCGATGTTTGAGACGGCCATACGGTTTTTGATCCACTTTTTCTTAGTCATCCAAAATACGAATCTCATAAACACATAATCTCTGAACCAAAATGACAGAGACATATGCCAGCGATTCCAGAAATCTTTAATATTTTTACTGATAAACGGTTTATTAAAGTTTTCCGGTGATTTAATGCCCATAATGTAGCTGACCCCGACGGCAAACATCGTGTAGCCGGCGAAATCAAAGAATAAATACATGCTGTAGCCGTACATGTACAGCAGGTTCCCAAGAATCTTATTGTGCGTGATTGCGGGAAGATTCATGATGAAGTACGTATTGATCGCGTAGCCGATAATAAATTTATACAGAAAACCGATGAAGATTTTATGGATTCCCGTATACAACAGGTCGGCGTATTCTTCTTTCGTCCAGGCCTTCTGTTCATCCTTGACGAACCGGCGGTATCTGTCGATCGGGCCGGAGGAAATCGTCGGGAAAAACAGGATGAAATACAGCAGGCGGTGCAATGGCAGCTGTTCTTTCAGCAGTCCGTCTCTTGCTTCCATAATCAGCTGAACGCCTTTAAAGGTTAAATATGAAATCCCTAAAAAGCTGATCAGGTTATGCGGCGGATGATGCGGCTGCGGGTGTGAAAGAAACGGCCATATTTTTGACAGAAATAAAGGCAGAATCGACGCGATAACAGCCCCGCAAAAGACAAAGCCGCTGTTCGCTTTCTGCCGGTATGCCAGATAGCCGCTGATCAGGAGCACCTGCCATATTGTAAACAGGCACAGCGCGATGACCCCGTGTAAGTCGTGCGAAAAAATTAAAGCCAATATAATGATAGATATGAACATGTTGTATGCTTGAAATCTTTTTCCGTTTAAGCCGAGAATGATCGTCGGCAGAAGAAGAATGCCAAGCAGTATAAAGAATAAAAACGAGCTGTAAGGCGTCATACAAGAACCTCTTCGCCAATGCGTTTTCGGTCAATTTTGCCGTTAGCCGTCATTTGAATGTGATCCTGATAGATAAATTTTCTCGGGATCATATATGCCGGAAGAGAAGCGGCAAGCTCTTTTTTAATAGCGCTTGTCAGCTGGAATTCCTTCTCGAACTCATGCTCCTCAGGCACAATAGCAGCGATCAGGTACTCAACTGTTCCGTTTGGCTGATAAGGAATCACGACAGCAGAGCGAACGTACTGTGACTGTCTGACATGGAACTCGATTTCCTCCAGCTCCATTCGATAGCCGTGAAGTTTAATCTGAAAATCCAAACGTCCTTGGCAGAAAATCTGACCGTCTTGAATAAAGCCGGCATCGCCAGTTCGGTATGCCCACTGGCCTTCATGAGAGAAAAACGCTTTTTCCGTCAGCTCTGGCTCACCAAGGTAGCCTCGGCTTACACTCGGCCCTGCAATGACGATTTCTCCTTTTTCTCCATCAGGAAGCGGCTGTCCCTGTTCATCCATAATGAAAATGTTCATATCTGGTTTGGCGAAGCCCACTGGAAGCGATTCGCTGCGGCTGATGACGTCAGCCGTAATTTCAACCGATGTGACAGCCACTGTCGCTTCAGTCGGGCCGTACGTATTAAAAATCTTCGCTTTCGGAAAACGCTCAAGCAGCGCTTTTGCCACAGAAACCGGAAGAACCTCTCCGCAAAACATAAATGTGTCCGCATGAGGCAGCAGATCCTGTGAAAAACCCGGATCCATCAGGCACATTTGCACAAAGGAAGGTGTTGATGTCCACACATTCAGTCCGGACTTCTTCAGCTCTTCAAATAAGACTTTCGGCTTGTTCACAGCATCCTTTGTCACGCAATGTAAAGTCCCGCCTGATTGAAGGCACGGATATAGGTCCATGACAGACAAATCAAATGAGAACGGCGCTTGGTTTAAAAATATTTTTCCTCCGCTGACTGGAAAGTCTGCACAAATCCAGTCTGTGAAGCTTTGAAGATTCGCAGCGGAAATCTGCACGCCTTTCGGATTTCCTGTGCTTCCGGAAGTGTAAATGATATAAAACGTTTCGTGTTCTTTGACCCATTGATCTTGGCTGACAGAGCCGCCTTCGTTTTCCAGCAGTTCTTCCGCAGAAACTGTCTGAATCTGCTGGCCGACTGCATCAATTGAGAGTCCTGCTGCATGGATCAGCAATTCTGCTCCAGAGCTTTCGATAATTTTCGCAATCCGTTCGGACGGAATAGAAAGGTCAACCGGAATATAAGGATGTCCCGCTTTGACACTTCCCAAGAAGGAAACGATCATGTGCGGCTCCATGTGGCCGTACACAAGGATAGGAGATTTCTTTTCCCCAGAAATGCGTTTTTGGATCGCGGCAGCCGCGCGGTCAGACTGCTCCCATAATTCCTGATACGTGAGCGACTGGCCTTGAGAGCGGAAGGCATCGGTTTGCGGATAAGTTTCCGCATGTGTTTGAATAGCATGTAAAAGTTTCATAGTTATTCTCTCTCCAATTAGAAATCGTTATAAATATATGAACCGGTATTCGCGGTGTGAAAACCATACATAAAAAACAAAACAAGCAGTATCATCAAATAAAAGCCTGTATGACATGTCCACTTGACAGCGGGTTTTTCATACAGCTGTTTCATTAATTGCAGCATATCAAAAATTCCCTTCCCGTTTTTTCGACAATCACATGATTATTTGACGATCAGATGCTCAAAAAGTTTCATTTTTTCCCTAATCTCCCTCAAATTAATATATCGGCGTATGTTTTTGAAAATGAATCTTTATACCTGCAAGGGCAAGAATGGAATGTTTCGAGCTGATTCATAATAAAGGAAAAGATAGCTGGAGTCAAAAGATCTTTTTAACTTTTAAAAAGTGTAATGTACTTAAAAAAATTTTTCTGTACCTGTTCGTTCAAGTGAAAGCAGAAACCTAATGAAATCAGGGCGAGAAGCGTATAATAAGAAAGAAAACGCCTTCTTGCGGTATCTTGTGAAATAAGGGAGAAGTCATTATGATAGATAAGGAAGCAAAAGGAGTTTTTTATTAAGCTGCCGGCTGAAAAAAAGTAAGCCTTTTAATAGAAAGGAAGAGGAAGATGAACCAAACAAATAAGGGTGAGGGTCAGACAGCGCCGCAAAAAGAAAGCATGGGGCAGATCCTTTGGCAGTTAACCCGTCCTCATACGTTAACCGCATCGTTTGTGCCTGTGCTGCTCGGAACCGTTTTGGCGATGTTTTATGTGAAGGTTGATCTGCTGCTGTTTTTGGCTATGCTGTTTTCTTGCCTATGGATCCAGATCGCGACGAACTTATTTAATGAATACTATGATTTTAAACGCGGATTAGATACAGCAGAATCAGTCGGAATCGGAGGGGCAATTGTACGCCACGGAATGAAGCCTAAAACGATTTTGCAATTAGCTCTGGCCTCATACGGGATTGCCATTTTGCTCGGTGTCTATATTTGTGCGAGCAGCAGCTGGTGGCTTGCGCTGATCGGCCTTGTCGGCATGGCGATCGGCTACCTGTATACAGGCGGGCCGCTGCCGATTGCGTACACGCCGTTCGGTGAATTATTCTCAGGCATTTGCATGGGTTCGGTGTTTGTGCTGATTTCGTTTTTCATTCAGACAGATATGATCAACACGCAAAGCATTTTGATTTCCATCCCGATTGCGATTCTTGTCGGCGCGATTAACCTGTCGAACAACATTCGTGATATTGAAGAGGACAAAAAAGGCGGACGCAAAACATTGGCGATTTTGATGGGGCATAAGGGAGCTGTTACTCTGTTAGCTGCGTCGTTTGCCGTCGCTTATATCTGGGTTGTCGGTTTGGTTATTACCGGTGCCGCAAGCCCATGGCTGTTTGTCGTCTTTTTAAGCGTGCCTAAGCCGGTTCAAGCAGTGAAGGGTTTCGTCCAAAAAGAAATGCCGATGAATATGATTGTTGCAATGAAATCAACAGCCCAAACAAATACATTTTTCGGATTCCTGCTCTCGATCGGATTATTGATCAGCTATTTCCGATAATAAAAAAGACCGCTCGTTTCGTGCGGTCTTTTTTTGTTACAATCGACCGCATTTTGTAAAAAAATTCATAGAACCTTGCAGCAGACAGAGACGTCTAGTACATGGACAGCGGATAAAGTTCCGTTAAAGGAGATGACGAACATGGATTTATCTGTAACACATATGGACGATTTAAAAACAGTAATGGAAGATTGGAAAAATGAGTTATTAGTTTATAAATTTGCGCTAGATGCGCTCGATACAAAGTTCTCAATTATCAGCCAGGAATATAACCTCATTCACGGACACAACCCGATTGAACATACAAAATCCCGTGTCAAAAGCTTTGAAAGCATCGTGAATAAGTTAATGAGAAAGGGCTGTGAGATTACGACGAAGGAAATGAAGGAGCATATTCACGACATTGCCGGCGTGCGCATCATCTGTTCCTTTATTTCTGACATTTATAATGTCGTGAATGTGTTGAAGCAGCATGAAGATTTGAGAATCGTAAAGGTAAAGGATTATATCCAGACACCCAAACCGAATGGCTATCGAAGCCTGCATTTAATCATTGAGATGCCTGTGAATTTAACGAACCGTGTGGAATACGTCAAAGCAGAAATTCAAATCCGGACAATCGCGATGGATTTCTGGGCGAGCCTTGAACATAAAATTTATTATAAATTGAACAATGATGTTCCTAAGCAATTAACAGATGAGCTGAAGGAAGCCGCGGAGATTGCCCATTACCTAGATGAGAAAATGCTGGGGATTAAGAAAGAAGTGGATTGATAACAAAAGCGAAGCCTGACAGGGTTTCGCTTTTTTGCTTTGCTTGCTAGTACTTTTTATACCAGTATAAACTCACTTCTGTTTCCATGATTGAACCTGCTTTATCATGCATGAAGAAAGGAGGTAAACATGAACCATTCCATTTCATTATCGAGAGGTTTGATTTTTCTTATCGCGGTGACTAGCGGGTTTACGGTAGCCAATGTCTATATCAATCAAACATTGCTTGTCAGCATGGCAGGCACGTTTCATATGACGCCGGCACAAGCTGGAATGATTGCTACATTGGCGCAGATTGGCTATGCGGCGGGGAACCTTCTGCTTGTTCCATTGGGAGATCTTTTTGAACGCCGCCGCTTAATTGTGAGCCTGCTATTCTTAGTGGGGGTTTGTTCGGCCGCTTCAGCGTTAGCTGTAAGCTTTCTATGGCTAGTCATCACAAATTTATTATTGGGATTCTTCACGATTATTCCTCAAATCCTTGTGCCGTTTGCGGCAGGTTTAGCAAATGACAGGAACAGAGGAAAAGTACTCGGAAACGTAGCCATCGGCTTGGTTTGCGGAATTTTAGGGGCGAGAGTGGTCAGCGGGGCGATAGATGCCCATTATGGCTGGCGCGTGATGTATTGGATTGCCTGTGCAGCAGCCGTCATCATTATGTTGATTATTCACTTCTGCTTTCCGAAAAGCAAAGGGACACATGCATTTCATTACGGAAAACTCATTTCTTCATTATTTCCGCTTTTGATCAAGGAGAAAGTGTTAAGAAAAGCATGTGTAAACCAAGGCTTCATGTTCGGCGCCTTCAGTTTATTTTGGACGACGTTAGTGTTTATGGTGAGTGAACCTCCATTCTCGTTTGGCAGCCAGACTGCCGGAACAATCGGTTTGGTGGGAATTGGCGGGGCTTTTGCAACTCCGCTGATCGGCCGGATTATTGATCAAAAAGGAGCTGCTTTTTCCAACAAGCTTTGTATGTCTTTTACCTTATTGTCATTTGTTTTATTAATGGCAGGCCAGACTTCATTGATTGTGATTGTATTGGGCGCTTTATTCATCACCATGGGCATTCAGGCGAATCAGGTGGCGTGTCAGGCGGAGATTTTCCAATTGTCGGCTGAAATGAGAAGCAGATTGAATGGCCTCTTTATGGTCAGCACGTTTTTAGGCGGCGCCTTGGGATCGTATGCAGGAGGTGCAGTCTGGATGCTGTTTCATTGGAACGGTGTTTGTATTCTGGGGATGATCATGGTCGGTATTGCCTTCAGTTCAAGGATTACCATAAATCGTACTACTAAAAAAACGATATTGGAAGGGAGATAGAAGCTGGTGCGAACAAGTGAACGTTATAAAAAAGGGTTAGATATTCTGAAACAAATTGATGAGAAGAACTATGAAGCGATCGTGGACAATTTTAAACATTCCATCGCTCCAGACCTTGGTGTGCTTGCCGTGGAGTTTAACTACGGTCAGATTTTTTCAAGACCAGGTCTTGATCTGAAATCCAGATTATTAGCAACCGTTGCTGGATTGACTGCATTGGGCAATACCCAGCAGCTAAAATTCTATATTAACGGAGCCCTGAATGTCGGATGGACACAAGAAGAACTCATAGAAGTCATGATGCAGATGATTATTTACTCAGGTTTCCCGAATGCACTGAATACCATTCTTCCTGTGGCCGCGGAAGTATTTGCAGAACGAAACAAATAATATAAAAACCTTCTCCTTTTTATGTAGAATACTAATAGGAAATTCTATGCAGAAGGAGAGTGTGTTGTGGACAGTATCGCAGAAAAACGGAAAGAGCTAGGGGAGTTTTTAAAACTGAAAAGGGCACAGCTTTCTCCGCAAGAATTTGGATTGCCTATGGGCACCAGAAGGAAAACAACAGGCTTGAGAAGAGAGGAATTGGCCCAGCTGTCCGGTATAGGTGTCACATGGTACACATGGCTGGAGCAGGGAAGGGATATTCGGGTATCAACACAGGTACTGGAAAGCATATCGAGAGTGCTCAAATTGAATTATGAGGAAAAGCGTCATGTCTTTCTGTTGGCTGGCCATCATGTTCCTTTAGATGATCAGGATGAAGATAATAAGAGCCTTCCTCTGGCTGTGCGGCACTTTATTGATCATTTAACCAATTGCCCTGTTTATGTGACTGACGAAAAGTGGGACGTTATTGCTTGGAACACAGCAGCTTGTGCTGTGTTCGGCAATTTTGGCCAAATGGGCAGTAAGGAAAGGAACGCCATATGGCGATGTTTCACCTCGAAGGAGTATCGGAATCTGCTTGACGACTGGGAAAGCCACGCCAAAAAACTTATCGCACAGTTTCGATCGACAGCCAGCCGGTTTCTTGGGGAAGCATGGATAAAAGAGCTGATCGATGAGTTAACTGAAAGAAGCCCCGAATTTAAAAAATGGTGGAACCACCACGAAGTATTAGGCACACACGCAGGAGAAAAAGTACTTCATCACCCGGCAGCCGGAACAATGGTGATGGAGCATATGACATTACAAATATATGACTCTCCTGATTTGAAACTGACCATTTATCGGCCGTTAGAAAAAGAAAATACAGTTGATAAACTGAAAGCTTTACTTATAGACGGCTAAACAGCTGATCATTATAAAAAAAAGACGGCACCCAAGTGCCGTCTTTTTTTATTTGATATCTTCAAAAATGTCAGTTGCTTTGGCCTTCATTTGTTTCTTAATGGTTTTCGGTTTCTTCTCTTTTTTCACAGCCTCATAGACAGCGGCTGTCACAAGATCGCCTGCTTGCTGGAGGCGTTCTTTGCTGATATGTTCAATCGAGTCTTCAGGGGTATGATACCACGGCTCAACTTCTTCTGTTTCCGGGTCTCCCCAAATAAAGTTGGCGGAATCAATGCCGGCTTCGTGGAATGGCACATGATCAGATGATCCTCCCTGTGTCAGAGACAGGCTGTCAAACCCAATTTTTTCAGCAGCCGTATGGCTGGATTCCCAAACATAGTTAGATTGGCCGTCCAATGTGTTGACATACAACTCAGACGCTTTTTCCCAGCTTGTGCCTACCATATCTAAGTTGAAGTTCACTTCGCTTCGTTTCAGCTCTTTTTCCGATAGATGATCTACATAGTGAGAGGAGCCGAGCAGGCCGAGCTCTTCGGCGCCGAAAGCGATAAAGCGGATTTCTTTATCAGATGGAACGCTTTTTAAGACACGCGCCATCTCCAGCATAACAGAGGTTCCTGAGCCGTTGTCATTTGCTCCGGGTGAAAAAGGAACACTGTCGTAATGGGCCGTCACGTACACAATGTCTGGATGTTTGATGTTCTTTGGTTTTTTAATTCCGATGATGTTCTGAGAGGTTTGGTTTGTGAATGCTTTTAGTTTTAAGGTGGCTTCTTTTTGCTGGGTAAGTGCTTCGCCGTCTTCTTTCTTAATGCCGACGACCGGAATGCCGACTTTATTTCCCGACAGGTTTGGCGTCATAGGCACGAGGCTTTCTTTGTTGTTATAAATGATGACAGCTTTCGCTCCGGCGGCTTCGGCATTTTTGGCTTTCTCGTAATAAGTCAGGTCTCCTCTGGAAATCAAGGCGATTTTGCCCTTGGCGTCAGCGGTAAAGTCCTTTTGATAGCCCAATCCCGCATTGTAAAGCGGGGCCGTCAGCCCTTGTTCCTCAGTCGGAGTTGAGCCCGACGCCGCTTGGAGAAGAATATCGCGTCCTGCTGAAGACAGTGTACCCTCAAGCCGGTCAGGAATGTTGAATCGTTGAACCTTCACATCAAGCTTTAATTTTCTCAAGGATGAGGCGATCAATAGGGCACTCTTTTTTTCAGCTGCAGTTCCGGCTATTCTGGGGCCGATTGCTTCACTTAGCTGAGAAATGGTAGAGTACGCATGCTTTGCTTTGAATGGAAGCTCGCGCTCGCTATTTGATATTTGTAAAGCGTGCGCGGCAGGGGTGACACTCTGTGCCGGCAAGAGCAGTGTGCCGGCAGTTAAAACAGCCATCGTCATGACAGTCAAAAGCTTTTTCATCAAAAATAAACCTCCCCTAAATGTATGGTTGGGGAATATTTCGGGATGCTAAAGGAGTTTCCTGCAAGATGGAGAGCGTTTTTGAAAAGACAGTGCTTTATACCTGCAAAAAAACGCTTATGAATGAAGGGTCATAAGCGTTTCGGAATATCAAACTATTGGAGCTTTAAAAACTTGCGTTTGCCGACTTGGATGATCATATTCTCTCTTATCTCTGCTTTGGCGTGAATATCTGTTATTTTCTCTCCGTCGATGCGTACACCGCCGTTTTGAATCATGCGGCGCGCCTCGCTCTTCGAAGAGAGGAGTTTTAGCTTGACGAGCAGATCAATCATCGCTATCGTTTTTTCGCCTTTCCAGTTTACGGTCGGTATATCTTCCGGCAGGCTGTTTTCCTGAAAGACTGTTTTAAACGAGTGTTCGGCAGCTTCTGCTGCTTTCTCTCCGTGATACATTCGGACGATTGTTTTGGCTAAAAGCATTTTGGCATCACGCGGATGAACGGCGCCGGTTTCTAAGTCTTTTACGAGCTGTTTTTTCTCTTCAAGCTCTAAGTCTGTCGCCAAGTGGATGTATTTTTTCATCAGGCTGTCGGGCAGTGACATCGTTTTTCCGTACATGTCGTTTGGATGTTCGTTAATGCCAATGTAGTTGTGTTTCGACTTCGACATTTTCTCGACGCCATCCAAGCCTTCCAAGAGCGGCATAAGGATGACGACTTGTTTTTCTTTGTTGTATCGTTCTTGGAAATGCCGTCCCATGAGGACATTGAAATGCTGATCCGTTCCGCCTAATTCAATATCACTTTCGAGAACGACAGAATCATATCCCTGCATCAATGGGTAAAAGAATTCATGCAGTGAGATTGGTTTTTGCATGGCGATGCGTTCTTCAAAGTCGTCGCGCTCCATCAGGCGGGCTACCGTTATTTTCCCTGCTAATTCAATGACATCTTCCAGATTCAATGTTTTCAGCCATTTTGAGTTATAGTGAAGCTCGACTTTTTCTGGATCAAGCACTTTTCCGAATTGCTCAAAGTAGGTTTTGGCATTGTGCTGAACTTCTTCATCAGTCAGTTGCTTTCGGGCTGCCGATTTTCCGGTCGGATCACCAATTTTTCCTGTGAAATCCCCAATTAACAGCTGGACAATGTGGCCGTTTTCTTGAAATTGGCGAAGCTTATTTAACACAACCGTATGGCCCAAATGTACATCCGGTGCAGACGGATCTAATCCGAGCTTAATTTTAAGCGGCGTGCCCGTGGAAATTGATTTCACGAGCTTTGCCTTTAATTCCTCCGGCGGTATGACTTCGTGGGCGCCTGTCATGTATAGCTGAAGCTGTCTTTCTACCTCTTTTTGCTGTGACGCTGTGAGCTGCTCAAATGTTCTCATCATTTTTCCTCCTTTTTTACAAACACAAAAAAGAGCCCATCCCAATAAGGGACGTGGCTCAATGCACGCGGTACCACCCTGGTTGAAGACATTGTCTTCCGCTCATTCGAATAACGGTTTCCCGTTCTTTGCTACTTTTAAGGTTCACAAAGAAAGCTCGGGGAGGTAATTCACGTTTGCTGTGTGCCGGCTCGCACCTTCCGCCGGCTCTCTGAAACAGGGAGACAAACCGCTACTGGATTCCCGTCAAAGCTTATGTTGTATGAAGATTGTCAGCTACCTTTCTAAGCAGCCCTGTCAATATTTTCTGTTCGTCCTTCGTCATTCCCGCAATGAGCTCTGTTTCCCCTTTGTGAAACTCCGGGTAGAGTTCTTCGATCGCTTGTTTGCCGGAATCGGTGATTGAGACAAACACGAGTCGCCGATCTCTTGTGTCGATGCTTTTACTGCAAAAACTCTTTTTTTCGAGCGTTTTGATCACGTTGCTTGCTGTAGCTGTAGATATCCCTGACAGCTCAGCGATTTTTCTCGTTTCGAGCGCTCCCCATACCCATAGATCATAAAGAATGGAGAAAGCGGTCCAAGAAAGGTTATAGGAAGAAAGAACCTCAGTCTCCATTTTGACACGGAGCCTTTGTGCAGACCGATACAGATTCGTAGCGATCGAAATTGCTTCTAGGTTGAGTGACTCGACGGGCATTTGTTTGAGCTTAGAAAGTGTATCGTGTTCTTCCTTCCGAAGCTGCTGATGTTGATGGGAACGTTCCATTTTTTAGGCCTGCCTTAAATTATCAGAATCATTAGCTATGAAACGAATTGTAACAGACTCTGATGTGAACTTCAAGCCCATATATCGGTGAATAAAAAAAGCCCAAACAACGCCAAAATAAACAAAAACCCGCAAACGGGGGTGCAGTTTTGCAAAAATATGTTCAATCCGTCTATAAGCATGATCCGTTTCATCTGTTTTCGACAGAGCATGTAGTGACGTTAGCGATTATCGCCCTTTTGGCCATTCTGTTGTTTTTGTTCCAAGAGGGGGTCAAGCAGCCGAGGGCCAGCCGGTTTTTACGTTCTCTGTTTGTGTTTCTTTTGCTTGGTTCGCAAATCGGCTATCAAATATGGATGATCGCCACGGGCAGGTGGTCGGTGCGCACTTCATTGCCTCTCCAGCTTAGTGACCTGTCGGTGTATTTGTCAGCTATTATGTTAGTGACAAAAAGCAGAAAGCTGTTTGTGTTTTTGTTTTTTGTCGGCATCGGCAGTTCGATTCAGGCTCTTGCCACTCCTGACCTCGGAATGTTTTCATTTCCGCATATCCGATATATCCTCTTTTTTATTTCTCACGGGTCTGTGTTTTTATCCTGTCTGCTGATGGCTGTGATTGGCACCTACAGAATGGGCCAGCGCTCGTTATGGGTGACAGTCCTGCTTGTTAATGTGTACGGCGTCTGTATTTTTCTGATTGATCGCTGGCTTGGCGCGAATTATATGTATTTGACGAAAAAACCGGGCGGTTCCTCTCTCTTAGATGTTCTCGGGCCATGGCCTTGGTATATCGTCTCGGCTGAAGCCATCACGATCGCCAGCTTTTTCATTCTTTATTTGCTTTATCGCATCTTCAAAAAATGACACCTTTTTTGTTGTATCACACATTCTGTTTAAAAAAATGTCGGAGAACGTGTTTATTTTTTTGAAAAAGGGTATGTAACTTGTACAACAAAAAGGGAGATGAATACCATTGAGGAAAGATGAAATCATGCATATCGTATCATGCGCAGATGATAATTATGCTCGTCATTTAGGTGGGATGTTCGTTTCTTTATTGACTAACATGGATCAGGAGAGAGAGGTAAAATTATACGTCATTGATGGCGGAATTAAGCCTGATAACAAAAAAAGACTGGAAGAAACCACTTTGAAATTCGGAGTGCCGATTGAGTTTTTAGAAGTGGATACCAACATGTATGAACATGCGGTAGAGAGCAGCCATATTACAAAAGCCGCGTATTACCGCATTTCGATTCCCGACTTAATTAAGGATGAAAGCATCAAACGAATGATTTACATCGATTGTGATGCGCTTGTCCTAGAGGATATTTCTAAGCTATGGGACTTAGACATTGCGCCATACACCGTAGCCGCTGTTGAGGATGCGGGGCAGCATGAACGACTGAAAGAAATGAACGTCACTGATACAGGGAAGTATTTTAACTCAGGTATCATGATTATTGATTTTGAGTCTTGGAGAAAGCAAAACATCACAGAGAAAGTCATCAACTTTATCAATGAACACCCAGACGAAGACTTTCTTGTGCTGCATGACCAAGATGCACTGAATGCGATCTTGTATGATCAGTGGTATGAACTTCATCCGCGCTGGAACGCTCAAACCTATATCATGTTAAAGCTGAAAACCCCATCGACTCTGTTAGGGCGGAAGCAATATAATGAAACGAGAGAAAACCCGGCAATCGTGCACTTCTGCGGCGGAGAAAAGCCTTGGAACTCCAATACAAAACATCCGTATCGCGATGAGTATTTCCATTACATGTCCTATACGAAGTGGAATACGATTGGGAATCCGGCGATCAACCAATAAATTAGATAAAAAAACGCTTTTGAGATGATCAAAAGCGTTTTTTTTGTCTCAGCGTGCGACTGACCGTTGGTAGAACCGCTGAATATGCATGGCGATGTAGCATAATTCTTTTTCAGGAAACTCAAAGCCGTACTCCTTCTTCACAAAGGTGCCGATGCTTAGGGCACACAGGAAGGCATCCTTAAACTTCTCTTTAATGATGTCGATCATTTCTGCGTCCAGCTCGTAAATGGATTCGCCTGCTTTGATATGCTGAATGGCAAAGCGGAGATGGGTCACAAGCCGTTCATAAGAGATGGTATCTTCAACGATATTAATAGACAATTGAATTTCGATAATCTCGATAATATCACGGATCATTGTTGTAATATCAAGCGTTTGTGTCATATCGCCGGCATTGTTTCTTGCTGTGTGGATATGCATGGCGATATTGCCGATTTCATCATCAGGAATGTGAATCCCCAGTTTATCTTTAATCAGTGTTCTGGCCCATAAGCCGATCTGGAACTCCTTTGGATAAAGGACTTTGATTTCATTCAGCAGCGGATTTTTGATAACCATCCCATTGCTCAGGCGTTCAATCGCAAAGGAAAGATGGTCTGAAAAAGCGACATGAATGCGCTCGTTGATTTTGATATTCAGCTCTTTTTCGGCATGAGAGATAATTTGCTCAGAAATCTGAATGTGGTCTTCAGGCAATGTTTCTAAAATCTCTTCGAACTGCTTATAGTCAGGTGTATCTTTTCTGATAAAGGTTTTTTCTATTTTTGACGGATCGACAATATCATTCTTCTTTTTGTTAAACGCAATTCCTGCACCTAAGAGAATCTTCTCTTCATTTTGATCCTTTACGACGATAGCATTATGATTTAAGATTCTTTTAATTTTCATAGCTTTTTTGTCCTTTCATCCCCCGTTTTATGAATGAAAACGAATAAATCCAGTTATTCTGTCTCTTCTTTAAACCCGAGAAACAATGTAGCTATAAAAGCAGAGACGGCTGCGATCAAGAAACCGATCATATAATGAACAAAATTAGCGGCGCCAAACGGCAGCACGATTGAAATCATCGGAATGCCTGTCAGTCCGTATGAATTTGCCACAACTTGTACCGCAACCACGTATGCTCCGCCAATAGCACCGCCGATGGCTGCTCCGATAAAGGGACGGATCAATTTGAGATTTACCCCGAATACAATCGGCTCAACAATGCCTAAAAACGCGGTCAGAGAAGCGGGGAGCGCAATTTTCTTCAGGCTTGATTGTTTCGTTTTGAGGAATACCGCAAGCCCCGCTCCGCCTTGGGCCACATTCGCCATCGACCATATCGGCACTAAAAAGTTGACACCGACATGCGGATTAGCAAGCAGCGTTGCCTCAATTGCATAAAAGCTATGATGCAATCCAGATAGGACGATGGTGGAGTAGATGCCGCCGAAAAGAGCTCCGGCGGCAATGCCGGCGTGATCATAAATATAGACGATCGATTGTGTCATGATCTGGCCGATGATGGACGCGGCGGGATTCATCACAATCAGCGCGAGGCATCCTGTCACCATGACCGTAATAAAGGGAATGATCACGACATCAAGCGACTTCGGCACAATCGATTTTAATAGCTTCTCAATTTTGCTCATGACAAAAACGGAAAGAAGAATCGGTATCATGGAACCCTGATAGCCCATCATTGGGATATGAAGCCCCCATATGTCTAAAGAAGACGGGGTTTTGCTGCCGAGCATAGACGGGTCCAGCAGATCAGGATGCGTCAAAAGCCCTGCAATCACTGCCCCTAGGTATGGGTTGCTGCCAAATTGCCGTGCAGCACTGAAGCCGACTAAAATCGGCAGTAAAATAAAGGCTGTGCTGGACACGAGGTCGAGCATTTTAATCCATGGGCTGCCGGCAGCGAACCAGTGAAACACTTTAATCATGCCGATCAGCCCCATGAGCAGGCCGCTTGCTGTTATTGCCGGAATAATCGGCACAAAAATATCGGACAGTGTTTTCGCAAAAGCTGCGGCAGGGTTCAGCTTCCGGCTGGCTTTTTTCTGGTGGACAGGTTCTTCAGAAGGCGCGTTCTCCCATACATGAACGACTTCTTTATATATTTTGTTGACGACGCCTGCTCCGAAGATAATCTGGAAAAGCCCATAACGGAAAAAGGTGCCCTGCACACCTTGCAGGTTCTCAATGGCATGTATATCAATTTTCGTCTCGTCCTTTACATCAAAACGAAGACGGGTCGTACAATGGCTGATGCTGATAACATTGTTTTTTCCTCCTGCGAGCAGCAGTAATTCTTTTGCAATCTCTTTATGCAAGCAATCAAAACCTCCTTTGCTGAAGAAAAGTCGGCTTGTTCATCGTATCAAATGAAAAGTTGACAATCAAAATGAAAAAAGTGAGAAATACCGGCTGAAAATGACAAAAATGCCCGCGTCGACGACGGAGCATGAGAATAGGGGGTTGTCCAAGGCGCCGTTATGAGCCCAACACGAAAAGAAGAGTTAAAATGCCCTGCTTTTTAGGCATTAATACTCCCTTTGCATCATTGGGTCTTGCCTGCCTGCCCAGTCACAATCCCGCCATATGTGGTGATAACTGTAATAACGTTCATTTTATGCTGTTCATGGCTCTATAGCAATAGTATGAAAAGCCTGTACAATGGATGGGAAAAAGGTTGTGTGTGATGTTCTTAGAATGTAAAAAACCTTTAAGACCTGGAATGTAAGTCTTAAAGGTTTTTGGTTACTTTTTCGGTTTGACGGCGTTCAGCCGTTTTTGCAGCTTTGTTTTTTCATGGGATGCTTTTAATTGATTCACTGCAGACTGAGCGGATGTCTTTGATTTCTTTGTTTTGTCTTTTTCCGCTTTCTTCACTTTTGCCTTGGCAGTTTCGACTTTTTTTGCTTCAGCCGCCGCCACCTTTTTCTTCACCTTGTCTAACCGTTTTTGCAATGCTGTTTTGTCCTTGCCTGCTTGAAGCTGATTGACGGCTGATTGTGCTTTTTCCGCATTTGCATCAGTTGATTTCTTTTCAGCCGCAGATACGGATTGCTGTGCCGTCTTCAAATTGGTGCTCTTCACTTTGTTAAGGCGTTTCTGCAGGGACGTTTTTTCTGAACTTGCAGGCAGCTTGCCAATTGCTGATTGTGCGCTGTCCACATCTGTTTTCTTTTTGCTTTTTTCCGCTTTCGCAACTTTGTCTTTCGCTTGCTTTGACGCGATGTATCGTTTTACTTGGTCTAAGCGTTTTTGAAGGTTCTTTTTGTCTGTTCCGTTTGGCAGCTTGTTGATGGCAGTTTGTGCTGTGTCAACGGTTTGCTGTGTTTTATATTTTTCTGCCTTTGCGACTTTGTCTTTCGCATCTTTTACATTTCTGTATGACTGTACTTTATCCAGTCTTTTGTGCAGGGCAGTTTTGGCGTCGGAGCCCGGCAGCTGGCTGATGAGTTCTCGCGCTTTGTTGATATCGATTTGTGCTTTTGTTTGTTCCGCTTTTTTCACCGCTTGCTCTGCTGCCGCGTACGCTGAATCTGTTGCCTGTGCTTTATACTGGATTAAGCCGTAGCCAAATTGCTGATCGCGGCCTGCGGTACCAAGATCAACGATGTTTTTCCGCATTTCCTCGCGAAGCTGGACGTTTGTCTCGGCAGGATCACGCTGTTTTAACAAGGCAAACATGGCAGCGGCGTGCGGTGTCGCTTGGGATGTTCCGCTTCCCGTTGCATAATACTGGTTTAAGTAAGTGCTTGTGATGTTTGTCCCCGGTGCTGAAAATTCAACTTCATCTCCAGTTGTTGAAAAGGAGGCAAGCTGATTCTTTTCGTTTGTTGCTGAAACCGCAACGACACTGCTGTATGCCGCCGGATAATTCACTGGCTTACCGTTTCCGTCGTTACCGCTTGCGGCAACAAGCAGAACGCCTTGTTCATATGCTTTGTTCACGGCGTCATGAAGGATTTTGCTGTCTGACGTCGTGCCAAGGCTCATATTGACGATGTCCATCCCGTTTGCGATCGACCAGTCAATTCCTTGGAGAAGGCTTTGAAGATCCCCCGAGCCGTTCTGATCAAGCGCTTTAACCGCGTATATTTGTGCTTCCGGTGCGATGCCGTCAATTCCGTAGCCGTTATGCTTGGCTCCGATAATCCCTGCGACATGTGTTCCGTGGCCGTTATCATCTTTGTAAGAAGAGGTATAACTGACAGCTGAATACCCGCCGGCAATCGACAGGTCATCGTGGGGGGAGATCCCGCTGTCAATGACGGCAATTTTGATATTTTTTCCTGTCAGTCCTGCCTTCCAAGCCTGTTTCACCTGAATGGGCTCAAGGTTCCATTGCTCAAAGTTGTCAGAGGTGTCAGTGCCGTCTGACAGCACTTTGAAATCCGTGCTGTCTGCTGCGGTAAATGATACGTTGTTTTCTACATACAAAATATCAGGATCCTGCTTTAATTCTTTTACTGTCTCCTGGTCTGCTGTGACCGCTACCGCGGGAAGATGCTTATACTGCTGTTCAACATCAGCATCACTATCCAGGATGGTTTCCTTTCCGGCCTTGTTTTTATAAACCACAATAACCTCTTTCTCGCTGCTGTTTTGCGCATGAGCGAGAGGGCCTATGGCGAGAAAACTGAAAAACAAAGTGACTGATACAACAAGTTTGCAAGACATGTTTTTCATGATTCATCTCCTTTTTCTATGATGTTTGATATATATATCGGAGAAAAAAAGAGAGATTAATAGTAAGAAGGAAAAAAATTTTCATGGGCAGGGTTGTTTAGCAAAATACAGATTTTTTCCGCATGAACAGGAAATTTTCCAAATGAATTTGTAAGCGTTTTCAAAATAAGATAAAGAAAACATTGCGGAGGTTGTTCACAAAGCAATGAGAAAAGGGGGCTTTTAAGATGAGCACATTCACTCGGGTGATGGAGGAAAAAATAATGCCTGTCGCCGGGAAAATTGCCGGGCAGCGGCATCTCAGCGCTTTGCGTGACGGAATTATCCTGACCATGCCGCTGATTATTATCGGGTCTGTCTTCTTGATTTTAACGAGCCTGCCGATTCCGGGGTATGCTGATTTCATGGCGAGTGTGTTTGGGAAAGAGTGGGCTGATAAGCTCGGATATCCTGTTAACGCATCGTTTGATATTATGGCGATGATTGCCGCTTTTGGGATCGCCTATCGGCTGGCAGAAAGCTATGGTGTCGATGCCCTTTCTGCCGGAGCGATTTCAATTGCCGCATTTCTGCTGGCAACGCCGTTTGAGGTGCCGTTTACACCGCATGGCTCAACGGAGTCCATCATGGTAGGGGGCGGAATCCCGATCACGCTGCTCGGCAGCAAGGGCTTATTTGTCGCCATGCTGATCGCCTTGTTTTCAACCGAAATCTATCGGTACATTATTCAAAAAAATATCGTCTTCAAAATGCCAGACGGTGTGCCGCCTGCGGTAAGCAAATCGTTTGTCGCGCTGATTCCCGGCTTTATCATTGTGTTTCTCGTGTGGCTGGCGCGCCTTTTGATTGAAATGACACCTTTTCAGAGTCTGCACAATGTCGTAGGAGACCTGCTTGGGACACCGCTTTCCATCCTTGGCGGCAGTCTCGGCGGAAGCCTGATCGCTGAATTTGTGCAGATGCTGCTTTGGTCGTGCGGGATTCACGGGGCTTCCATCATTGGCGGAATCATGGCGCCGATTTGGTACGGCGCGATGGATGCCAACCGTCTTGCCTTCCAAGCGGGCGAGGTGTTGCCGAGTATTTTTACGACTCAGTTTTTTCAAATTTGGATCAATGTCGGCGGAAGCGGGGCGACGTTGGCGCTTGTCCTGACGATGCTTGTGCGCTCCCGGAGCAAACAAATGAAGCAGCTTGGACGATTAGGAATCGGCCCTGCGCTATTTAATATCAACGAGCCGATCATTTTCGGCATGCCGATTGTCATGAATCCGCTCCTTATTGTCCCATTTATCATCGCACCTCTCCTCACGATTACCGCGACTTATATCGGCATGAGCACCGGGCTGGTGGCAAGACCGGCCGGAATCGCGGTGCCATGGACGATGCCGCCGCTCATATCAGGTTACCTGGCGACAGGCGGAAAGGTGTCGGGCGCCGTTATGCAGCTGGTAAATCTGCTGATCACCTGTGCTATCTACTATCCGTTTTTCAGAATATGGGATCATCAAAAATGGCGGGAAGAGAGTGCGGTTGAATCTGGGGATAAAAATGTGATGTGATAGATGATCAGCCTGTCATAGGGCTGATCATCTCCTTTTAAATGAAAGAGAATGTTAGAATATGTAAAGGAGGTGCGCATGCTAGATTATATATGGTTAGATGACGAATCACCAACCTTACAACAAGTACCAGTTGAATACTCATCTGCTGCTATTATCTTTTCTCCTTTTATCCAAATGCCTGAAGGATGGGGAAATGCAAAAAGAAAAAATGATTATGAACATATTTATCCAAACGATGATGAAATAAGAGGAATAGGCAAGGCTGTTTCCTGGAAGAAGGTTATGTCTTCTTGTTGCTTTCAAACACATGCTGAGCTGGCGCTAGCTTTAATGACGTCGATAGGCGCTTTAAGGGACGAGTTCGCGAGAGAGGATTTGGCTGAGGTGTTATATGAAAACATAAATGGAGACCTCTATTATCCCAGTGAGGATCATATTTCAAATTTTCATATTCCGAGTTTGGTAAAGGTATTAGGTGCGAACGGATCCAATCGGTTTTATTACGCAGAACCGATTGTGGAAAACCGCGGCGTTTTGGACATAACTGAAGCCAACTTGCGGACGGTTCTTGATGAAGCCGCAGCAGAGCTCGTTTTAACTGATGAGAAAATGGACTTTGTGTTTATGAGTGTATATGACTCATTCATTAATGTCTTTTTAGCCAAAGATAAAAACATCCATGAATTGGTTGAGCGTATGGGCTGGGAAGCTATGATTTGCGATGAGTCAACGTATATCAGTTGGTATAGATAAAAAAGAACGTACATCACAAAATGTACGTTCTTTATTTTTACCGCTGAAAGAACTCAATCCACTCACCGTCAGGGCCTTCGATATAGAAATAACGGTATCCGTTTGGAAGTGTTGTGATCTCCTCGTCGATAAATTTTGCGTTCATTTTTTCCGCTTTTGTATATTCAGCCGCGATGTCATCAGTCAGCAGGGCAATGTGGTGCACTTTTCCTTCAGCAGGAAGCTCGCTGCTGTAGCCTTGAATCAGTTCGATTTCTGTTTCCGGGCCGTCTTCAAAGCCGAGAAAAGCAAGCTCGATTACACCGTTCGTATGTGTGATGCGATCCTTCAATTTCATGCCTAGTACCTCTTCATAAAATGTGATGGACGCGTTAATATCTCTTACCATGATGCCTGTATGGTCAATTCGTTTTGCCATGCTGCTCCTCCTCGTAACTCTTTTTGTCTATCGTAGAAAAACCTTTCCTTTCTGTCAATGCAGACATCTTGGCGTTTTGTGGTACCATAAGAGAAAGCAAACGGAAAGAGGACGACATATATGAAGCTACTCACCCTAAAAAAAGCACACGCTGCCAAAATAAAAAAAGGCTATCCCCTTATTGAAAAAGAAGCTCTCGCAGGGAGTGCGGGGCACATGAAAGAAGGAGACCTCGTTGATATCGTGTCTGAGAGCGGCGAGTTTCTCGCGCGGGGCTATTACGGCCTGCAAAACAAAGGGGTCGGCTGGACGCTTACCCGCAATAAACATGAACGGGTTGACCAGGCATTTTTTCTCACCAAATTAACAAAAGCGGCCCAAGCGCGCGCCAAACTATTTGAGGCTCAAGATACAACAGCTTTCCGCCTGTTCAACGGTGAGGGCGACGGTGTCGGGGGCGTCACCATCGACTATTATGACGGCTACCTGCTGATTCAATGGTACAGCAAGGGGATTTACACCTTTAAAGACATGCTGATTTCCGCATTGGATGAGATGGATCTTGATTATAAAGCGATTTACGAGAAGAAACGCTTCGACACAGCTGGACAATACGTTGAAGATGATGACTTCGTGAAAGGGAGAAGAGGCGAGTTCCCGATCATCATCCAGGAGAATGGCATTCAATATGCGGTGGATCTGAATGAAGGCGCCATGACGGGCATCTTTTTGGATCAGAGACATGTGCGCAAGGCGATCAGAGACCGCTATGCAAAAGGGAAAACCGTTTTAAATACGTTTTCTTATACGGGTGCATTCTCCGTGGCAGCGGCGCTTGGCGGAGCGGAGAAAACAACAAGCGTTGACGTGGCAAACCGAAGCCTGGCCAAAACGATCGAGCAATTCAGCGTGAACAAGCTGGATTACGAAGCGCACGACATTAAAGTGATGGACGTGTTTAACTATTTTTCATATGCTGCAAAAAAGGATTTGCGCTTTGATCTGATTATTCTCGATCCGCCTTCCTTTGCGCGCACAAAAAAACGCACCTTCAGCGCGGCCAAGGATTATAAAAACCTGCTGAAGGAAACGATCGCCATCACTGCTGACAAGGGTGTCATTGTTGCCTCTACAAACAGCAGCGCCTTTGGCATGAAGAAATTCAAAGGCTTTATCGATGCCGCATTTAAAGAAACAAACGAACGCTACACCATCATTGAGGAATTTACGCTGCCGGAGGATTTCAAAACGATTTCGGCATTTCCGGAAGGCAACTACCTGAAAGTGGTCCTTCTGCAGAAAAAATAATGAAAAAGCTGCCCTGTTCAGGGGCAGCTTTTTTTATGTAGAAATGATCTGCTGGACGCGGCCGATGCGGCCATCTTCAAGCCGGACTTTAATGCCATGCGGATGAAAGCTTGATTTCGTCAAAATATCCTTCACTGTCCCTCTCGTCAGTTTTCCTGTTTTTTGATCTGCTTTCAATACAATATCAACCTGCAACCCTTTCGAAATGCTGTTTCGCTCTTGCCCGTTCATAACGCACATCCTTTCTTTTGTTCATTATAGTCATTATGGTTTAAAAGTAACAGCCGGCTGATGAAGTGTATGTTTGTTTTTTTTCAGCCTTCATTAAATATAATGTCAGGCCAAAGCCTGCTATGCTCAGAATGCCAAAAAGCAAGTAGACTGCGAAAATCGACACGTAGTCAAAAATGTACCCGCCTGCAAATGTGCAGAACCAGTTGCCGAACCCGTTGCCAATGGCGGCGTACATAGTCAGCGCCGTCGCTTCAACGTGTCTTGGGGTAATCTTTTTCACATATTGAAGCGCCGCCGGGATAAATAAACCGATGGCCACTCCCTGAAGAAAGACCGTCGCATAAATGATCCATAGTGAAGGCGCCGTGAAATAGAGCGCCCACCTGAATAATGAGACTCCGCCTGACAGCATAATGACGTTGAGCAGCCCCATTTTATCTATAAATGTTTGGGCGAATCTCATAAATGGAATTTCTGAAATCACGCCGATGAAAAATAAAATGCCGATAGCGGAAAGTGACGCGCCGCTTTTGTCCAGAAAAAGACTGAAATACGTATTGTTCGCTAAGTTTGGAGCAAATGTCGTAAAGGTGATGATCATAAAGATGAGGAAGGTTTTGTTGCTGATAAGCTCCCGGAATCCTTTGCGGATATTGACCTTTGTTTTTGTTTTCTGCTGGCCGGGCATTTGTGAAGCCAATAAGGCAGCAATGCACAGAAAGGCACAGCCAAAGATAAAGATCACGTGAATGGGGTACAGCTGGTTCGTTACCTGTCCCATGGCAAACACCGCGACGCCGAAGCCGAGAGAACCAAACAGGCGGATTCCGCCGTAGTTGCCGTTTGTTTCTTGTGTGTACCTTAGTGAAATGCTGTCCGAAAGTGGAATAATCGTGCTTTGAAAGGCTGCAAAACAGGCCGCAATCAAAATAAACAGAGGGAAACTGTCAAATGCAATATAGGCTAATCCAATGATGCCTGTGATTGATGTGCAAACCGCCAGCAGGCCTTTCGTTTTTTGCGTATAGTCGCTCAGCATGCCCCAAAACGGCTGAAAGAAAATCATCACAATCGGGCCCAGTGACATGATCAAGCCGACCTGTGATCCACTTAAATGCTGTTCCTTCGTTAAATACATACTGAGTAAGGGAATTATGCTGCCCGTACCGAGAAAAGCAAACAAATAAAATCCTTTTAACGCGGCATAATGCCGCCTCACCTGCAAGTTGTGCATCAGGGTGCCTCCTTTGGTATCCACAAATACATTATATTGGAATTCGCCAGCTTTTCAATAAGGGGAAGCACATAAAAAAAACTGCCCTCGAGAGGACAGTTTTTTTACATAAATGAAAGCAAAAATGGTGCAGCGCAAAGCGTCATAATCGCAGCCAAGATCATCGACACGCTGGAAATCGTGCCGGACACAGAGCTGAGCTCAAATGCCTTTGACGTTCCCGCTCCGTGTGCGCTTGTGCCAAGCAGCACGCCCCGCGCGATTTCGTTATCAATACGGAAATAGCGGATGACCATCGGGCCGATCACTGTGCCGAGCAAAGCGGTTAAAATCACAAACACGGCTGTGACGGCAGGCATTCCGCCGATCATTTCAGATACGTTCATCGCGATCGGCGTTGTCACTGATCTCGGGACGAGGCTGTCAATTAAGCCGGTGCCGAGGTGAAGCCATTTCGCAATAAGAGCGGTAGAAATAATCGCGATGCATGAACCGACGGCCACATTCAAAATAATTTCCACTGCGTATTTCTTTAAAACAGGGAAATATTTATATAACGGGATCGCGAATGCCACGGTGGCCGGCTGTAGCATATCGGTCAGCAATCCGCCGCCGAGATTATAGGACTCGTACGGGACATTCACCAGCAGCAGCAGACCGACTAATACAGCGGGCGTCACCAATAGCGGCGACGTATAAACACGCGGAAAGCGTTGATATACCTTTTTTGCTCCTAAATACACCAAAACCGTTAAAAACAAACTTACAATTCCGATGAACACGTATGCTTTTTCTCCTTTCTCTTTGCAATGAGTTGTGTAAGCGTTCCTGTAGACACCATCACGACAAACGTGCTGATGATGACAACAAGCAGGATGCTGACACCAAATTTCGACATAATGTCTCCGTATTCAATCACTCCGACGGCAGACGGGATAAAAAATAAAAGCAGCTCCCCGAGAAGCCACGCTGCACCAAGCTCGATCCATTCAAGCTTGATAATGTTAAAGTGCAATAATGTGAAAAGAATCACAATCCCTATTATACTGCCGGGAATATTTATATGAAGAAGGGCTGTCACCCAATTAATCAGCCGAGCAAATATAAATAACAGAGCGATTTGAATAACGGTTAGCAACAGTTTTTTCATATTGATGCCTCCCTTATATACTTATTGTACATAAGGTCTCTCTATAGGTAAAATATATATTAAGAATAAGAAGTATTCCTTTTGTCTATAGAAAGGGTGAAGCGCATGGATATCCGCCATTTAACATATTTCTTGGAAGTCGCCCGTTTAAAAAGTTTTACGAAGGCTTCCCAATCCCTTTATGTTTCTCAGCCGACGATATCAAAAATGATCAAAAATTTAGAAGAAGAGCTCGGAATTGAACTGTTTTACCGAAACGGCAGGCAGGTGGAACTGACTGATGCCGGTCATAGCATGTATGTGCAGGCGCAGGAAATCATTAAATCATTTCAAAACCTGACGTCAGAATTAAATGATATTATGGAAGTCAAGAAAGGGCACGTACGGATTGGACTGCCGCCGATGATCGGATCGGGGTTTTTCCCCAGAGTGCTCGGCGATTTCCGTGAAAACTATCCGAATGTCACCTTTCAGCTAGTCGAAGACGGTTCTATAAAAGTCCAAGAAGGTGTCGGGGACGGCTCTCTTGATATCGGCGTTGTGGTCCTTCCCGCAAACGAAGATATCTTTCATTCGTTTACAATCGTAAAAGAAACCTTAATGCTTGTCGTTCACCCTTCCCACAGGCTGGCTGATGAGAAAGAATGTCAGCTACGTGAGTTGAAGGACGAGCCTTTTATTTTCTTCAGGGAGGATTTTGTCCTGCACAACCGAATTATGACGGAATGTATCAAGGCTGGGTTCCGGCCCCATATCATTTATGAAACATCACAATGGGATTTTATTAGTGAGATGGTATCCGCCAACCTTGGGATCGGGCTTTTGCCGGAACGGATCTGCCGCGGCCTTGACCCGGAAAAAGTGAAAGTCATTCCGCTTGTCGATCCGGTCATCCCTTGGCACCTCGCCATTATTTGGAGAAAGGACAGGTACTTGTCGTTTGCCGCCAGAGCTTGGCTCGAACATACGAAATCGTATTTATGGGACCCGAAAAAAGATAGTAAAGGATGATGCAAACATGGATGCACAATCAGCAGCAAAATGTCTTACGGCTGTCCGCCGGCATAGCCCACTGGTGCATAGCATAACCAACAATGTCGTAACGAATTTCACAGCAAACGGCCTGCTTGCGCTCGGCGCATCGCCCGTTATGGCGTACGCAAAAGAAGAGATCGCCGATATGGCGAAGATTGCGGGTGCACTCGCTTTAAATATCGGAACGCTGAGCAAGGAGTCAGTCGAAGCGATGATCATCGCGGGGAAATCAGCTAATGAACATGGCGTTCCCGTCATTCTTGATCCTGTCGGTGCCGGAGCAACACCGTTCCGCACTGAATCGGCACGTGACATCATTCGTGAGGTGCGCCTTGCTGCAATCAGAGGAAATGCGGCGGAAATTGCCCATACCGTCGGCGTGACCGATTGGCTGATCAAAGGTGTTGATGCGGGTGAAGGCGGAGGCGACATCATCCGGCTGGCTCAGCAGGCGGCACAAAAGCTAAACACGGTCATTGCGATAACTGGTGAAGTTGATGTCATAGCCGACACGTCACATGTATACACCCTTCATAACGGCCACAAGCTGCTGACAAAAGTGACAGGCGCCGGTTGCCTGCTGACTTCCGTCGTCGGTGCGTTTTGCGCTGTGGAGGAAAATCCATTGTTTGCTGCTATTGCGGCCATTTCCTCGTATGGGGTCGCCGCTCAGCTTGCCGCACAGCAGACGGCTGACAAAGGCCCTGGAAGCTTTCAGATTGAATTGCTGAACAAGCTTTCAACTGTTACTGAACAAGACGTCCAAGAATGGGCGACTATGGAAAGGGTGACTGTCTCATGACTCGTATTTCTCGGGAAATGATGAAAGAGTTATTATCTGTATACTTCATTATGGGGTCAAACAATACGAAAGCCGATCCTGTTACAGTTGTACAAAAAGCGTTAAAAGGCGGTGCCACCCTGTACCAGTTCCGTGAAAAAGGCGGGGATGCGCTGACAGGAGAGGCTCGGATTAAATTTGCTGAAAAAGCGCAGGCAGCTTGCCGTGAAGCTGGTATTCCGTTCATTGTCAATGATGATGTGGAATTGGCTCTGAATCTGAAAGCTGACGGTATCCACATCGGCCAGGAAGACGCAAATGCGAAAGAGGTAAGAGCTGCCATAGGTGATATGATTCTCGGCGTTTCTGCCCATACGATGTCTGAGGTGAAGCAAGCTGAAGAAGACGGAGCCGATTATGTCGGGCTTGGGCCGATCTATCCGACTGAAACGAAAAAGGATACGAGAGCGGTACAGGGTGTATCACTTATCGAAGCAGTGCGCCGCCAAGGCATCAGCATTCCAATTGTCGGCATCGGCGGAATCACAATAGATAATGCCGCACCTGTTATCCAAGCGGGGGCCGATGGTGTCAGTATGATCAGCGCCATCAGTCAGGCGGAGGATCCTGAGAGTGCTGCACGCAAGTTTCGTGAGGAAATTCAAACGTATAAAACAGGAAGATAATCGTTCATTTTCCTTCAAAGGGCTGTTCTGTAAAAGGACAGCTTTTTTGCTGTCCATCAAGGTTTTCAGACCTTCAAATTTTAATTGACAAAGGACAGGAACTGGCTATGATTATGTTATACAATGATAATCATTTTCAATTATAGGAGGAACATGATGGCTCGGGGGCTGGCACTTATTCTATTCAGCTTGTTGATGGTTTTCGGTTCTGCGGCACATGCGGAAGATGATCCGATCGCCGCATTAATTCAATTAAACAAGCAAATGATCAAATCCGTAAAAGACGGGGATATGGATTCGGCACAACAAACGTTTGACACCTTCAAAGCGAAGTGGAAAAAAGAAGAACCTTCTATTAAGAAAGAAAACCTTTCTTCTCACAGTGAAATGGACGCGAATATCGCGATGATTTCTCTTTCTTTTATCAATCAAGACGCACGTAAGCTCAAAACACAGCTTGAAGAGCTTGCGTCTCATTTAGAAACCTATCAGCAGGCTGTCGTGCTGAAAAAGACATCCTCAGGTCAATCAAGGGCGTCCTTAACAGCCTATATACAAAGCTTGAAAGACACAAAACAGTTCATAGAAAAAAAACAATTGGATGAAGCGTCATCCGCAATCGACAATTTAGTTACATCCTGGCTCGCTGTTGAGGGAGATGTCGTGTCCCAATCGAAAGAAGCCTATACGACATCGGAGGAAAATCTGGCGCTGATGAAGGCGGAGATCGGCAGCCATCCTGAAAAGGTATCAAAGCAAATTGACGAAATGATTCAATTGCTCGAGCCGATCGCTTCAAGCAGCTACAGCTGGTGGGATGCGGCGCTGATCCCGGTTCGTGAAGGAATGGAGGCCCTCCTTGTCATCGGAGCGCTATTAACCATGACAAAAAAAGCGCGGGTTACGCGTTCCTTGACATGGATCTGGGGCGGGGCGTCCGCCGGCATGGCTGTTTCCTTAGCAGCCGGCATCGGTGTCACGGTTCTGTTCTCCTCCAGTGTATTCGGAGAAAACAATTTCTTGCTTGGCGGCGTTACCGGCGTACTGTCCGCTGTCATGCTTTTGTATGTCGGGGTGTGGCTGCACAGAAACGCCTCAATGGATAAATGGAGAGAAAAAATCAATATCCAGAAGTCACAGGCACTAAAAAAACGAAGCCTGCTTTCCTTTGCGCTCATTGCATTTCTGGCAGTTGTAAGAGAAGGTCTCGAAACGGTCATCTTTTTCATCGGGCTTGTCGGGAAGCTCCCGCTCACTGAACTGATCGGCGGAACTGCCGCAGGGCTTATCGTTCTCGTCATCGTCGGTGTTCTGATGATCAAGCTCGGAATGCGTATTCCATTGAAGCCGTTTTTTCTTCTATCAATGGCGGTTGTCCTGTATATGTGCGTGAAATTTCTCGGAACCGGCGTTCACAGCCTTCAGCTGGCGGGCATTCTTCCGTCTGATGCAGAAAGCTGGCTGCCGTCTGTATCGGTGCTAGGAATTTATCCGTCCGTGTACAGCACGATTCCGCAAATGTTGATTTTACTCTTTTTACTGATTGCGCTTGTTTCAGAAGCGGCAAAACATTTTACAAACGGAAAGGAACTGACAAAATGAATTTCACAAAAATCGCTGTATCAGCCGGATGCATCCTTGCGCTGTGCGCAGGCTGCGGAGCCAATGACACATCTTCAACTAAAGAAAAAGCTTCATCTGAAAAAAGCGGGGTCACTAAAGAAATCACCGCATCCGTAAATAAAATGGAAACCATCATTTCTAAGCTGAATGACTCAGTGGAAATAGGAGACCAAAAAGAGATTGAAAAGAAGGGGAAAGAGTTAAACAGCTACTGGCTTTCCTTTGAAAACGATATTCGCAGCGACTATCCATTCGAATATACAGAAATCGAAAAGCATCTTCAGCCAATCTACACAGAAGCGCAAAAAGACAAACCGGATGCAGCAAAAATCAAGACAGAATCCGAGTCATTGAAAGCATCCTTAGAAGACCTGACAGAAGCGAAGAAGAGCGGCAAAAAGGCTAGCGATCAGCTGGCAAAAGCAGCGGATGAGTATAAAGGCTATGTCAAAGAGCAGAGTGACCAGCTTGTCAAAGCGACTGAAGCATTTACGGGTGCTGTGAAATCCGGCGATATCGAAAAGTCCAAAACGTTATATGCGAAAGCGCGTGTTTATTACGAGCGAATCGAACCGATCGCTGAAAGCCTCGGAGATCTTGATCCGAAAATTGACGCCCGAGAAAACGATGTTGAAGAAGGAGACAAATGGACAGGCTTCCATAAGCTTGAGAAGGCCATTTGGAAGGATCAAGATATTTCCGGGGAAAAGGCAACAGCTGACCAGCTTCTCAAAGATGTAAAAGAGCTTGACGGTTCAATTCAATCACTGAAATTAACCCCTGAACAAATTGTTGCAGGCGCGATGGAGCTTCTGAACGAAGCCGGAATTTCGAAAATCACGGGAGAAGAAGAACGCTACTCACGAATTGATTTAGTTGACCTTATGGCAAATGTGGAAGGCTCCGAAGCCGTTTATCAAACAGTGAAAAGCGCGCTTGTAAAAGATCACTCCGACTTGACGGAAAAACTGGATACGGAGTTCAGCGAATTTGAAGTTTTAATGGCAAAATACAAAACAAATGATCAGTCCTATACGTCTTATGATAAATTAAGTGAAAAGCAAATCAGAGAGCTGAGCACTAAGCTGACGACTCTTTCTGAAACCATGTCGAAGATTGCGAATGTGCTATAAAAGGAGTTTTGTAACATCATGAGCGATGAACAAAAAAAGCCAGAACAAATTCACAGACGGGACATTTTAAAATGGGGAGCAATGGCGGGGGCAGCCGTTGCGATCGGGGCCAGCGGACTCGGCGGACTCGCTCCGCTTGTTCAGACCGCGTCTAAGCCATCGAAAAAGGATGAAAAAGAGGATGATCAGGTTGTTCCGTTTTACGGAAAGCATCAGGCCGGAATCACAACTGCCCATCAAACGTATGTCTATTTTGCTGCACTGGATGTAACAGCAAAAGACAAAAGCGACATCATTACGTTATTTAGAAACTGGACAAGTCTCACACAGATGCTGACATCTGGAAAGAAAATGTCAGCGGAGCAGAGAAATCAGTATCTGCCGCCGCAGGATACAGGTGAGTCTGCTGATTTATCCCCTTCCAACTTAACGGTCACATTCGGATTCGGGCCTGGCTTTTTTGAAAAAGACGGAAAGGACCGCTTCGGACTGAAAAGCAAAAAACCGAAGCACCTAGCCGCTCTTCCAGCGATGCCCAATGACAACCTGGATGAAAAGCAGGGAGGCGGGGACATCTGCATTCAAGTATGTGCAGACGATGAGCAAGTGGCGTTTCACGCGCTGCGTAACCTGCTAAATCAAGCGGTCGGCACTTGTGAGGTCCGTTTTGTGAACAAAGGCTTTCTAAGCGGTGGAAAAAATGGTGAAACACCGCGCAACCTGTTCGGGTTTAAAGATGGAACAGGCAACCAGAGCACGAAGGATGACAGCTTGATGAACTCGATCGTGTGGGTTCAGTCCGGTGAGCCTGACTGGATGACGGGCGGCACCTATATGGCTTTCCGGAAAATTAAAATGTTCCTTGAGATATGGGACCGCTCTTCCCTCAAGGACCAAGAGGATACCTTCGGCCGCAGAAAAAGCTCAGGGGCGCCTTTTGGGCAGAAAAAGGAAACAGATCCCGTGAAGCTGAATCAAATTCCGTCTAATTCACACGTCAGTCTAGCGAAATCTACGGGAAAACAAATTTTGCGAAGAGCTTTCTCTTACACAGAGGGACTTGATCCGAAAACCGGCTATATGGATGCAGGTCTCCTGTTTATCAGTTTTCAAAAAAATCCCGACAATCAGTTTATCCCGATGCTGAAGGCTCTTTCAGCAAAGGATGCGTTAAACGAATATACACAAACAATCGGTTCTGCTTTATACGCATGCCCAGGCGGCTGCAAAAAAGGAGAATATATTGCCCAGCGTTTGCTGGAATCATAAAAGAAGCCTTTACAGGCTTCTTTCAGCGTGTCGACAAACCCTCGCATTCGTTGTCAAGCCTGTGCGTTGGTGCTCACGAATTAGAGCATTCGCTCCGCTCCAATGCTCGGCTTTCCTAGACTTCAAGGGTTTTCAATCACGCTGAAAGGATGACAAAATCCTAAAACTTTTTAGGATTTTGTCATCAATCTGAAAGAAGCCTTAATCGGCTTCTTTATTTAAAAAACAGTTGTAACTTTAATTGTTACAGTTTAAAATCAATTTATACGAAAGGAGATTATCATGACAGTACACATTAAAGTTTATTCAGATTACGTCTGCCCATTTTGTTTTGTTGGAAAAGCCGCTTTTGAAGAAGCGATAAAAGGAAAGGATGTTGAAGTCGAGTGGATGCCGTTTGAACTGCGCCCAAGCCCATCTCCTCAGCTTGATCCGGTCAATGATCCTTCCAAACAGTACATGTGGCAGACATCTATTCAGCCAATGGCGGAGAAATTAGGAGTCGAGATCAATTTTCCAAACGTCTCGCCTCATCCGTATACAGACCTTGCGTTTGAAGGCTTCCATTTTGCGAAGGAATACAATAAAGGACATGAATACAACACCCGTGTCTTTCAGGCGTTTTTCCAGGAGGGCCAAAATATTGGCGATATTGACATCTTGACGAAGCTCGCCGAGGAAGTGGGATTAGACGGTGCATCATTCAAATCAGCACTGGAAACAAGAACATATCAGGACGTGCAGCGCCAAGCCTTGAAGCACGCTTATGAAGAGGCTGACATCACAGCCGTTCCAACCTTTATTATTGGCGACACTGTCATTCCAGGTGCTGCCGGCAAGGATGTATTTGAAAAAGCGATTTCTGAAGAACAGAAGAAAAGACAAGGAAAAAGCTCTCTATAAAGAGAGCTTTTTTTATTCCTGTTCCATATGGACGCCAGTATGCGCCTTCACCTGTATTTCTGCAAACGTATCTTCATCAATTGTTTTATCAGACGACAACACCGTTCCGAGCCACGCGCCGAGAAAGCCGAGCGGGATGGAAATAATTCCTGGATTAGACAGCGGAATGAGCGGATCACCGGTAAAAATAGCACCTCCGGCCGGGTCCCACACACTAGGGCTCATCGATACCAGCACAAGCGCGCTGATCAGGCCTGTCAGGCTGCCCCATAAAGCGCCTGAGGCATTGAATCGTTTCCAGAAGACTGTAAACACAATCAGCGGAAGGTTTGCGCTGGCGGCTACTGCAAACGCGAGTGCAACAAGGAACGCCACATTTAAGGATTGTGCAAAAATCGCAAGGAGAATCGAGAGTACTGACACGGCGACAGAAGCCCATCTGGCCGCTTTCATTTGTTCTTTTTCAGTTGCTTCTCCCTTTCTGATGATCTGGCTGTAAATATCATGGGCAAATGCTGAGGCGGCAGACAGCACCAACCCTGTCACGACAGCCAAAATGGTGGCAAAGGCGATGGCTGATACAAACGCGAACAGAAAGTCTCCTCCGAGCGCTTTTGCTAAAAGCGGAGCCGCCATATTTCCCGCTTGATCAGCCCCTGTAATCGCGTCAAAACCGACAAATGCCGCGGCACCAAAGCCGAGAAACACCGTCATAATGTAAAACACACCGATAATCCATGTCGCTGACACAACGGATGTACGGGCCGTCTTGGCATCCTTAACGGTATAAAACCGGATCAATATATGCGGAAGCCCGGCGGTTCCCAGCACGAGTGCCAAGTTTAACGACAAGGTCTCAAGCGGCACCTTGTATTTATTTCCGGGATTCAAAAAATCAGCGCCAAGCGGAGTAGCCGTTTTCATCTGTTCAAACATGGTATTAAGGCTAAAGCCGAATTTCGAAAACACGATAATCGAAATCACGAGTGTACCGGCCATCAGCAAAACGGCTTTAATAATTTGAACCCAGCTTGTCGCGATCATGCCGCCAAACACGACATAAATGGTCATCAGCACTCCGACGATGAGGACAGCCGCGGTATAATCCAGCCCTAGAAGCAGTTTGATCAGCGCTCCCGCCCCCACGAGCTGAGCGATCATATAAAAAGTAGAGATGGCAATGGTATTGAGAGCCGCGACACCGCGGATTTTCTTTTCTTTAAAGCGAGCGGCAATCATGTCTGCCATCGTGTACTTTCCAAGATTCCGAAGCGGCTCCGCCACGATGTACAAGACAACGAGATAAGCCACCAGAAAACCGATGCTGTAAAAGAAGCCATCAAATCCATATAACGCAATCATTCCGGCAATCCCGAGAAACGAGGCGGCAGACATGTAGTCACCGGCAATTGCCAGTCCATTCTGAACGCCGGTGAGCCCGCCGCCCGCCGTATAAAACTCACTCGTCGTTTTCGTCCGCTTCGCGGCAAAATACGTGATAATAAGCGTCAGGCCAACAATCGCCAAAAACAATAAAAAAGCAGTCATATTCATGTCTGTTCACCCTTCAGATCCTCTTTTAAAGCGCTTACATACCGATCGAAATGAGCGGCTCTCCGGGAATACACAGTACTCAGTATCCAGGTCATAGCGAATTGGGCGATGGCGAACAGCCAAGCCCATGAAACAGCTCCAATGGCCGGTGCATTCAAAAAGGTGAAATAAGATGTCAAAACAGGGAGTGAAAAATAAAAGACAAAAAAGAAAATCGCAGAAGGAACAATAAAAGCGCGTTTCTGCTTTAAAAAAGCTTGAAAAGACGGCGTTGCAGCAATCTGTTTATAATCAGCTTTGTACATGGCTTTCCTCCTTTTATTCGCTAAACGTAAGCAAAAAGGTACACCAATAGGTATGTACTGAAAGTCCGATTTATGCGTTGAACAATATCTGGAGGATGAAAAAAGAAGGAGGTCGTGAAGAGGTGAACACAGTGGTCTAAAGACAGGCGAAGGTTTTCAAGCTCGGCCGTGTATAAACGAGTTTGCTTTCAAAACCTCACCGAATGCAGCTTGTTCTCAGCAAAGCTGCTGTTTACCAGAGCACGGTTATCATGTTCGCATCACCTCTTTATGACAATGCATGTGCCAAGAGGTGATCGCATCACCGGCTGTCTGTCGTAGTTAGCTGACACACCGTTTGTCCTCAAGCTCAGCGCAGCGATTTGCTTTTGAATAGAGGATATGGTGAAAACTCAGATCAGGTGATAGAAAAGCCAGAGGTAAATAGATCCGCCTGTTCGGACTAGTCTTGCCGGACGGTTTTTTTGTGGTTTTTCTTTCTCGATGCTGTCTCAGATTCTAAAAACTGCCTCACATCATGAATGCCTAATCCAATGGATCTAGCTTCTTGAATTAACATATGCCAATCTTTGTCCAAATCTTTTTTAACATGAGTTTTCATAGTAACCTCCAATTGTATAAAATGTTTTCCTGCAACATGCGGGCAATAAAAGACAAGCCAGCGCGATGATGAGGCGAGTACAACAAATTTCACACATAGTTGCTCGGTGTTCACAAACTGAAGGAAAAACCACCTACCTATTCCCTAAAAAAATGACTAATATAACCAATGGACCTTATTTATAATAATAAACAATTAAATACTGACTGGATAGTATGTAAATGAAAATAAATCATTTAGCCTATTAAAAATGACCCCTGGGAAACCGAATAGCATAACCGTTCAAAGAAATAAATACCGCTAAAGATTGATCCGGTGTAAGATAAGGGTAATCATTACCGCCAGGAGAAAAATATGAAAAAAAACAAATTTCAAATTAAAAGAGAAGCAACATTTGAAAGTTTTATAGACGCTGGCGTGAATTTGTTGATTGACCGAGCGTATGATCCGGTTTCTGTAGAAGATATCAGCAGAGCCGCCGGGTACAGCAAAGGAGCATTTTATGTTCATTTTGTCAGCAAGGACGATTTTCTGCTGTATCTTCTAGAAAAACGTCAGATGAAAAAAAAGATCATTATAGGGTATCTTGATCAAATGGAGCGGGAGTCAGTGAAATCGCTGACATTGGACGAGGCTGCAAAACACGCTGCAGAACTGCTTTATTCCTATTACATAAATAAGCCATCGTGGGACATCACCTCGTTTGCCATGAACATGCCGACGTATAAAGTCTTAAAGAAATGCAAGGCCTATGTCCGGCTGTACGAATTGTGGGTGGAAGAAAATGTGTTATATATTAAGTGGCTGAAGGAGAGAAAGCTGATTGACGCCTGTATTGATCCTGAATATACGGCTAAAATAATATGTGCAGTCCTCGACGGAATCATCAAACAATCATATGTATTGGGCCAGCCAGCCACCTTCCGCAGCTTTTTAGACGCACTCTCGGTATTTTTCACTTTAGACAGAGAGCACGAGACGCCAAGAATTTTGAAAAGTTTTTCAGAAAGCGAGGAACATCAGTGAAGTATAGAGAAATAATTATGTATATCATTATGGGGGTTTTCACAACCATTGTGAATATCGCCAGCTTTTATATATTGGTAGAGATCATGAATATGGATTACAAAGCCGCCACTGTCGCCGCTTGGATTTTGTCCGTGCTGTTTGCTTACATAACAAATAAATTATATGTGTTTCAGCAAAAAACACATGATCTGCAGAGCCTGCTGAAAGAGCTCACTGCTTTTTTCAGCGTTCGGGTCCTGTCTCTCGGCATAGATTTAGGCATGATGATCATTCTTGTCAGCCAGTTCAATACAAATGAAACCTTGGCCAAAATACTCGACAACGCTGTCATTGTTGTCGTCAACTATGTTGCGAGCAAATGGCTCGTCTTTAAAAAAACAAAAGAAGAAGGGGTATGACAGAGGACAGCAGCATATGATCTGCCGTTTTCTATGGAGAAATAAGGGGAATAAAAAATAAAAACCAGAAAGGTGATTGCACATGCGGGAAGAGCTAAAGGGGATATTTGCAAGTGTATTCGGAGAAAAAGAGGGGTTACGGTTTTTTTTCGCACCTGGAAGAGTGAATCTGATTGGAGAACATACAGACTATAACGGCGGGCATGTCTTTCCGTGCGCGCTGACAATGGGTACATATGCTGCTGTTGCAGAAAGAAAAGACGGGGTTGTCCGGATGTATTCAGACAACTTTAAAGACGCGGGGATCAAGGAATGCAGCCTTGACGACATTCGCTATCAAAAAGAAGACGACTGGGCGAACTACCCAAAAGGCGTTATTTATGAATTTCAACAGAGGGGATATGCAGTTCCCCATGGCTTTGACATTGTATTTTCAGGGAATATTCCAAACGGGGCGGGGCTGTCGTCTTCCGCTTCTATTGAACTGCTGATGGGGGTCGTGCTCCAAAGCTATTTTCATCCTGAAGTAGATGCGCTAGAGCTTGTGAAAATGGCGCAGCATGCGGAAAACCATTTTATCGGCGTCAATTGCGGAATTATGGACCAATTTGCAATTGGAATGGGGAAAAAACATCATGCGATGCTGCTGAACTGTGACACGCTTGACTATGAATATAGCAAACTCAATGTCTCAGGCCTCGCGCTGGTCATCGCGAACACGAACAAAAAAAGGACATTGGCTGACTCCAGCTATAATACGAGACGCCAAGAATGCAATGATGCATTGCTTGATCTGAAAAAAGGCCTCGATATTGCCGCACTGGGCGACATCAAGCCTTCTGATTTCGATGCGCATTCCAGCCTGATCCAAAATGAAACGAACAGACGCCGGGCAAAGCACGCTGTATACGAAAATCATCGTGCTATTAAGACGGCCCATATGTTCAAAGAGAACAATATAGATGAAATCGGGCAGTTAATGAAGGAATCCCACCTTTCATTGAAGGATGACTATGAAGTAACATGCCCTGAACTTGATGAGCTTGTGTTTGCGGCATGGGATCACGAAGGTGTAATTGGATCAAGAATGACGGGAGCAGGCTTTGGCGGCTGCACCATCAGCATTGTAAAAGATGAGTTCGTTGATGATTTTATTCAGAAGGTTGGAGACAGATATCAAGAAAAAACAGGGCTCCGAGCGGACTTTTATGTCGCGGATATCGGAGAGGGAGCGAGAGAACTAAAGGGGGAGTGACATATGAGTATTATTGAACATCTGGAACAGCTGCTTGAGTATGGCCTGGAACGAAAATTGATTTCGATCTGGGATCGGGAATATACGAGAAACCGTCTTTATGAAGCGCTGGGCATCACACATCCCGAGCCGATCTCCAGCACCAGCATCAAGCAGTCACAAAGCCTGCCGGACTTGCTCGCTCCCATCTATAAATGGGCTGCGGAAACCGGCCGAATGGAAGCGGATACAGATACGTACCGTGACCTGCTCAGCGCAAAGCTGATGGGCTGTTTTGTGCCTGCCCCGTCCGAGGTCATTCGCAAATTTGAAGAGACAAAAGCATTATACGGCCCAAAACAGGCGACAAAGGAATTCTATCAATATTCAGAGGATGTCTATTATATACGGACTGACAGAATTGCCAAAAATGTTCATTGGACGGTGCCGACCGAATATGGCGAGCTGGAAATGACCATTAACCTATCAAAGCCTGAAAAGGACCCGAAAGCGATTGCGGCTGCAAAAGAGCAGGAACAGACAAATTATCCGATGTGTTTGCTGTGTAAAGAAAATGTCGGCTTCGAGGGAAGCGTGAATCATCCAGCCCGGCAAAATCACAGAATCATTCCGGTCATTCTTGAGGACGAACAATGGTTCCTGCAATTCTCGCCATATGTCTATTATCCGGAGCACTGCATTGTCTTAAAAGGTGAACATGAACCGATGGAGATCAGCAAAAAAACATTTGAAAGGCTGCTGTCATTTCTTGGCCAATATCCGCATTATTTTATCGGTTCAAACGCGGATCTGCCGATTGTCGGCGGCAGCATCCTAAGCCATGATCATTTCCAAGGCGGCGCGCATGATTTTCCAATGGCACGTGCAGAAGCGGAAGACGTTTATGAATTAAATGATTATCCCGGCGTGTCGCTGGGCTTAGTGAAGTGGCCGATGTCTGTGCTCAGGCTCCAAGGAGACGAACCGGGTCATGTCGCCGAAGCTGCTGACCATATCTTCCGCACGTGGCAGACGTATTCCGATGAAAAAGCCGGCATTGCCGCCTATACAGGCGATACGCCCCATAATACGGTCACACCGATTGCGCGGCGCAGGGGAGAATTGTACGAACTCGATATCGTACTGAGGAACAACCGGACGGATGAGGAGCATCCATTAGGAATATTTCATCCTCATCAAGAAGTCCACCATATTAAAAAAGAAAATATCGGCCTGATTGAGGTCATGGGATTGGCGATATTGCCTGGCCGCTTACAGGAGGAAATGAAAGAAACGGCAGCGGCGCTATGTTCTGCTGATCCGAAAACAGCCTTAGAACAAAATCCGCTCACGGCAAAGCATAGTGAATGGGCTCTTCGGATGATGGAAAAAAGAACCATAACAAAAGAGAATGCAGATCTAGTCATAAAAGAAGAGCTGGGACATGTATTCGCTCGCATTCTTGAACACGCCGGTGTATTTAAGCAGACAGCAGTGGGAAAACAGGCCTTCAGAAGGTTCATCGATCAGTTGGGCGCCAAACCAGTCAAAAGCCTCAACCGCTAGGGTTGAGGCTTTTTCGATTTTTATCGCAAAACAAACACCCAAAGCGCTGACGCTTCGGGTGCTGCTGCTTTTATCCTCTTTTTCTGGTTAACAGGCTTACTAGAAAGACAACAATGGCTGCGCCGATTACCGCTGGAATAATGGCAAATCCGGCTAGGTGCGGCCCCCATGTTCCAAGCAGCCCGTGTCCGATCCAGGCGCCTATAAGACCTGCGATCATAGACCCGATAATTCCTCCGGGCATATCTCCTTTTACAAACAGGCTTCCAAGCCATCCGATAATAATAGCGACGATAAGTGAAATAAGAAAACTCATCATGCAACACATCCTATTTTTTATTTATTTGCTTATATCATTCCTCTTTTTTGTATAAGATAAACAACTGGATGCTCTCATAAAAAAATGCGGACAATTCAGAGCATATTGGCTCTTCATTGCGCCTTTTCTTTCAATATTTGATGCGTTAAAATGGTAACCGTGTGAAAAGATGCTAGACGAGGAAAAAATAATTCCTATCTAGAAAGTTTAACAAAATGAAATTTTTGATTGACCTAAGTTTTTTATTGTGGTAAACCTTAATTTGTCAGAATTAGTTCTTCATCATCTTTCTTTACTTTATATGCGGAAATAACTAGAAACTTTTCATATTAAGCGATAGATGTGAATAAAGTTGGAGCAATTTTTGTCGATTTTATGACATTTAAGCGAAAATGGGATGAAGTTTATAAAAAAATAAAGCTAATAAGTGAAGTTTTTGATAGCATAACAAAGTAGAGAAAAGATTTTGAGGAAGTATGCACTTCAGATTTATTACATCAATAGGAAGGATGGTGATCTTCTTGTTCAGAGCATTAAAACCGTTGCTTGTATTAGCGCTGTTAACTGTGGTTTTCGTCCTTGGGGGATGCAGCAATGCTTCAGTACTAGATCCGAAAGGACCTGTAGCTGAACAGCAAAGTGATTTAATCCTGTTATCTATCGGATTTATGCTGTTTATCGTCGGGGTCGTCTTTGTTCTATTTACCATTATTTTAGTAAAATACCGCGACCGTAAAGGCAAAGATAATGGATCTTATAACCCAGAAATTCACGGTAACACGTTTTTAGAAGTAGTCTGGACAGTGATCCCAATTTTAATCGTCATTGCACTTTCTGTGCCAACAGTACAGACGATATATTCGTTAGAAAAAGCTCCTGAAGCAACAAAAGACAAAGAGCCTCTTGTTGTTTATGCTACTTCGGTAGACTGGAAATGGGTATTTAGCTACCCTGAACAGGATATTGAAACGGTCAACTACTTAAACATTCCTGTCGACCGCCCGATCTTGTTCAAAATCTCATCTGCAGATTCAATGGCTTCGCTATGGATTCCTCAGCTTGGAGGGCAAAAATATGCGATGGCAGGAATGCTGATGGATCAATACTTACAGGCTGACAAAGTGGGTACTTACGAAGGCCGCAACGCGAACTTCACAGGTGAACATTTTGCAGACCAAGAGTTTGATGTGAATGCAGTCACAGAAAAAGACTTTAACAGCTGGGTGAAAAAGACTCAGAACGAGGCTCCTAAGCTGACAAAAGAGAAGTATGATGAATTGATGCTTCCTGAAAATGTGGACGAATTAACGTTCTCTTCTACTCACTTGAAATACGTTGATCACGGACAAGACGCTGAGTACGCGATGGAGGCGCGCAAACGCCTTGGCTATCAAGCCGTTTCACCGCACTCTAAAACAGATCCGTTTGAAAACGTAAAGAAAAACGAATTTAAGAAGTCTGATGATACAGAAGAATGATATTGATCAGGAAAGGAGGAAGCCTGCATGAAATTCAAATGGGACGAATTTTTCGTAACTGGTGACCCATTAATTCTGGGCGCACAAGTTTCCATTGCGCTTTCAACCATTGCCATTATTTTTGTTCTGACTTACTTCAAAAAGTGGAAATGGCTGTGGTCTGAATGGATAACTACTGTTGACCATAAAAAACTCGGAATCATGTATATTATATCTGCTGTAATTATGTTATTCCGCGGCGGTGTCGACGGTCTGATGATGCGTGCCCAGCTAGCGCTTCCGAATAACAGTTTTTTAGACTCAAACCACTATAATGAAATTTTTACAACTCACGGTACAATCATGATCATCTTCATGGCGATGCCGTTCTTAATCGGTCTTATCAACGTTGTTGTGCCTCTTCAAATCGGTGCCCGCGACGTTGCGTTCCCTTACTTGAACAACCTGAGCTTCTGGACGTTCTTTGTAGGGGCGATGCTTTTCAATATTTCTTTCGTTATCGGAGGTTCTCCGAACGCAGGCTGGACGAGTTATATGCCGCTTGCAAGTAACGACATGAGCCCTGGGCCGGGTGAGAACTACTACCTCCTCGGACTTCAGATTGCCGGTATCGGTACCCTGATGACAGGGATCAACTTTATGGTAACAATCTTAAAAATGAGAACAAAAGGCATGACATTAATGCGTATGCCGATGTTCACATGGACAACACTGATCACAATGGTTATTATCGTGTTTGCGTTCCCTGTACTTACAGTAGCATTAGCACTTTTATCATTTGATCGTTTGTTCGGCGCTCACTTTTTCACATTGGAAGCAGGCGGTATGCCGATGCTTTGGGCTAACTTGTTCTGGATTTGGGGACATCCTGAAGTATATATCGTTATTCTTCCGGCGTTTGGTATTTTCTCAGAAATCATCTCAAGCTTTGCAAGAAAACAACTGTTTGGTTACAAAGCGATGGTTGGTTCTATTATCGCCATCTCTGTATTGAGTTTCTTAGTTTGGACTCACCACTTCTTCACAATGGGGAACAGTGCGTCCGTTAACTCATTCTTCTCAATTACGACAATGGCAATCTCAATCCCAACCGGGGTTAAAATCTTTAACTGGCTCTTTACAATGTATAAAGGCCGAATCAGCTTTACAACACCTATGCTGTGGGCGCTTGCGTTCATTCCTAACTTCGTTATCGGCGGGGTTACAGGGGTTATGCTTGCGATGGCAGCAGCGGATTATCAATACCATAATACGTACTTCCTTGTATCTCACTTCCACTATGTGCTGATTGCGGGTACTGTATTTGCTTGTTTCGCCGGATTTATTTTCTGGTATCCAAAAATGTTCGGCCACAAGCTGAACGAAAGAATTGGAAAATGGTTCTTCTGGATCTTTATGATCGGGTTCAATATTTGTTTCTTCCCGCAATATTTCTTGGGGCTTCAAGGCATGCCTCGCCGTATTTACACATACGGACCGAATGACGGCTGGACAACATTGAACTTTATCTCAACAGTCGGAGCTTTCATGATGGGTGTAGGATTCTTAATCCTTTGCTATAACATCTACTACAGCTTCCGTTACTCTACTCGTGAAATCAGCGGAGATTCATGGGGTGTGGGACGTACGCTTGATTGGGCGACTTCTTCTGCGATTCCGCCGCATTACAACTTTGCGGTGCTTCCTGAAGTCAAATCTCAAGATGCATTCCTGCATATGAAAGAAGAAAAAACTGAATTATACCCTGAAAGCAAATTCAAGAAAATCCATATGCCAAGCAACTCAGGCAGACCGTTCTTTATGTCTGTTGCCTTCGGTCTTGCAGGCTTTGGACTTGTCTTTGAATGGTACTGGATGGGCGTAGTCGGATTGATCGGAGTCCTGCTCTGCATGGTTCTGCGTTCATTCGAATACGACAACGGCTACTACATTAGTGTTGATGAAATAAAAGAGACGGAAAGAAAGATTTCCGAATAAGGAGGCGTGAGTTATGGAACATGCAGAACACGGCAATTCTAACGCGCCTATGGAATATCAATCTGAAACCGGCAGACTTAATATTCTCGGGTTTTGGATCTTTTTAGGGGCAGAAATTGTGTTGTTCTCAACACTATTTGCAACCTTCTTCGTTCTTAAAAACAGAACAGCTGGAGGTGTCTTGCCAGACGAACTATTTGAAGTCAATCTGGTAATGATTATGACGTTCTTGCTGCTGATCAGCAGCTTTACCTGCGGGATCGCTGTTCATGAAATGCGCCGCGGAAGTTTAAAAGGCGTAGTCATTTGGACAATTATCACTCTTCTTCTCGGTGCCGGCTTCGTCGGATGCGAGATCAACGAGTTTGTTCACTATGTACATGAAGGAGCGGCTCTCAGTACAAGTGCGTTCTGGTCTGGATTCTTTGTTTTACTTGGAACTCACGGAACTCACGTAACAATCGGGATTTTCTGGATCACAGGAATTCTGATTCAGTTGAAGAAACGCGGCTTAACTCCGCAAACTTCATCTAAAATCTTTATCTCAAGCTTGTACTGGCACTTCTTAGATGTTGTATGGATTTTCATCTTTACAGGTGTCTATCTCATGGGATTGGGGGGTCTGTAAAATGGCAAACAAATCTGCTGAACACAGTCACTTTCCATGGAAACACATTGTAGGTTTTATCCTGTCTATCGTTTTGACCCTGCTGGCTCTATGGGTTGCAGTGTATACTGACCTGAGCTCATCAGCAAAACTTTGGATTATCTTCGGCTTCGCCTTCATTCAGGCGGCGCTGCAGCTTCTCATGTTCATGCATATGACAGAGAGCGAAAACGGCACGATCCAAGTCGGAAACACGCTGTTCGGATTCTTTGGCGCGATCGTTATCGTACTTGGATCCATCTGGATTTTCGCGGCTCACTATCACCATGGTGACCATATGGACGGAAATCCTCCTGGAGGCGCTGAACACTCAGAGCATTCAGGCCATAACGAATAATACAAAAACCCTCTTCATTGGAAGAGGGTTTTTTGCTGTCTTCAGCTGCTTCGCTTTCTGCGAAGATACGGAAGGCCGTAAATGATAAATGCGGCGATATGAGCGACAATGACGTTAACGGCAAACAAGATAATCATGAGAGTGTGTCCAAGTGGAGAAAGGCTTTCTGTTGCGTAAAAGAAGAAGAATACCCACATTAAAATGATTGGCGGAATAGCTGAGAGTGCGACTTTTTTGTTATCAAGCCAAATAAAGAGAGGCGTTGCGCTGGCAACCAGTAAGTAAGCAAAAAACATGTCCATCATACCCGTCTCCTTTCATTTTGTGATAACGTTTACAAAAATGAAATAGAGGAACTGAGTTGTGTCTGTTTTGTGATTGTTTTTTGAACATTCTGTTACAATTATTATACCATGTTTTCCAGAAATTGATACGTGTTTTTGCAGAAATGGACTGGATCTATCGTCTTATTTTTTTTGTTTAATGTGCTAGGAGAATGTATGGGCATGGGGCTCTGAATTTTTAACTATTTCTATATGAGGTATCACATTATTTGGGAACATAACACATTATCGTATTCGTTTTTTAACAAATTCTATTGGTATGGCGTTTTTTCATTTGAAAAGTTTTGTGTCAATCGAAACATTTCGGTTTATGATACGTCATATTTCGTGTAGCTGAAAAAGCGCCGCAAATGCTGAAAAAACATAAAAGGAAGCGAGCTTCACGTGTCATCTTGAACGTGGTTCATGTATAATAAACATTAGTGATTTTCCGATGAAAATGTAAGGCGGGATAGAATGAGTCGATATAAGAAACAGCAAAGCCCCTTTTACCAGGGGGATTTGATTTTTATATTTGGTGTGTTTTTTATTATAAGCGTAGTATCAATTTATGCTGCCGGTCAGTTTGGGCAGTATGGAGATAATGCCTGGACGAAACAAATTATTTATTATGCTTTGGGGGCTATTGCCATTTCGGTGCTGCTGTATTTCGATTTGGAGCAGCTTGAAAAACTGAGTTTATATGTATTTTTATTCGGGATTTTGCTTCTTTTGATATTGAGAGTCAGTCCTGAGTCTATTGCACCAGTGAAAAACGGCGCAAAAAGCTGGTTTCAGTTTGGTTCTGTAACGTTACAGCCCTCTGAATTTATGAAAATCGGGCTCATGATGATGGTAGCCTCAGTGATTTCAAAAGCAAGCCCTAAAAAAATCCGAACGCTCAGAGATGATGTGCATCTTTTGCTTAAGATTGCAGGTGTATCGGTAGTGCCGATCGGACTTATCCTTCTTCAGGATGCTGGTACAGCTGGGATATGTATGTTTATTGTGATTGTCATGATCTTTATGTCTGGAGTAAACTGGAAGCTGATTGCAATCATTGGTGGTTCTGGTATCTTACTTATTTCTCTTATCTTGTTAGTAATGATTAATTTTCCTGATGCTGCTAAATCAGTTGGGATTCAAGAGTATCAAATAAAGAGGGTAACATCCTGGGTTTCTGATACAAATGGAACAACTCAGGAAGATGCAAATAGCAGCTGGCAGGTTGATCAGGCTGTTATGGCTATCGGCTCAGGCGGCATTGTCGGAAATGGCGTTCACAATTTGAAGGTGTATGTACCGGAAGGACAGACCGACTTTATCTTCGCCATTTTAGGTGAAAGCTTTGGCTTTATAGGCTGTGCAATTGTTGTCATCATGTTCTTTTTCTTAATCTACAGGCTTGTGGTTCTGATAGACAAAATACATCCGTTTAACCGTTTTGCTTCTTTCTTTTGCGTTGGCTATACGGCGTTAATTGTCATCCACACATTCCAGAATATCGGAATGAACATCGGGATTATGCCTGTTACCGGGATTCCGCTGCTGTTTGTCAGCTACGGTGGAAGCTCGACGCTTGCAACGCTAATCGGATTTGGGATTGTATATAATGCAAGTGTGCAGCTGACGAAATACAGAAGTTATCTTTTTAATTCTTGATATGCAGACAGCCTTTACAGAGGCTGTCTTTTTTTGTGCAGAGCATTTCACTTTTGAGATCACTTTTTTTCGGATATGATAAAAAGTGATAAGGAGGTTTTTGTGATGAATAACACAATCGAAACCATTTTGAATCATCGGTCAATCCGGTCTTTTACTGATCAGCTTTTGACAGCTGAAGAAATTGATACATTAGTGAAAAGTGCGCAGGCTGCGTCTACATCCAGTTATGTGCAGGCATATTCGATTATCGGGGTTTCTGATCCTGAGAAAAAACGTGAGCTGTCTGTGCTTGCTGGGAATCAGCCTTACGTTGAGAAGAACGGACACTTTTTTGTATTTTGTGCGGATTTGTACCGCCATCAACAACTGGCTGAGGAAAAAGGTGAACATATTTCTGAGCTGCTCGAGAATACAGAAATGTTTATGGTTAGCTTGATTGATGCGGCGCTGGCAGCGCAAAATATGAGCATTGCCGCTGAATCCATGGGGCTTGGCATTTGCTATATCGGTGGCATTCGGAATGAACTGGACAAGGTGACAGAGGTGCTGCAAACGCCTGACCATGTGCTCCCGCTTTTCGGACTGGCAGTAGGCCATCCTGCGAACCTTTCTGGCAAAAAACCAAGATTGCCAAAGCAGGCCGTTTATCATGAGAATACGTATAATGTGAACACAGACGATTTCCGTCATACTATGAATACGTATGACAAAACCATTTCTGATTACTATAGAGAAAGAACAAACGGGAAGCGGGAAGAAACGTGGTCCGATCAAATACTGAACTTTATGAAGCAAAAGCCGCGTACGTATTTAAATGACTACGTGAAAGAAAAGGGCTTTAATAAAAACTAAAGCAAACCTCTCCGTCTGGAGGGGTTTTTATGTTTCACGTGTAACATATTCCGACAAATAGGGACATGCTTTCACAAATAAATGGCGAATGATAGGGGACACTGATAAGCAGTGTGAGCGGCTTTGGAGAAAAAATAGGGGATCAGTGATACGATGAGGATGAGGTGGTAGGGATGGTTTCATTAAGTATATTAGATCAATCTCCAGTATCAGAGGGCAGCAATGCAGAAACGGCCTTACAGCAAACCGTTGCGCTTGCCCAAGCTGCTGAGGACCTTGGATATAAGAGATTCTGGGTTTCTGAGCATCACTTTTCAAAACGGCTGGCAGGGTCCAGTCCTGAGGTGCTAATCAGTCATATAGCGGCGAAAACAAAGCGAATCCGTGTTGGATCAGGAGGAGTCATGCTGCCGCATTACAGTGCTTATAAAGTAGCTGAAAACTTTCGTGTTCTGGAGGGGCTGACACCAGGAAGAATTGACCTGGGGCTTGGCAGAGCACCGGGGGGAATGCCGATTGCATCATGGGCGCTGAATGACGGTGGTAAGCGCAATGCTGATCAGTATCCGCAGCAAATTAAGGAGCTGACCATGTATTTGCATGATTTGGCGGATGACAAACACCGTTTTCCGAATCTGACCGCTGCGCCGCATATTTCAACGGCTCCGGATGTGTGGCTGCTCGGCTCATCTGGAGAAAGCGCGCTTCTCGCAGCTGAATCTGGCGCTGGCTATATGTTTGCCCATTTTATCAATGGAGAGGGCGGAGAGGGTACTGTCAGACAGTATAAGAGGCGATTCAAACCGTCTGTGTTAGGAGATACGCCTCGAGCGGCAGTTGCTGTTTTTGTTCTTTGTGCTGACACGGAGGAGAAGGCAGAGGAGCTTGGGGCTGTGCTTGATTTTACACTTTTGGCGGGAGAGCAGGGTATTCCTTTAGAGGGAGTTCCTTCGTATGAAGCTGTTCGGAAAAATACGTATTCTCCTTATGAACAGAGACGAATTGCTGATAATCGAAATCGAATGATTGTCGGTACGAAAGAACAGGTTAAGGAGCGGCTGTTAGCTTTGAGTAAAGCGTATGAAACAGAGGAAATCATGGTGGTGACCATCACGCATCATTTTGAAGATAAGCTCCGATCGTATCGATTATTGCACGAGGCGTTTGCTGACTGATCTTTAAAAAGCCCTGCCGAATCGGCAGGACTTTTTCTTATTCAACAGTGAAAGGTTCTTCGGTCAAAACCTGGCTTGACTTGCCTTTGTTCGCGGCATATGCGAGCAAGTAATACTCTCCGGCCGGAAGTTTGGTTCCGCCATTAATCGTGCCGTCCCAGTCAAAGTACTGGTAACCTTTATCTTGGTTTTTATAAATGCCGGCTTGGCCTGCGAAATCAAGGTTGCTGTCATAGACGAGGAACGCCAGCTCTTCCGCTCCCGCAGGAAGGTAGGTTTCAATTTGATAGGTACCTTGTACAGACCCTTCGCTGACAGAGACAGATGTGACTCTCGGATAATCGGGCTCTTTCACAATCAGCAATGTAGGTACCTTAGCGACCGTTTTTCCGCCTTCTCTGACGATAACCGTTCCTTCATAGGTGCCAGCTTTTGTTTTCTTCGTATTGACCTTTACTTTTGCAGTGGCTTTCCCGGTTTGATGTGCCGGAATCACAACACGGCTTGTGCCGGATGTGGAAATGCCGCTGCCATTAAATGAGTATTCAAGTGTGTATGACTTTCTAATGGAAGATTGATTTTCAATCGTAAACGTTTCATTTTTTGTTTCGTTTCCGTTTTCCTTCAAGAACGTGCCGTATGAATAGCTTCCAGGTGAGACGAGCGAATCGGCTTTGATTGCGTTCATGATTCTTGCGCTGCCTGCGCCTTGAGCGTTATGCGGATATACTTCCCCATCGCTATCCTTTAAAGTGACAGCGGTATTCATGATGGCGGCTTTAATCTGTTCAACGCTCCACTTTGGTTTGGCTTGTTTAATAACGGCAACCGCTCCGGCAATATGAGGCGATGCCATGCTTGTTCCTTGTTTTGATCCGTAGCCGTATGGATGGTCAGGATCGTGTGTTGGGATCGTGCTCACGATATTGACCCCTGGCGCGGAAATATCAGGCTTAATCATCCACGTATCCATAACAGGGCCGCGTGATGAGAAATCAGCGACTTGTTCACCGAGCGCTTTTGAGACCGTCAACTTGAATGTTGTTTTTGTCTCACCAGCTTTCAGGGCGCTGACGAGTTTTTCGCCGTCTTCTAATGAAAGCTTAATCGTTGGGACAGACATGCCTGGCACATTGGCTTCAATTTCTCCAGAGAGGTTGTTATACACAACCATGCCGATTGCACCGGCTTTTTTAGCGTTATCCGCTTTATCCACAAATGCAATGCTGCCTCGTTTGACAACGGCGACTTTGCCTGTCAGGTCTTTCCCTTCAAAATCCTTTGCTTCGCCGATTCCCGCTTCGACAAGCTCAACTTCTTTGTTATTGAGCGCTTTGACGTCGTCCTCTTTGTTGTAGCCCATCACTTTTGCTGAAGAGTAGGAGCCGAAAGTGACGGCGTATTCATTGAGCGGCAGCTGAGTCGCACCGACAGAAATCGCTTCTCTTGATGTGCCCGGCGATCCGACTGTCCAGCCGTTCGGTCCGCTGTTGCCGTTTGAGGTAACAGCGACAACGCCTTCTGACATGGCCCAGTCAAGCGCTGTGCTTGTCGCCCAGTCCGGGTTGTTTAAAGAGTTTCCGAGAGACAGGTTCATCACATCTGCCCCGTCCTGCACTGCACGTTCCACGCCCGCGATGACGTTTTCCGTTGTGCCGCTTCCGCCAGGCCCTAACACACGATAAGCAAGAAGTGTGGCATCAGGCGCTACGCCTTTAATCGTTCCGTTTGCAGCCACAGTTCCGGCTACGTGTGTGCCATGGTCAGTTGCCTCGCCCCTCGGATCGCCGGTTGGTGTTTCTTTTGGATCGTAATCATTGTCCACAAAATCGTATCCTTTATATTGTCCAAAGTTTTTCTTCAGATCTGGGTGATTGTATTCAACCCCAGTGTCAATAATCGCCACCTTAATCCCTTTTCCTGTGTAGCCTAAATCCCATGCATCGTTTGCTCCGATATAAGGCGCACTGTCATCCATTTGCGGAGATACGGCATCTTCGGAGATTGTGACGTCTTTATCCTTCATATTATCTGTTTTATATGTGACGTTCGGGTACACCGCCTTAACGTCTTTTACCGCGAGAAGTTTTGGAATCTCATTAGCTGGAAGCTTCATAGAGAAGCCTGAGAATACCTGCTCATATTCCCGGTTTACTTTTCCGTTTTTCACCGCTTTGATTGCTTTATTTTTTGCTTTGGTGCGAGCGGTTTTCAGCTTGCTTTTCGATTGGCTTTCTCCCGCTTCCTTCGCTTCTGCCAAGGATTTTTCTTTTAATTCCACTATAACGGTTGTTTTTTTGCTTGTCGTCATGTCGATATCACCGAATACCTCGGCTTTTTCCAAATCAGCCGACGTTTTTGAAAAAGCCGGAGCTGCCTGGACGCCCGTAATACCTGTGGATAACGCAAAAAATAAGACGAAACTGACAAGCAGAAAGCGAATGATCCCCTTTTTCAATGTGTTTCCCCCTTTGTATTTAGAAAAAATGTGAAAGATCTAGTATATATTTCTTGAAAATTCAAAAAAATCCTTGTGTCATTTGGACCATTTATTGGATTTTGTTTGTGTATAACGAAGGAGTTATACACAGAACCCTGTGTATAAGTGAATAAACCTGTGTATATATATAGTTAGGAATATACGTTCGTATACAAAATATAGATAGAGTTTGTGGACATGTGGATATCTCTTGTGATTAAGTTGTTCTTATCTTTGGGATAACTTGTGTATAAAGTTTTCAAAGCGGTTCTCCAATTTTCATTTCAATTCTTTCAGCTTTCAACAAAACTTCTAAAAACTAGTTGGTTTTTTCACTCATATTGTGACAAAGAATTCTCTTTCCACGGTCTATCATAGAGTCATGAGTTTTGCTAGAGCCGCTAGTTTGCGAGAAAAGAAATCGGCCGTCTTTTCTTGCGGGCTGCGGCTGAGAAAACGGGCTGCTAAAAAGGCTGCCTGCCAAAAAGAAGCGGAGGGATGTTTTTCTATGAAACGTTTGCTTGTATCTTTACGGGTGTGGATGGTCTTTTTGATGAACTGGGTGACGCCGGACAGAAAAACTGCGGCTGCCGCGGTCTATTCGGCTCAGCGTACATACCAAAGAAAGGCGGCTGTGCAGGCCGCAGGACTCGTTTCGTTTTATGAGTGGCGGATGGCTGTGAATGAGGAAGAAAAGCAGAAAGCGAAAGCCGCCGCGCTTTATAAAAGAAGATGTTTGCAAGCCTTCAAGGAATCGCCAAAGCAGGAGAGAGCGGGCCCGCATCTTTACATGGCGGTCAAAAGGAGGTAAAATCCCAGTCAAAAGCAAATTGGCGGGAGAGATAACCTCTTGAAAATCTATAAAGTATTAAACAACAATGCGGCTTTAATAAAAGAGGATGATCAGGAAAAAATCGTGATGGGACCGGGAATCGCTTTTCAAAAAAAGAAAAATGATCTCATCCCTATGAATAAAGTGGAAAAGATCTTTGTCGTGCGCGACGAGAATGAAAAGTTCAAACAAATCCTGCAAACACTGCCGGAGGAGCATATAGAAATAGCTGAGGATATCATCAGCTATGCGGAAGGAGAGCTCGCGGCGCCGCTGAGCGATCACATTCATATCGCGCTTTCCGACCATTTGTCCTTTGCGATCGAAAGGATTCAAAATGGGCTGCTTGTGCAGAATAAATTGCTGCATGAGATAAAGGCGCTCTATAAAAAAGAATATGAGATCGGCCTGTGGGCGATCGGACATGTAAAAGAGACATTGGGCGTGTCTCTGCCTGAAGATGAAGCGGGTTATATTGCCCTTCACATCCATACGGCGAAGATGGATGCGGAGAGCATGTATTCAGCGCTGAAGCATACGACCATGATCAAAGAAATGATAGAGAAAATAGAACAATACTTTAATCGAAAGGTGGATGAAAACAGCATTTCCTATCAACGCCTTGTCACGCATTTGCGATACGCGGTCAGCCGGTTGGAATCAAATGAAGCGCTCCATCGTATGGACGAGGAGATGCTTTATTTCATCCAAAAAAAGTATTCATTCGCCTATCAATGTGCGCTGGAGCTGGCGGAGTTTTTGAAAAATGAATATCAATTACATTTGCCGGAATCCGAGGCCGGCTATATCACGCTGCATGTCCAGCGTCTTCAAGATCTCTCGGAATAACCGCTTTGACTTGCAGGGAGTGATCTCTGGAAGTTTTTTTATTGATCAGGATTCAGTGTGTAGTACATCCAGCCCATCATAACTATTCCCGCGGTCAGATTGCCGAGCGTAACGGGGATTAAGTTTCTGACTGCTCCCATCAGTGTCACTGTATCAGGGTGCTCAATCAAAAGCGAGATGGCGAATGTGCACATATTGGCAATGCTGTGTTCAAAGCCGGAAATAAAGAAGCAGAAAACGAAAAGCATCATGGCAAACAGCTTTGCTCCTTCCCCTTTGAGAGACATTGGAATGAAAAAGGCGAGGCACACAAGCCAATTGCACAGCAATCCTCTGAAAAACAGTTCGGAAGCCGGCGGCTCCATTTTGTGCTCCGCCAGATGAATCAAAAAGGAATGTACAGAAGACTCCTCAAATAGTCCTGTCGCGCTGATCAGGATGGCAAACAGAATGGCGCCGATTAGATTGCCGGCATAGCTTGACATCCACAAGTACAGGGTGTCGCGCCAACGGATTTTTTTTCGGAGCGCGGTATAGGTGAAATAAAAGGTGTTGCCGGTAAATAAATCCCCGCCTCCGTAAGCAATCAGCACAATAGCAGCCCCGAAAGTGACAGCGGCTGCCGGAAAGGCAAACGGAGAATCAGCCATAAAGAAATAGCTGCCTGTTTTGCTTGCGGCTGTAATGCCAAAACCAATAAACATACTGGCCAAAATGGACCGAAGCACATAACGGATTTTGCTTGAAGCGAATATGTTTTGTTTTTTCAAAGCATACTGTTCAACCTTTTGTAATGCTTGAGTTTCCATTGTCTTTTCCTGCTTTCTTTCATGATTGAGCATAGTATAGCACGATATTGTGAAGTGTTTCACAATTAATTTTTACGAATTTTTGTCTACATGTTATATCAAACTATTTAACTAAAAAAATAGTTGACGAAAACGCTGTCATGATTTATGATGAAAGCGTATTCTTAATCTGAATAAGCGGGATTGTGACTGGTAAAGCAGGCAAGACCTAAAATTTGCGTAAATGAAAAAGGATCGCTGTGTCCTTTATTCGTTGGCGAATTTTAGGTCTTTTTTGTTTAAATAAAAGGGGGAGAAATAGATGGATTACAAAGAGACTGCAAAACGCCTCATTGAGCTTCTCGGAGGGAAAGAAAATATTATCAGCGCGGCTCATTGTGCAACAAGACTGCGTTTAGTGATGAAAGATGAATCAAAGATAGATCAAGCACAAGTAGAAGAGCTTGATGGCGTTAAAGGGGCTTTCAGCAGCTCTGGCCAGTACCAGATCATTTTCGGAACAGGCCTTGTGAATAAAGTATTCGATGCCTTTTCTAAAGAAGCTGATATCGAGCGTGAAGAACACGTCAATCATCAGGATGCGGCAAAAGAAAAGCTGAATCCCGCTGCGAGATTTGCGAAAACGCTTTCTAATATTTTTGTCCCAATTATCCCGGCTATTGTGGCCAGCGGCCTGTTAATGGGATTGCTGGGTATGATCAATGCGTTTCATTGGATGAGCAAGGATTCTGCAGTTTTTCAGCTGCTTGATATGTTTTCAAGTGCAGCATTCATTTTCTTGCCGATTCTAATCGGAGTAAGCGCTTCAAAAGAATTTGGCAGCAACCCGTACTTGGGAGCGGTCATTGGGGGAATCATGATTCATCCAAACCTTTTGAATCCATGGGGTTTGGCTGAAGCGACACCTGATTATATGCATCTTTTCGGATTTGATATCGCGCTTCTAGGCTATCAGGGAACTGTCATCCCTGTTCTGCTAGCGGTTTATGTAATGAGCAAGGTAGAGAAATGGACAAGAAAAGTGGTTCCGCATGCGGTAGACTTGCTTGTTACACCTTTTGTTACTGTAATTGTCACCGGGTTTGTTGCTTTTATCGCGATTGGCCCTCTGGGAAGAGCGCTTGGCTCCGGGATTACGGTTGCTTTAACTTATGTGTATGACCATGCCGGTTTTGTGGCAGGTTTGATTTTCGGGGGCACGTATTCACTCATCGTGCTGACAGGTGTTCATCACAGCTTCCATGCGATTGAGGCTGGGCTTATTGCAGATATAGGCAAAAACTACTTACTGCCGATCTGGTCAATGGCGAATGTCGCACAGGGCGGGGCAGGTCTTGCCGTCTTCTTTATGGCGAAAAAGGCGAAGACAAAAGAAATCGCGCTTCCGGCAGCATTTTCCGCTTTTCTCGGCATTACTGAGCCCGTCATATTCGGAGTCAATCTTCGCTACCGAAAACCGTTTATCGCTGCGATGATCGGAGGCGCATTGGGTGGGGCATATGTCGTCTTTACACATGTAGCTGCGAACGCTTACGGGTTAACGGGAATTCCGATGATCGCCATTGCGGCTCCGTTTGGCGTCAGCAACTTGATTCACTATCTGATTGGCATGGCGATTGCGGCAGTGTCAGCGTTCATTGCAGCATTTGTCATGAAGATTAATGAGGATGAGGAGAGGAAAAAATGACAGCACATGACCAGGAGCTTCGTCGCCGGGCTTATGAAGAAGTGGAGAAAAAAGAGCCCATCGCTAACAGCGATCCGCACCGCCAGCATTTTCACATCATGCCGCCGGTTGGGCTGCTGAATGACCCGAATGGCGTGATTTATTGGAAGGGCAGCTATCATGTATTCTTTCAGTGGCAGCCGTTTCAGACGGGGCACGGCGCAAAATTTTGGGGGCATTATACGACACAGGATGTTGTGAATTGGAAGCGGGAAGAGATTGCGCTGGCTCCGAGTGATTGGTTTGATAAAAACGGCTGCTACTCGGGCAGCGCTGTCACGAAAGACGATCGGCTCTATCTGTTTTACACAGGAAATGTCAGGGATCAGGATGGAAATCGGGAAACGTATCAATGCCTTGCTGTTTCTGACGACGGGCTGTCTTTTGAGAAAAAGGGTGTTGTCGCCCGCCTTCCGGAAGGATATACGGCGCATTTTCGCGATCCGAAGGTATGGGAGCATGAAGGCACATGGTATATGGTGATTGGTGCGCAAACAGAGAATTTGAAAGGGCAGGCTGTATTGTTTGCTTCTGATAACCTGAGTGAGTGGAGATTTCTTGGCCCGATAACCGGCGCGGGCTTCAACGGGCTGGACGATTTTGGATACATGTGGGAATGCCCTGATTTGTTTTCCCTTCAAGGATCGGACGTGCTGATTGTTTCGCCTCAAGGGCTTGAGGCTGACGGTTTCCGTTATCAGAACGTATATCAATCAGGTTATTTTGTCGGCCGTCTCGATTATAGCAAGCCTGAACTGAAGCATGGTGAATTTACGGAGCTTGATCAAGGTTTTGATTTTTACGCGCCGCAAACACTTGAAGACGATCAGGGAAGGCGGATTTTGTTTGCATGGATGGCGGTGCCTGATCAGGATGAAGGGTCTCATCCGACCATTGACTGCCACTGGATTCACTGCATGACGCTGCCGAGACAGCTGACGCTTTCAGGCCAGAAGCTGATTCAGCAGCCGCTGCCTGAGCTAAAAGCCATGCGTAGAAATGAGAAAAAAATACACATCAACATGCATGGATCATCTGGTGCGCTTCCAGTGGAAAAACCTGAAAGAGCTGAGATTCTGCTGGAAGACATTCATACGGAGTCTGGCTTTTCAATCAGTATCCGCGGAACGGCTACGTTTTCCTTCCATAAAGACGAGGGGATTGTTACGCTGGAACGAAAGAGCTTTGACGGAAAAAGAACAGAAGCGAGACATTGCCGCATCAAGGATTTGCATACCGTACACATGTTTCTCGACGCGTCATCTGTGGAAATCTTTATGAATAACGGAGAAGAGGTCTTTAGTGCGAGATATTTTCCTTTCCCGGGAAATCATGAAGTAACAGCCAGTGCGACCGGGAAATCTGAAATGAATGTCGGAATTTGGACACTTATGTAGTTTCTTTTTTGAAAAATTATAGACACAGGTTTCGAAAAAACCTGCCTAATTTTTAAAAGGCAGTTTTTTTATAAGAGCCTTATGTCAAGTTGAATAGTATCAAGATAATTTTTGATGACTACACTTAATGGAAAAATAAAGAGATTTATCTGTCACTTAAGATTAATTGTAATTAATCACTATATACAACATACATCTATATATTTACATATTAGATATATATTGTATAATAAATTCTAGATTTATAACTTAGGAGGGTTTAAAGTGAAGAAAATTTTAACTGGTTTCTTATTCGTCATTTGTCTGGTATGTTCACCTTCGTTAACACTTGCTAGTTCAATGGATTTTTCACCTCAAAGTTATGGGGATACGAAAGAGGTAGAGGTTAATCTGATTTATCAAAAAATTGAAGATGTCCGTCCTAATTTTTTGTATATTTCCAATAAAGGAGGATGCTGGTATGGAGTTTTGCCGTTATATTCAACCGAGATCCTTACAAATAATCAAATTAAAGCTACATATCACGGTACAGCCACTAATGGTAGTGTACCGTTAGGCACATTTTGTACTCCAGGACTAGTTAATTAAAACTGTTAAATTGTTTTAATCGTAAACTGGCAAATGTCTATTTAACTATATGGTATGTAATGAAAACCTGAATACAAAAAAGATAATGCTTCTTTATTAATTGGTGCTTTGTGGTCTCCTTGTTGTTCCGGAGGAATATAAAAATACTATGTTTTATGTCTTTTCTTGTACGGAACTGTTTTTTAAAGTAGAAAAATAAGAAATTTAGTAAGAAATAATCTAAATTAAATTATCCTTCTATTTTCTTATGTGAAATCTGAGCCATCTGTGCTATTCTTCAACGATAACCTACTATTTTTTTCTGTAAAAGGAGTTGTTTTCTTGAATATACATGAACAGAAGATAACACCGGAATGTTTGGAAAAGGCTGCTAACCAAGTTGAAGATAAGCGAGAAGAATATAAGGATGTGCTGCTTCTGCTGAAAAAAATGCTTGGCGGAACAACGCCGCACAGTGAAACGGCGGAAATTCTCACGCGGGCATATGAACAAATGAAGGAATATGCACTTTTTGTTCAGTCGATAGAAACATTTTTGAGGAAATCTGCAAACAATTTAAAAATCAAATAAACAGGCTGCCGATGGGATCGGCAGTTTTTTCTGTGAAAAGTCTTCGGTGATTTAAAAAGGGCTGCCTCTCTGTAAGGCAGCCCCTTTTTTTATGATTGTTGATTCAGGCGCAGTGCAGAATGCTTCGTAGGACCAACATACTGGTTTAGCGGGAAGGATTCTTTAATGGCAGCAGTGATGAATTCTTTTGCTGCGTAAATGGCTTCTTTGACTTCCGCACCTTTGGCAAGCTCCGCTGTCACGGCTGCTGAGAATGTACAGCCTGCGCCATGTGTATAAGGCGTATCGATCATTTCGCTTTCAAGGACTTCCGCTGTTTCTCCGTCATAGAGAACATCAACGGCTTTCTCGTGTTTGAGTTTGCCTCCGCCTGTAATGACGACATATTGAGCGCCGAGTGCGTGAATTTTTTTCGCGGCTTCGATCATATCGTCAACTGTTTTTAGTTCATCCATGCCGCTGAGCTGGCTGGCTTCAAACAAGTTTGGCGTAATGACAGTGGCTAGCGGAGCCAATTGCTCACGCAGGGCTTGGGCGTGCTCCGGATAAAGGACTTCATTAGCACCTTTGCAAACCATAACCGGGTCAATTACCACATTTTTTAATTGTTTTTCTTTGATCGTTTTTGCCGCAAGCTCGATAATATCAACGGTTGGCAGCATTCCTGTTTTCATGGCGTCCACGCCGATGCCGTCCGTAATTGTTGCAAGCTGGGCGCGGATTGTATCAGTATCGATCGGGAATACCTGATGGTCCCAGCTGTTGTTTGGGTCCATCGCAACGATCACCGTTAAGGCGGTCATCCCGTATACGTTTTTTTCTTGAAATGTTTTTAAATCAGCTTGAATCCCAGCACCGCCGCTGGAATCTGAGCCGGCAATGGTGAGTGCTTTATGCATAGACATGTCTTGAACCTCCATCGTGTTTTGTCTTTCATTATAGTTAGATTTTCTCTGTATCACAATATAGAAGATCTATAGGAATCATTTGACAATCTCAAGGTGCTTTCGTAAAATGCTACATAAGAAAACTAGGTAGGGGTTTTGAGATGTTAAATCGTGAGCTGGTTAAGGGAAGCACGGTTATATTGGTATTGACGCTTCTGAACGAGCGGCCGATGTACGGCTATGAGCTTGTAAAAGAAATGGGAAGCCGCAGCGGAAACGAACTGCAGATGAAAGAAGGGACCTTGTATCCTTCTCTTCACAAGCTTGAACGCCAAGGATATATTTCTTCCTACTGGGAGAAGCAGGAGAAAGGACCGGACCGCAAATATTACCGGATTACAGACGAAGGCAAAGAAGTGCTGGCGGAACGCACGAAGGAATGGAGCGTATTTTCAGCCATGATGGACCGAATACTGAAGTGGAGCGGACAAAATGGATAAAGAAACATATGTATCCGAAATCAAAAGCGGGCTTAAAGGGCTTCCTGAAGACGAGGCAATGATAGAAGAGATTGAGAGCCATATTGAACATCATCTGTTTTGCTCTTTTCAGGAAGGAAAGAGTGAGGAGGAAGCTATGCAGACTTTATTGCAGGCGTTTGGAACACCAACTGACATTGTTTCTTCGTTTAAGAAAATACAGCCAGTAACGTTCCGTGCGTTTTTGATGTTCCATCTTTTCTGTAACAGTGCCCTATTCGCTGTCGGCATTGCGATTACAATAATGCATGTATGGCTTGAATCACCGTTTGTTCAAGCAGTATGGAAAGGCATTTCTGTTTCTGTTTGGCTGATCTTAGCTGCATATATGATCTACTGGGTGCTGATTGGGTATCAAGGCGTGAAGGAGTTTGGAAAACGCGGAGAAAAGCTTGTTCTACATACGATTCTGATCTCAATGGTGCCAAACGTCATTTTTATGCTTGTTTTTCTATTCAATGTAATTCCTGCTGCGCTGTTTCAATCCTTGTTGACACCTTGGTTTGTTGGAACTTGTGCTTTTGCAACGCTGTTATTTCCGTTATTTGGCCGAATGGGCTGTTATATTGGCAGGCGTCAGCTTGTCTGATTTTTTAGGTGTATACATAGAATTTCTATGTAAAGGAGGTGTATGTCGTGAGGATTAGCTCTTGTTTATATGGTTTTGTAGCTCATGGGGCAGTATTTTTGTTTACTGGTGGCTGCATGCTCTTGGCTATGGCAGCCAGCTTGCCTTTTGTTTTTCTGCTTGATCGGCTGCCTGATGTCGTCTTTACAGCAGGTGCCATTCTTACGCTGCTATGTTCATATGCTTATGTCTGGTTTTGGGCGGTCCGATTTGCATATAACCAGAAAATGCGCCTGTTTGAGGTTCAATTGGGGTCCTTTGTGTTGCTAGCCCTCATGATATCTTTGTTTTTATTGGATGGATCTAGTATGAAAGACATCATGATGAATTGGGACGATGCAGGCTGTGCTTTTGTGCCGCCGGCTTTTACATTTTTGTGTCTTTCTTATGCACTGGTGCTGCTGCCGGTCTATCAATCTAAGCTGTGGCGTCTTATCCTTCCGAATGGCGTCCGCATGAAAGATATCTTTCATGTCTTTGGAGATCTGATACTGATCATGGTGCTTCTGATCGGAGCCACTTTGCTGTTTCTATCATTGTAGTATGCCGTTTCAGTAGGATATTCCCACTGATCTCCCGTCCAATATATGTTTTAATAGTACATGACTATGAAAATGAGAAGGAGAGCATCATGAAGATTTCTATCGTAATTGTGACCTATAATCGGATTCCGGCTTTGTGTGAGCTTTTGGAGTCGATTTCCCGCCAGACCTTGAAGCCGTATGAAATTATTATTGTGAATGATGCCGGGGAATCGGTCGTGCCGGTCAAAGCACTGTATCCGGAGCTGCCGATTGCTGTCATCAATTTAGAAAAGAACTCGGGGCATGTGGCTGCGAGAAATGCCGGTGTAAAAGAGGCGTCTGGCGATTGCATTATGCTGTGTGATGACGATGATTTCTTTACGCCAGGGCATATCGAGAAAATGGCAAAGGAAATAGAAACGGCAGACTTCGTTCATTCTGATGCGGAAATAGTTTCGTTTGAAGAGAAAAACGGAACAAGATATCCAGTGTCACGGAAATTGTTTGCTTACACCGCTGACTATGAGGATATGAGAGTGTTTTCTACATACGTGCCGTCGGGCAGCATGTACAGACGTTTTCTGCATGATGAAATCGGGTATTTCGATGCTGATGTGCACAATTACTGGGATTGGGATTTTTATCTGCGCGCGGCCAAGGATTACCGGGTGAAGCGTGTCCCTTGCGCCAGTGTGATTTATGCCTTCAGTGACGCGGGAGACAATCAGTCTGCGGACCTTGGCGCCAAGCGGAAGCAATATTTGGATCGTTTAAGTGAAAAGCACGGACTCGGGGAGCTGCCGACGAAAAACTTTGCCGTCCTGCTTGAAGAGCCTGAGATGAAGAGGCGGGAAGCAAAAAGTGAAATGGTTTGGGATGGCGAGCCTGTCTATTCCAGACTTCATCGTTCGTAAGGGGGCCTGAATCTTGAAACAGCTTTTACAAGACAGCTGGTGGAATCAGCTAAAGGAAGAGTTTGAGAAACCGTATTATCAAGAGCTCAGAGAAATGCTGAAGCGGGAATACGCGGAGCAAACGATTTATCCGGACAGCCGGGATATTTTCAATGCGCTGCATTATACATCATATGATGATGTCAAGGTCGTCATTCTGGGACAAGATCCGTATCACGGGCCGGGACAGGCTCAAGGTTTAAGCTTCTCTGTCAAGCCCGGTGTAAAGCAGCCGCCTTCGTTAAAAAATATTTTTCTTGAACTGCAGCAGGACATCGGGTGCAGCATCCCGAATCACGGGTCGCTTGTGAGCTGGGCAAAGCAAGGCGTTCTTTTGCTGAATACTGTGCTGACAGTAAGGCGCGGACAGGCGAATTCCCATAAGGGAAAAGGCTGGGAGCGACTGACGGACCGAATTATTGACGTGCTGAATGAAAGGGAGCAGCCGGTTATCTTTATTTTATGGGGACGGCATGCCCAAATGAAAAAAGAACGGATCGACACGTCCAAGCATTTTATCATTGAATCGACGCATCCCAGCCCGTTTTCGGCGAGAAACGGATTTTTCGGGAGCAGACCGTTTTCCCGGGCGAATGCCTATTTGGAGAAAATGGGAGAGGCGCCGATTGATTGGTGTATTAAGGATTTGTAAAAAGCGCAGGTGATCTGCGCTTTTTTATTTGAGTATTTTTCGAATCATTCGCAGCCCGTTTTTGGAGGAAGGATAACGAAATGCGAAGTCGAAGCGGTTCGTTTGTTTGACGACGCTTTTTTTGTGCGTGAATGTGTTAAAACTGTCAAACCCGTGATAGCTGCCGATGCCGCTTTCCCCCACGCCGCCGAATGGCAAATACGGCGTCGCCACATGCATTAACGTATCATTGACACAGCCCCCGCCAAACGACAGATTTCCTAAAACAGCGCGCTCAATTTCTTTGTTTGTGGTGAAGAGATACAGGGCGAGCGGCTTAGGGCGCGATTGGACTTTTTCAATGACTTCCCCGATATCGCGGTATGTAAAGAGCGGAAGAATCGGCCCGAAAATCTCCTCCTGCATCACTGGAGAGTCATCTCTCACTTGTTCGAGAATGGTCGGCGCAATTTTGTGATGATTGGGATCAGATTGTCCGCCTGTGAGTGGGATGCCGTCATTCAGAAAGCTGAGCAGCCGCTGATAGTGCCGTTCACTGACGATTTTGCCGTACTGCGGATTCCGTTCCGGCTGAGGGCCGTAAAATTCTCTGATCGCACGGTTCATTTCTTCTGTGAGCTTCGTTTTGATGTCCTCGTGGACAAATAAATAATCCGGTGCGATGCAGGTTTGTCCCGCATTTGTAAATTTCCCGAAGACGATGCGTTTGGCGGCAAGCTGAATGTCAGCATCTTTATGGACGATGCAGGGGCTTTTGCCGCCGAGCTCCAAGGTTACGGGAATTAATTGTTTGGCGGCGGCCTCCATGACGACTTTTCCCACGGCTACGCTGCCGGTAAAGAAAATGTAGTCAAAGGGCTGCTGTAATAATCCTGTGCTGACGTCGGGCCCGCCTTCTGCCATAGCGACATAATCGGTCGGAAAAACGCTGCTGATGAGTTTCGAAAGTGCAGCGGAAACAGCCGGCGTATATTCTGATGGCTTGAGAACGACCGTGTTCCCCGCCGCAATGGCTCCAATCAACGGAGAAAGCGCCAGCTGCAAGGGATAATTCCAAGGCGCAATCACCAAAACGGTTCCATACGGCTCAGGGATGATGATGCTTTTGGAGCCTAGATGAGTCAACGGCGTTTTGACTCGTTTCGGCTTGGACCATTTTCTCAGCCGTTTCATGACAAAGCTGATTTCCTCCAAGACGATTCCGATTTCTGTTGAGTATGCTTCTTGCTCGGATTTGTGGAGATCCTGGTAGAGAGCGGCTATGAGATCGGCTTCATGAGTTCTGACGGCTTGTTTCAGCTTTCGCAAAATGTTCAGTCTCGATTCAAGCGGTCTCGTATGTCCCGCCGCAAAATAGGCTTTATGCTTGCTGATGATAGAGGGGATGCTGTTCATTCCGTTTCTCCTTTTTGTAAGGTATGGTGATTTATTATGTGAAAAATCTCTTCTGCTTGTCAATCGCGCAAGGTTTGTCAGAAAAAATAACAAACTCATATCTGCGTTTACAGCAGGAATTTGATAAAATGCAGGAAGACAACATTTATTTTTTTGGAGGGTGCTTCATGAACATTCATATATCTGCATTAATTCAAAAGATGGAAGAGGAGCTGAAAAAAGCAAAAACAGCTGAACGGGATGAGGAGCTGAAGCGTTATGTAGCGGTTGTCCGTTCTCTGTGTGATGTCGTGCTTGATCAGCCGGAGAACGTGAGCGCGCCCCGCATACAGCCGAGCGTTACGCCAAGTCCTGCCGCGCCGCCATCGACAGACCAGCTGATGATGGAAAAAATGATGGGGAGCGCGGGATTAAACAAATTTCGAAAGCAAGAAAAAGAGAAGCAGGAAGAGGATGGAAACGGAGAGTCTTTATTTGATTTTTAAAGAGAGAGGTTGAGCTTACGTGAAATTGGTTCTTGGCGCGCTGCAATGGACAGCGTTTATCATTGCTGCGGCGATTGTTGTTCCGGTGGCGGTTGCCCAGTCGTTTCATCTGGATCACTCGGATTCTGCGAGATTGATTCAAAGCACTTTTTTTGTACTGGGAATTGCCGCCGTCATTCAGTGTTTGAAAGGCCACAGACTGCCGATCAATGAAAGCCCAGCCGGCTTGTGGTGGGGAGTGTATACGATTTACGCAGGGCTGACGGGAACTGTGTTTGCGACATATGGAGACACACTGCGGGGGTTGCAGGGAGCCCTTCTTGTAAGCGCTGTATGTTTCTTTTTGTTAAGTGTTTTCAAGGTCATTGACAGACTTGCAAAATTGTTTACTCCGGTTGTAACGGGCGTCTATTTATTGCTTCTTGTCATGCAGCTGAGTCAGCCCATTATAAAAGGAATTCTCGGAATCGGTTATCGACAGGACGGGGTGGACGGTCTTGTATTTGGCCTGGCGCTTGTTGTGATCGCTGCCGCCTTTATAATGACAAATTCGAACATCATGTTTTTTAAGCAATATTCTATTTTATTAGCCTTGTTCGGCGGATGGGTGCTGTTTGCGGCTGCCGGAGCGGCAAAGCCGATTGAAATGCCGGACCGGCTGTTTCAGCTGCCTTCCCTGTTTCCTTTTGGGACACCATTATTTAACAGCGGCCTGATCATCACTTCTATTTTTATTACCATCTTGCTGATCGTGAATATGCTGGCGAGCATGAAGGTCGTGGACATCGCCGTGAAAAAATTCAGCAAACAGCCTGATGGAAAGCATCATGAACGCCATGCCGGTTTTGCCGCTTCATTCAGCCATCTGCTTAGCGGTTTGACGGGAGCTATTGCCCCTGTTCCGATTTCGGGAGCCGCAGGTTTTATTGAAACGACCAAAATGCCTTCTAAAAAACCGTTTATGCTCGGCAGTATTCTGGTTATCGTGATCAGCGTGATCCCGTTTTTTATGAATACGTTTGCGAGCCTGCCTTCACCCGTTGGGTTTGCGGTGAATTTTGTTGTGTTCTCCGCAATGGGCGGTCTGGCCTTTGCCGAATTTGATTCATATGAGAAAGAAGAATCAAAAAGGGTGAGGTCTATCATCGGCATCTCGCTGCTCACAGGGGTCGGTATCATGTTTGTTCCTGAAACTGCGTTAAAGGGATTGCATCCGGTATTTATTTCTCTATTAAGCAACGGGCTCGTATTAGGGACGCTTGCTGCAATAGCGGCTGACCAGTTCCAGCTTTGGCGCAGGAGAAAATCCGACAATCTCGTGTCAACGGAGAACAAACATTGAATTTTGGTGCAGGTGCGATAAGATAAATGATATGAGTTTAACGAAAAGGCGGGAGAGATAGATGAAAGTTTTTATCATATTAGGGGCTATTAACGCCCTGCTTGCCGTGGGACTCGGAGCATTCGGCGCTCACGGATTAGAAGGGAAAATACCTGATAAATATCTTCAGGTTTGGCACACAGGCGTGCAGTATCATATGTATCACGCCCTTGGGTTATTCGTTGTCGCGTTTCTGGCTGATAAATTATCCGGCATAGGCAGTGTCACGACAGCCGGATTGCTGATGTTTGCGGGAATTGTGCTGTTTTCCGGAAGCTTATATATTCTAAGTGTGACGCAAATCTCCATTCTTGGAGCGATCACCCCGCTCGGCGGTGTGGCGTTTATTATTTCTTGGATTATGATCGTTGTCGCAGCCGTCAAATATCTATAAACAAAAAAGCCAATCCTCATCATATGAGTGATTGGCTTTTTTCTTATCTTGGCGAATAGGACGCCATGGAATATGGATACGTATAAGCAATTTCTTCATCAAATGTAATGTAATCGAGGTAGATTGTCAGGAGCAGGTAGCGTGTTCCTGATTTCGGGTCGCTGATAATAATGTGATCCCGGCCCGCAGCTTCGATGACGCCGCGAAAAATCTTCGAGCCCCATTCCTTGCTGTTTTCAAATGTCATATAAATGGTGGCCGTTTTTCCCCGATTCAGGCGCAAAATATTCTCGATGTAAGATTCCTCAACAGGCAGCATGCCGGGAACGCTTTGGCCCGGTCCTGACGGTGTAGGCCCCGATGGAATTTGAAAACCGCCGCCCTGCTGCTGGCCCGGGAATCCAAATCCCTGCTGTCCTTGTTGTCCTTGCTGTCCCTGCTGCATTGGCATCATTGGCTGCATCCCCATTGGCTGCATTTGTGAGCCTTGGCCTTGCTGCGGGTACGGGTTGGCGCCAAACTGAGGCTGATACCCCTGCATATTATCAAATGCCTGCATTTGCTGATATTGATTTTTTTTCGGTTTCATATCGTTCCTCCTTTTTATGAAAACCATTCAAAACATGTTCTGGATGTATAGGTGAACGCTCCGCGATGACTCACCTCCGATGGAAAACGATCTTAGTCGCTGGTGCGATTTTTATCTCTTTCACCTTATGAGGCTGATGCTTGGATTATGCTGAAAAAGAACAGCGGACCGATCAGATTTCGCTCTGGGCATCCGCTGTTTTTCAGAGACATACACAAACTTTTCGCATATTGGTTTGTATCCCTAGCGCAACTTGAGCATAAGCAACATAAGATAACGATAGTTTCAGGTGTGAAGTTCCAAGAAGGAGGTGTAGGATTTGCCGAAAGTATCAGTCATTATGACGAGCTATAACAAAAGCGATTATGTGGCAAAGTCCATTTCTAGCATACTCTCACAAACGTTTTCAGATTTTGAATTGTTTATTATGGATGACAACTCCAATGAAGAGACGCTGAATGTAATCCGTCCTTTTTTGAATGATAACCGAGTGCGTTTTTATCAAAGCGATGTATCTGGAGTGAAGGAAAGAACAGAAAAAACGAGATACGCGGCACTGATCAATCAGGCGATTGAGATGGCGGAGGGTGAATATATCACCTATGCGACGGATGACAACATCTATATGCCGGACCGCCTCCTGAAAATGGTGCGGGAGCTCGATACCCATCCTGAAAAGGCTGTGATTTACTCAGCCTCCAAAACCTATCATTTAAACGAGAATCGCGACATTGTAAAAGAAACGGTCAGGCCTGCCGCTCAAGTGACATGGAACGCACCGTGCGCAATTGATCATTGCTCGGTGATGCACAGGTATTCGGTGCTTGAGAAGGTAAAGGAGAAGTTTGGCTCCTATTGGGATGAAAGCCCGGCGTTTTACCGTATTGGAGATGCCCGGTTCTTTTGGAGAGTCAATCATTTTTATCCGTTTTACCCACTGGATGAGGAGCTGGACCTGAATTATATTACCGACCAATCGATTCACTTTCAGCTGTTTGAATCAGAAAAAAATGAATTTGTCAGGAACCTTCCTCCGCAGCGAAATTGCCGAGAGCTGCGTGAATCATTAAAAAAGCTTGGAATGGGGTGAGAGCTTGTCGGCCTATTTAAGCAATTATTGGGTGCTGTACCGGAAGTACGTGGAGCTTTTTGACAAACTTCGCTACAAAGGGATTCCGCTTGGGCTTATCAGTAATTTTTATCAATACATCAGCCCTGAGCTGAGGGTGATGATGGAAGAAGAACCGGAATTATTCGGATCGGTGGATCAGCATATCGATGAGGGACAGATTCAGCCGTTTTTTGAAGAAAGAATCCAAAACATCGTTAAAACAAATGACAAACCTGTTAAAGGGAAAGTCATTTTGCACTTTGATTACCTGCGTTTTTCAAACGAAAATTACTATCAATTTGATCCTGAAAAAACAGCTGTTTTGGCCAGATGGAGTTTGCCGCATTATTGTGATCTGCCTGTAATTAGCAAGCGGGAGATTGCGGATTCATGCCAAAAAGGCGATTCGAAGCAGTATCTCGAAACAGCCTGTTCGCTTCTCGCCCCTTATGATGATCACCCGGCATTTGGTGATCAAGCGTTTCGCGACCGGCTTTTCAAAGATATTCCTTTATTTATAGAGGCCATTGATACAGTTGATGCGCTGTTTGAACAGGAAAAGATTTCAGCTGTTATTGTCGGAACGGCAGAAGACATTTACAGCAGGGTGCTCGCTCTCATGTGTCAAAGAAAAGGGGCCGTCAGCATTTGTCTTCAGCATGGCGCATTGATGGGAGATGAAGCCTTCATTCCTGTTTTTACAACCTATCAAGCTGTTTTTGGTGCGTATGAAGCAGAGTGGTTCATACGAAAAGGCTGTAAACCCGAGCAGATTCTCGTAACGGGACATCCCCGCTTCGATCAGATTTTTAACAGAACGCCTATGGATATGTCCATATTCTATCGAAAACTTGCTTTTCAGCCGACTAAAAAAATTGTGCTCATTGCCACTCAGCCCTTTTCAGAAGACTTTTATTCCGGTGTGCTGCAGGGGCTTTCTGATCAGAAGCAGCTGCAGATTATTATCAAACCTCACCCGTGGGAAATCGGAAAAAACAAGCTTGATCTGTATCACGAGGCGGCGAAAAAACATAAAGCATGCAGAGTCATCAAAAAGGAGCTGGAGCTTTATGATTTGCTGCCGTATGCTGATGCCGCAGTGACGCAAACCTCGACAGTCGGTCTTGAAGCCATGCTGTTTCAAAAGCCTGTGCTGATCGGAAAATCGTCCGGAAATCGCTCGTATCCGTATTATGAGTCTCTTGGCGATTTTATGTTTGACCAGCCGGATGAACTAGCGCACACCTTAGTTGAAGTTCTTCGAAGGCCCGACGTGCATCAAAAAGCAGAAGAGGCGCGCCTGGCATTCATAGCGGCTAATTATCCGGTGGCAGAATCAACAAATGCTTTATTTGCGGAACTGAAAGCCAAAACAGGGGTTGATTACAGGCGGGAAGATACTGAATAAAATGATAGGAGCGCAAAGAAATGGTGCAAAAGAGAAATCATTTTCTCCCTTACTCATTGCCGTTAATCGGTAAGGAAGAAATTCAGGAGGTTACAGAAACGCTTGAATCGGGATGGCTCTCTAAAGGCCCGAAGGTTCAGCAGTTTGAAAAAGAGTTTGCCGCGTTTGTCGGGGCGAAGCACGCCGTGGCGGTGAATTCATGTACCGCAGCTTTATTTTTGGCTTTGAAAGCAAAAGGGATCGGGCCCGGGGACGAGGTCATTACCTCTCCGCTTACGTTCAGCTCGACCGCCAATACGATTATTCATACGGGAGCGACGCCTGTGTTTGCGGATATTGACGAAAACACGCTCAATATTGACCCGGTAAAGCTTGAGGCGGCCGTCACACCGCGAACGAAAGCAGTTGTGCCCGTCCACTTTGGCGGGCAGTCCTGCGATATGGATGCAATATTGGCTATTGCCCAAAATCATGGTTTATTCGTGCTGGAGGATGCGGCACATGCGGTATATACGACTTATAAGCAAAGAATGATTGGTTCTATCGGGGATGCAACGGCATTCAGCTTTTACGCCACCAAAAACCTCGCGACAGGGGAAGGCGGCATGCTGACGACTGATGATGAGGAGCTTGCTGATAAGATCCGGGTGCTAAGCCTTCACGGCATGAGTAAAGCCGCATGGAACCGTTATTCTTCAAATGGCAGCTGGTACTATGAAGTCGAATCGCCCGGCTATAAGATGAATATGTTTGATTTGCAGGCGGCCCTCGGACTTCATCAGCTGAAACGGCTGGATGATATGCAGAAACGGAGAGAAGGGATTGCCGGCCGCTATCAAACCGCTTTTCAGCAGATTCCTGGGCTGATCACGCCGTTTGTCCATGATGACGGCAGGCACGCCTGGCATCTATATGTTCTGCAAGTTGATGAAAAAAAGGCCGGGGTTACGCGCAGCGAAATGATTACGGCTTTAAAGGATGAATACAATATCGGCACTAGCGTTCATTTTATTCCAGTACACATTCATCCGTATTATCAAAAGCAATTTGGATATAAGGAAGCGGACTTTCCGAATGCCATGAATTACTATAAACGAACCCTTTCTCTCCCGCTCTATCCATCAATGTCTGACGACGATGTAGATGATGTCATTGAAGCTGTGCGGGATATCGTAAAAGGGGCTGATTAAGTGTATACGGTAAAAGAAAATGTCTCCAAAGAGGCAATTGAGGAATTTCTCCAAAGCAGAAAGCTTACATTGGATGTTCCGTATCAATTTTCCCTCGGCCTTTTTGAAAACAGCAGGCTCCAAGGCGTATTGCTTTACGAAGATTCTTTGTGGGAAAGCAAGGTGCTTCAGAAGAAAGTCATGAACGTCAAACTTCTTGCGGCAAATAGTACCGGGCAGCTAAAGAGGCTGTTTGAAGCTTTTTATACTGTACGCCAAATGGATGAAACGGATTTTATCTTTGCCCGTGTTCCGGCTGAAGATATCGGAGCCGCGCATGTGATACAACAGCAGCCATCCTCTTATTTTGTCGGGAGTTTGCTGAAGCTGGCGATGCCTCCGTCTTTTTATGACAAAACACCGCCATTTTTTGAACTGGGCCCGCCTGAGCCCGGAGACACAGAAGCGATATGTGAGCTGGCCCGAGACTCGTTTACAAAAAGCAGATATTTTCAGGATCCTCATCTCAGCCGCGATGCAGCAAACGAAATATTTCAGGAGTGGACACGAAACAATCTGAATGGAAGGGCGGCGGTCAATATTGTCGCTAAATACAATGGCGAGGTCATCGGCTATCTTCAGGGCTTATCAAGAGATGATGAGTGCATTCTCGATTTGATGGCTGTAAAGCCGGGATTTGAAGGGAAACGTATTGCGTTTCATTTATTGGCGAATCTCATAGAACAACCGGAGACCCAGAAGCATAGAACGGTAACAGCGGGGACGCAGCTTCACAATGTAAGGGCGATCCGCCTTTATGAACGAATGGGCTTCACCGCTGAACAATCGTATTACTATTATCATATTTGGCCAGGCAAGGAGGCGAAATAATGGCAGCGTTTCAGATCGCGAATAAAACTGTAGGCAAAGACGCTCCTGTTTTTATTATTGCTGAGGCGGGGATTAATCATGACGGGAAGCTTGATCAGGCTTTTGCGCTGATAGACGCCGCGGCGGAAGCGGGAGCGGATGCCGTGAAATTTCAAATGTTCCAAGCTGATAGGATGTACCAGAAAGATCCTGGTTTGTACAAGACGGCAGCGGGCAAGGACGTCTCTATTTTTTCTTTGGTTCAATCTATGGAAATGCCTGTTGAGTGGATTTTACCGCTATTGGATTACTGCCGCGAAAAGCAGGTGATCTTTTTAAGTACGGTATGTGACGAGAGGTCAGCTGATCTGCTTCAGTCTACCTCGCCGAGCGCTTTTAAAATCGCATCCTATGAAATTAACCATCTCCCGCTGCTCAAATATGTCGCCCGGCTGAACAGGCCGATGATTTTCTCGACAGCCGGAGCTGAAATCTCTGATGTTCACGAAGCTTGGCGCACCATCAGGGCAGAGGGAAACAATCAAATTGCCATAATGCATTGTGTGGCGAAATACCCAGCACCGCCGGAGTACAGCAACCTCAGCGTCATTCCGATGCTTGCCGCCGCTTTTCCTGAGGCGGTAATCGGCTTCTCCGATCATAGCGAGCATCCGACAGAAGCGCCGTGTGCCGCGGTTCGGCTCGGAGCAAAACTCATAGAAAAGCATTTTACGATCGATAAAAATCTGCCGGGTGCCGACCACTCGTTTGCATTAAATCCGGATGAATTGAAAGAAATGGTCGATGGCATCAGGAAAACGGAAGCTGAGCTGAAACAGGGGATCACAAAGCCGGTCTCTGAAAAACTGCTTGGCAGTTCATACAAAACAACGACCGCCATCGAAGGAGAAATCAGAAACTTTGCATATAGAGGCATTTTTACAACAGCTCCGATTCAAAAAGGTGAAGCCTTCAGTGAAGACAATATCGCAGTGCTTCGGCCCGGACAAAAGCCGCAGGGGCTGCACCCGAGATTTTTTGAACTGCTGACCAGCGGTGTTCGGGCTGTAAGAGACATTCCGGCCGACACAGGCATTGTCTGGGATGACATTTTACTGAAGGACAGCCCGTTTCATGAATGATATTCTCTTTATCATTCAAGCAAGAATGGGTTCAACAAGGCTTCCGGGAAAAGTGCTTCGACCGCTCGGATCGAATCGTTTACTTGATATTCTCGTTCACCGTGTCCGGCAAAGCGCATTTTACCAAAAGGATCGGGATAATCTTGTCATCGCCACGTCTGACAAAGAAACTGACGACATATTAGAGGCGCACTGTATCAAACAAGGCTTTCGTGTTTTCCGCGGGAGCGAAGAACGTGTCCTCGATAGGTTTGTGAAGGTCATAGAAGCTGTTAAACCGTCAGTCATCATCCGGTTAACGGGTGATAATCCGTTTGTCGATCCGGAGCTGCTCGATGTAATGATTAAGGCGCATTTTGATCAAGGGTCGGATTATACGTATATCCTGAATGCCCCATTAGGGATTTGCGGCGAAGTGGTCAACGCCAACCTGTTAATTGACATCAGCCGTATTCAGAATATGGAGGATCAATATCAGGAGCATGTCACGTTATATATAAGGAATCATCCAGCTCTTTATCGTGTTCAGTTTTTAGAGGCGCCGGAACGATTTCGCGCCCCTCAATATCGGCTGACCATTGATACAAAGGAAGACTATGAATCGATAAAGGCTCTCTATCAAAAAGCAGGCGAGCGCCCCGATGTATCCGCCTCAGAGCTTATCACCCTTCTGAACCGGAATCCCGATGCGGCAATCGAACGAGAGGCTGAATAGCCATGCATGTTGGGATCTTCGCAGACGGCGGCTATGAAAAGGGGATGGGCCATGTTGTCCGGATGAAGAGACTTGCGGAGGGGCTCAAACAGCGATGCTTGATTACGTTTTATACGAATCAGGATTCTGAAGCGTTTCTTCATGAAGAGCATTGGCAGGTCATCGTAAAGCCGGAGCTACAGCAGCACGAATTTATTCTCCGGGAAATAAAAAGCAAGAAGCTTGATTTGCTTTTGTTTGATATTCTAGGCGCGCCTGCAGAGCTGTTAAAGAAAATAAAGACGGAGACAGATGCGAAAATTGTTCTTTTTGAAGAGAAAAACGGTAAATCGATTCAATATAGTGACGCAGTCATTAACGGAATTTACGGTGACATCAGAAGCAGGGTGTACGTTCAGGGAAACACACGCATCTATGAAGGTCCGGACTATCTTATTCTTCACCCCGCCTTTCAGGCCGCAAGAGAGGATTACACACTTAAGAAAGACTGCCGCAATATCCTTGTTGCATTAGGAGGAAGTGATCCGAAGCAGCTTATTTTTAAAGTGCTGGCTGCCGCTGATCAAGTCCCCGACATAAAAGACAAAAACATAATGTTTGTGATGGGGAGCGCTTCACCGCATCAAGAGGCAGTCCGAAGGCGGATCGAAAAGAAGCCGCAGTACAAGATGATCGAACAGACAAATGATATGGCAGGTTTGATGAAACAAGCGGACGCAGCCATTGTCGCCGGCGGCATCTCTCTATATGAAGCCATTTGCATCGGCGTGCCGTGCCTTGTTCTTTCTCAGGTTGAGCATCAAACGGCTACAGCCAAAACATTTGCTGACCAAGGCGCCGCTCTTGATCTTGGATTGGGTGAGCTTGTACCGGATGAAACACTCATCTATCAGATGTCGCGCATTATGAGCAGCTATCCTCTTCGCCTTTCTTTGCATAAGGGAGGAAGGCCGCTCGTGGATGGCAAAGGCATTATGCGGGTAACAGCTATTCTTCAAGATTTATATGAACAAAAGATATAAAAATGCATGTAAGGAAGTGTTAATGTGAAAGGTGTTATTTTAGCCGGAGGAAACGGCTCACGCCTTATGCCCTTAACGAAAGCCGTCAACAAGCATTTGCTTCCTGTAGGCCCGTATCCGATGATATACTGGTCGATTATGAAGCTGGAGGAAGCCGGAATAAAAGACATTTTACTCATCAGCCAAAAAGAGCATATGCCGCAATTTTATAAACTGCTTGGAAACGGAGAAGAGCTTGGCGTTACTATCACTTATCAAGTACAGCCGGCAGCATCGGGCATTTCGGATGGGCTGTCTTATGCAAAGCGCTTTACGAAAAAAGAGTCTTTCATTTTATTATTAGGTGATAATATTTTTGAAGATTCATTAAAGCCTTATACAGAACGCTTTGAACAGCAGGGGAAAGGAGCAAAAGTGCTTCTGAAAGAAGTTGATGACCCAGAACGCTTCGGGATTGCTGAGATTGATGAGAAAAACAAGCGGATTCGTTCCATCATCGAAAAGCCCGAACAGCCACCGACCAACCTTTGTGTTACCGGCATTTATATGTATGATGCAGAGGTGTTTTCGTATATTGAACAAATATCACCATCAAAGCGCGGCGAGCTGGAAATCACCGATGTGAATAATCTATACATCGAAAACAGCCAGCTTACGTATGATGTGTTATCAGGCTGGTGGGTAGATGCCGGAACTCACGAATCGCTTTATCTCGCTTCCCAGCTTGTACACCAGGATTTACGGAAAGGACAGGACGAAAAGTGATGGCAAAATCATATTTAATTACAGGCGGGGCCGGCTTCATCGGGCTCACGTTTACAAAGCTCATGCTGAGGGAAACGGATGCGCGCATTACCGTTTTAGATAAACTGACGTACGCCAGCCACCCGGAGGAAATGGAAAAATTAAAGCAAAACAGCCGTTTTCGCTTTGTAAAAGGGGACATCAGCGTTCAGGAGGATATCGACCGCGCTTTTGAAGAGACCTACGATGGCGTCATTCACTTCGCAGCAGAATCGCATGTGGACAGAAGCATTTCCCAAGCGGAGCCGTTTATCACCACAAATGTCATGGGGACATACCGATTGGCGGAAGCGGTCTTGAAAGGAAAAGCCAAGAAGCTGATTCATATTTCAACAGATGAGGTATACGGGGATTTAAAAGCGGATGATCCCGCGTTTACAGAAACGACGCCGCTTTCTCCTAATAACCCATACTCAGCCAGCAAAGCAAGCTCTGATTTGCTCGTGTTGTCTTATGTGAAAACCCACAAGCTTCCGGCCATCATTACACGATGCAGCAACAATTACGGACCTTATCAGCACAGCGAAAAAATGATTCCGACGATTATCCGTCATGCGAAGCAGGGCCTGCCTGTTCCGCTGTATGGCGATGGACTCCAGATCCGAGACTGGCTGTTTGCGGAGGATCATTGCCGCGCGATCAAGCTGATTTTAGAAAAAGGGACCGACGGCGAGGTGTATAACATCGGAGGCGGAAATGAACGCACGAATAAAGAGCTGGCGAGTGCCATTTTGAAGCATCTGGGCTGTGAGGAATTGTTCGCCCACGTGGAAGACCGAAAAGGGCATGACCGGCGCTATGCGATCAATGCATCAAAGCTGAAAAACGAACTGGGCTGGCGGCAGGAAGTGACGTTTGAAGAAGGCATTGCGCGTACGATTCAGTGGTATACAGACAATGACCGATGAGAAGGTGATCTGATTGACAAAGGTATTGGTGACTGGGGCGGGAGGACAGCTTGGCATGGAACTATGCCGCCAGCTGAAGCAAGCCGGATATGAGGTCATTGCGTTAACAAAGAAGATGATGAACATTGCTGACCAGCGCTCAGTACGGCATTCGTTTGGCTATTATCAGCCGGATATCGTGGTCAATAGCGCCGCGTTTACGTCGGTTGATCAATGCGAGAAAGAGCTTGATAAAGCGTACTTGATTAACGGAATCGGCGCTTATTATACAGCGCTTGAGTCAACCCGCATCGGAGCTCAATATGTTCATATCAGCACGGACTATGTATTCAATGGGAAAGGAACCCAGCCATATAGGGAAGACGATCCCCTCGATCCGAAAACCATTTATGGCAAAAGCAAAAGGCTCGGAGAAGAACTGATACGATTAACGACAAAAGACAGCACGATCATCAGAACATCGTGGGTGTATGGACATGGCGGCAGTAATTTCGTTGAAACCATGCTGAAGCTTGCTGAAACGAAACAAGAGCTTCGGGTTGTCAGCGATCAAATTGGTTCGCCGACTTATACGAAGGATTTAGCAGAAGCGGTCATCAAACTGTTCAGCCATCCGCCGGGCATCTATCATGTCAGCAATTCAGGCATATGCAGCTGGTATGAGTTTGCGACGGCAATTATGGAAGAAAGCGGGCTGGAAACAGCCATTTTGCCTGTAACGACAGAGGAATACGGGAACAAAACGCCCCGTCCGGCTTACTCTGTGCTGAGCCATCGGGCCATTGAAGAAGCCGGCATCCGTCCCCGCCACTGGCGGGAAGCGTTACGGGAGTATTTGCAGGAAAGGAGCAGTGCGTGTGATTGATGGAGTCAAGGTAAAAAAATTGACGAAGCATAGCGATGACAGAGGCTTTTTTGCTGAGCTGGTCCGGGACGATGAGAATCTCCTTGAGCATTTTGGGCAGGCCTCTTGGTCGAAAAGCTATCCGGGTGTGATTAAGGCATTTCATTATCATGAGAAGCAGGATGATCTCTGGTTCTTCCCAACGGGCCACGCTCAGGTTGTCCTATACGATCTTCGAGAGGATTCAAAGACAAAAGGAGAAACGGACGTCTATTATATGGGCGAAGACAACCCGATGCTGTTATTAATCCCAAAAGGGGTGGCTCACGGATACAGAGTGCTGGGAGAGACGCCGCTGACAATTATCTATTTTACCACCATGTCGTATAACCCGGATCAGCCTGATGAAAAAAGAATTCCGTGGAATGATGAGACGATCGGTTTTAACTGGAACACTGAATTCAGATAAAAATAGGAACGTGATCAATCGAAGAGCAGAGGCATCTTCGACTTTTTTTGTCCTTTTTTAAAATAGGATAAAAGATAGGAAATGTCAGGCGGATGTTACTAGAAAAAGAGAGAGAAATCGTCCATTTGAACCTTGTATAAACAGGAAGGAATTCTCAATGAATTCCAAGTGTTAATATTCCTTAAAAAGCATTTACTTCCATGGAAAATGATGATAGATTAATTTTTAAGAAAAAGAACTGGTAATTCGCGAATTACGAAAAGGCGCTTTTTCTGCAGAGGACGCTCTGGCCAAATTTCAACAATCAATTAGGGGGAAATGTCATGTTAAAAAGAACTTCATTCGTATCTTCATTATTCATCAGTTCAGCTGTTTTACTATCAATCTTACTTCCTTCGGGCCAAGCTCATGCACAGTCTGCATCAATCGAGGCAAAAACAATTAACAGCACGAAAGAGTGGACCACTTCTGATATTGAAGTGACATATAAACCAAATGCGGTGCTTTCTCTCGGAGCGGTAGAATTTCAATTTCCTGACGGGTTTCATGCTACGACAAGAGATTCAGTGAATGGAAGAACACTGAAAGAAACACAGATTTTAAACGATGGAAAAACAGTCAGACTCCCGCTTACGCTTGATTTGTTAGGCGCATCCGAATTTGACCTCGTCATGGTGCGCAAAACCCTTCCGCGCGCAGGCACTTACACGATTAAAGGCGATGTAGTAAACGGTTTGGGAATCGGTAGTTTAAATGCTGAAACGCAGCTTGTGATTGACCCTCGTTAATAAATAGATTTTTAATCAGAGACTGAGATGTTTTCAGTCTCTTTTTTGTTGATTAAAAAAGCTGGTACGGATCTTGCATGATGATAAGGGTGAATCCAATGCAGAAAGGAATTGGCGGGCTGATTTTTTAAAGCGCTTACATTACAGCCGGCCAAAAAAACAATGAGGTGAAAAAGATGTCAGCAAAGCAAGTCTCGAAAGATGAAGAAAAAGAAGCTCTTAACTTATTTCTGTCTACCCAAACAATCATTAAGGAAGCCCTTCGGAAGCTGGGTTATCCGGGAGATATGTATGAACTCATGAAAGAGCCGCAGAGAATGCTCACTGTCCGCATTCCAGTCAAAATGGACAATGGGAGCGTCAAAGTGTTCACAGGCTACCGGTCACAGCACAATGATGCTGTCGGTCCGACAAAGGGGGGCGTACGTTTCCATCCAGAAGTCAATGAAGAGGAAGTAAAGGCGTTATCCATTTGGATGACGCTCAAATGCGGGATTGCCAATCTTCCTTACGGCGGCGGGAAGGGCGGTATTATTTGTGATCCGCGGACAATGTCATTTGGAGAACTGGAAAGGCTGAGCAGGGGGTATGTCCGTGCCATCAGCCAGATCGTCGGTCCGACAAAGGATATTCCAGCTCCAGATGTATACACAAATTCGCAGATTATGGCGTGGATGATGGATGAGTACAGCCGGCTGCGGGAATTCGATTCCCCGGGCTTTATTACAGGTAAACCGCTTGTTTTGGGAGGATCGCAAGGACGGGAAACGGCGACGGCACAGGGCGTCACGATTTGTATTGAAGAGGCGGTGAAGAAAAAAGGGATCAAGCTGCAAAACGCGCGCATCATCATACAGGGCTTTGGAAACGCAGGTAGCTTCCTGGCCAAATTCATGCACGATGCGGGCGCGAAGGTGATCGGGATTTCTGATGCCAATGGCGGGCTCTACAACCCGGACGGCATTGATATCCCTTATTTGCTCGATAAACGGGACAGCTTCGGTATGGTCACCAATTTATTTACTGACGTCATCACAAATGAGGAGCTGCTTGAAAAGGATTGCGATATTTTAGTGCCTGCTGCGATCTCCAATCAAATCACAGCCAAAAACGCACATAACATTCAGGCGTCAATTGTTGTCGAAGCGGCGAACGGCCCAACAACCATTGATGCCACTAAGATCCTGAATGAAAGAGGCGTGCTGCTTGTGCCGGATATCCTGGCGAGTGCCGGCGGCGTCACGGTTTCTTATTTTGAATGGGTGCAAAACAACCAAGGATATTATTGGTCGGAAGAAGAGGTTGCAGAAAAATTGAGAAGCGTCATGGTCAGCTCGTTCGAAACAATTTATCAGACAGCGGCAACACATAAAGTGGATATGCGTTTGGCGGCTTACATGACGGGCATCAGAAAATCGGCAGAAGCATCGCGATTCCGCGGATGGGTCTAATTTGAGAAGCCTCCGCAAAATAATTTTGCATTTGTTTTTTGCCTAAAGAGCAAAAATCGCAAAATAAATTTGCGTTCAAGATCGGAAATAGAGAAAGGTGATCACCTGTTAGACAAATTTCAGTTCGCTTCAACAAGTTTTTTCAGTAAAAGACAAGAAAATGGCATGATTCTTGCATTTTTATTCATATGCGAAGATATATTTCATAACACGAGGAGGACTACATATGACAGTCACATACGCGCACGAACCATTTACCGATTTTACGGAAGCAAAGAATAAAACTGCATTTGGGGAGTCATTGGCCTTTGTAAACACTCAGCTCGGCAAACATTATCCGCTTGTCATAAATGGAGAAAAAATTGAAACGGACCGCAAAATCATTTCCATTAACCCGGCAAATAAAGAAGAGATCATTGGGTACGCGTCTACAGCAGATCAAGAGCTTGCTGAAAAAGCAATGCAAGCCGCATTACAGGCATTTGATTCCTGGAAAAAACAAAGACCGGAGCACCGCGCGAATATTCTCTTTAAGGCAGCGGCTATTTTGCGCAGAAGAAAGCATGAATTTTCAAGCTATCTTGTGAAGGAAGCGGGAAAACCGTGGAAGGAAGCAGATGCGGACACGGCTGAAGCGATAGACTTTTTAGAGTTCTATGCGCGCCAAATGTTAAAGCTCAAGGAAGGGGCTCCGGTGAAGAGCCGTGCTGGCGAGTTCAATCAATATCATTACGAAGCGCTTGGCGTCGGCATCGTCATTTCTCCATTTAACTTCCCGCTCGCAATTATGGCGGGAACAGCGGCGGCAGCGATTGTGACAGGAAATACGATTCTCTTAAAACCGGCTGACGCAGCCCCGGTAGTGGCAGCAAAATTTGTCGAGGTCATGGAGGAAGCGGGCCTGCCAAACGGCGTTCTGAATTACATTCCGGGAGATGGAGCGGAGATCGGTGATTTCTTAGTTGAGCATCCGAAGACACGGTTTGTCTCATTTACAGGTTCCCGTGCAGTCGGCTGCCGGATTTATGAGCGAGCCGCCAAAGTGCAGCCGGGCCAAAAATGGCTCAAACGGGTAATTGCAGAAATGGGCGGAAAAGACACAGTGCTTGTTGACAAGGACGCCGATCTTGACCTTGCTGCATCCTCTATCGTGTATTCAGCATTTGGATATTCAGGGCAGAAGTGTTCTGCGGGCTCCCGCGCGGTCATTCATCAGGATGTTTATGATGAAGTGGTGGAAAAAGCTGTGGCGCTGACCAAAACGCTGACTGTCGGCAATCCAGAAGATCCTGATACGTATATGGGTCCCGTGATTCATGAAGCATCCTACAACAAAGTGATGAAATACATTGAAATCGGCAAATCTGAAGGCAAGCTATTGGCCGGCGGAGAAGGCGATGATTCAAAAGGCTACTTTATTCAGCCGACGATCTTTGCAGATGTTGATGAAAACGCCCGCTTGATGCAGGAAGAAATTTTCGGCCCGGTTGTTGCGATTTGCAAAGCGCGTGATTTCGATCATATGCTGGAGATTGCCAATAACACGGAATACGGATTAACAGGTGCGCTTCTGACGAAAAACCGTGCGCACATTGAACGGGCGCGCGAGGATTTCCATGTCGGAAACCTATATTTTAACAGAGGATGTACCGGAGCAATTGTCGGCTATCAGCCGTTCGGCGGTTTTAATATGTCAGGAACAGACTCAAAAGCAGGCGGTCCCGATTACTTAATTCTTCATATGCAAGCCAAAACAACGTCCGAAGCTTTTTGATTTGAGAGAAATAAAATCGTGCGATTCTTTAGCGGATCGCACGATTTCAACTTTTTGATCAGGAGGACAATTTATGCAGTATACAAAAATCAGTCACATGAATCCGGCTGAAAGAGTGGAGGCGCTGACAGCATCTCTGGTCAGCCTCAGCAGCGTGAACGGCACCGTAGGAGAAGGGACAAAAGCAGATTTCATCAAAGAAGTGATCACGAGCTATCCTTATTTTCAGGAAAACCCCAGTCATGTGTGGGAACAGGCCATTCCCAATGACCCATACAATCGCAAAAATATTTTTGCATTTATTGAAGGACATGGAGAAAGCCGAAATACAGTCATTTACCATGCCCATCTGGATACAGTCGGAATTGAAGATTTCGGCCCTTTAAAGGATATCGCTTTTGATTGTGAGAAATTGGCCGAGTATTTCAGCCGCTATGAGTTCGATCAGGATGTTCAGCGGGATGCCAAATCAGGCGAGTGGATGTTCGGAAGAGGATCTGTCGATATGCAAAGCGGCATCGCCGTGCATTTAGCCAATCTCCTGCATTTTTCGGAGAACCTTGAGACGTTGCCGGGAAATGTATTGTTTATGGCCAATCCCGATGAGGAGAGCCAGCATTCGGGCATTCTCGCCAGCATTTCAGAGCTGAACCGGCTAAAAAAAGAAAAACAGCTTCACTATTTGGCTGCTATTAATACGGACTTTATTACCCCGCTTTACGATGGTGATCAGACAAGATATATCTATACCGGAGCCGCGGGAAAACTGCTGCCGTGCTTTTACATCCACGGGCGGGAAGTCCATGTTGGCGATACACTGGCAGGGATTGACCCAAATTTCATTTCATCTGAAATCACAAGCCGTCTCCACAATAACATCCATCTGGCAGAAAAGGTTGAAGGGGAGTTGGTTCTGCCACCATCCTGTTTGTATCAGCGTGATAACAAGGAATCCTATAATGTGCAAACGGCTGTCAGCACCAGCTTGTATTTCAATTGTTTTATTTATGAAAGAACAGCAAAAGAAATGATGGATTTGCTTATTGAAGTCACTGAGGAAGCATGCCGAGAGACACAACAAAAATTATCAGATTATTATGAAGAATATGCAAAAAGAGCCAACCTGCCAAAGAAACATTTATCATGGGACATTCAAGTGTATAGCCTGGAGCAATATTTAGAAAAGCTGAGAAACCGGGGGATAGATCCCGAGCAGTGTATCGAGCAGACATTCAAAGCCAACGAGCACCTTGAACTTCGCATGAGATGCTTTCAGGCAATCGAAGAGCTTCAAAAGCTTGACCCCGATCAAGGCGCAAAAGTCATTCTATTTTACGCACCTCCTTACCTGCCGCATAACTATTTGAAAGAAGATAGCGCAAGAGATCAGCTTTTGCAGCATGTGATTAAAGAAGCGGCTGACAAAACCGCTGAATCGACAGGCGAAACATTTGTCTTCAAAAAGTTTTTCCCCTACTTGGCAGACGGCAGTTTTTTATCACTGCACGAAACCGATGGCGAAATTGATTCTTTTATCAGGAACTTTCCTGGGTGGAATATGATTGGGACCATTCCGTTCAAAGACATACGCAAGCTGAATATTCCATCCATTAATATGGGTGTGTACGGAAAAGACGGCCATAAATGGACAGAACGAGTCTATAAACCGTACACATTTCATGTATTGCCTCTCCTCATACAGCAAACCACCGTTCACCTTTTGCAGAGCTACCGGATGACCATCATGGCAAAAGAACCAAAGGGGGAAGGATGATGCAGAATCATAAAAATGAATTGCAGCGCAGCATGAAAAGCAGGCATTTGTTTATGATTGCTTTGGGAGGGGTGATTGGCACTGGGCTGTTTCTAGGCTCTGGCTTTACCATTAGCCAGGCGGGACCGCTCGGCGCCATTGCCGCTTATATCATCGGCGGATTTTTAATGTATCTCGTCATGCTTTGTTTAGGAGAATTGGCTGTTGCCATGCCGGTGGCCGGATCGTTTCAGGCCTACGCCACTAAATTTCTGGGACCGTCGACAGGCTTTATGATTGGCTGGCTGTATTGGTTCAGCTGGGCGAATACAGTGGGGTTAGAGCTGACGTCAGCAGGCATTTTGATGCAAAGGTGGCTGCCCTCTGTTCCGATCTGGATATGGTGCCTCGTGTTCGGCATCGTCATCTTTTTGATTAATGCGCTCTCTGTCAGAAGCTTTGCAGAAATGGAATTTTGGTTTTCAAGCATCAAAGTGGCGGCGATCATATTATTTATTGTGATTGGCGGAGCCGCTGTGTTTGGCTTGATTGACTTTAAAGGCGGACAGGAGACACCCTTTTTGTCTAACTTTATGACTGATAGAGGACTTTTCCCTAATGGGGTGCTGGCCGTTATGTTTACGCTGGTCATGGTGAACTTCTCCTTTCAGGGAACGGAGCTTGTCGGCATTGCGGCAGGGGAAAGTGAAAGTCCGGAAAAAACACTGCCAAAGTCCATTCGAAATGTCATTTGGCGCACGCTGTTTTTCTTTGTGCTCGCTATGTTCGTCTTGGTTGCCATCCTTCCGTACAAAACGGCGGGGGTGATTGAAAGCCCATTTGTAGCGGTACTCGATCAAATCGGCATCCCATTTTCGGCAGATATCATGAACTTTGTCATCTTAACAGCCATTTTATCTGTTGCTAATTCGGGGTTGTATGCGGCGTCTCGTATGATGTGGTCACTTTCATCAAATCAAATGGGTCCATCCTTTCTCACCAGACTGACAAAAAAAGGCGTGCCGATGAATGCCCTGCTGATTACGTTGGGCATTTCAGGCTGTTCGCTGCTGACAAGTGTCATGGCCGCAGAAACAGTGTATTTATGGTGTATCTCAATCTCGGGCATGGTGACAGTTGTCGCGTGGATGTCCATTTGTGCGTCGCAATTTTTCTTTCGCAGACGTTTCCTTGCTGAAGGCGGAAATGTGAATGACCTGGAGTTCAGAACGCCGCTTTATCCGCTAGTCCCGATGCTCGGATTTTGTTTATATGGCTGCGTGTTGATCAGCCTTATTTTCATTCCGGATCAAAGAATCGGCTTATACTGCGGTGTGCCGATCATTATTTTCTGCTATGCATACTATCATCTAAGCATCAAAAAGCGTATAAATCATGAACCGATTGAAAAAAAGCAGACAGAGGCGCAATAGAAAAAGCTCTCCGGGAGGCCGGAGAGCTTTTTCTACGTGTTACATCCTCATGTATTTTTAGAATGAAATATAGAAATATATAATGGGGTTTAAATGAAAATAATAAATGTTATAAAGATTTCGTTCGAATTGTAAATAATGAAAAAACAATGCTAAACTATAATACAACTTTTATGATAAGAAGATTATGGAAGAGGTGTTTGAGAAAGAATGAACAGCAATCAAAACAATGACACCAAAACAAAACATCATTTTCCGTTATTGTTGGCACTGGCTTTAACGATGGGGGTATTTGCAGCCGGATCTGAAGAGCTTGTGATCTCACCGCTGCTGCCGGATTTAGCAAAAGCCTTCAGCTCAGATGTCAGTGTCCTTGCATTATCTATCAGTATTTACGGCATTATGATTTTTATCGGTGCGCCGCTTTTGGTTCCATTAGGCGATAAATACTCCAGAGAACTGAGTTTATTGGCCGGGCTTATAATCTTTATCATAGGAACGGTGATATGCGCTTTGGCTCAAAATATTTTTTTCTTCTTTTTAGGCCGGGCGCTTTCGGGATTGGCTGCGGGAGCGTTTGTTCCGACCGCATACGCAGTTGTCGGTGATCGTGTTCCTTATACATACCGGGGCAAGGTGATGGGACTGATCGTTTCAAGCTGGTCGCTGGCGCTGATTTTCGGAGTGCCGCTCGGATCATTTATCGGCGGCGTCCTGCATTGGAGATGGACGTTTTGGATTTTCGCCTTGATGGGTGTTTTAGTTGTCCTGCTGATTCTCCTTGAAATGCGCCGCCATGCCCAACATAAAAACAGCGGCAAGGAAGAAATAGAAGAGCCGGCAGGAACATTCCGGGATGCGCTGAAAGTCCCTCGTGTACCTGTTTATATCACGATAACTTTTTGTAATATGATTGGTTTTTACGGTATGTATTCCTTTTTAGGCACCTATCTTCAAGACGTTTTTACCGGAGGAAACACGGCTGCGGGCTTATTTATCATGATTTATGGAATCGGGTTTTCCATGAGTGTGATTACAGGAAAGATAGCCGACCGCATCGGAAAAATGCGCTCCCTTTTGATTGCGCTGGGGGTCATCAGCGTTCTGCTGGCGTGTTTACCATATGCGCCGGCGTCAATGTTTCTGTTAATCGTCAGCCTATTTATTTGGGGATTAATGCAAAGTTTGACGGTGACGCTGCTCAGCACCATTTTGAGTGACTGCTCAGAGCGTCATCGCGGAAAAGTCATGGTGTTTTACAGCCTCGCCTCGAATCTGGCCGTGACATTAGGTTCTGCTTTAATGGGACCCGTCTATGTGGCATACGGCTATGCAGCTGTCGGATTGATTTGCGCAGCCATCACAGTCCTCGGATTTGTGCTCAGTATATTCGCATATAAAAAGTACGGCAAACTTGAGCAGAAGGCCGATCAGTCCTTATCTCAATAAACAAAGTTTCTAAATTCCTATAATTAAAAACCCTTTATAAAGGGTTTTTTTGTTTGTATGGGAATAATTATCAATATTTTCAAAAAACATTGACAGTTCAATTGCCGCTGGATAAAATTTACTTAAAATTTTAAAAGATTGGTTGGTGCTCATGATTATATTGGATAATAGCATTCAGACAAAAAAAAGAACTGATTCACTATCCAAACTCATTACAGTCAACACGCTCGGCCCTGAGGGGACAAGCAGTGAGTACGCAGCAAAGCATTTCATTTCCAATTTTACTCTTCTACAAGGGCTGAACAGTAAATTGTCCTTGCATGATACTTTTGAATCATGCATCGAAAGGACGCTCCAAAGCCCGCTGGAATATACCATCGTCCCACATGCTTACGATGGCATTAAGCATTTCTACATGAGGCCGGATTTGCAGCTATTGCAGATCTTCAGGTGCGATACACCGATGTACGGCCTGGCTGTTCGTCCTGATTTTGAATTCAGAGACGATATGCTTGATACATCTGTTATTGTTTCACATCCTTCACCTATTAATTTAATCAAATATTTTACCCGCAAAGATGTTCGTTTCAAACTAGTCAATTCAACCAGTCAAGCTGCAAGAAAAGTAAAAGAAGGTTTGTATGACATTGCCTTAACCAATGAGCTTGCACGGCAAAAGTACGGGCTAACCTTTGTAAAAACATTCAAAAGCATTCCAATGAGCTGGTCATTATTTGGAAAAGGAGACGTTGATGATGAAAACTAAAGAAGATATGCAGGAGCTTTATTTCCCGACACCGAAATTAATTGAATGGGAAAACGGAGTGAGGCAGTATTCAACCGTACGAGGGGATACTGAAGTATTAATGTCTTACGTCCCGCCGCATACCAATGTTGAACCCCATCAGCATAAGGAGGTCCAAATCGGCATGGTCGTTTCTGGCGAGCTGATGATGACTGTCGGAGATGTGACAAGAAAAATGACAGCCTTGGAATCTGCCTATATCGCGCCGCCGCATGTGCCTCACGGGGCAAGAAACGACACAGACCAAGAAGTGATTGCTATTGATATCAAGCGGCTGAAAGCTGATGAAACATATACAAGTCCTGAGGACTACTTTTTGGATATTTTCAAAACAAGAGACCTGCTGCCGGGCATGGAAGTCACGTTCTTTGTTGAGGATTGGGTAGAAATTATGCTTGCCAAAATCCCTGGAAATGGCGGAGAAATGCCTTTCCATAAACATCGGAATGAACAAATCGGCATCTGCATCGGCGGCGGCTATGACATGACGGTCGAAGGCTGCACAGTCGAGATGAAATTCGGCACAGCCTATTTCTGTGAGCCTCGTGAAGATCACGGTGCCATCAACCGTTCGGAAAAAGAATCAAAATCGATTAATATCTTCTTCCCGCCGCGCTACAACAGAGCAAAAGCAAAAAAAATGAAGGCGGATGAATGATCATGAACCTCACCGATAAAACCGTCCTCATAACAGGAGGCGCATCAGGCATTGGTTATGCTGCGGTTCAGGCTTTTTTGGGCCAGCAGGCCAATGTGGTTGTGGCGGATATTGATGAAGCGCAGGGAGAAGCAATGGTACGAAAAGAAAATAATGACAGGCTGCACTTTGTGCAAACGGACATCACAGACGAAGCTGCCTGCCAGCACGCAGTTGAATCGGCGGTTCATACATTTGGCGGACTCGATGTCTTGATTAATAATGCAGGCATCGAAATCGTGGCGCCCATTCACGAGATGGAGCTCAGCGATTGGAACAAGGTGCTGCAAGTCAATTTGACCGGCATGTTTTTAATGAGCAAACATGCACTCAAGCATATGCTGGCCGCCGGCAAGGGCAACATCATTAATACGTGCTCTGTCGGCGGACTCGTGGCATGGCCTGATATTCCTGCCTATAACGCCAGCAAAGGCGGGGTTTTGCAGCTGACTAAATCAATGGCCGTTGATTATGCGAAGCATCAAATTCGCGTGAACTGCGTATGCCCGGGGATCATCGACACACCGCTGAATGAAAAATCATTCCTTGAAAATAACGAAGGCACACTTGAAGAGATCAAAAAAGAAAAGGCGAAGGTAAATCCGCTGCTGAGGCTTGGGAAACCTGAAGAAATCGCAAACGTGATGCTGTTTTTAGCCTCGGATTTATCAAGCTATATGACCGGAAGCGCCATCACCGCAGACGGAGGATACACCGCACAATAGAGAAGGAGTGTTTTACATATGGAGAGAAAAACAGTATTGGTCATCGCTGATCTTGGAGGCTGCCCGCCGCACATGTTTTATAAAAGCGCTGCTGAAAAATATAACCTGGTCAGCTTTATTCCAAGACCTTTTGCAATTACAGCCTCCCATGCAGCATTGATTGAAAAATACTCGGTCGCGGTCATAAAAGATAAAGACTATTTTAAGAGTTTAGCTGATTTTGAGCATCCTGACTCCATTTATTGGGCGCATGAGGATCATAACAAGCCTGAGGAAGAGGTCGTCGAGCAAATCGTCAAGGTTGCCGAAATGTTTGGGGCGGATGCCATCACAACAAACAATGAATTATTCATTGCTCCGATGGCGAAAGCCTGTGAACGTCTGGGCTTGAGAGGTGCCGGCGTGCAGGCAGCCGAAAATGCCAGAGATAAAAATAAAATGAGGGACGCTTTTAATAAGGCCGGAGTCAAATCGATCAAAAACAAACGAGTCACAACTCTTGAAGATTTCCGTGCTGCTCTTGAAGAGATCGGCACACCTCTTATCTTAAAGCCTACATACTTAGCGAGTTCAATCGGTGTAACGCTGATTACGGACACTGAGACGGCAGAAGATGAATTTAACAGAGTCAATGACTATCTGAAATCAATTAACGTGCCAAAGGCGGTTACGTTTGAAGCGCCGTTTATCGCTGAAGAATTTTTACAGGGTGAGTACGGAGACTGGTATCAAACAGAAGGGTACTCCGACTATATCAGTATAGAAGGCATCATGGCTGACGGTGAGTATTTCCCGATCGCCATTCATGATAAAACGCCGCAAATCGGGTTTACAGAGACATCCCACATTACGCCGTCCATTCTGGATGAAGAGGCAAAAAAGAAAATTGTCGAAGCTGCCAAAAAGGCAAATGAAGGGCTTGGCCTGCAAAATTGCGCAACACATACAGAGATCAAGCTAATGAAAAACAGAGAACCGGGTTTAATTGAATCGGCAGCCAGATTTGCCGGCTGGAATATGATCCCTAACATTAAAAAGGTTTTCGGCCTTGATATGGCGCAATTATTATTAGATGTCCTCTGTTTCGGAAAAGACGCCGATCTGCCGGACGGATTATTGGATCAAGAGCCTTATTATGTTGCCGACTGCCATTTGTACCCGCAGCATTTCAAACAAAATGGCCAAATTCCTGAAACTGCTGAGGATTTGGTCATTGAAGCGATCGATATTCCGGACGGGCTTTTAAAAGGGGATACTGAAATCGTTTCTTTTTCGGCCGCAGCACCAGGCACTTCAGTTGATTTGACATTGTTTGAAGCTTTCAATTCCATTGCTGCATTTGAACTGAAAGGCAGTAATTCACAGGATGTGGCTGAATCAATCAGACAAATTCAGCAGCATGCAAAGCTGACGGCAAAGTATGTGCTGCCAGTATGAAACAGCTGAAACCCAACTCTAAATACTTGCTTTACGGGCAGGCGCTATCGTTCATGGGAGACTATTGTGTTCTCCCTGCCCTGCTCATTTTGTCTACATATTATCACGATTATTGGGTGACGTCCGGGGTCATCGTGGTCAGAAGCATTCCGATGGTGTTTCAGCCGTTTTTGGGGGTTCTGGTCGACCGGTTAGACAGAATTAAGATCATGCTGTGGACGGATATCATCAGAGGCATCATCTTTTTGGGGCTCACATTTCTTCCAAAAGGCGAGTATCCGCTGATTTTTCTGGCCCTGCTGTTTATTTCTTATGGAAGCGGCGTGTTTTTTAATCCCGCCCGTCTCGCTGTCATGTCGTCCTTGGAATCAGATATTAAAAGCATCAACACGTTATTTGCAAAAGCGACAACCATCTCCATTATCGTCGGGGCGGCTGCCGGAGGGCTCTTTCTGTTAGGGGGATCTGTAGAGCTGGCTGTTGCCTTTAACGGTGTGACATACCTGGTTTCGGCATTTTTTATCAGCCGTATCAAGCTGCAATTTGTGCCGATTCAATCTGAAAACATTAAAGAGGCCTTTCAGTCTTTTAAGGAAGGACTCAAGGAAATCAAAACCAATGCATTCGTATTAAACGCCATGTTTACGATGATTACAATGGCTTTGCTGTGGGGAGTTGTGTACAGCTATTTTCCGATTGTCAGCCGCTTTTTGGGTGACGGGGAAATCGGCAACTTTATTCTCACGTTCTGCATCGGTTTCGGCGGCTTTATCGGAGCGGCGCTTGTCGGCAAATGGGGCTTTAACAATAATAGAGGCCTGACGTACTTTACCGTTTTATCCATTGTCTCGCTGGCGCTGTTTTTATTCACGCCGATTTTCGCTGTTTCTGTCATCGCGGCGATCCTCTTTTTCATCGCGATGGAATACGGGGAAGTGCTTGCAAAAGTGAAGGTTCAGGAAAATGCGGCAAACCAGATTCAAGGGCGCATTTTTTCAGTGGCTGAAGCGTCTATCGGATTATGCATTTCTATTGGTTCAATGTTCATTAACATCCTCAGCGCTCCGGTCATTATGGGGCTGATTGTCGTGATCGTATGCGGTTTGTTTCTGCATACGAAGCTCGTCAACAAATCGTTTTTGGAACGGGATAACAAAACGGAGCAAAAAGGAGTCTTTTAGATGGAAATAACACCGTCCGATGTCATCAAGACACTTCCAAGGCAGGAGTTTTCTCTCGTTTTTCAAAAGGTAAAGGAATTGGAAAAAACGGGGGCCCATATCATTAATCTCGGACAGGGGAACCCTGACCTTCCCACTCCGCCGCATATTGTGGAGGCTTTGCGGGAGGCGTCCTTGAATCCTTCGTTTCATGGATACGGCCCTTTCAGGGGCTATCCTTTTTTGAAGGAAGCAATCGCTGCTTTCTATAAAAGAGAATACGGCGTGACAATCAATCCTGAAACGGAGGTCGCGCTTTTCGGAGGCGGGAAAGCCGGTTTGTATGTGCTGACACAATGCCTGCTCAATCCGGGAGACATCGCTTTAGTCCCGAATCCAGGCTACCCTGAATATTTATCAGGGATTACGATGGCGCGAGCTGAGCTTTACGAAATGCCGCTGTATGAAGAAAATGGCTATCTGCCGGATTTTGAAAAGATTGATCCAGCCGTGCTGGAAAAAGCGAAGCTTATGTTTTTAAACTATCCGAACAACCCCACTGGAGCTGTGGCTGATGCGGCTTTTTATGCAAGAGCTGCTGCTTTTGCAAAAGAGCATCATATCCATTTGATTCATGATTTTGCATACGGAGCGTTTGAATTCGATCAAAAACCGGCCAGCTTTCTTGAGGCAGAGGATGCCAAAATTGTCGGAGCAGAGCTTTATTCATTTTCAAAAACATTTAACATGGCCGGCTGGAGAATGGCGTTTGCGGTTGGGAACGAAAAGATCATTCAGGCCGTCAATGAATTTCAGGATCATGTATTTGTCGGCATGTTCGGCGGGCTGCAGCAGGCAGCGAGTGCGGCGCTTTCTGGAGATCCGGAGCATACGGAATCGTTGAAACGAATTTATAAGGAACGAATTGACTTTTTTACGGCGCTTTGCGAAAAGGAACTGGGCTGGAAGATGGAAAAGCCAAAAGGAACCTTTTACGTATGGGCTGAAATTCCGAATACGTTTGAGACATCTCACCAATTTTCCGATTACTTGCTGGAGAATGCCCATGTCGTAGTCACACCGGGCGAAATTTTTGGAAGCAACGGAAAAAGGCATGTCAGAATCTCAATGGTGTCGAAGCAGGAGGATCTGCGGGAATTTGTCACGCGGATTCAAAAGCTGAACCTGCCGTTCGGGTCATTACAAGAAACATCCCGCTAAAAAGCGGGATGTTTTTATATGCTTTTCATGCTGCCGCCGTCAGCGGAAATTTGTTGCCCCGTGATGTAGGAGGCTTCCTCAGAGGCAAGAAATGCGGCGAGCGCTGCGGTTTCTTCGGCTGATCCGACCCGTTTCATCGGAATCCCGGAAGCAATCTGTTCTTCTGCTTTCTGTTTGGATATGCTGTTCTTTTTCATCACATTTTCCACAAATTGATGATAACGGTCTGTAGCGATAAAACCAGGATTCAGACAGTTGACAGTAATGTTGTGAGGAGCAAGCTGGATGGAAATATTTTTACTGGCGTTAATTAAAGCGGCATTCATCATACTGTTTGTGAACATGTTGGCGCCGGGTTCCTTCCACAGATTTCCGACAATGTTGATGATTCTGCCAAACTCGTTTTGTTTCATCAGTGAGGAAGCACGCTTGATTGCGTCAATATAGGCAACGGTCTTTTGAGTGAACGTGGCCGTCATATCCTCTATATTGCAGTTATCAAATGTGTCAGGCGCGCCGCCCGGGATATTATTAATCAGAACATCAAGCCGTCCGCATTGAGATTCGATTGCCTGAAAAATGGCCGCTCTCGTATGCTGGTCAGACATATCGCCCGCAAGGACAATGACGCTCGCCTCAGGATGCTTGGCCAAAATGTCTTCTTTGACAGATTCAATATTATCCAAATTTCGCGAATTAATGACGAGGGAAAAGTGCTGGTCTGCTAATTTCAGAGCGATTGCTTTCCCAATCCCTTGACTGGCTCCCATAACAAATACGGTTCGTTTTGACAAATAACTGCACCCCTTTGAAAAAAATGGATTATTATCTACATCGTAAGAAAAAACGAAGAAAATAGCAAATTTTATTTAAATTCTGATAAAGGAGAATTGAAAAACTCCCGCCGGATAGGGCGGGAGGGGATATTATACATATAGGAATTGAGGAAGTGTATCAAGCGAAAGGTGATTGCCGACAAAGAATGAACCAAATTCGCCATAGCGAGCGCTGACTTCGTCAAAACGCATTTCGTACACTAGCTTCTTGAATTGAAGGACATCATCGCTGAATAATGTAACGCCCCACTCGTAATCGTCAAAGCCGACAGAGCCGGTGATGATCTGTTTGACTTTGCCCGCATAGCTGCGGCCGATTAAACCGTGGCTTCTCATCAAGTTTCTGCGTTCCTCCATTGAAAGCATATACCAGTTGTCGTTGCCGGATCTTCTTTTATCCATTGGATAGAAGCATACATATTTTGATTCCGGCAGTTCAGGGTAAAGGCGCGCGCGCACATGCGGATTTTCGTAAGGATCGCCGTCACCGCTTGCCAAGTAGTTGCTCAGCTCTACCACTGATACGTAGGAGTATGCCGGAATGGTGAATTCAGCAAGTCTTGATTTGTTGAATTCAAGCTCAATTTGATTTAATTCTTCCATTGTAGGACGAAGGATCATCAGCATAAAATCAGCTTTTTGGCCGACGATGCTGTAAAGAGTTTGCGATCCTTTTCCTTCTTTTTGGGCTACGCCCCATTTTTCAAGCAACCCGGTGAATTCATGTATGATAGATTGGCGCTCATCACTGGACAGAAGCTTCCAGGAAGCCCAATCCATTGTGCGGAAATCATGAAGCGCATACCAGCCGTCAAGCGTTTTTGCCGCTTCATTCGTCATTTGCTGTTCACTCATTTATCTTCACTCCCATTATCTTTTCATGATTGCCTTCACTATACCATAGTTTATCCGATTCTACTGTGGAGAAACCTTGAACATCCCTTCCGTATAACTCCAACAAAATAGAAGAACCTATAAAGGAAGATTGAGTCACTTAAATTAGTTAGAAAAATAAGATTTTTTTATGAAAGCGCTATAATGAAAGTTGGCTGTTTGAATTTGATTGGAAGAAGAGTATGCTAGTAAAAGAAAGCGTTTTTGTAACTTTTTGAGGAGGTTTTATTGTGGCAGATTTATTTTCAACAGTGCAAGAAAAAGTAGCTGGAAAAGACGTTAAAATTGTATTTCCTGAAGGCTTAGACGAGCGTATTTTAGAAGCGGTCAGCAAGCTTGCAGGAAACAAAGTGCTGAATCCGATTGTGATCGGCAATGAAAATGAGATCCAAGCAAAAGCAAAAGAATTGAACCTTACGCTGGACGGCGTTAAGATTTATGATCCTCATACATATGAAGGCATGGAAGACCTTGTACAAGCATTCGTAGAACGCCGCAAAGGCAAAGCGACTGAAGAACAGGCTCGTAAAGCATTATTAGACGAGAACTACTTCGGTACAATGCTGGTGTATAAAGGACTTGCAGACGGACTTGTAAGCGGAGCTGCTCACTCAACTGCTGACACTGTCCGCCCGGCTCTTCAAATCATCAAAACAAAAGAAGGCGTGAAAAAGACTTCCGGCGTGTTCATCATGGCTCGCGGAGAAGAGCAATACGTATTCGCAGATTGTGCGATCAACATTGCGCCTGACAGCCAAGATCTTGCCGAGATTGCGATCGAAAGTGCCAATACGGCAAAAATGTTCGACATTGAGCCTCGCGTGGCAATGCTCAGCTTCTCTACAAAAGGCTCAGCAAAATCTGATGAAACAGAAAAAGTAGCGGATGCAGTGAAAATCGCGAAAGAAAAAGCGCCTGAACTGACTCTTGATGGCGAATTCCAATTTGATGCTGCATTTGTTCCATCTGTAGCTGAGAAAAAAGCGCCGGATTCTGAGATCAAAGGGGACGCTAACGTATTCGTATTCCCAAGCCTTGAAGCAGGAAACATCGGCTATAAAATCGCTCAGCGTTTGGGCAACTTTGAAGCGGTAGGACCAATCCTGCAAGGTTTAAATATGCCTGTAAACGACCTTTCAAGAGGATGTAACGCTGAAGATGTTTACAATCTCGCATTAATTACAGCGGCGCAAGCACTGTAATAAAAATGAAGACGATGGCAGCTCTCGACCGAGGGCTGCCTTTTTGCGCTTCCGTATAGCCTTCTTTACCAAGACGGATGATATGAGTACAATAAAGAAAACTAATCATAACCATATATTTCATTAATGACAGGGGTGGGGTTTTTGTATTACGACGTGCTGAAAACGTTTATAGCGGTGGTAGAAGAAAAAAACTTCACAAAAGCGGCGGAAAAGCTGATGATCTCCCAGCCCAGCGTCAGTCTGCATATCAAAAATCTTGAGAAAGAATTTCAAACGGCTCTTCTGAACAGGTCGCCAAAACACTTTACGACAACACCGACAGGAGACATTTTATATCAAAGAGCAAAGCAAATGGTGTTTCTCTACGAACAAGCCAAGGCTGAAATCTATGCGCATCATCACTATGTGAAGGGTGAATTGAAAATAGCTGCAAGCTTTACAATCGGTGAGTATATTCTTCCGCCGCTATTGGCCCAGCTGCAAAAGCTGTATCCAGAGCTGAACCTCGATGTCATGATTGGCAATACAGAGGAGGTCAGCGAGCGTGTGCGGATGCTTCAGGCTGATATCGGGCTGATTGAAGGACATACAAACGAGAATGAGCTGGAAATTGAACCGTTCATGGAGGATGAAATGTGCATTGCCGCTCCAAATCAGCATCCGCTCGCCGGGCGGAAAGAGATTTCGATCAGCGATTTGCAGAACGAAGCGTGGGTGACAAGAGAGAAAGGCTCCGGGACGAGAGAATATCTCGATCATGTACTCAGTTCAAATGGACTTCGGCCGAAATCAATGTTCACCATCAGCAGCAATCAAGGTGTAAAGGAAGCGGTGATTAACGGCATGGGACTTTCTGTTCTATCCAGAAGCGTACTGCATAAGGATTTGATCCACCGCGAAATTTCAATTCTGCATATTAAAGATTTCTCGTTAAAGCGCAAGCTGTCTTACATTCATTCTCCTCTCATGGAGAATACAAAAAATAAAGAAATTTTTATTACGATGCTGAAAAGCAATTATCAATCACAGCTGCTGAAATGATATAATAGTTTTCGTTCAATAAGCCTAACATGAAAGGGTTTTACATAGATGGCAAACCAACCGATTGATTTACTGATGCAGCCGAAATGGAGAGTCATTGACCAATCCAGTCTCGGCCCTTTATTTGATGCGAAGCAATCCTTCGCAATGGATGATACGCTGTGCATGTCCGTCGGAAAAGGCGTGTCGCCGGCGACAGCGCGCTCATGGGTGCACCACGATACAATTGTCCTTGGAATACAGGATACACGCCTCCCGTTTTTGCAGGATGGCATCTCCTTGCTGGAGAGCGAAGGATACCGTGTGATCGTACGCAATTCCGGCGGTCTTGCCGTCGTATTGGATGACGGTGTTTTAAATATCTCTCTCATATTCGAGGACGAAAAGAAAGGCATCGATATAGACAAAGGATATGAAGCGATGGTCGAGCTGATGAGACGAATGCTGAGACCGTACAACGCAAAGATCGAAGCCTATGAAATTGAAGGGTCTTATTGTCCCGGCAGCTATGACCTCAGTATAAATGGCAAAAAGTTCGCCGGCATCTCTCAGAGACGCGTTCGCGGCGGAGTCGCTGTTCAAATTTATCTCTGTGCGGATAAAAGCGGCAGTGAAAGGGCCGACTTGATCAGACGATTCTATCAAGCGGCGCTGAAAGACAAACAAAACGATAAAAAAGGCGTCTATCCGGAAATACGTCCGGAAACGATGGCGTCCTTAAGTGAGCTTCTGCAAAAAGACATCTCCGTACAAGACTTAATGTTCGCTTTATTGACGGAATTAAAAGCGTTAAGCACTCATCTTTACTCTGCCGGACTGTCCACTGATGAGGAAATGGAATTTGAGAAAAACCTCGTCCGGATGGCTGAGCGGAATGCAAAGGTATTTGGGTGAACGTTCTTCGCATGCCGGCTGTATATGCCGGCATGCATTTTTTATCACAAGCGGCATTTTACCCCAATAATCTTATTTTCAGATAAATCCTTCTTACATACAGATAACCACAGCAAAAAGAAAAACGATAAAATGACATCAGCATCCATATTAAAGGGGAGAGGCAGATGAAAGGGAATATTTACAGCCTTTTTGTATTGATTGCGGCTTTTTTCTGGGGGACCACGGGAACCGTTCAGGCATTGGCTCCAGAAAGCGCCACACCGCTGGCATTTGGAGCGTTCAGGTTATTAATAGGAGGAAGCGCCATGCTGCTTGCGGTTTGGATCAGCCGGGAGCTTCACGTGAAAAATTGGTCATGGCCGCTCGTATTTTTAGCCGCTGTTTGTATGGCGTGTTACCAGCCGCTGTTTTTCACAGCGGTTAAAGAAACGGGAATTGCAGTGGGAACTGTGATTGCCATCGGCAGTGCGCCTATCATTGCCGGGACCCTCGAATGGGCTGTATTGAAGAAACGCCCGCGAAACTCCTGGTGGATTGCGACTGTGCTGGCTTTAACGGGTTGCTGGCTTCTGTTTTCCGACAGTTCCAATGTTCGGATTGATGTGGCTGGTGTTCTTATGGCGCTTGGAGCGGGTGCTTCTTTTGCAGGCTATACGCTCATCAGTAAAGCGATGATGAAAACCCAGCCTCCTCGAGCGACCTCTGCCGTTGTATTCATGCTCAGCGCCATCTTGCTGACGCCGCTATTATGGCAGTCAGATATCTCGTGGATATGGACCCCTAGAGGACTGGGAACAAGCCTTTACATCGGGTTAATTGCAACATGTGCCGCATACTTTTTGTTTGCGAAAGGGCTTACCGGGGTTCCGGCCTCGGCGGCGGTCACGCTGTCTTTAGCTGAACCGCTGACGGCTTCATTGCTTGGCGTGTTTTTCATAGGGGAAATGCTTTCGCCTTCCTCGTGGCTGGGCATTGCGCTTATGATGCTGGGGCTTTTGGTCATTTCTGCTGCGCCTCGAAAACAAAAAACGGCCGAGGCAGCTCACATGTCTTAATAGATTCACATAAGCTTGGCCTCATTTTACAAGAATAGCTGATCCGGCTGCAAAATGAGGAAATTCTCTTTTCTCAATAGAAAAGGGGATTTTGTACATGGCGAAAATCCCAAAACAGCTGCCCGTTTTGGGATTTTTCTATGTCATTCCGCTAATTTTTCTAAATTGCCGTTCCGGTCCATTTTGAAGGACGGAGAGGCATGTTCATCTTCTTCAAATAAAACTAGCTTTCTGGCTCTGTTCATAATTTTCACCAAGGTTTCATAATCTTCTTGGATCGTTTTTTGGTCTTTTTCAAGCTTTTGAACTTCTGCCTCTAGCTGCTCTGTTTTGTTTTGCAATTCCTGATTTTCTTTCTTTAAACGCTCGTTTTCCATTTTTAATGCTGATGATTGCTCGTTATTGCCTTCGTAATTCTGCAGGAAGCGGATCACATCATTCATCGTCATCTCAGGCGCAGCTGCAGGCGTTTGAGGAGACAATAAGTGTGATAGACTAGCTAACTCTTCCTTAAAGCTTTCATCAACAAAAGGCATATGTTCGCCAGACATTAAAGGTTGCTCATTTTCGACAGATGGTGTTTCCATTTTAACCGGCTCTTCTGCAGCGGTTTCTTGAATGATTTCAGGATCAACGGCAGGAGGCTGATATAATAATCTTTTTTTCGCGGGCTGCCCGTTTCCGAGCGCTCTCATCCGCTGTTTTCGTTGTTTCTTCGCAAGCTGGAGCGCTTTTTCATATTGATGGCGGACCACTGCGTTCCATCTGAATCCGCAGGCTGCGGATGTCCGGTTTAATTTATCGCCGACTTCTTCAAAGGCGTTCAGCTGAGTGCTGCCCTCCCTCACATGCCGAAGCACTGTTTCGGCTAAAAGCAGATCGTTTTCCTCTGACCAAGCGTCTTGTCGCTGTTTTGTCATTTATCTCAACTCCCATTTTTCTATTCATGGTATTAGAATGTCCAGGTTGGAAAATATTTATACAAATTGGCTGAAAGAATAGGAGATACGAAGGATGGAGCGGCTTGCAGGAACAGTCGAATCCTTGTAAAATGAAGAGTGATGTGATTTTTTTTTGAAACGTGATTTTAGGTTATTCACATAGATGAACATAGAAATGAAGGGAAGCGTACGTCATGGCTAATGAATTTCGAGTGTGTGATGATTGCCAAGCCACTAATATCAAAACATTGCTGCCGCGTTTGAAAGAAGTGGACCCAGACGCAAAGGTTGAGGTAGGATGCCAATCTTATTGCGGGCCCGGACGGAAAAAATCATTTGCTTTTGTGAACAATCGCCCGCTGTCAGCTCCGACAGAGGATGAGCTGATTGACAAAGTAAAAAAGAAAATAAAAAAGTAAAAACATATTTTTTCTTAGCCTCGGCCCTCAGGTCAGGCTTTTTTGCTTCACAAGATGTGTTTTTCATGAAGATGGAACAAATCGCCGGGCAAATTCAAGGATGTTTTCAAAGAATAGAGTCGATATAATAGAAACACGGCTAAAAAAAAGAGGGAATGACGATGGCGTATCCAAATGGAAAATTATCAGAAGAAAAAGTGTTTAAAGATCCGGTGCACCGCTATGTTCATGTTCGGGACAAGCTGATATGGGATTTAATCGGAACCCGTGAATTTCAGCGTCTCCGCAGAATTAAGCAGCTCGGAACGACCTATTTGACGTTCCATGGGGCTGAGCACAGCCGGTTCAACCATTCTCTCGGTGTCTATGAAATTGTCAGAAGAATGGTTGATGACGTCTTTAAAGGCCGCCCTGAATGGGATGACAGTGAGCGCGAACTCTGTTTGGCCGCGGCGCTGCTTCATGACCTCGGGCACGGGCCGTTCTCGCATTCATTTGAAAAGGTCTTTCACCTTGACCACGAGGATTTTACAAGAAGTATCATTTTGGGAGACACGGAGGTTAATCAGGTGCTCAGAAAGGTAAGCCCGGGTTTCCCTCAGGATGTTGCTGAAGTCATTGCCAAAACATATAAAAACAAGCAAGTGGTCAGCCTGATTTCGAGTCAGATTGACGCAGACCGCATGGATTACCTCCAGCGCGACGCATATTATACGGGCGTCAGCTACGGCCATTTTGATATGGAGCGGATTCTTCGGGTGATGCGGCCGCGCGAGGATCAGATCGTCATTAAAGAAAGCGGAATGCACGCTGTCGAAGACTATATCATGAGCCGTTACCAAATGTACTGGCAGGTCTACTTCCATCCTGTGACCAGAAGTGCAGAGGTCATTTTAACGAAGATTCTTCACAGGGCGAAGCAGCTGCACGATGAAGGCTATGTCTTCACTCACGCTCCGGTTCATTTCTATTCTATTTTTGAAGGGAAATTGACACTGGAGGATTATGTAAAGCTGGATGAATCTATTATTTTGTATTACTTCCAGGCCTGGGAGGATGAAGAAGACGCGATTTTATCCGACTTGTGCCGCAGATTCATTAACCGCCAGCTTTTCCAATACGTTGAATTCAATCCTAATGAAGAAATGTCGGCTTATTTTGAGCTGACTTCATTGTTCAAAGAGGCGGGGATCGATCCGAGCTATTATTTGGTCGTTGATTCTTCATCAGATCTGCCATACGATTTTTACCGACCAGGAGAGGAAGAGGAGCGTCTGCCGATCCATCTCTTGACGCAAAACGGCCAAATTAAAGAGCTGTCCAGGCAGTCGGCTATTGTGGAATCCATCTCAGGTAAACGGCGGACGGACCACAAGCTGTACTATCCAAAGGACTTGATTTGTGACGGCACTAAACATCCGGAAGCGAAAATGAAAATCCGGCAGCTGCTGGGACTGACATAGAAATTGGAAAGAAGGAAAAAGGAGATGTCGGGAATTTGTTGAAAGAACATGCAAAACTGATGAAGGTGTTCTCGGATTCTGGAGAAATCATCGGGCGAAAGAAGCTGCAGAAAATGATTTATATCGCCAAGAAAATGCAGTTTCCTTTCTATGAGAAATATGATTTTCACTTTTACGGACCATATTCAGAGGAACTGACGCTCCAGATTGAAGAGCTGTGCAACCTTGGATTTCTGCATGAGGTGAAGGAAAAAAAGGGCGGCTACTTTCAATATCGGTATTCTCTGACTGAGACAGGCTCCGCATTTTTAGACCATGCTGATCTGGACATGCCGGATATGAAAGGCTATATCGACAGTGTAAACAGCCGTTCATCACGGTTTTTAGAGCTGGTTTCCACGATCCTTTACTTTGACGGGCTTGAGGATGAGGAAAAGAAAGAAAAAGTCTTTACCATCAAAAGCAAGCAAAAATATACAAATGAAGAATATGACGAAGCGCTTCAATACATAGAGGAACTGAAGCAGATTTGTTAACCATACCAAGCAAAAGAAAGGAATCGTTTCTTTTGCTTTTTTTATTGACAAAAGCTGCTAAGAGATTCATTATGGATAATAGTTATCCATAATGAATCAGGAGTGAATAGGATGAAAATGAAATCAGGAATGGAGCAGGCGGTTTCTGTGCTGCTGTTACTGTCACGGCTGCCTGTACAGGCTTCTTTGACGTCAGAGGCTATAAGCCAGCGATTGCGCGTGTCTCCGTCTTACTTGAAGAAGCTGATGAGAACATTGGTTCAAGCCGGTTTGGCAGAATCCTTACCAGGGACGAAGGGCGGTTTTACCCTGACGAAGCCTTTGGCTGACATTACGCTTTATGATGTTTATCAAGCGGTCGAAGGCAGAGGTTCGATGTATCAGGGGAAAGGCCTGCTGCAATCTGTATTTGAGGGTGAAAGTCACTGTGTGCTGGAGACAGTCATGGGGGAAATCGAGGATAAATGGTCCAATCTCATGAAAGAAGAATCCTTGCAGCATGTCATGGACAGAGTCGGGGAATTGTATGATCTTGAAAAAATAGATGAGTGGGTAATCAAGCAAGTGAAAGGGCAATTGTAATGAAAAATAGCGGGTCTATACAAGAATCAACATCATCAACAGGCATATCCGTGCTGATCGTGCTCGCACTTGGTTTCCTCATGGCAACTCTTGATGTGACCGTTGTGAATGTGGCGATGGCTGATATGAAAAACACTCTTTCAATGTCACTTTCAGGTGTAACGTGGGTTGTGGACGGGTACATTCTTACTTTTGCGTCGCTTCTGCTGGCGGGCGGAGCCTTGGCTGACCGTTTCGGCTCGAAGACGATCTATATCTTGGGTCTAGCCGTTTTTGTTCTGGCCTCCTGTTTATGCGCTGCATCTATAAATGGGCAGATGCTGATTGCCGGACGTCTCATACAGGGAATTGGAGCAGCTTTGTTTATGCCAAGCTCACTCAGCCTTTTGGCTGCCTCTTACCCTGATGAGCGGGTGCGGGCGAGAATGTTTGGGCTGTGGGCCGCGCTTGTTTCCGCCGCTTCAGCCCTTGGGCCTTTTATCGGGGGCGTGCTGGTAGAGTTGGCGGGCTGGCAGAGTATTTTTCTAATCAATGTGCCAATAGGGGCTGCTGCGCTCATTTCAGCTTACCGAATCCTCAGCCGCGTTCCGGGAAAAAGCAGCCGCGTGAACATCATCGGGCATCTGCTTGGCATGATGGCTCTCGGGTTTCTTTCCTATGCTTTGATACAGGGGCCTTCAGCGGGCTGGCGCTCGCCAGTGATTCTTGCAGCATTTACTGCAGCGATTTTGGCATTTGTGCTGTTTTTGCTGCGGGAAATTTCTGCAAAAGCACCCATCCTGCCGACGTCCTTATACAAAAACGGCCGCTTCTCAGCTGCCCAATTTATCGGGTTTTTGCTGAATTTCGCCCTTTTTGGCGGCATGTTTATGCTCAGCCTTTTTTTGCAGGAAGCAGGAGGGGCAAGTTCCTTTATGGCTGGAGTGGAGCTGCTCCCGATGATGGCGGTCTTCGTGATCGGCAATCTGCTGTTTGCCCGTCTGGCGAATCGGTTTGAAGCCGGTCAGCTTATGTTTGTATCAATGTCGGTCAGCTGTATCATTGCATTGCTGTTGTTTGTGCTGATTTCTCCGGATTTTCCTTATTGGCAGCTGGCGGTGTTGATGTCTGTTATGAACCTCTGTACCGGTATTACAGTTCCTGCCATGACAACTGTGATCATGCAGGCTGCCGGGCAAAGACATGCGAATATCGCCGGTGCGGCGTTAAATGCAAACCGGCAAATCGGAGCCTTGGTCGGCGTAGCGATAACCGGGGTGATCATTCATCTGTCCGCCACTTGGTATGCTGGTGCCGGGTTTACGTTTTTGATGATGGGAGCGGCATACAGCCTCGCTGCATTACTTGTATGGCTGTTTCTGGCTGCCCATAACGGGACTGCCGCGTCAGAAAAAAATGTAAATCACTGATTGCGCTTTGTGGGAATATATAGTAAGATATAAAAAATTATTGAAACAACAGGCACTGATAAGGACACGAGATGCTTTTTACGGTTTCCAGAGAGGGAAGGACAGCTGAGATCTTCCTAACGCAGGGAAAGCAGCTTACCGCCTTTGAGCCGTATCGGGGAAAACAAGTATCTGATACCGTCATGCTGCGTTACAGCATCTTTAAGCCGATCACCATGTGTAATTGATCGGGAATTTGGGTGGAACCACGGATGATCAACACATTCGTCCCTTTTAGAGGGATGGGTGTGTTTTTTTATATGAACTACATAAATGCGTTGAAAAGGACACGAATGATAGTTACGGTTTTCAGAGAGGGAAGGTAAGGTGAGAGCTTCCCAGCTTAGGAATATCATTTACCGCCTTGGAGCAGCATTGGGGAACTGAAGTATCCAATGCCGTCTATGCTGCGTTACAGCACCGAGCCGACAATATAGTATTTGTCGGGAACTTGGGTGGAACCACGGGTTAATCACACACTCGTCCCTATCTGTGGGACGGGTGTGTTTTTTTATGAATTGAATACATGCGATGAAAAGGACATGAATGATAGTTACGGTTTTCAGAGAGGGAAGGTAAGGTGAGAGCTTCCCAGCTTAGGAATATCATTTACCGCCTTGGAGCAGCATTGGGGAACTGAAGTATCCAATGCCGTCTATGCTGCGTTACAGCACCGAGCCGACAATATAGTATTTGTCGGGAACTTGGGTGGAACCACGGGTTAATCACACACTCGTCCCTATCTGCGGGACGGGTGTGTTTTTTTATATAAAACAATGAATAAGGAGTGTTTTAAAATGAGTAAACATGTACACATTCAGCTTCCGGACGGACAGATCCAGGAATATCCGAAAGGCATCACAATCAAAGAAGCGGCTGGTTCTATCAGTTCCAGTCTGCAAAAGAAGGCGGCCGCAGGTCAGGTCAACGGCAAGCTTGTTGATCTCAGTTTCAAGCTGGAGGAGGATGCTGAGCTTTCGATTGTCACACTCGATTCACAAGAAGGCTTGCAGGTGCTTCGCCACACAACAGCGCACGTGCTGGCCCAAGCAGTAAAACGGCTGTACGGCGAAGTGTCATTGGGGGTAGGGCCTGTGATTGAAGACGGCTTCTACTATGACATGAAGCTGGGGAAAAGCTTGGCATCAGGAGACTTAGAGGCCATCGAAAAAGAAATGAAAAACATAATAAATGAGAACCTTGAAATCAAACGTATAGAGGTTTCTTACGAAGAAGCTGAAGAGCTGTTTGCACAAAAAGACGAGCGGTTCAAGCTTGAGATTTTAAAGGATATTCCGCGCGGGGAGGATATCACACTGTACCAGCAAGGGGAATTCGTTGACCTGTGCCGAGGGCCGCATCTTCCTTCTACAGGGATGATCAAGGCGTTCAAACTGACAAGAGTATCAGGCGCTTATTGGCGCGGAGACAGCAAAAATGAAGTCCTGCAGCGGGTGTACGGGGTTGCCTTTCAAAAGAAAAAAGATTTGGATGCGCACCTGCATATGCTGGAAGAAGCGGCAAAACGAGACCATCGCAAGCTCGGCAAACAGTTAGGGCTGTTTATGTTTTCTGAAGAAGCGCCGGGGATGCCGTTTTATTTGCCGAAAGGGCAGATTGTCCGTAATGAGCTGGAGCGCTTCTCGCGTGAGCTGCAAACAAATGCCGGCTACGATGAGGTGCGTACGCCGTTTATGATGAATCAGCGGTTATGGGAGCAGTCAGGCCATTGGGACCATTATCGCGACAATATGTACTTTTCAGAAGTGGATGATACAAGATTCGCAATGAAGCCGATGAATTGCCCCGGCCACATGCTCATTTTTAAAAACAGCCTGTATTCTTATCGGGATCTGCCAATTCGCATGGCGGAATTCGGACAGGTGCACCGCCATGAATACAGCGGCGCTTTAAACGGAATGCTTCGCGTTCGGACGTTCTGTCAGGATGACGCCCATATTTTCGTTCGGGAGGATCAGATTGAGAGTGAGATCAAAGAAGCGATTCGGCTGATTGATGAGGTATATCGGACATTTGGTTTCGAGTATTCTGTTGAGCTTTCGACTCGCCCGGAGGATTCATTAGGCGATGACAGCCTTTGGGAAGCGTCGGAACGTGCCTTAGCACGCGTCCTTGAGGAGCTTGGCCTCTCTTATGAGATCAATGAAGGCGATGGGGCGTTTTACGGGCCGAAAATTGATTTCCACATAAAAGATGCCCTGAAACGGAGCCACCAATGCGCGACAATTCAGCTTGATTTTCAAATGCCGGAAAAATTTGATTTAACATATATCAACGAACTCAATGAGAAGGTTCGTCCCGTTGTCATCCACAGAGCGGTTTTCGGCTCAATCGACCGTTTCTTCGGCATTTTGATCGAGCATTACGGCGGGGCTTTTCCAGTCTGGCTCGCACCGATCCAGGTTCAAATCATACCGGTTTCGCACGTTCACTTAGACTATTGCAGAAAGGTGCAGGCGGAGCTGAAGCAGGCGGGGATAAGAGCCGGCATTGATGAGCGCAATGAGAAGCTGGGCTATAAAATCAGAGAATCGCAGGTGCAAAAAATTCCGTACGTGCTGGTGCTTGGAGATCATGAGGAGCAGGAGGATGCGGTAAACGTCCGCCAATTCGGATATCAGCAGAATGAACAAGTTCCTTTTCAGACATTTAAAGATGAGCTTGTGAAACAGGTGGAAAATCGAGGCATGTAGGATAAAAGCTGTGAATTCATATTTTGCTTTTTTGACTTTCCCTATTCGGAATCAGTAAAATAATAAGTAAATCATATCGTTCGTATGTTATGAATGCATCTCGAAATGGGGAAATTGACATGGACCATGACAAACTGGAAGCAAATTTGCTGGATCACGCACTTACAAAATATTTGAAAAGCACGAAGCAATTAGATGAAGCCACCGTTCCGAAACACGTGAATAATGTAAGAGGGTTTATTCTGCGGATCATATACAGACATGGGAGCTGCACCATAAAGGATATTTTGAAGGAGGTCACACTGTCTCCCTCTGCCACGACCACAGCTCTGAATCATTTAGAGCAGGAAGGGTTTATTGAGAGATCCAGAAATAATAATGACCGCCGCACTGTATGGATTACGCTTTCTGAATCGGGCCGGGGAGCGGCTGAACAAATGATCGAAAACCGCCAGCAGCTGATTGACGGCATGTTTGAACGTTTAACAGCCGAAGAGAAAGAGACGTTCTTGGCGATTATTGCGAAGCTGGCTCAATAGGGATAATAAAAGCCGGTGCGCGAAGCGCCGGCTTTATAGAGATTATTCCATATCGCTCAGGCGTTTGCCTGCGACGGCATAATGGTCTTTTCTCATTTCTTCTATAAAGACAACAATTTTTTCTTCAGAAGCACCGGTTGTTTCCTTTACGGCTTCTGTTACTTTCTCGACAAGATTGCGTTTTTGCTCGTCTGTACGGCCTTCGAGCATTTTGACAGTTACGTATGGCATAGGTGCTGAATCCTCCTTTATCTCGTTTCCTCTCTTTAGAAAAAGAGGCTTCTTATAGTATACTGAATAAAGTAAATTCTTGCATTTTGAGAAAGAGGGATATCTCACTTGGACCGTTTTTTATATTATCCGTTATCTTTAATGCCATACCTCGTCATCACGCTAATTGTGTCGTTTACGATGCACGAGCTTGCCCACGCTTATGTCGCATACAAATTCGGTGACGATACGGCGAAAAAACAAGGAAGACTGACGCTGAATCCCATTAAACACCTTGATCCGTTCGGAACCATTTTGATTTTGGTGGCCGGCTTCGGGTGGGCGCGCCCCATTCCCGTGAATCGCCGCTTCTTTAAGAAGCCTCGGCTTGCCGGTGTGCTCGTATCTATAGCCGGGCCCGTCAGTAACCTGATTCTTGCGTTTATTGGTTTCTTTTTGTTAGTGTTGATGCATGCGTACGGAATGGAAATGCTTGCGGCGTTCAGCACGGGGCTGGATCAGTTTTTTTCTATTTGGATACAGCTGAATCTTGTCTTGTTTTTATTTAATCTGCTGCCGCTTCCTCCGCTCGATGGCTATCGAATTATAGAAGATCTCGTTCCGCCGGGCGTGCGTGCCAAAATGACGCAGGCGGAGAGCTACGGCTTTATCGTATTTTTGGTGCTGTTTGTGACGCCGCTAGGATCTTACGTGCTGTGGCCGATGCTCAATGCAGGAAGAGATTCGATTTTAAAGCTGTTTTCAGCGATATTTCAACCGCTTTTGTAGGAGGTAGAACTTCATGGAAGAAAAAAAGAAAAAATCAATCGGGTTTAATATTATCAAAAGTGACCCGACAGACGGACACGGCGGTTTTGGCGTAGGGGCACTCAGCCTTGATAACATTTCTCCAGTATTCGTCGATGTAGAGGAAAAAGAAGCGTTCGTAGACATCGGTGCCATGCATGCCCGCAGCACCGTTGAAAAAGGAATTAAATTTCTCCCGAATAAAGAAGAAGTTCCGAACGGAAAACCATACTGGCTTGTGTGGGTGACGATTGACAGAAGAGAAGAGGGGCCTTATTACGCTGGTGTGACAGCCTGTGAAATGACGGTCGACAGAAGCATCAGAAGAGGCTACAAGTCACTGCCTGAGCATGTGAATCTGATGGATAAATCCATGAAACGGAAAATCATCGTTGATAAAATGGACGACAGCTCGAAGCGTGTACTAGGCGAATTTCTGAAAAAGCATGATCAGGGCCTATGGGACCGTTCCTCAGATGAGTTAAAAACGAGCCTGCTTCCAGAAAACAATTAATTTATGAATTTTCTGTGAACTTTTAAAGTATTTGAGATATTTTTCGTAAACATTGAGTAAACTGGTGATACAGAAATAGGACATGGAAAATCCCGAGCCGAAACAAGACTCGGGGTTTTTCATTTTTAGGGGGATATGATGTACGAAACCATTCGAGTCGGCGATTGGTTGATAAAAGCCGACGTGGAAGAAACGAGAAAGCAATATGAGAAAGATATAGAGGATATGTGTGAATGCGGTAACTGTCTTAACTATTACGAGGCAGTGAATGAACTGCCAGTCCAAAAAGCACAAGTATTAGAAAGTTTCGGCCTCATTCCGTCCAAATGCACAGATATAAATTATCATGGGGTAAAAGATCATCTGCACTTTTATATAGCGAGTTATTTTATAGTAGGCCGTATTGTTGAAGGAAAACAAGAATGGAATCCGAAAAAGATTGATTTCTCGTGGCATATTTCATTTTCAGTGCCGCAACACCAAATTTACATTCCTAAGGGTTTTCCAAAACCAATTATTCAGCTCGATTGTGTTACGCTTCTTCCATGGGTCATTGACCAACCATACGAATAACCCGGCCTCCGAGGAGCCGGGTTATTTTCAATGATGTCGCCCCAGCCATTTGTCCCACCACTTTTTCTCGGAAGCAGGCTTTTCTTTGGATGGAAGCCGGTCTTTTGTTTGTTTTGCGGGTTCTGCCCCGTAGCACACGTTTGCGGGTTCTGTCCCTTTCACAAAATATGTGTAATGCTTAGCGGCACAGCCGGGACCTGATGAGTAGCCTGTTTCCGGATCAATGTACACACCGGTTACGCCTTTTGGCGGCTTGAACGCGGTTTCCGGTTCGCCTTTGAGCGCGTCCTCCATGAAGTCCGCCCAAATGGTTTTAGCATAGCTTTTTTCTTCGACCGAGTCGATGGTGCTGTTTTTGTCATAGCCGGTCCAAACACCGGCGGCCAGCTTCGGATTGAAGCCGATCATCCAGCTGTCTGCGCTGGTGGTTCCTGATTTTCCGGCATACGTTCTTGTCAGGCGGTTGGCTATCGTTCGCCCCGTAACCGACGTATATCCATTTAAATCGGTATCAAACATGCCTGTCATCATACTCGCTGTGACAAAAGCGGCTTTTTCATCAAGCACCTGTTTATGCTGATTCGGGTTTTCGTACAGCACGTGGCCGGCTGCGTCCGTTACTCTTAAAATAAAAGTCGGTTCGATTTTCTTTCCGCCATTTGCGAGCATGGCATAGGCGTTGACCATCTCAATCGGACGTACGGGTTCGGTGCCGAGTGCCAGGGACGGCAGTGCTTGAAGATGGGCGGTAATGCCGAATTCCTTTGCCGTCTTTACAAGTTTGTTCGTGCCGAGAAAAAGATGCGTTTTCACAGCGTAAATATTGTCGGAAAGCGCCAGCGCCTGCAGAAGCGTAATCGGCTTGTTGGCATAGTATCCGTTATAGTTGCTTGGAGAATAGGTTTCTCCCTTTGCATCAATTTGAAACTCGGTTTCTTCGCTTTTCATCAAAGTGACTGGCGTAAATCCGCTCTGAATCGCTTTATAGTACAGCAACGGCTTGATCGTCGAAGCAGGCTGGCGCTTCGCCTGTGTCGTCCGGTCAAACGGGCTTTTTTGATAATCCCTGCCGCCGACAAGGGCGAGAACGTTTCCGGTGCGGGGATCAATGGCTGAAAACCCGACTTGAATGTCAGATCCCGCGTTAACCGTTTCGGTAATGGTCTCCTCGGCGATGCGCTGCATCCGTTTATCTACCGTTGTATAGACGTTTAACCCGCTCGTTTCAATTTGCTCCCGTGTCATGCCGAGCTTTTTCTCCAGCTCTCTCATCGCATTGTCGTAGAAATAAGGAGCCTTTCTCTTGGAAACTTGCTTATTCAAAGGCTGATAGGAAAGAGGTTCCTTGATCAATTCATCCGCTTTCTTTTGGCTGATCATCTGCTGCTTTTCCATCATCCGCACAATCGTTTTCTGGCGTTCCTTGGCCTTCGTCTCATTGACATACGGTGAATAGCCGGAAGGGCCTTTCGGGATACCTGCCAAAAGCGCCGCCTCCGCATCCGTCAGGTTTTTGGCATGCTTGCCGAAATACAGGCGGGAAGCTGCTTCAATGCCGTAGGCGCCGTGTCCGTAGTAAATCGTATTTAAATAGCCTTCTAATATCTCGTCCTTAGAATAGTTTTGTTCCAGACGGATCGTGTAGAACGCCTCATTCCATTTCCGTTTCCACGTTTTGTCGTGTTCAAGGTATAAGTTTCTCGCATATTGCTGGGTGATGGTGCTTGCACCCTGAACCTTGGCAAATGCTTTGAGGTCAGCAAGCGCCGCGCCGGCCATGCGTTTATAATCAAAGCCGTGATGATCGTAGAAATTCTGGTCTTCAATCGCCACTGTCGCTTTTACGATCGTCGGATTCATGTCCTTTAAGGGGACCCAATAGCGCTTTTCGCCGTAGTTCGTTTCCCCGAGCTTTGAGCCGTCACTCGCATACAAAATCGTGGATTGCGGCACTTGCACCGAGGGAGCGCCCTGGTATTTGGCTATCAAAATGACAGTCATAAACACAGCAGCTGCCGCCAAGGCCGCAAAAGCCCCTAAAAAGATAAAGGCGCGAACGGTTTTCAGCGTCAGTCTCAGCCGTTTATTTGTCATTGCATCCACAACGGGTTCCCCCTTTTTTTATGTTTCTACTATTATGAGAAAAAAAGATCGTTTTTAAACATCGCAGAACAGGACGCATCTTTACTTTTTCCCCGCCATCCTCTATACTTTTTCCTTAGGTGAAAATGAGATTTCAACCGAGAATAAAAGCTGATAAGACGCTTACAATAAATGAATACAGCCTCGAAAGGGAGATGACAATTGAGCGAACTTTGGTACACAGAGAAGCAGACGAAAAACTTTGGCATTACGATGAAGGTTAACAAGACGTTACATACAGAACAAACGGAGTTTCAGCATTTAGAAATGGTGGAAACAGAAGAGTTCGGCAACATGCTTTTTTTGGACGGCATGGTGATGACATCTGAAAAAGACGAATTCGTTTATCACGAAATGGTGGCGCATGTCCCATTATTCACGCACCCAAATCCGGAGCACGTTCTCGTAGTCGGCGGCGGTGACGGCGGCGTTATCAGAGAAATCCTGAAGCACCCAAGCGTGAAAAAAGCGACACTTGTAGATATTGACGGCAAGGTTATCGAATACTCTAAAAAGTTCCTTCCTTCTATCGCAGGCAAACTGGATGATCCGCGCGTTGACGTGCAGGTAGATGACGGATTTATGCACATTGCAAAATCTGAAAATCAATATGACGTCATCATGGTAGATTCGACTGAACCAGTCGGACCGGCTGTAAACCTGTTTACAAAAGGATTCTACGCAGGAATCGCTAAAGCGCTGAAAGAAGACGGCATTTTTGTCGCACAGACGGACAACCCATGGTTTACACCGGAATTAATCACAAATGTACAGCGCGACGTGAAGGAAATCTTCCCGATTACGAAGCTGTATACGGCGAACATTCCGACATATCCGAGCGGTTTGTGGACATTTACAATTGGCTCGAAAAAATATGATCCGCTTGCAGTGGAAGACAGCCGTTTCTTCGATATTGAGACGAAATATTACACAAAAGATATTCATAAAGCGGCGTTTGTTCTGCCGAAATTTGTGAGTGACCTGATTAAATAATGAAGGTATGGCGCAGGAGCGAATCTTGCGCTTTTTTACAGGAAAGCGAGGGTATTATAGATGAGATTTGATGAAGCTTATTCAGGAAAAGTATTTATCGCGAGCCGTCCCGAGTGGGAAGAGGCGGACGCCATTCTTTACGGCATGCCGATGGACTGGACAGTCAGCTATCGCCCGGGCTCACGCTTTGGTCCAAGCAGAATCCGTGAGGTGTCAATCGGCCTTGAGGAATACAGCCCATATTTAGACCGCGATCTGGCTGACTTGAACTTCTTTGACGCCGGCGACATTCCGCTGCCGTTCGGAAATCCGCAGCGAAGCCTGGATATGATTGAAGAGTACGTGGACAGCATTTTAGAAAAAGGGAAGTTCCCAATGGGTATGGGCGGGGAGCACCTCGTGTCATGGCCTGTCATTAAAGCGATGTACAAGAAATACCCAGACCTTGCGATTATCCATTTTGACGCACATACAGATCTTCGTGTTGATTATGAGGGAGAACCGCTTTCTCACTCCACGCCGATCCGTAAGGCGGCAGAATTGATCGGACCGCACAATGTGTATTCATTCGGAATCCGTTCCGGCATGAAAGAAGAGTTTGAATGGGCGAAGGAAAACGGCATGCACATCTCAAAATTTGAAGTGCTTGAACCGCTGAAACAGGTGCTTCCGAAGCTGGCGGGCCGTCCGGTTTATGTCACAATTGACATTGACGTATTAGACCCTGCACACGCACCGGGTACAGGAACGGTTGACGCCGGCGGCATCACGTCTAAAGAACTGCTTGCATCCGTCCATGAAATTGCGCGTTCAGAGGTAAACGTAAAGGGCGCTGATTTAGTGGAAGTCGCACCGGTGTATGACCACTCAGAGCAAACGGCAAACACAGCCAGCAAAATCATCCGTGAAATGCTGCTTGGGTTTGTGAAATAGTTTTTAATAAAAAAGGGTCTGAATTACATCCAGGCCCTTTTTTATCTTTTAATTATTTAAAGTCATTTTATAAGAAATTCTTTTATTAGATTCGTCGTCTATTACAGTATAATAAGCAGATACTTTTGATGATTCAGGATTGAAATTTTTATAATTTACTTTTTCGTCGGGATACAAACTTAATCCTACATATCCTAGTACTGTTTTCCCTGGTGGAATCTCTGTATTGAATTGATACTTATCCGGCAAATCATAATTATAAGGCATCAATTGTTTATTATATTGATACTGACCAAAAAATAAAAAGTTTTTTCCGTCCGGTGAAAGATCTTCTAGAGTAATTTTATGATTAGAAGTATTTTCAGCATTAAAAGGCAAAATGTATATATATTTTATGGAATTTGTATCTTTATCAAATGACTTTACCGGCTTTAATGGTTTTAAAATATGGAATTTTATTCCTTTTCCTGTATCGATTGTTTGGTTTGCGGCAATATTAATATTTTTTGGAGTATATTTATCATTTTGGGCATTCACTGTATAGAAACGAACACAGCTGAATGTTACTATTATTAATAAAACAATAAAGAAAATCCAACGTTTATTCATCTGTATCCTCCAGTTTACCTTCACTAATATCAATAATTCTGTCGACAACACTATTTTCACATAGTGTATCATCATGACTAGCCACTACAATCGTTGTGCCGTTTTCTTTTTCGGTTTTTAGGATATCCAGTATAAGATTAATCCCTTTTTTGTCTAAGGCATTTGTCGGTTCATCTAAAAGAAGTAATTTGGGTTTTTCCATTATTGCTTGAGCAATTCCTAAGCGTTGCTTCATCCCTAAAGAATAGCGTTTGACTTTACGCTTATCTTCGGGGTCTAACCCAACTTTTCTTATTACTTCTTTGATTTCTTCATCAGATACTTTTTTCTTGATAGAAGCAAGGAATTTCAGATTTTGAAATCCCGAATAGACAGGGATGAAGCTCGGATATTCAATTAACAGACCTGTATGTTCAGAGAAGTCAATATCTTTTCCGATCACGAGGCCGTTAACAGAAACTTCGCCTTTTGTTAATGTTAGCAGTCCGGCGATGGCTCTTAAAATCATTGTCTTTCCAGATCCATTATGGCCTCTTAACACGACAAATTCGTTTTCTTTAATTGAAAAACTGATATCATCTAATACATGATTTCCCTTTAATTTTTTTACTATATTTTTACACTCGATATACGACGTCATATTTACTCTCCTAAAATATCTGTTTTTTTAATAAAAACTAGGCTAATAAAAGTACAAGCTGCACAGAAAATAAGTGCAATTAATAAAAAGTCAGAGGCATGAAAAAAACGACCATCTGAGTAGTTAATGTTCATGCGCGAATAATCAATAAAAGCCCACTTTCCAGCCATAGCAAATGAAGCGATGAATAAAGAGCTGTGAAAAAAAATAGATATTACAATATAAGCAACAATAATAATAAATGCTGATATAAAAGATATCATGAAAGTTAAAGTTTCTAGCAAAACTGCATACATAAACGAAACTAAGATTTGAATTAACATAAATAATATTACCTTGCTGTTCAGTTCTGCTGTAAAGCCATTAAATGAGGTAAATAACATAATGTATATAAAAAGCCATACACACCAAATAGATACAATCAGAACAAACAGTGACAGAAGTTTGCTGAATATATATACTCCTTTTTTGGGGAGTTTTGGAAGGATATAAGCTCCAGAAATTTGAATGTCACTAAACATAAAATTACCCACAATCAACAAAGGCAGCACTTGAAAACTAATCCATTGTAGAGGGATAGATAATCTATGCTGTGTATATAAGATATGTAGATCAAAGAAATTCATCGAATGAAATAGTGTGGTCAGGCTGTCGAAAAAACTTTGATGTTCTAGCTGTCCCGTCTTATTGCTATTCCAGAGGAAGCATAAAAGAAGGAGGGCAACAGCTAAGCTAATGACAAAGTATGTAATCTTACTTTCATTGAAACGCATGACAATATCACGTTTCAGCATATTCATAAAAGACAATCAGTTTGCTCCTTTCTCCTCAACCTGCTGTAAATAATTGCGTCGCTTTATAGATTCTATAGAAATCCCGAATAATAACAACATAATCCCTAATCTAATCAATAATAATTCAGCCGAATCACTTAATTCCAGTACAAAACCATTTAAAAAGAGCATACCATTACATGCAAGGTAATCAATTAAAAATAAAAGAATGAATAGAAAAACTACAATGATTTGATTCAAATACAGTAAAATAAATGAAACAACATAACAAATGAAAATAAATGCAAAGACATGAGTGATGAAAGATATCGGGGTCATATACAATAGTCCCGTATCATTGAATACACATAAAGTATATAATTCACCCATAATGATAATCCCGTATACTGCTGAAAATAAAAGTGTTTTTAAAAGGTATATCATTGTTAGATAAGGTGCATTGTTTACTCGGATTACAGTATAAATTGAAAAGTAATCGGATGAGATCAAAACAGAAAATACAACGGCAGCAGGGCATAAAATAGAAACGAGATGCCAATAGGAAAAAATATTTTCCAGTACAAAACTATCATCACTACCATTTTCTTGATGAAAAAAGAAATAAACAGCAATTAACTGCAGCAGTAATGCGACGGTGATACCCGGCCACTTCATTCTTAATGTTGATTTTAGAGTATTATAATAAAACACGGCGTTTTTTTCCCCACATATAAAGTAAAGTAGTTACAATGAACACGCTAAGGTTCAAATAAATAAACTTATCTACACTCAAAAACCCTCCATCGTTAACAATATATTTCATTGGATTGTAATGGTTGTTGAGTAAAGTAAAGCCTATCAAATTAATTAAGAAAGGTATGATATAAACAAAATATTTCTTTTTAATAAAAAATGATAAAGCTAATCCAATGGAAGAGAGAATGGCACCGTACAAACCATTTAGTATAAATAAAATGAGAGTATAAATCAGCGAGTTTTCATAATAAAGGTTTGCTAAATCAGTTCCGCCCAAAACGATTGGGTCCATATAATTGACGATTCCGTCCGGATTTACTGAAGGATATGTCATCATCAGCAAGTAAAGGTTTAATAATAACGGTAAAAAAATAACCAAAAAAGAAATCACAACATTCAATCCGAATAATACTGTAAAGTATTTCTTTTTAGTTGTTTTTGTTATAACATTCATAAAAAATCCAGTATTTTTATCTTCACGGTACATACCGGACATTGGAAGTGATGCTAATAACGGAAGAATGAGAATCCAGACAGTCTGAGCTGAGGTTGTATTTCCTTCTGCAATATTCGATAAAAACGGTGAGTTATGGATTTCATAAGGAAGATTGATCTTCTGATGAAAGAAGAGTATACCTAGATAACTGACGATCATAAGAACGATACTAATGAATAAAGAAAAATAAATCTCTTTATTTTTCAATAAACGCTTTAAAAAGAAAGAAATCATGTGCGAGGCTCCTGTTTTTTTATTAAAACTCTGTGTGAGTTTTGGATAGTTTTATTTTAATAAACAATCTTGAAGAGTGGATATTATTTTTACCTTAAAAAGCGATCTTACATGTTTAATGTAAGATCGCTTTGTTTTGAGAAAGCTATTAATAGATTGTGTAATTTCCCTTAGGTTTTACGCTGTCAGGACTCCAATCAGTTGAGAAGGAATCACTGCTGCGGCTGTAACCGCCAAACCTTACGGGTACATTTCTCCCGTAATCTTCAACAGCAGTGTTGGAAAATAAGTATGTATGACCCGGGTGTACTGTTCCTTCGTGAGTTCCACCACCGGATACATTGTGCCAGTCGCGCCCGCCAGAGTGAACGTTTTTATCTGCCTCTGCCCATACATTAAATTTACCTCCATCATCTTTCTTTAGGAGATGCATATACATGTAGCTTCTATTTTGTTTTCTTCGAGCAGTTGTATAGTCGTAAGGGCTGTACCATCTGAAAGTAAAATGCACCCTTGAATCGCTCGTATTTGCTTTTGCATGAACCGCCTGTGTAACACCCAGTGAGGAAACTGCGATCCCAAACATGATGATGAGTAAACTAATCCTTTTTTTGAATTGAACTTTCAAAATAAATCCTCCATTTTTAAACTTCAATTGAAGTGATACTGAACTTAAGTCATATATATATTAGTTCAAAAAAAAGGAAAAGTAAACATATTTTTATTTTCGTATAATAAAAATTATCTTGTTTCCTATGTTTGTGGGTTAGGTAACCAATTTGAATTAGTTAGTAATAATATTTAGAGATTCAAAAAATAAAACTTTTGTCCCGATTGTTTATTTAACAAAAAAACAACCGGTGAAAACCGGTTGTTTTCATTAAATCATTCCTCGTTGTGCAACTTCAATTTGGTGTGTAGGTGCATTTGCAATAGTTGTTGCCACGAACACAGTGCTTAGAGCCAGACAAAAGAGTAATAGTTTAGACTTCAATTTCATACAAACTCACTCCTCCTTGAATAAGTTGCCTTACTTGTTCCACCTTCAAAAAATAAGCAGAAGCTTTTTGAAAATTTTTACGTTCATGATAATATTTTGCCACATCAATAGCGAAATCTTCAAGATCAGCATACAACATTTTACTTTCGAGAAAATTAAAAAATCCTTGAATTGCTTCTTCATCCGGGCCTGATAAGTATAAAGATTTCAAAAATTCAAACTCTGATAAATATATTACATCTCCGGCCTTTTGTGAATAAGCCATTCCCTTACTATGATATTCATGAGCTTTATCCATTTTTCCTAATTTATAATGGATCTGTGTAATTAAAAAATACGCTTGAGGTAAGGAAGGAAGAATATTTGATTCTTCAAAAACAGCTATTGCTCTTTTGAAATAAGGTATGGCATCCTCATATTGGCTTTGGCTGTTTTTACAAAGCCCGATATTGTACAAAGTTCTCCCCATTAATTGGGGCTGCTTTTCAGCTTCTGCCATAGAATAAGCTTTTTGAAAATGTGAGATGGCATCCTCATACTGTTTTAAATCTAAAAAATTGGTGGCAAATAAAGAATGACACTGCAGCAATCTTATATTATAAGCTTCATGTTCTTTGTATATTTCATATGCTTGCCGTGCATAGTCCATTGAAAAATACGTTTGTTTCATATAGTAATAAGATTCAGACATCTTAAAGAAAAACTCAGCTTTCTCTATCCGATCCTTAACGAATATCAGCTTGCTTTCGGCCTTTTTGAAAAATTTAATAGCCGACAGATATTCCCGCTGGTCCAGCTCATACATGCCTCTGAAGAAATTAAAATAGTACTCAAGCAGACCAGTTAAACGAGCCTGTTTTTTATCAATCTCAAGCAGCAGATCAGACAGTCTCGGCTGTTCCTCAATCCTCATTTTTTCTAACGGTTCAAGGTACTCAAGCATTAGGTTGTGCCGAAACTCCATCAGTGAATAGTACAAATGAAGGTCTTGATCTTCTTCCATTTGATCCAGCTCTTGCTTGATTTCTCGTCGCAAATATTCTGCATCGGGTATGCTGAATCGGCGTATGTACATATACCATTCGTTAATCTTTTCTCCGATGGAAGAAGAAGATATGACACCTGTCACGTTTGCAAATCCCTCCCTTCATAATTCTATATATGTCATATTTTATCATCAACATTCTTGTGAGAAGCGCAAAAAAACCGCAATTTTTTCTTTCGTTACACCGCATGTTTGGAGATATATTTTCAAAAAGAAGCTTTTACCCTCAGTAATTTGTACAAGCAAACACGTTACTCTTCCATATTCTGTTATATCTGCGTGAGCAGTGTATGTCTGAAAAGGAAGTGAAGGAATGAGAAAAAATAAGCTTTCCTTTAAAGAAAAAGCAGGAGCAGAACAAGAAGAGTGCTTATGTTTTTGTGAGGGAGAAGCAAGCCGAGAAGCCATGTTTCAAGCGCCGATTGAGTTACCTGAAGGATTTGTCGTTGATCCGGCTGAAGCTGTTGCAAACGTGACGTGGAATGCAGACAGCCTTTCTTGTGTCAGTGACCGTTGCTTAATTCAAACGGGGCCAGAGCCTGATGAGGTCGGTGTTCAATTTGCAGTGCGCCTGCAGGGAACCGTTACGCTACTCGTCAGTGTCTCACCTGTGCGAAATCAATATGGACAAGGGGACGGGGCTGTTTCCGTCATTCACAATGCAGAAATCGATCAAGTCGTCTATTATTCCGATGAACCGGATGATTGCCCGGATATCAGTGACATCACGATTGAGAACCTTGTTGTTGTTCCGCCGTTTTACGGCAGTCCTTTATCGGTGACGGGGACGATTGTGCTTGTACCGGAGCCGGAACCCGTCTACGCGTTTACAGCGAATCCAAATGATCAATCAGTTTCTGTGATTGATACAAACACCCATACTGTTGTGACAACGATTGCTCTTCCGTACAATCCGGCAGGTATTGAAATTACGCCAGATAAAAGCGCTGTGTTTGTCTTACATCCCAACAATAATGTGATTTCTGTCATCGATTATGACACATTAACTGTGACAGCAACTATATTGCTGGATCAGCCGCCTCGATTGATTAGATTTATCCCTAATCATGAGTTTGCTTATGTTTTCACCGGTACTGCCATTTATGTGATTGGAATTGATACGTTGACTGTTGAGAGGTCTATTCCTGTAGAAGGTTTTGATATTGCAATTGACCCCAATGGGTTGTTCGCCTATGTTCTTAATTTTGGGTTAGTGCAAAAAGTGGACTTATCTACCGGTGAAGTCTTAGGAACGATTGAACGAGAGCTTATCGTATCATCCATAGAAACAGATTCTACGGAGCGGTATGCGTATGTATTAGAACAAGAATTCTTATTCAATTATTTGACGGTTATTGATTTAAATACGTTTACGATCAGGGATACCCAAGAGCTGGAGCCTGACGGGCTATATGTAATGTTTACGAGTGGATCAGAGGTGTATTTACATGACAGCTTCACTGGCAATTTATATTCTGTCAGTCCGAATGGAGCAGGTGTAATTGGAAATCTTCCGCAATCAGCAACAGACTATGCGTTTACCCCGAATGGCGATTTTCTGTATGCAACTCGTTTTATAGAGCAGAGCATCATTGTTTACAACACAGATGATTATTCTGAGGAAACTGTGATATCTCTTGGGGTTTCACCGGGTGCCATTACGATTTAACCGCTGCATGTTGTGCATTTCTAAAAGGACGTGAAATCATGAAAAAGAATGATCTTTCTGCTTTACAGGAAAATTGTTTCTGTTTTTGTGATGAGGAAATTAGCCGGGAAGCGCCGTTTCAAGTGCCGATAGATATCCCTGAGGGCTTCAAGGTTGATTCGGCAGAAGCGTCAGCGGCTGTTACATGGAGTACAGACAATTTGTCCTGTATCAGTGAGCCTTGCTTAATCCAGACTGGGCCGGAACCAGAAGATATCGGTGTTCGATATGCCGTGAGAGTACAAGGGACCATTACGCTTCTTGTCAGTGTGTCGCCTGTACGAAATCAATATGGACAAGGAGACGGGGCTGTTTCGGTGATTCATACCGAAGAGATTGATCAAGTTGTTTATTATGCAGCACAGTCTGACCGCTGTCCTGATTTTAGTCAAATGACAGTGGAAGATCTTCTCATTGTACCGCCTTTCTACGGCAGTCCGCTTACGGTGGCCGGGACACTTGTTTTACCGCCATCGCCAGACCCTCAATCATATGTGTTTACTGCCAATACTGGAGACAGCACGGTTTCGGTCATTGATGCAGATTTAAACACTGTTGTAAAAACAATCCCGTTTTCTGCTGTGCCAACTAATCTAGGCGTTACTTTCGATAAAGCATTCACGTATATCCTCCATGGAAATACCAACCTTGTCTCAGTGATTGATAATAAAACATTAACTATCATAAATACCATTACTGTTGGAGGAGGGCCGAGAAAAATCGAATTTGATCCAACAGATGAGTTCGCATACGTGATGGCCGCCGGATCTATATATGTGATTAACACGGCCTCTCAATCGGTCATTGATGTCATTCCGATACCCGGCGCTTTAGACTTTGCTCTTGATCCGAATGGACAGTATGTCTATACCGCTAATGGAAGCAGTTGGTCGGTTGATAAATATGATGTAAATACTGGGCAGTTGGTAGAAAGTATCATAGATTCATTTGAATTTCCCAGTTTAATTGCAACTCCTTACGCTGGAAATTTTGCGTACGTGTTGAATGGTGAGTTGTGGCCGAAAGGTGTAACGGAGATTAGTTTGTCTCCATTAAGCAGGGGAGGGGACTTCAGCCGTTTATTTGAAACGCTGATGACGATTGTATTTTCTCTCGATAGTACTAGAGCTTATTTTCTAGAGCCATATAGTGAACCGTTTCTCATTAATAACTTATATGTAGTTAATACGGCCAGACAGAGGATCATTGCAAACGTGTCTCTCCCCGGCGCCTTTGACCTCGCCGTAACGCCGGACAAACAGTATATTTATGCGGCACAGCCCAACGACAATGCTGTGACCGTGTACCGCACAAGTGATTATACAGCCGTGACGGTGATTCCGGTTGGCGCGGGTCCGTCTGCGATTGCGATGTAGCTATTTTATAGATCAAGAGAAGCGGTGCTGCGATAAGAGAATCGTTTATAAATAAATGATCCGATTTGCTGAATGGCAGCCAGGATAATCAGAAACAGCAGTTCACTTATAGAGAAACTGAGCATCCACCAAATCCCGGCTGCGGCCAGCGCTCCCGCAAACACTTTTCTGAACAGGCTGCCGTGCCGGAAAAGCTGCCGCAAATAAGTTCGCATGCAAAACAATAAATACAGAATCAGTAGCATCGCAAGTCCCATTGAAAGGGCAGGGGGCGTGTGAAGGCGGAAAGGGACGGCTTTAACGATTTCGAACATGCAGCCGAATATGATGACTTGGCACAACACGGCAGCCATCACGTATGTTTGGCGGACGTTTTTATAGCTGTCACGCAGCGATTTGACGTCTTCTGCATATCGGCTGCACAAGTTGTGTTGCTGAAAGTCACAGCAGCTTTGATGAGACTGTGTGAGTTTCTGAAAAGCTGCTGTCATGTTTTTCACGGATTGGGTGACATAATGAAGATAGAGAAAAGCAGGCAGCATCAGGAGGGCAGCGGTACAAGCCAGCAGCCCGAGCCGCACAGCGTCATTGTTGATCATCTGTACATATTGGGCGGCGGCTTCGGCAACGGCCTGAACCCAGCCGAAGGAATAAGCCGCCATACCTATAAGCAGCAATAAAAGGGTAAAGACAGTGCTTTTTTTCATTGTCTGATCGCCTCTTTCTGAGAAACGTGAATGATCGCTTTGTTAGAAGATGCCATTGCATCAATGAGAGACAAGAAAACCTGCGCATCCATATCTTGAATGATGTGGTACATGTCAAGAAACGAGCAATCGCACCTGTCACACTCGGCTGCCCACTCGAAGCATTTACGCACATAATCGCTGTCATAAATGATCGCGTCAGTCAAAGAGTGCTTGCCGTATTGAAGCCAGGACGTAACCTGTTCTTTCTGCTGCGTGACATAGTATGATGCGACATCGATATAAGCTGAAGAATGGGTCCCTTGACTGTGAAGGATCAAGAAACCGCCATCCTCATATATATAAGTCTCGGCTGACAAGCGATCGATTTCTAGGCGGTACGTTTGCTGAATCTCTTGAAAAAACGGTGAATCTAATTGAAATAGAATACGAGACGCGATATCCCAATAAAGCTTTATCGTCAACAGATCGTTTTGCCTGAGAAGTGCGCCGATCTGTAATCCGGTCCAGGTATCTTCCATCCGCTCCTCATCACCCAGCACCATTTTTTGTGAGAGGGCTGGAGGGCATGCCGGGATGATTTTTCTTTCAGCATGATAATCCGGACGCTTTTCCAGCTGGAGGTGAGGAGGCAAAAGCGTTTCTGTATTTTCTGAGCCTCCAATTAAAAACAGCGTCATCCGATGGGCTTGGTAGGCAGCCTTATAGGCTTTTTGTAAATCATTGATGTCCAGCGCCTCAATATCTTCGATTCTGCCTGCAGGGAAAACGGCAGCTGGTGAGGAGGGAGAAAGCATGCTGATCAGCTGATAATGATATGAGAGCTGATGGTTAAGGTGTGCTGTTTGAATTTCGCTTGTAATCACAGCTTTTTCCTGAGCGACAATCTTCTTGTCAAATGAGTGGTTCCATAAAGCATCAAGCAGGATGGGGATCGTTTGTCTGAGCCGATCCGGTAATGAGGTAAACATGAAATTGGTATCGGTGTAGGTAGTGAATGCGTTTAAAAGCGCGCCATGCGCAAAAAAATCACTGTACAGATTGCGGCCGTTATGCCAGAAGAGAAGATGCTCTAAAAAATGCGCTGTGCCATACGGAAGCAGTGTATCACCGGATTCTGCCCGTATACATACATCCCGGCTTCCAAAATCGATTTTTACATTGCACAGCCGCAGGTGGGCGCGGGGGAATTTCAATCTGAATATTTTTAGTCCGCTGTCTGTGTATCTGATATCGGTTCGTTCATCCAGTTGTTGAAAAAAGGCTTTCTTTTCCATCTCTTCATCCCCTTACTACATGAGCTCCGATATAATTGATGGTCGCTATGAATTGCAATACATCACGGCATGTAACCGCTGAGATGCCATCCAGCAAGGCTTCTTTCGTGCAGGAGAAGCGGCGCAGGATCCCCATATAGGCCAATAGACCTTCGGGAGAATCGAATTGCAGCAGCAATTCATTGCGTAAAAACTGCTTTGCCTGTTCTAGTTCCCGCTCATCTGTATGAAAAGCTGAGACAGCTTCCAAAACGCGCGGGGGAATGTCTTTCTCATGAAGCTGATCTGTACATATTGAAACAAGCAGCAAATTGTTCATGACATCGTAACGGGTGATAACGTGATAGACTGCCAGATCCTTCTCTCTGAAGTGCTTGAATAAAGCGGAATGGCCGTACTTTCCCAGTAATCCGTCTATTAGCAGTATTTTGATATAATCGCTGGCATCTTTCATCTCTCCGAAGTCAAATCCGAGTGTCAAGACGGAAGGACCTGCAGCGCTGCGTGTCTCTGTTTCAAAAACATGCCGGTTTACGGGTATTCTTCCGGACGTTACAGCGGACGTTTGCGGGGCATGTCCCCGAACATCACATGCTTGTACTTGTCCCAATATGTTCAGCTGTTTTTGCTGGGACACTAAATCAACGATAAAGTCCGTTGCGTCGAGAAACCGTTTAGGATGAATCGCCTTTATCCTGTCTCTCCGGCCAAACATGCGTGTGCCGTACATCGGGTTTCCGAAGACCTCCTCAGCCAAGCGCGCCGCCGAGTAGGAGAAGGGATCAGTGAATTTCTTTTCGATTCTCAGCAGCAGCTCATTCCTGGCCTTTTCAACTGCTTCGAATGAAAGAGAAGAAGGGAAAGACAAGTCTGCAAAAGTTTTCAGCAGGGCGTCAACATGAAGATTCCCGTTATATAATGGGTGAATCAAACGGGTCCCGCAGGTTTTCAGCTGCTGATCAAAAAAGAGATTTGCTGAGTACATGAAACGGCTGCCGGCAGCACAACCGAAAGCGTCAATGATTTGCTCCTTCAGGTACGCGGCGGCGCCGTAAAAATAAATTGTTTCTTCCTCAGGTTCCGCCGCGCTTTCGATCGGTTTCAGAAAGCTCGCGGCGATTGATATAGTTGAAAATTGATGAGTCTTCAGCAGGTTAACTTCCAAGCCGTTCTCTTTTGCTTGTATCAAAGAAACCACCATCCTGTTTTTGCAGGTAATAGACTATGACCAGACCGGCTATCGGAATGACCGCCAAGGATACAGCGGTGCCGGCTAATGTGGCTAAGAATAGGGGAAGACAAAACAGATAAGACCGATATTTTGAGAAACCGCTCCATAGCTGCTGCTCCGTCTGCCAGCTGAAGGAGGGCCTTTTTTCATCCGCAGTTAACCTGATAAAAGCTCCCGCCAGCAGCAACTCAATGCACTGCAAAAAAGTGAGAACTGAAATCGGACGGCCGCTGATGAAACCCACAATCATCACGACAAGGAGAAATCCGCCTGCCAATAGGCCTGAATAAAAGCGATATTTCGCCCAAAACATCATTTTCCGCTTGATCGGAAGTGTGATGAGCAGCATCCGGTCATTTTTTTCAATCGAGTACAAAAGGGCGATCGGCGAGCAGATGAGCAAAAGCGCGGAAATCACGATATAAATCACTTGCTGATTGAAGATGCCGGTATTCATCATCTGGAACGAAAAGAAGCCGCTGAATACCGCCATTACCGCGTAATTTAACAGCATCGCTTTAGAAGAGATAAATCGGTTCCACTCTCTTTTGTAAAACGAAAATTCAGATCGCCGCATAAATGAATGCATCTTGCCCTGCTGCGGAGGCGCCTGCAGAAAGACAGGAAAGTCAATGATCACCGCCCACAGCATATGCACCGCGCAAAGCGGAAGCGTGGCGGCCGGCATCAAAGCGGCGCTGAGACATACACAGGCGAATATCGCCGCATGCAGCAGAAACATCAAGTTCTTCTTTTTGACGAAGTGGTTGCTTAGCACAACTCCGAAAATAATGGAGTAAACGGTAAAAAACGAAAACCTGCCGAGCCAAAACAATGTTTGCGCCCCTGACAGCGTTCCGTTTCCAAATAAGAACAGCGGTAAAATAAAAAAGAATAAAGTTCTTCTCAAACAGGTATCGACAAACAAAACGACACTCTGGGCGAGCCAAAAGCTCCGTGAAGAAATCGGCAGCAGGCAGCTCAGTTTCATATAAGATTCCTTCCATTGAGATGTCACAGAAAGAAACACCATATATGCGTTCATTAAGAGAAGCGCGAGTATGATATACGTTTTGCGCAACACCGATTCATCAATGCCGGCCTGGCGGATCAGCCCGATTTCAAACACGGCCAGAATGACAAGGCCTGCGGCAATGCGGATGGCGTCCTTTTTCCCTTGCCGGCTGTAAAGCTGTTTGAACAGCAAAGACATGATGGGGATTATGTTATTCATGGCCGATCACCTCGAAAAATTCCCGCCGCAGATCGGTCTCCTCTCCAATCGGAATGACCTTTTGGATCTGTTTGTTGTGAAGAATAGCCGCATAATCACAAAATCTTTGCACGACATCGAGCAGATGAGAAGAAAACAAAATGGTCCCGCCTGCTTCACAGTACTCGCGCATTTTCTGATAAAAAACCTCTATCGATTCCACATCCAAACCGACGAGCGGCTCATCCAAAATAAACAGGGGAGCGCGCAGCAATAAGCCTGTCATCAATACAACCTTTTGCCTGTTCCCCAAGGACAGCTCCGAAATTCTCCTGTTGATGTATTTCGAAAAATGAAAGGCCTCGGCCAAACTGGCAAACTGCTGCTCTGAAAAATCCTTTTGATAAAGCGAATGGACGAAAGACACATAGTCCTTCGCCGTAATTTCTGTAAATAGCAGCGGATAATCGGCGGCGAAGTAACGGTGAGTCTTCAGCTGATCTGATGTTTTCTGCGGCATGCCGGCCTCCGCTTCAATTCCGCACAGTGTAAAGCGCCCGCTGAAATTGCGGTTCACGCCTGTCAGCGTATTAATCAGTGTCGTTTTTCCGGCGCCGTTTACCCCAAGCAACCCGTAAACGGCGCCTTTTTCTAAATGTAAATCCACTTGTTCTAAGATGACGTTGTCCCGTTCATACCAAACGGATACATCGTGTATATCCAAAATGCTCATCGCGAGTCAGCCTTCCGCGCGCGCATCCCGAACAGAATGGCAATGGCAATGAAAATCAGCGTAAACAGATAATCGCTTTTGACAAAATAGACGACTGCGCCGATGACAAAGATAAATGAAAGGATATACAGTAAAATTCTTCTTTGTGCTGGTGACAAATCGTTTCCCTCCTAAATAAGCTGGACCACGTCTTCTAATTGTTCATTTTTCGCCCAAGAGCAAATGTTTTTCCGGTGATATTTGTTAGAGTTCAGCCCTTTTAAGTAACAGCCTCCGCAATAGCCGCTGAACGGGCATTTGTCTTTCATGCAATGTTCGCTGAACCGCGGCGCTTGCGCTTGCCACAATTTATGGACGAGAGGGGAGTTAAAGATGCTTTCATAGGAATCATGAAAAATATTTCCCAATGAAAATTCCTTTGGAAAGAGGGCGCAAGGACGTACTTCGCCGAACGGGCTGATCACAATGGACTTCCAGCCAGCGCCGCAATTTGCCGCGCGTTTTCGTTCATAAGGAATAATCGGAATCAGATCTTTAAACTCATCAATCACATTTTGCTCGTATTCCATAAACTTGCGGTGCTGCTCGGCGTCTTTCGTTGGATGGACAATATCCCTGCCTCTTCCGAAATCGTCAACCCAATTGTAAGAGAACGCCTTCGCCCCGAGATCCCGAACCTTTTGGGCCATATCGTGGATTTCCCACATGTTTTTTTCGAAGACAGACATGGCGACTCTGACAAATATACCGTGGTCACTCAACAATTTTATCGTTTTACAAGTTTGGGCAAAAGAGCCTTTTCTCCCTCTAAAGGAGTCATGGACCTCGGAATTGACACTATCAAGAGAAATGCCGACGATGATTTTTTGCTTGTAAGCCTTCAAAAGCTCCAAACTCTCTTTTCGCATGAGTGTTCCGTTTGTTAAGACAGCGACTTTTTTGAACTTTTTACACACATAGTCAAGAATCTCATTGGCGTTTGGATGGACAAAAATTTCTCCGCCTGTGATTTCGCATGTCAATACACCGTTATCAAACAGCATATCAGCCGTTTTTTTGAATTGCTCAATCGACACGGTGCCGAGCGCTTCAGGTGAGCTTTCCAAATAACAGTGGGCGCATTTCAAATTACAGCGGTGCGTCAGTTCAAAGGTGGCGTGGAGCGGCATCGGAAATTCATTGCTTCCGCTCGTGGTGATTGTATGGCGGCTGGCCCGGTTTCCAAGCTGAATAACCTGCTTGTTCTGGAGCATGTTGAGCATGTCGTAATACCAATCTTTATGGTCTTCCGGTGATTCATCATACACTGCACATTGCTCAGCTAAAATCTGCTCAGCTGTTTTTTGGCCATCCATGCGCATGCAGAGCTCGTAAGCCGTTTTGTTGAGATCCAAATACTCAAAGTCAGAAATGGAGACATTATCGCGCAAGTAGTCGATTTCTAACACGCCGCCCTCAGGAAGCTGGTGAACTCTTACACTTTCATTAATAAATGGAAACATCTGCTCTATAAACAAAATACCATCCCCTATACATATGATTCAAATGAAAAACGGTTGTGTATGTATATCCAAGAGGTAGATTTTAGTTAAAAATTGTAATTTACTTAAAAAGGGCATAGTAGAATGACTATGCCCTTTTGGGAGATCCTTACCCCCATAGACCGAATAGACCTGTTGCACCGGCAATTTCAAAATCAGGGATAGGACCGTCCACTAGACAAGCGGCTCCGATCGAGCATGTTGCACAACCTTTGTTTTCTACAATGACAGCTTTTTTCATAATTGAATCCTCCCTTTTTTTGTTTTTCTAGCAGATCTATGTTGTACTTTTATCTTAAAACTATCAAATTACTAATTCAATACATATAATTTGAAAAAAATGTGAAAAGGAAATGATAGATTTCGGAAAAATGTAACATTTCCTAAAGGTAATTAGTGATATGATTTTCTCTTCTATATAAGGAAATGCTTTTTATGAGGTTTATCTTCAAATCTGATGAGCAATGATGGTAAGATAGAAGCAGTTGAAGTTTACAAACCGAATGATTATACTATTCAAGTCAAAGTGGAATGATGAAAAGGACGTGTCAGAATGAAGCAAGAGACACCGATAACACTCCATGTGAAGTCTGTGATCGAGGATGACGGAAACCAAGAAGTCATCGAATTCCGCACCACCGGATTTTACTATGTAAAACAAAATAAAGTGTATCTATCTTATTATGAAGAACACGACTTAGGCAAAGTCAAAACGATTGTGAAAGTAAGCGAAGGCGAAGTCCTGGTCATGAGGTCAGGCGCTGTCAAAATGAATCAGCGTTTCGTAACGGGAGCTTCCACAATTGCTAAATATAAAATGTCATTTGGTGAGCTTGAGCTGAAAACAAGCACAAAATCGATTCAATCTGATCTCGATGAAGAAAAAGGCCGTATCAGCATCGCATATGACATGCATGTCGGAGACGAGCAGGAGCATTTACATAATATGACGATCACGTATGAGGGAGGAACTCACGCATGAACATTGCGGAACAAATGAAGGACGTGCTGAAAGAAGAAATTAAAGCGGCCGTTCTGAAAGCGGGACTGGCTGAAGAAAGCCAGATTCCCAATGTTGTTTTAGAAACACCGAAAGATAAAACACACGGCGACTACTCAACGAATATGGCGATGCAGCTGGCAAGAGTGGCAAAAAAAGCGCCGCGTCAAATCGCTGAAGAGATTGTCGCTCATTTTGATAAAGGAAAGGCTTCGATTGAAAAACTGGATATCGCCGGCCCGGGTTTTATCAATTTCTATATGAACAATCAATATTTAACAAAGCTGATTCCGTCTGTACTGGAAGCAGGGGAAGCATACGGGGAAACAAACATCGGAAACGGTGAACGAGTTCAGGTAGAATTCGTATCAGCGAATCCGACGGGAGACCTTCACCTCGGGCATGCGCGCGGGGCGGCTGTCGGCGATTCCTTGTGCAACGTGCTTTCAAAAGCGGGTTACGATGTAAGCCGCGAATACTACATTAACGATGCGGGAAACCAAATCAACAATCTGGCGCTTTCTGTTGAAGTCCGTTACTTTGAAGCGCTCGGATTGGAAAAACCGATGCCGGAGGATGGCTACCGCGGCGAGGATATCATTGCGATCGGAAAGCGTCTCGCTGAGGAATACGGTGACCGTTTCGTTAACGAAGAGGAAAGTGAACGCCTCGCGTTTTTCCGTGAATACGGCCTGAAATACGAGCTGGACAAGCTTCGCAAGGACTTGGAAAACTTCCGTGTGCCGTTTGATGTGTGGTATTCCGAAACTTCACTGTACCAAAATGGAAAAATCGACACGGCGCTTGAAGCGCTCCGCGAAAAAGGCCATGTCTATGAAGAAGACGGCGCGACTTGGTTCCGTTCCACGACGTTCGGCGATGATAAAGACCGCGTATTGATCAAGAAGGACGGCACGTACACGTACCTGCTTCCTGATATCGCGTACCATAAGGACAAGCTTGACCGCGGCTTTGATAAGCTGATCAATGTTTGGGGCGCCGATCACCACGGCTACATCCCGCGTATGAAAGCGGCAATCGAAGCACTGGGCTATGAAAAAGGAACGCTTGAAGTAGAAATCATTCAGCTCGTTCACCTTTACAAAAACGGCGAGAAAATGAAAATGAGCAAACGGACCGGTAAAGCCGTAACGATGCGTGACCTGATTGAAGAAGTCGGCTTGGATGCTGTTCGTTACTTCTTTGCAATGCGAAGTGCGGACACCCATATGGATTTTGACTTAGATCTTGCTGTATCAACATCTAACGAAAACCCTGTGTATTATGCACAATACGCGCATGCCCGTATTTGCAGCATGCTTCGCCAAGGGGAAGAGCAGGGACTTAAACCGGCGGCAGATCTTGATTTCAGCCATATTCAATCAGAAAAAGAATACGATCTGCTGAAAACGATCGGCGGCTTCCCAGAGGCAGTGGCGGAAGCAGCAGAAAAACGAATTCCGCACCGTGTCACAAACTATATTTATGATCTGGCTTCTGCTCTGCACAGCTTCTACAACGCAGAGAAAGTCATCGACCCTGAAAATGAAGAGAAAAGCCGCGCGCGCCTGGCTTTAATGAAGGCAACGCAAATTACGCTGAACAATGCGCTTCAGCTGATCGGCGTATCGGCTCCGGAAAAAATGTAATCACGATCAAAAGGACAAAGTCTTCGGGCTTTGTCCTTTTTTTATGAGAAAAACGTGTGATGTAATTCACAATCCTGTTTGGCGAGTTTTTGTATGATAAGACTGATTATTGAATCATTGAAAGGGGCAAGCCAAATGATCAACCGTCAACACATTCAATTATCGTTACAGTCATTAAGCTTGGTGGCAGGGTTTATGGTTTGGGTGCTGATTTCATCACTCATTTCCCAAATCACATTAGATATTCATTTAAGCAAGGGCGAGATTTCTTTGGTGACGGCGATTCCTGTGATCCTCGGGTCGCTTCTCCGCATTCCTTTAGGGTATTTAACGAACAGGTTTGGCGCGCGGCTCATGTTTATGGTCAGCTTCATCCTGCTTTTATTTCCTGTATTTTGGATCAGTATCGCGGACTCTCTGTTTGATTTAATCGCAGGCGGCTTTTTCTTAGGGATCGGGGGAGCGGTGTTTTCCATTGGAGTGACCTCCCTCCCGAAATATTATCCGAAAGAAAAGCACGGTGTCGTCAATGGGATTTACGGTGCAGGAAATATCGGGACAGCCGTTACGACATTTGCAGCGCCGGTTATCGCTCAAGCCGTCGGGTGGAAATCAACCGTGCAGATGTATCTGGTTTTGCTGGCTGTCTTTGCCTTACTGCACGTTTTGTTCGGCGACAGGCATGAGAAGAAGGTCAAAGTTTCTGTTAAGACTCAAATCAAAGCCGTTTACCGAAATCATGTGCTATGGTTTCTGAGCCTGTTTTATTTTATTACGTTCGGTGCCTTTGTCGCCTTCACTATCTATCTGCCGAACTTTCTGGTGGAGCATTTTGGGCTGAATCCTGCAGATGCCGGCTTGCGGACGGCTGGCTTTATTGCGGTTTCTACGCTGCTCAGGCCTGCGGGCGGATTCCTGGCTGATAAAATGAGCCCGCTCCGCATCTTGATGTTTGTTTTTGCCGGGCTTACATTATCAGGCATTATCCTATCGTTCTCGCCGACAATTGGCCTTTATACGTTTGGATCATTAACCGTGGCTGTCTGCTCAGGCATAGGAAACGGGACTGTTTTTAAACTGGTGCCTTTCTATTTTTCCAAGCAAGCGGGGATTGCCAATGGGATTGTGTCTGCCATGGGCGGATTAGGCGGCTTTTTTCCTCCGCTCATATTGGCGAGTGTGTTTCAGGCAACAGGCCAGTACGCGATCGGGTTTATGGCGCTTTCAGAGGTGGCGTTAGCCAGCTTTGTCCTTGTCATATGGATGTATTGGCAGGAAAGAATGAAAACACACACGGAGAGAAACAGCCAGAGCATCAACTAACACTGGGGCATTCACAAGATTGTTAGTTTTTTCTCGATGGGTACAAATCAATTCACGTTACAATAAACACACAACGTGACTTTCTTCGAGGTGAGCTCATGAATTTTCTCTCTGTTCGACCATCTGATAGTGATCTTATTTCCAGCGATCTGCATGAATTGCTGGAATCGATCAGCACGAAAAGAAAAATGGAAAAACACACGTATTTGTTTCGAGAAGGAATGGATGCAGAAGAGCTTTTTCTGATTCAATCAGGACTCATTGAAATCGGCAAGCTGACATCTGATGGAAAAGACCTGACGCTTAGAATCTGCCAAAAGCATGATATCGTCGGAGAATTAACACTTTTCACTGAAGAACCAAGGTATATGCTCAGTGCAAAAGTGCTAGAGGATGGCGAGGTGCTCGTCATTAATAAAAATAAGCTGGAAAAAGAATTAATCCAAAACGGCGCTTTGACATTTGAGTTCATGAAATGGATGAGCACGCACCTCCGGAAGATTCAGTCCAAAATCAGGGATCTGCTTCTTCATGGCAAAAAGGGGGCGCTCTATTCTACCCTTATCCGCTTATCAAACAGCTACGGAGTGGAGCGAAGCGACGGCATTCTGATTAACATTGTCCTGACAAATCAGGATTTGGCAAAGTTTTGTGCGGCTGCACGGGAAAGCATCAACCGTATGCTGGGAGATCTCCGCAAAAAAGGGGTTATTTCGATAGACGAATCCGGAAAAATTATTTTACACAAGCGGGACTATTTACGATGTGAGATTGAGTGTGAAAATTGCCCGCTGGAGATTTGCAATATTGACTGAAAAAAACAAGGACAGCGGTGTCCTTGTTTTTTTACCTTGTCATAAAGAGGCACATGACGGCAAAAAAGAAGCAGGCATTCACGATTTCCAGAATGCCAATCGTTTTTACGGGCCAATCTCTTCCATGAAAAAACCATGCCCGCAAGCTGCTCGGGATAAAAGCGAGAAACGCCCATCCTGCTCCGAAAAGAGCGGATAAAAAGGGGAGCAGCAGGTGATATCCCCATGACCAGTATGCAAGTGTCCTGTTTTTTCTTTCACGAATCACCGATTTCACATAAAAGGAACTCCCGATAAAAAATAAAGCAGACTGCAAGAAAATAAACCAAGCCCAGCCGTCGAGGGTTCCCATCCCCAGCCAGCAGCTCGCAAACCCGCCCGAACAAAAGAACAAGACACCTGCAACATCATTCAATAGGGCTCGTTCGTTTTTTCGGCGGGCAAAATACATATGTATGAGAAACAGCGGCAGTAAAGAAACGCCCACCCAGATGAGAGGCGGCTTATGAAAGACCGAGATCATCAAAAAGCAGCAGGCGGGAAAACCGTAATAACACATCCACTTTTGATATGGTTTGCTTTGTTTCTTTTTTAAGGCAAGCGTAAAGGGATAAACCGCTAAGTATAGGAAAAGCCAGCCTAGGAAGAGCGGAATATGCCAAATAACGGGGCCTCCCTTGGCCATGCCGAGTAAAAATGGGATCAGCAGCATCGCCCACGCGCCGTGCTGCTTCGGAATCAGCGCCTTCATCGAAATCCTCCTTTTTTCTTTCATTATAAATGCAGTCACCCTCCTGATAAGTGACATTCATCATACAGGCTGTGAAATACATCACTGCTGTACAGGCTCAGTCGAGCTACACTAAAGCTATCCTTAGCACAGGAGGTTTTCCTATGAATCAGTGTGACTATTTATTATTTCTGAAACAACTTCCTATGTTTAATGAAGTGCCTCTATCCATTGTCGAAACCTTGCTGAAAAACGGCACGTTTATCCGCGGCTCATGTGATCAGTCTCCATCTTTTCTTCATTCTCAATCTGTCTATATTGTATTAAAAGGCAGTGTCCGTTTCGTGGACAGCAGGCTCCCTGAAGGGTCGAAAACCGTTGCGCTGTGGGAAAAAGGCGATGTGTTTCCGATTGATGAAAAAGGCGGGCTTTATTTATCGCCCTTTATCTCAGTCAATGCCACTTCAGACATTCTGATTCTCAATATCCCATATTACATATTTAAGAAAATGATGTCTTACCATCCGCAGCTGCAAATGAACTTTTTGGCTATGCTTCAGCAAAATGTTTTTTGTTCCTATCAATTATTTTTGCGGTATCTGCATACATCACAGGATGAAAACGCTGAGCCCGGTTCTTAAATAGAGCCGGTTTTTTTGATCTTTGAATGAAAGGCGGCTAATGACCCAAGCGTCCTGCCTGAACGCAGCCTTCCTTCTCCTTTGTGTGAACATTTTGTGAAAAAAGCAGAGTGTGTGACATAGTTCACAAGGAAACACGCTGTCTCTGTTTATAGTGAACTTAGCATCACCTGACTCGGAAGGAGTGAACTCTCATGAAGAAAAAGAAAAGGAGTCCGTTGTTTAGGAGATTGAATTATTTCTCTCCTATCGAACACCATTCAAATAAACATAGCCAAACCACCCGCGAAGATCGCGATTGGGAGAATGTATACAGAAACAGATGGCAGTACGACAAAGTCGTTCGCTCCACCCACGGCGTTAACTGTACAGGGTCTTGCAGCTGGAATATTTATGTCAAAAATGGAATTGTTACGTGGGAAGGGCAAAATTTGAATTATCCATCAACAGGCCCGGATATGCCTGATTTTGAACCGAGAGGCTGCCCGCGGGGGGCCAGTTTTTCATGGTATATCTACAGCCCGCTGCGTGTGAAATATCCATACGTGCGCGGTGTACTGATTAATTTATGGCGGGAGGCACTGCAAGAACATCAAAATCCATTGGAAGCCTGGAAATCGATCGTCGAAAACCCTGAAAAAGCGAAGTCCTATAAACAGGCGAGAGGGAAAGGCGGGTTTGTGCGCGCTGAGTGGCCGGAGGTGCTGAAGCTGATTTCAGCCTCTCTGCTGTATACAGTGATGAAATACGGGCCTGACCGAAACGTCGGTTTTTCTCCGATTCCGGCCATGTCCATGATCAGCCATGCATCAGGCTCCCGGTTTATGTCGTTAATCGGAGGCCCTATGCTCAGTTTTTATGACTGGTATGCGGATCTTCCTCCAGCATCCCCGCAAATTTGGGGTGACCAGACGGACGTTCCGGAAAGCAGTGATTGGTACAATTCCGGCTATATCCTCACATGGGGCTCCAACGTTCCGTTAACGAGAACGCCTGACGCGCATTTTTTGGCGGAGGCCCGCTATAAAGGCGCTAAGGTCATTTCGATCAGTCCGGATTTTGCGGAATCCTCAAAGTTCGCGGATGACTGGCTGAGTATTCGCCAAGGGACTGACGGGGCACTTGCGATGGCGATGGGTCATGTCATTCTGCAGGAATTTTACGTGAACCAAGAAACTGAACGTTTTATTGAGTACGCGAAGCAATACACTGATTTTCCATTTCTCGTCACCCTGTCAAAAGAAAATGGCGTATACACAGCGGGACGGTTTCTGCATGCGAAGGACATCGGGCGGCAGACAAAGCATGATCAGTGGAAGCCTGCGGTTTGGGATGAACAAACAAGTTCATTTGCCATACCCCAAGGGACAATGGGCTCGCGCTGGGACGGGCAGCAGAAATGGAACCTGCACATGATTGATGAAGAAACCGGGGAACCGATTGAACCCCGTCTCTCTGTGCTGGGAATAGAGGACGAAATCGGCACGGTGCGCATCCCGTATTTTTCAAATGACGGAAACAAAGTGCTCGAGCGGGATCTTCCTATTAAAAAAATGAACCTGAACGGTGAAGAAACGTACATCACGACCGTGTTTGACTTGATACTGGCTAACTACGGCGTGAACCGGGGTATCGGCGAACGATTGGCTGTCTCCTATGATGATCCTGAGCCGTTTACGCCTGCCTGGCAGGAACAAATGACAGGAATCAAAAAAGAAGCTGTCGTTAAGATTGCCAGAGAGTTTGCTCAAAATGCGATCGATACAGACGGCCGGTCCATGATTATCGTAGGGGCCGGCATTAACCACTGGTTCAACTCCGACACGATCTACCGAGCGGTGTTAAATCTTGTTTTACTTGTAGGCGCCCAAGGCGTAAACGGCGGAGGCTGGGCCCATTACGTGGGGCAGGAAAAGCTCCGACCTGCTGAAGGGTGGCAGACGATTGCAACTGCAAAGGACTGGGAGGGCGTGCCCAAGCTGCAAAACGGCACCTCATTTTTCTACTTTGCGACAGATCAGTGGCGTTATGAGGACCAGCCGATCAGTGATTTGGCATCACCGATTGCTGCGTCATCCCGCTACAAGCACCACGCTGATTACAATGTGCTGGCCGCGCGGCTGGGGTGGCTTCCGTCTTACCCGACTTTCAATCAAAATGGCATCGATCTGTATAAAGAAGCTGAAAAAGCAGGGGCAGAAACACCTGAAGACGTTGGTGCGTACGTGGCCTCACAGCTCCAAGAGAAAAAACTGAAATTCGCGATTGAAGATCCTGATAATGAAGTGAATTTTCCAAGAAATCTCTTCGTATGGCGGGCAAATCTGATCTCAAGCTCAGGAAAAGGGCATGAATATTTTCTCAAGCATTTGCTTGGGACGACAAACGGCTTGATGAATGACGATAGCGACAGCATCCGCCCTGAAGAAATCAAATGGCGGGAGCAGGCGCCGGAAGGAAAGCTCGACTTGTTAATCAATCTTGACTTCCGAATGGCCGGTACGGCGCTGTATTCCGATATCGTGCTGCCGGCGGCGACATGGTATGAAAAACACGATCTCAGCAGCACAGATATGCATCCGTTCATTCATCCATTTGCTCCTGCGATCTCGGCTCCGTGGGAATCGAAGTCAGACTGGGATATTTTCAAGGCGCTGTCAAAAGCCGTTTCCGATCTGGCAGAAGAAGTCGATATGGAGCCCGTGAAAGAAGTGGTTGCGACGCCGCTCCTCCATGACACCATGCAGGAATTGGCCCAGCCATTCGGCAAAATCAATGACTGGAGCAAAGGCGAATGTGAAGCCATTCCGGGAAAAACGATGCCGAACATCCAAGTCGTTGAACGGGATTACAAACACATTTTTCATAAAATGACTGCACTTGGTCCGAACGTTGCTTTAAAGCCGAGCGGAACAAAAGGGATGAGCTGGTCAATAGCCGATGAATATGAATCACTCAAACAGAGATTGGGAGAAATCACCTCGGACAGTGTCGCAAAGGGATGTCCAAATATAAGTGAAGCAAAGCAGGCAGCAGAAGCGATTTTAACCCTATCATCCACTTCGAATGGAAAGGTCGCAGTAAAAGCATGGGAATCACTTGAAAACATCACGAACCTGAAGCTGAAAGACCTGGCGGAAGAACGCGAGGAAGAATGCTTTACGTTCGAACAAATTACAGCCCAGCCGAAAACGGTGATCACGTCTCCAGCGTTTTCCGGCTCTGAAAAAGGAGGGCGCAGGTATTCGCCGTTTACAACGAATGTTGAAAAATTAATTCCGTGGCGGACGCTGACAGGCAGACAATCCTATTATGTCGATCATGAACTGATGATGGAATTCGGTGAAACGATGGCGACATTCAAACCGATCCTCCAGCATCGCCCGTTTCTGAGCAAGCGGCCTGATCAAGAGGGAAAAGAAATCGTCCTCAATTATTTGACGCCGCATAATAAATGGTCTGTCCACAGCATGTATTTTGATTCTCTGCCAATGCTGACGCTGTTCCGCGGCGGGCCAACCGTGTGGATGAATAAAGATGATGCAGAGGACACGGATATCAAAGACAACGATTGGATTGAATGCTTTAACCGAAATGGTGTTGTCGTCGCGAGAGCCGTTTTGTCTCATCGGATTCCTAAAGGAATGGCGTTTATGCACCATGCCCAGGACCGCCACATCAACGTGCCAGGAACAAAGCTGACGAATAACCGCGGAGGCACCCATAACAGCCCGACAAGGATTCACGTCAAGCCGACACAGATGATCGGTGGCTACGCCCAGCTCAGCTACGGCTTTAACTATTACGGTCCAACGGGGAATCAGCGCGACCTGAACGTCGTCATCCGCAAGCTGAAGGAGGTCGATTGGCTTGAAGATTAAAGCGCAAATCGGTATGGTCATGAACTTGGATAAATGCATCGGCTGCCACACGTGCAGCGTCACCTGCAAAAACACGTGGACAAACCGTTCCGGTGCGGAATATATGTACTTCAATAATGTAGAAACAAAGCCGGGCATCGGCTACCCGAAGCAATGGGAGGACCAGGACAAATATAAAGGCGGCTGGACATTGAAAAAAGGAAAGCTCGAGCTGAAATCGGGCTCGAAAACCAATCGGCTTGCAGGCCTTTTCTATAATCCGAATCAGCCGTCGATTGATGATTACTATGAGCCCTGGAACTATGATTATGAAACATTAACGAATAGCCCGCAGAAAAAACACCAGCCGGTAGCACGCCCGAAATCGTCCTTGACGGGGGATTTTATGAATATCGAATGGGGACCGAACTGGGAGGATGATCTCGCGGGCGGCCACATAACGGGACTTGAAGATCCCAACGTACAAAAGATGGAGGAATCGATCAAAACAGAATTCGATGAGGTCTTTATGATGTATTTGCCCCGTATTTGCGAGCACTGCATCAACCCGGCGTGCGTATCATCCTGTCCATCCGGCGCCATGTACAAACGCGAGGAGGACGGCATTGTGCTTGTGGATCAAAACGCATGCCGTTCATGGAGATATTGCGTATCATCCTGTCCTTATAAAAAAGTCTATTTTAACTGGCAAACGAACAAAGCGGAAAAATGCACACTCTGCTTTCCGCGTTTGGAGGCGGGACTGCCGACCATCTGCTCTGAGACGTGTGTTGGCAGAATCCGCTACCTCGGCGTCATGCTGTATGACGCGGACAAAGTGGAGGAAGCGGCATCTGTTGAAAATGAAAAGGATCTCTACCATTCACAATTGGACGTTTTTCTTGACCCAAATGATCCTGAGGTTGCCAAGCTGGCAAAAGAACAAGGCATTCCGTCTGATTGGATAGAGGCTGCGCAGCAATCGCCGATCTATAAAATGATCATTGACTGGAAGATTGCGCTGCCGCTTCATCCAGAGTACCGCACGCTGCCAATGGTGTGGTACATTCCGCCGCTCAGTCCGATTATGAATCTCTTTGAAGGAAAAGGCAGCCGGCAATCCGCAGAAGATATTTTTCCGGCTATCGACCAAATGAGAATCCCGATAGATTATTTGGCGCAGCTGTTAACAGCCGGTGATACGGATCATATTCGGTCAACGTTAAAGAAAATGTCTGTCATGCGCCAGTATATGAGAGCGATCCAGACGAATAAATCAATCGACCCGGAACTGATCTCCAGTGTCGGCTTAACAGAACAGCAAATTGAAGATATGTATCGGCTGCTTGCGATTGCCAAATATGATGACCGCTTTGTGATACCGAGCAGTCATCGAGAAGAAGTTTCAGATTTATATGCTGAACAAGGGAGCTGCGGCTTATCATTTTCAGGCGGCCCCGGCTCCTGTTTCTAACTTTTGATAAATGAGGTGTAACAAGATGAACACCACAGACCGGCAAATTACGTTCTCCGCTCTTTCCTCTCTTCTCTCTTATCCGGATGAAGAGTGGAGAGCCGAGATTCCCGAATGGAAGGCTCTTATCCATGAAATCGGCAACCGGCAAATCCGGAAGAAGCTGCTGCACTTTTTCGAGGCGTCAGCCAGCTTTTCACCGGAAGCGCTGATTGAACACTATGTCTATACATTCGACTTTGGGAAAAAAACAAATATGTATGTCACCTACTTTAACTCGGGCGAGCAAAGGGAACGCGGCATTGAATTGCTGCATTTAAAAAACGCATACGAACAATCCGGTTTTCTGCCGACAGAGAAAGAGCTGCCTGATTATCTGCCGCTGATGCTGGAATTTGCTGCGGCTGCAGAAATTGAAGCAGCGAGAAGCGTGTTTGAGAAATATCTGTCCAATGTGAGGGAGCTGGCATCCCGTCTCGAAAAAAATGACAGTATATACGCTGAACTGCTGCACGTGCTGCTGGCCGCGCTTGAAAACATCGGCGTACGTGAAAGCGTTGAAGGGGCTGTTCAGGCATGAGCGGGCAGATCCTCTGGGGTATTATGCCATACATTGTATTGACGATCTTTATCGGCGGCCATATTTACCGCTACCAGCATGACCAATTTGGCTGGACGGCGAAATCAAGCGAGCTGTTAGAAAAGAAAAAACTTGCGGCGGGCAGCACACTTTTTCACTGGGGACTGCTGTGCGTTGTCGGCGGGCATGTCATGGGGATTCTGATCCCGGAAGGCGTGTATGCTTCCCTTGGCATTTCAGAGCATATGTATCACAAAATGGCGATTGGCGCTGGCTTGCCGGCGGGCATTGCGGCATGTACCGGACTTGTCATCCTGACGTACAGAAGGCTGTTTGACAAAAGAATCCGCAAAACGAGCTCGCCATCCGATATCCTTACGCTCCTCCTGCTGCTGTTCATGATGCTGTCAGGCGTTGCGGCCACGTTTCTCAACATTGATTCGAAAGGCTTCGATTACCGGACCACAGTCGGGCCCTGGTTCAGGGAAATCGTTTTGTTCAGGCCTGATGCCTCTTTGATGGAGAGTGTCCCGCTATGGTTTAAGTTTCATATTGTGATAGGATACGTCGTTTTTATCCTGTGGCCGTTTACGAGATTGGTTCATGTGTTCAGTCTGCCGCTCAAGTATCTGACCCGCAGCTACGTTGTATATCGGAAACGCTCGTGAAAATCCCCCTTGCAAGAGGGGGTTTTTTCTGCCAAGGTAATGGCTGGGCGGCCGGGAATCCTGTTGTGTTTGTATTTGGAAATAACATCAAGAATAAAACGGATTTTACTCATTTTAAACCGGCGGAACAGCAGATTATGACTCAGCCTGACTAACTCCTTATTTTCTTTCTGATCAATATCCCGTTTTATATATTTTCTCTCATCAGAATGGGCATCAAATTCACTCTATCCACCGTATTTGCAGTCACAGCGCCGCCTCTTTTTCGGCGCTTGCCGGAGTGCTCAGCGGGTTCAGCCTGCCGCTCATGTTGTCACTCGGCGTTGCCTATAGTCTTGCTTTATTTCTGCAGAAACGATGCGGATGAATTCCTTGACAGTTAGTTTTTTCTAAACCTCTCCTCCTTCGGCGGAGAGGTTATTTACTTACAAGGTTTATCGATTAGAAAAAAGAGGTAATACAGAGGTAATTGAATCAGATTGGAGAGAATCAGGATGCTGAAAAGGAGACTGGAATTTTTCTTTTTATATATGATGCTCATCGGGGCATATGTCATTTGGTTTTTTCCGGTTTCCAGGCTTGAGTTTTACGGAGGATTGCTTTGCTATATAAGCATTATTTTGTTCAGCATCTATTCATTAATTCTTGAAAACCGCACCTCGCAGCACACGCTGCTGTGGATCCATATTCTTGTCTTTTTTCCAATCGCCGGCTACGTGTTTTATCTGTTTTCGGGACAGCTTTATGTAAAGGGAAAGCTGTTTAAGACAAAACGAATGTACAACAGGGAAAAGCTCAGGAAGCTGTTTGACAAGGAGGAAACGCCCGAAGTGACAGGGCTGAAGGACAATCAAGAGAGGTTCTTTACATATTCCATCAGGGCTGCCCATATGAATATCAATACGAAAAGCAACATCAAAGTGCTGAAAAACGGCGAAGAAACCTTCCCGGACATTTTCAAAGCAATGAGAAAAGCGGAATCTTACATACATATTGAATACTACATGTTTAAATCAGACATGCTCGGACGCGGCATGATGGATATTATGATGGAGAAAGCGCGCCAGGGTGTCGAGGTGAGGTTTTTATACGATGCGGCAGGAAGCATGAAGCTGGCAAGAAGAGATATTATGAGAATGAAACAAGCGGGGGTGGACATCGTCCCGTTTTCTCCGCTGAAATACGGGTTTTTCAACCAGAAGCTGAATTTCAGAAATCACCGGAAAATCGTGATCATCGATGGGAAAACCGGTTTTGTGGGCGGATTAAATGTTGGAAAGGAATATATCAGCAGAGATCCGTACATCGGATTTTGGAGAGATACACACCTGCGGCTTGAGGGGGAAATTGTGCAAACGCTCCACGCTATCTTTATGCTGGATTGGGAATACGTCTCCAATGAAGTGCTAATTGATCAAGAGGAGTACAATACCCCGGTTCCCGTGGAAGGAGGAGGCATTTATCAAATTGTCGCGACAGGCCCTGACATGAAGGAAAGCATGAGCGACCTTTATTATGAAATGATTTCTTCAGCGCAGAAATCAATATGGATCGCCACGCCCTATTTTGTCCCCAATGAATCCATTCGCACGGCGCTAAAAGCAGCGGCGACAAAGGGGGTAGAGGTAAGGGTTATGGTGCCGGAGAAGAACGACAGCTTTTTGACCCAATACGCGTCGAGGTCCTATTTCCCGGAGCTGCTTCTTGAGGGCATTGAAGTGTACTCCTACCAAAAAGGCTTCATGCATCAAAAAGTCATGATCATTGATGGTGATCTCGCCTCCGTCGGCACCGCGAATATGGACATGCGCAGCTTTCAGCTCAACTTTGAAGTGAATGTGTTCTTCACGGATGCCGAAGCGATCCGAACCCTTGAGATCCATTTTGAAGAGGATATGCAGGAAAGTGAAAAGCTCAGCCCTGTCGGCTTTTATAAAAGAGGCGTGGCTGACCGGACAAAAGAGTCATTTGCCCGCCTGTTTTCAGGTGTTCTGTAAGAAAAAAGAAATCTGATCTTTCAAAACAGCCCGTGTATAGTATAATTGAGAAATATTATCAGTTATTTATACATTGGGGGAAGATAGGGTGCTGCGGCAATTTTTTTCATATTATAAACCATATAAAACGTTGTTCTTTCTCGACTTTTTCTCAGCGATCGCGGGAGGTTTAATGGAGCTGAGTTTTCCTTTGATCGTCAATTATTTTATTGATACCTTGCTGCCGGGCAGGGACTGGGGGCTGATCATCGCGACCTCAATCGGGTTATTTGCGGTGTACGCGCTCAGCTCGGCTCTTCAGTATATCGTGACCTACTGGGGACACATGCTTGGTATCAATATTGAGACTGATATGAGAAAGTCGCTTTTTGACCATTTGCAAAAGCTCTCGTTCAAATTTTACGACAACAACAAGACGGGAACGCTGATGTCGAAGCTCACGAACGATTTAATGTATATCGGTGAAGTCGCTCATCACGGACCGGAAGACTTATTCATTGCGGTCATGACCATTCTCGGGGCGTTCGGAGTGATGCTGTTTATTAACTGGCAGCTTGCTTTATTAACGTTTATCATTATGCCGATCGTCATTTGGCTAGCGCTTTATTTCAACAAAAGAATGACCAAAGCATTTACCACGCTGAACAAGGATATCGGAGACTTCAGCGCGCGTGTAGAAAATAACATCGGCGGTATCCGGCTTGTGCAGGCGTTCGGAAATGAAGCATTTGAAAAAGAACGCTTCGCCGTCAACAACCAGCGTTTCCGTGCCACAAAGCTTTCTTCCTACAAAATCATGGCGAAAAACGGGTCAATCAGCTATATGCTGACTCGGTTTGTCACGCTGTTTGTTCTTTTGTGCGGGACGTGGTTTGTCATTCGCGGCTCCTTATCGTACGGGGAATTTGTGGCGTTTGTGCTCCTGACGAATGTGCTGTTCAGGCCTATTGACAAAATTAATGCCATTATCGAAATGTATCCGAGGGGGATCGCGGGTTTCAAAAGCTATATGGAGCTCATGGAGACAGAGCCGGACATTCAGGATTCACCTGATGCGAGAGATGTTTCCGGCCTGAAGGGCAATATCCGCTATAAACATGTTTCGTTTGGCTATGATGACCATCACAATGTCCTCAATGACATCAACCTATCCATTCAAGCGGGGGAAACGGTGGCGTTCGTCGGTCCGTCAGGTGCGGGGAAATCAACGCTTTGCAGTCTGCTTCCGCGTTTTTATGAAGCATCGGAGGGCGACATTACGATTGACGGCATCAGTATAAAAGACATGACGCTTTCTTCGTTGCGCGGGCAGATTGGCGTCGTGCAGCAGGACGTTTTCTTATTCTCGGGCACGCTTAGAGAAAATATCGCCTACGGCCGATTAGGCGCATCAGAAGAAGACATTTGGCAAGCTGTGAAGCAGGCGCATCTGGAAGAGCTCGTCCATAACATGCCCGATGGGTTGGATACTATGATTGGCGAACGCGGCGTGAAGCTTTCCGGCGGGCAAAAACAGCGTCTGTCAATTGCAAGGATGTTCTTGAAAAATCCGTCGATCTTGATTCTCGACGAAGCCACCTCAGCTCTTGATACAGAGACGGAAGCGGCGATCCAAAAGGCCCTTCAAGAGTTGTCTGAGGGGCGCACGACGCTTGTCATCGCCCACAGGCTGGCAACGATCAAAGACGCGGACAGAATTGTAGTCGTCACAAACAACGGTATTGAAGAACAAGGCCGTCATCAAGACCTGATCGAAGCCGGAGGCCTATACAGCAGGCTGCATCAAGCGCAATTCGGGCAAATGGTGCATCGATAGGAGGAGAACATGGAAAGAAAAACTGTGCTGTACATTGCTGTTTCATTGGACGGGATGATCGCAAAAGAAGATGGAAGCATCGATTGGCTGGATGAATTTGAAGGTGAAGGTGACAACGGCTACAGTGATTTTTATCAGACTGTTGATACAGTCATTCTAGGGCGGAGCACATATGAGCACGTTAAAGTGCTAACACCGGTTTTCCCGTATCAGGATAAAACCTGCTATGTTTTTACAGGATCGCCCGACAGTTATCAAGATGAACATGTGACGTTTATCAATGAGGGAGCCAGAGCCTTCACTGCCCGTTTGAAACAGGAAAAAGGCTCAAACATCTGGATAGCTGGCGGGGCAGAGCTTGTGAATGACTTTATGAAAGAAGATGCCATCGACGAATTCATCATCACTGTTATTCCCGTCGTTTTAGGAAGCGGCATCCCGCTGTTTCACGAACTAACAAATGAAACAAAACTGCGGTTAAAAGGGACAAAACAATTTGGACAAGCGGTTCAGCTCCATTATGTAAGAGCATAAGAAAAAGGATAGACAGATGTCTATCCTTTTTTGTATGTAAGTTAGAGCGCTTCTCTCTCAGCAGGCTCGATGAGATTTTGGAATTTTTCAATGAGCTGTGATGCTTTTGTTCCTTCAACTACGATCAGATATTCCTTTTCATTATGAGCCATGCGGAATGTTTCAAGCTCAATTAAGCTTTTGATTTTGCACATCGTTTTCTTTGAATAAATATAAACCTCGTGGCTTCCGGAATGGCACATTTTATAAAGATGAATCAAATTTCTTAAAGTAAAGGCCTGTGCGGCTACTTTCAGAGACTTGATATTTTTCATGATCTTTCTCCTCCATCGATTGTTGTCTTATATAGCCTAAGTTCCCAAAGCTGACAAGTCGTAAACCTATTTTTGCACATTTATGATTTCCATTGCAGCGCACCGCCCCCGAGGCGTTTGACACCACGGATGGAGCTTAATTCATCCATCAAACGGAGAAGCGCCTTGTCTTTCTGCTTTGCTTCAATCATGAAATCAATATTCGTTCCCCATTGCCTAAAGCGTTCCAACAGCGGCAGCAAAAAGTTGGCGTCAACATAATCGGCATGGCTGCGTATCGCTTGTTCCGATTTTGGGGAAGACAAGTGAACCTTTGGCTGAAGGCCGATCCGCTCCCACGTTTTGATCATGCGGGGCAGTGCTACATTCAGGTCGGCGTGATCGTCTGGATTGGCGTAAAAATGATGAAAGTCAAAGACAAACGGAACATCCTCCTGCTCACAGACCTGAAGCGTTTCTTCCGTTGTATATGTTTTATCATCATTTTCAAGTGTCATCCGCTCTTTGATCTCCTGCGGCAGCTGTTTTATATTTTGATGAAATTGTGCAGTGGCGGTGTCTTTATTTCCGTAAGCGCCGCCAATATGAATGTTGATAACGGAGCGATCAGCAATGCCCATGGCTTCAAGCATGCGGTAGTGATACGCCATATCGGTTACCGCATTTTTTGTGAGGGATTCCTTCGGGCTCGTAAACAGAGTGAATTGATTTGGATGAAAGCTTGTTCGCAGTTGATGGGTTTTAACAAGCTCTCCAATCTCCCGAAACTCTTTTTGAAACGGTGTTACAAAATCCCACATCACGTCGGGATGCGTAGCCAGCGGCACAATCGAACTGGAAAAACGGTACAAAGGGATGCCGTGTCCGATGATATAGTGAAGGGTTCTCATCGTATTGCGCAAATTGGCTTTTGTCACAGTCAGAAGCGCTTCTTTTCTTTCAGTCTTTGAAAGCTTTGAATAACGCGCGAATGTCAATGTTTTAGCGGGAGACGCATCCCAAAGGCTCATCGCATTTGAAACGAACCCGAATCTGAAAATCATAGGAACTCTCCTTTATAAGAAATAAGATAATGCCCTGCCGAGCCATTCCGCCGGGCGCTGCCTGAATGTGCGCTTGCTGAAATCCTCCATCGTCAGCCGCTCCGACTTTTTCATATCCTCCTCAATCGTGGCATAGACTTCACTTGTAAACGCTTCGTCATCAATTTCGACATTCACCTCTTCATTTAAAAACATGCTTCGTTTATCGAAGTTGGCTGTTCCGATTATGCTGAGGTGGTCGTCTATGATGAGGGCTTTTACATGATAAAACCCTTGATAATAACGATAAATAAGACAGCCGGCATCCAAGAGCTCCGAATAATACGTAAAAGCCGCTTCTCGTACCAGCGGATGGTCTGATTTCATCGGTACAATGATTCTCACGGATACGCCGTTTTTTCTTGCGTTAATGAGGGCCTCTTGAAGCGGCTTTGATGGAATGTAATAAGGCGTGCAAACCGTAAGGCGATTCTTCGCTTGGGCAATATTGGCCAAGTATTTGTTTTCAAGGGAATAACCGTCGGTCGCATATATCTTGTGAGAAATAGTCCCTTGCTGAAGCTTTGGCCAAACATCCGAACCCAGTTGGATTCCGGTATTTCGTTTTAGATCAGAAGCAAAAAGCGTTTGAAGATCATGTACGCCTTCTCCCATCATGCGCAGATGATAATCCTCCCAATTGCCGAACTTCGCCTTCTTTCCAAGATATTCTTCGGCGATATTAAACCCGCCGATATAACCAATTTTTCCGTCTATCACTGTAATCTTCCGGTGATTCCGTTTTTGCATGTGAAAAAAGAAAAAAGGAAAACGGGGACGATTCATCACATGGACATGGACGCCGGCATTTTTCATCGTCTGCAGCGCCGTTTTTTTAATTGCCCGGCAACCAGCCCAATCCAGAAGTAAATAAACGGAGACGCCAGCTTGGGCTTTTGTTTTCAGCAAGGTATACATATTGTGGCTGACCTCATCATTTTTCATAATAAAAAACATCATGTGAACAGAAGAGGCGGACTGGCGAATATCATTCATCATCCGCTCAACGAGATCAGCGCCGCAGTGGATCAATTCGATGTCACTCTTCTTTTTTGAAAAAACAGGCTCGTACGCCTTTTTTCTGTATCCGGCACGGCCCATGAAGATATCAAGCAGAATCAAGGCAAAGAAAATAACGACAATGATCATAATCACGATAAATACCTTCATACCGGCACTCCTTTCCGTAGTAAAGGTAGTGTGCCCGAACAGCAGGAATTTAATTATTGACTGAACACTCATTCATTATTTATCATAAAGATAATCTTATACAGATTCGGGGGTAGGGGATCGCGGTCTTTATCAGTAAAAAGGGGGAATTGGAATGAGCGGCTTTCTCATCGCAAATGCATTATTATTTCTGATTGTAACCGCTTACGCTGTCTATTTGTTTGTGTACTTGGTCAAAACGAGACTGGCCTACATCAAGCTCGGCCAGAAAGAACAATTTGATCAACGGTTCAAGGAACGGCTTCACGCCATTTGGGTGAATGTATTCGGGCAGAAAAAACTGCTCAAGGACAAGAAAAGCGGAGTCATTCACGTCATGTTTTTCTACGGATTTATATTGGTTCAGTTTGGAGCTATTGACTTTATCATCAAAGGACTGGCTCCCGATCGGAATCTGCCGCTTGGCCCTGTCTATCCCGCCTTCACCTTTTTTCAGGAAATTGTTACGTTTCTCATTTTAATTGCTGTTGGGTGGGCATTCTACAGACGTTATATCGAAAAGCTCGTGAGGCTGAAACGCGGTTTCAAAGCCGGACTCGTTCTCATTTTTATCGGAGGATTAATGCTGACCGTTCTGCTTGGGAACGGGATGAATCTGATTTGGCATGAGCATGGGCTTTCTTGGAGCGAGCCAATTGCCTCAGGTATTGCGTTTATGCTTAGCGGTGTCGGGAAAACAGGCGCGGCGGTGATTTTCTATATCGCTTGGTGGATCCATCTTCTGTTCTTGCTTAGCTTTTTAGTGTACGTGCCTCAGTCGAAGCATGCCCATTTAATCGCCGGCCCGGCAAACGTCTTTTTCAATCGGATGGAATCTGCCGGAAAACTTGAAAAAATTGATTTTACCGACGAAACGAAAGAAAGCTACGGAGCGGGAAAAATTGAGGATTTCAGACAGTCTCAGCTGCTTGATCTGTACGCGTGTGTCGAGTGCGGCCGCTGTACCAATATGTGTCCTGCAACAGGCACCGGAAAAATGCTTTCTCCGATGGACTTGATTTTGCGTCTCAGAGACCATCTCACGGAAAAAGGCGCTGCCGTCACCTCGCGCTCCCCATGGGTGCCCGCAGCAGCGTTTCGGCATACGAGAGGCAATCAGCTGGCTGCTTCGTCAGCGGGCAGCGGATCGCAGGAAGCCGCAGCGGCGCTTGATTACAATCCAAGCTTGATCGGCGACGTCATCACAGAGGAAGAAATTTGGGCATGCACCACTTGCCGAAACTGTGAGGATCAATGCCCGGTCATGAATGAGCACGTGGATAAAATCATCGATCTCCGCCGCTACCTCGTACTGACAGAAGGAAAAATGGACAGTGACGCCCAGCGCGCAATGACAAGTATTGAGCGGCAGGGGAATCCGTGGGGACTCAACCGCAAGGAACGTGAAAATTGGCGTGACGAGGCGCCGGATGCTGAGATTCCGACTGTAAAAGAAATGAAAAAAGAAGGAAAAGAATTTGAGTACCTTTTCTGGGTAGGCTCCATGGGGTCTTACGACAACAGAAGCCAGAAAATCGCAATTTCCTTTGCCAAGCTGCTCAATCACGCGGGCGTGTCCTTCGCGATCCTCGGCAATAAAGAAAAAAATTCAGGAGACACGCCGCGCCGCCTCGGAAATGAATTTTTGTTCCAAGAGCTGGTTGAGAAGAATATTTCTGAATTTGAAAAAAATGATGTCAAAAAAATCGTTACGATCGATCCCCATGCATACAATTTATTTAAAAACGAATATCCGGATTTCGGATTTGAAGGCGAGGTTTATCATCATACAGAAGTGCTGGCCGAGCTTGTGAAAAACGGAAAATTAAGACCGCAGCACCCGCTTCATGAGACGATTACCTTCCATGATTCGTGCTATTTGGGCCGGTACAATGAAGTCTATGATCCGCCGAGAGAGATTTTGAAAGCCATTCCGGGCGTGCAGCTTGTTGAAATGGAGAGAAACCGGGAAACCGGCATGTGCTGCGGAGCTGGCGGGGGATTAATGTGGATGGAGGAAGAAACAGGAAACAGGATTAACGTCGCCAGGACAGAGCAAGCGCTCGCAGTCAATCCATCGGTGATCAGTTCTGGCTGTCCGTATTGTCTCACAATGCTTGGGGACGGCACAAAGGCGAAGGAAGCCGAAGACCAAGTCAAAACGTACGACGTCGTCGAGCTTCTGGCTCAATCCGTTTTAGGCGCTGATCTGAAAATGGGGGAGAAGCAATGAATTTTTCATTATCAGAAGAACATGAGATGATACGAAAATTGGTGCGCGATTTTGCGAAGCATGAGGTGGCCCCGACAGCAGCAGAACGAGACGAACAAGAACGCTTCGATCGCGAGCTGTTTCGGGAAATGGCAAATCTGGGGCTGACGGGAATTCCGTGGCCTGAAGATTACGGCGGAATCGGAAGTGACTATTTAGCCTATGTCATCGCGGTGGAGGAGCTGTCAAAAGTGTGCGCCTCCACCGGTGTGACGCTTTCCGCCCATATCTCTCTTTGCAGCTGGCCGCTGTTTGCCTTTGGGACAGAGGAACAGAAGACAGAGTACTTAACACAGCTGGCCCTCGGAGAGAAAATCGGCGCATTCGCTTTGACCGAAGCAGGGTCTGGCTCTGACGCCGGCAGCATGAAAACAACTGCTGAACGAATCGGCGATGACTATGTGTTAAATGGTTCCAAAGTGTTTATCACAAACGGCGGCGTTGCTGATATTTACATTGTTTTTGCCGTCACCGATCCCGAGAAAAAGAAAAAAGGTATTACCGCTTTTATAGTAGAAAAGGATTTTGAAGGATTTTTTACAGGCAAGAAAGAAAAGAAGCTGGGCATCCGTTCTTCACCGACAACGGAAATCATGTTCGAAGATTGTGTAGTGCCCGCATCAAAGCGTCTCGGAGAAGAGGGAGAAGGCTTCAAAATCGCGATGAAGACGCTTGACGGAGGCAGAAACGGCATAGCTGCACAAGCCGTAGGCATCGCCCAAGGAGCGCTTGATGCGGCGCTTCAATATGCAAAAGAGCGAAAGCAATTCGGAAAATCGATCGCCGAGCAGCAGGGCATCGCTTTTAAACTCGCGGATATGGCGACAATGATAGAAGCTTCAAGGCTATTGACCTATCAGGCTGCGTGGTTAGAATCATCGGGCCTTCCATATGGAAAAGCTTCCGCCATGTCCAAACTGATGGCTGGGGATACGGCGATGAAGGTAACGACCGAAGCCGTGCAGATTTTCGGCGGCTACGGCTATACAAAAGATTATCCGGTAGAACGCTATATGCGTGATGCAAAAATCACGCAAATCTATGAAGGCACTCAAGAAATTCAAAGACTGGTCATCTCCAGAATGCTCGCGGATTAACGGAAAACATCTCTCAGTCGGATCACTCTTGTAAAATTATTTAAATTAACGCTGTTAAGGGTAGCATATTCTGTTTTATTTTGTTTATAATGAGAGGTATGGTTTGTATAAGAACGATACAAAATCGCTTTCATTATTGATAAAACAGATACATATAAGTAATAGAAAGGGAGTGTCCGACCTTGGGTATCAAACAATATTCACAGGAAGAGCTAAAGGAAATGGCTTTAGTTGAAATCGCTCACGAATTATTTGAAGAACATAAAAAACCAGTTCCTTTTCAGGAGCTTTTAAATGAAATCGCATCTTTGCTCGGCGTGAAAAAAGAAGAGCTTGGAGACCGCATCGCTCAATTTTATACAGATTTAAACATTGACGGCCGCTTCCTGGCGCTTTCTGACCAGACGTGGGGGCTTCGCAGCTGGTATCCGTATGATCAGCTTGATGAAGAAACTCAGCCGACAGTCAAGGCGAAAAAGAAAAAAGCGAAGAAAGCAGTCGAAGAAGATCTTGATCTTGACGAGTTTGAAGAGATCGACGAAGACGACCTTGATTTGGATGAAGTTGAGGAAGAACTCGATCTTGAAGCTGACGATTTTGACGATGAAGATCTTGATGAAGACGACGATGATCTTGAGATCGAAGAAGATATTATTGATGAAGATGATGAAGACTATGATGATGAAGAAGAGGAAATTAAATAGTATCAGATTTCATCTTCAAAACGATCTTGACTTTCATAGTCGAACTATGTAGTATGTATTTTGGGCTCTTCAAAAACGAAGAGAGAACATAGTACGTTATGCTCCCTTTCAAGAAATTGAAAGGGAGCTTTCTTATTTTCACCCCTCATTTTTCTTATAAATCATTTAAAAGGCTAAATGATTTTTTATAAAATAGTACATTTTAAAAATGTAGCTAAGAGCGAAGAGAGGAGCAAACGAAATGACGAAATATATTTTTGTAACCGGGGGAGTTGTATCCTCACTTGGAAAGGGTATTGTAGCAGCTTCATTAGGGCGTTTGCTGAAAAACCGCGGACTGAACGTGACGATTCAGAAATTCGATCCATACATCAACGTTGACCCGGGAACAATGAGCCCGTACCAGCACGGTGAAGTATTCGTAACGGATGACGGCGCTGAAACAGACTTGGACCTTGGTCACTATGAGCGTTTTATCGACATTAACCTGAATAAATTCAGCAACGTGACAACAGGTAAAATCTATTCAACAGTTCTTAAAAAAGAACGCCGCGGAGATTACCTTGGCGGAACCGTACAGGTCATTCCGCACATCACAAACGAATTGAAAGACCGTGTTTACCGCGCAGGGAAAGAGACAAACGCAGATGTTGTCATTACAGAAATCGGCGGTACTGTCGGAGACATCGAATCACTGCCATTCCTTGAAGCGATCCGCCAAATGAAGAGCGACATCGGCCGTGAAAACGTAATGTACATCCACTGTACGCTCGTACCTTACATTAAAGCTGCTGGCGAATTAAAAACAAAACCGACACAGCACAGCGTAAAAGAATTGCGCAGCTTGGGCATTCAGCCAAACATCATCGTCGTTCGTACAGAAATGCCGATTTCTCAAGATATGAAAGATAAAATCGCGCTTTTCTGCGATATCGATACAAAAGCGGTTATTGAATGTGAAGATGCGGACAACCTTTACTCCATTCCGCTGGAGCTTCAAAAACAAGGGCTTGATAAGCTTGTTTGCGAGCACATGAAATTGGCATGCAAAGAAGCGGAAATGTCCGAATGGAAAGAGCTTGTTAACAAAGTCAGCAACCTGTCTCAAACGATTACAATCGGCCTTGTCGGCAAATACGTTGAGCTTCCTGACGCATACATTTCTGTTGTCGAGTCTCTCCGCCATGCGGGCTATGCGTTTGACACAGATGTAAAAGTGAAATGGATCAACGCGGAAGAAGTGACAGAAAACAATATCGCAGAACTCACAAGCGGAACAGACGGCATCATTGTGCCGGGCGGATTCGGAGACCGCGGTGTTGAAGGCAAAATCGTCGCGACAAAATACGCGCGCGAAAACAACATTCCGTTCTTGGGCATTTGCTTGGGCATGCAGGTGGCGTCTATTGAATACGCACGAAACGTATTGGGCTTAAAAGGCGCTCACTCAGCGGAAATTGATCCGTCAACTCAATACCCGATCATTGATCTTCTTCCTGAACAAAAGGATGTGGAGGATCTTGGGGGAACGCTTCGTCTCGGCCTTTACCCTTGTAAGCTTGAAGAAGGCACGAAAGCCTTTGAAGTGTATCAGGATGAAGTGGTGTACGAGCGCCACCGCCACCGCTATGAGTTTAACAATGAATTCAGACAGCAAATGGAAGAGCAAGGCTTCGTATTCTCAGGCACAAGCCCTGATGGACGCCTTGTTGAAATCATCGAGCTGAAAGACCACCCTTGGTTCGTAGCTTCTCAGTTCCACCCAGAGTTCAAGTCAAGACCGACAAGACCTCAGCCTCTATTCAAAGGCTTTATCGGAGCGTCTGTCGAAGCTGCAAATCAGAAGTAATAAAAAAGACTTGCCGTTTGTCAAAAGCGGGCAAGTCTTTTTTATTTGTTTCCGGCAAGTTCCAGCATGTACAATAAGATATTATGCATACTCTTGCAGAATTTCTTTTAGTGTAAACGATAAAGCGTGATAGACATACAGTGCTGTCATTAAAGAGGGAAACCCGTAACGGGTGCCGTCTTCATCCGGAACAAGCGGCATTTTTAATTTAGAATCAATATGCACATCACAATACTGTTCTATTCCCGCACTGTCTTTGGCTGCGGGCGATACGCATACGACTCCCGCACCTTTTTCATAAAGCTCTTTTGCGAGCGCCTGTTCTTCGGCTGTGCCCGTCCCTGAGCAAAACATCAGCACCCTGTCGCTTTCTGTCACTTCCTCAGCGCTTTCTGGAAAGGCTTTGACAGATGGGAAGGGTTCTTTGCTTTCAGTGGCCTCAAAAAAGACGCCCTGCAGCTCATTTGCTCCGTATAAATAAATGGAATGCCCGCTGATCACCGCTTGAGCAAGCAGCCGCGCCCCATCTTCAATCGCGTCAGATTCCTTATCCTGAATGCGGGAAAAAATACCTGTTAACTGCGTCGTGAATATTTTCAACATAAGTGAATCCTCCTTTATAACGTACAATATCAGTATACAACAAAAGAGAAAATGCTCAGAAAATGTCGTAAAGTAGACTATTATAATTAAAGGAAATAGGAAAATCAAACAGAATACATACAATACTGCTTACTTTTGACGAAAATCATAATATTGGGGTGTAAAATGATGAATGAAAAAATTTTAATCGTTGATGATCAATACGGCATTCGTATTTTGCTAAATGAAGTGTTCAATAAAGAAGGCTACCAGACGTTTCAGGCTGCGAACGGCCTGCAGGCGCTTGACATTGTGACAAAAGAACGGCCCGACCTTGTGCTTTTGGACATGAAAATTCCCGGCATGGACGGAATCGAAATCTTAAAACGGATGAAGGTCATTGACGAAAACATCCGGGTCATTATCATGACGGCATACGGAGAGCTCGACATGATCCAGGAATCGAAGGAATTGGGCGCTCTGACGCACTTTGCCAAGCCGTTTGACATCGACGAAATCAGAGACGCCGTCAAAAAATATCTGCCCCTGAAGTCTAACTGACAAAAAGAAGAAACAAATGAATCATGTCATTATGTTGCCGATTTGTCGAAAAGTTGGTATCCTAGTTATGGAGAAAAAGCGATCTGAGTATTTACATATGACAGCAATATATGGGTCATGCTAGGGTGGAAAGCTTTTTTCGCTAGAAGACAATCAGGCTACATAAGGAGGACATTCGACATGCCTTTAGTTTCTATGACGGAAATGTTGAATACAGCTAAAGAAAAAGGGTACGCTGTAGGACAATTTAACTTAAACAACCTTGAGTTTACTCAAGCGATTTTACAAGCAGCTGAAGAAGAAAAATCTCCAGTGATCCTTGGTGTTTCCGAAGGTGCGGGACGCTACATGGGCGGCTTCAAAACAGTCGTTGCTATGGTAAAAGCACTTATGGAAGAGTACAAAGTGACAGTTCCTGTTGCGATTCACTTAGACCATGGTTCAAGCTTTGAATCTTGTGCGAAAGCGATTCATGCAGGTTTCACATCTGTAATGATCGACGCTTCTCACCATCCATTTGAAGAAAACGTAGCAACAACTGCTAAAGTTGTTGAGCTTGCTCATTTCCACGGAGTATCTGTAGAAGCTGAGCTTGGAACAGTAGGCGGACAAGAAGATGACGTTATCGCTGAAGGCGTAATCTACGCTGATCCTAAAGAGTGCCAAGAGCTTGTTGAGCGCACTGGCATCGACTGCCTTGCACCTGCATTAGGTTCTGTTCACGGCCCTTACAAAGGTGAGCCAAACCTTGGCTTCAAAGAAATGGAAGAGATCGGAAAATCAACTGGTCTTCCGCTAGTTCTTCACGGCGGTACTGGAATTCCGACTGCTGACATCAAAAAATCAATTTCACTTGGTACAGCTAAAATCAACGTGAATACTGAAAACCAAATTTCTTCTGCAAAAGCTGTTCGCGAAACATTGGCAGCTAAGCCTGACGAGTACGATCCACGTAAATACCTTGGACCAGCTCGTGAAGCGATCAAAGAAACAGTTATCGGTAAAATGCGTGAATTTGGTTCTTCAAACCAAGCTTAATTCAATTGGAACTTTTTATAGCCGCCTGACAGCTTGACAGGCGGTTTTCCGTCTATCTTTAGAAAGCGCAATCATATTCGCAGTTCAGAAAATTTCTTAATCAGGGAGGCTTTTTGAAAATGTTATTCTTTGTTGATACAGCCAATATCGATGAAATTAGAGAAGCGAATGAATTAGGAATTCTCGCCGGTGTAACGACGAATCCTAGTTTAGTAGCAAAGGAAGCTAACGTATCATTCCACGACCGTCTTCGCGAGATCACAGACGTCGTGAAAGGGTCTGTAAGCGCAGAGGTTATTTCTTTGAAAGCTGAGGAAATGATCGAGGAAGGAAAAGAACTGGCGAAGATCGCTCCGAACATTACGGTGAAAATCCCAATGACGTCTGACGGTTTAAAAGCGGTAAGAGCACTTACTGACTTAGGCATCAAAACAAACGTTACATTGATCTTCAATGCCAACCAGGCGCTTCTTGCTGCCAGAGCGGGGGCAACATATGTATCTCCATTCCTGGGACGTTTAGATGACATCGGCCACAACGGGCTTGACCTGATTTCAGAAGTTAAACAGATTTTTGACATTCACGGCCTTGACACGCAAATCATTGCAGCGTCAATCCGCCATCCGCAGCACGTGACGGAAGCTGCTCTTAGAGGGGCTCATATCGGCACAATGCCGCTGAAAGTCATTCATGCGCTCACTAAACACCCGTTAACAGACAAAGGAATCGAACAATTCCTGGCAGACTGGAACAAATAATGAAAGGGGCGGCAAACAGCTTTATGCCTGTTTGCCGCGGCCTTTGTATTTCACCGACCTGATACAGCGGATCTTCAGATGCTGACGCCGCTTTACAGAGAAGGAATCATTGGGCTGCAGAAGCTGATATTGGAATGAAGGGTATGCGTACTGCTTTTGCCGGATGACGACGATGTCTCTCGAGCCGGCGGGTCTCTGTGCATCTTTTGAAACCTGTACCCCCCCAAAGCTTCGCTATTTTCTTCCTGATATTTTACAATGTGTTGTATTCTTTCTCTTCGAATTGGCTAGATTTTGGACATGAGCTTTATTTGCAGAGACAGAATAAAATGACATTTTATTTAGCTCCGCAGCTATCTTCTTATGGAAGGAGACTATCATGGAAAAGTTGAATATTGCCGGCGGTGACTCGTTAAACGGTACAGTACATATCAGCGGCGCTAAAAACAGCGCTGTTGCGTTAATACCCGCAACCATTTTGGCAAATTCCGAGGTGACAATTGAAGGGCTTCCAGAGATTTCAGATATTGAAACGCTGCGTGACCTGTTAAAGGAAATCGGCGGCAACGTGCATTTTGAGAATGGGGAAATGGTTGTTGACCCTACGTCGATGATCAGCATGCCGCTTCCTAACGGGAAAGTAAAAAAGCTTCGCGCGTCATATTATTTAATGGGGGCGATGCTCGGCCGCTTCAAGCAGGCGGTCATTGGATTGCCTGGCGGCTGTCACTTAGGGCCCCGTCCGATTGATCAGCATATCAAAGGCTTTGAAGCACTCGGAGCTGAAGTAACCAATGAACAAGGCGCCATTTATTTGCGAGCTGAAAGGCTGAGAGGCGCAAGGATTTATTTAGATGTCGTAAGCGTTGGGGCAACGATTAACATTATGCTCGCCGCTGTTTTGGCAGAAGGGAAAACGATCATCGAAAACGCTGCCAAGGAGCCTGAGATCATTGACGTCGCGACATTGCTTACCAGCATGGGCGCCAAAATCAAAGGTGCGGGTACCAATGTGATTCGAATCGACGGCGTGAAGGAACTGCACGGCTGCAAGCATACGATCATTCCGGACAGAATTGAAGCCGGGACATTTATGATTGCAGGGGCTGCAATGGGCAAGGAAGTCATTATCGATAACGTCATCCCCACTCATCTTGAGTCGTTAACGGCAAAGCTGAGAGAAATGGGCTATCATATCGAAACAAGCGACGACCAGCTCCTCATTGTCGGCGGGCAGAAGAACTTAAAGCCGGTTGACGTCAAAACCCTCGTATACCCGGGGTTTCCGACTGATTTACAGCAGCCGATGACGGCGCTCCTGACAAGGGCGAAAGGGACGAGTGTCGTCACAGACACCATCTATTCGGCAAGATTCAAGCACATTGATGAGCTGAGACGAATGGGTGCCAATATGAAAGTAGAAGGCAGATCTGCCATCATCACAGGTCCTGTCGAGCTTCAAGGCGCAAAAGTGAAGGCGAGTGATCTGCGTGCCGGAGCCTGCTTGGTGGTAGCCGGACTAATGGCTGATGGCGTCACGGAAATTACGGGACTGGAGCATATTGACCGCGGATACAGCAGCCTTGAGAAGAAGCTTGAGGGGCTTGGAGCGACAATTTGGCGTGAAAGAATGACTGACGAAGAAATAGAACAGCTTCAAAATTCATAATGGTTTCTTGTGAGAGGAGATCGTGTTGAAATGGAAAGAAGTTTATCAATGGAATTGGTACGTGTAACCGAGGCTGCGGCATTGGCATCAGCAAGATGGATGGGCCGGGGAAAAAAAGATGAGGCTGATGAAGCAGCAACAAGTGCAATGAGAGACGTTTTTGATACAGTGCCGATGAAAGGGACCGTTGTAATCGGTGAAGGGGAAATGGACGAAGCGCCGATGCTGTATATCGGGGAAAAACTCGGAAACGGGTACGGCCCTCGCGTTGATGTCGCAGTTGACCCTCTTGAAGGCACAAACATCTTAGCAAGCGGCGGCTGGAACGCGCTGACGGTGATCGCGGTCGCAGACCATGGCACGCTTCTGAATGCTCCTGACATGTATATGCAAAAAATTGCAGTCGGTCCGGAAGCGGTGGGCTGCATTGACATCGAAGCACCTGTCATTGACAACCTTAAAGCGGTGGCAAAAGCGAAAAACAAGGACGTTGAGGACGTCGTTGCCACAATTTTAAACCGTGAAAGACACGAAAAAATCATTTCCGAGCTTCGTGAGGCCGGCGCCAGAATCAAATTGATCAATGACGGCGATGTCGCAGGCGCCATCAACACGGCTTTCGACCACACGGGCGTTGATATCCTGTTCGGATCAGGCGGCGCTCCCGAGGGTGTGCTTTCCGCTGTTGCGCTAAAAGCACTCGGCGGAGAAATCATTGGTAAACTTCTTCCGCAAAGCGAAGAAGAAATCACTCGCTGTCACAAAATGGGCCTTGATTTAAGCAAAGTCCTTCGCATGGAAGACCTTGTGAAGGGTGATGACGCGATTTTTGCAGCTACAGGGGTTACTGACGGCGAGCTGTTAAAAGGAGTTCAATTCAAAGGCTCTGTCGGTACAACTGAAAGCTTAGTTATCCGTGCAAAATCAGGCACTGTTCGTTTCGTTGACGGCAGACACAGCTTGAAAAAGAAACCAAATCTTGTAATCCGTCCATAACAAACAGAAAAAGCGGGTGTGAGCCCGCTTTAACTTTTGCAGAAAAGCGTCAACTCTATCAATTCCGTGTCAAAACCTTATTTCAGTTGAATAATTTTTTGAAATAAGGTAAAAATAAAGAGTGCTGCGAATTTTACTGCGTAATACCTTCTTTTAAGCACTAGGAAAGTTTCAATTTCTACCGCATACAGACGATATAAGTATTGATCTTCTCATGTTTTTGTCCTCGCTTCCTTCAAAACTCATTAAGACAATCCTTTTAACAAAAGCGCCGATCATGGGTGGAAGTGTTACCGATAGAAGTTCCTTTATGTTAAAAAAAGAATGTGCTTTGGCGGATGTTGTGCAAAAGCAGCAGATGACATGTTCAGAGTAAGATATTGACTATGAAAAGCGTGGTGTTTTTATGAAAGACGTATCTATTTCCTCTTTGGAAAATATGAAATTGAAAGAGCTTTATGAACTTGCAAGACATTATAAAATCTCCTATTACAGCAAACTGACAAAAAAAGAACTCATTTTCGCCATTCTGAAAGCGAATGCAGAACAAGAAGATCTGCTGTTTATGGAAGGCGTTCTTGAGATCATCCAGTCTGAAGGTTTCGGCTTCCTGAGACCGATCAACTACTCTCCAAGCTCAGAAGACATTTACATCTCAGCTTCACAAATCCGCCGTTTCGATTTGCGGAACGGAGACAAAGTATCAGGCAAGGTTCGCCCGCCAAAAGAAAATGAGCGCTACTATGGACTTTTGCACGTTGAAGCAGTAAATGGGGATGATCCCGAATCTGCAAAAGAGCGTGTGCATTTCCCGGCTCTTACGCCACTTTATCCGGATCGTCAAATGGTGCTTGAAACAAAGCCGAACTTCTTGTCTACAAGAATTATGGACATGATGGCGCCGGTTGGATTTGGACAGCGCGGATTGATTGTTGCGCCGCCGAAAGCCGGAAAAACGATGCTGCTGAAGGAAATTGCCAACAGCATTACAGCGAACCAGCCTGAAGCAGAGCTGATCGTGCTTTTAATTGACGAAAGACCTGAGGAAGTAACCGATATCGAGCGCTCTGTAGCTGGGGATGTCGTCAGCTCAACGTTTGATGAAGTGCCGGAAAACCATATCAAAGTGGCCGAGCTTGTGCTTGAACGTGCGATGCGTCTCGTGGAACACAAAAAAGACGTCATTATCCTGATGGACAGTATCACACGGCTTGCCCGCGCCTACAACTTAGTGATTCCGCCAAGCGGAAGAACGCTTTCCGGGGGGATTGACCCAGCGGCGTTCCACCGTCCGAAACGCTTCTTCGGGGCTGCGAGAAATATCGAAGAGGGCGGCAGCTTAACCATCCTTGCTACGGCTCTGGTCGATACAGGTTCACGTATGGATGATGTCATTTATGAAGAATTCAAGGGAACAGGCAACATGGAGCTCCATCTTGACCGCTCTCTTGCCGAGCGCCGCATCTTCCCTGCCATCGATATCCGCCGTTCAGGAACGCGCAAAGAAGAGCTGCTTGTGCCTAAAGAGCATCTTGATCGTTTATGGTCTATCCGCAAAACGATGTCTGATTCACCTGATTTCGCAGAAAAGTTCATGAGAAAAATGAAAAAAACCAAAACAAACCAGGAATTTTTCGATATTCTCAATCAAGAATGGAAACAGGCAAATCTATCATCTGCTAGAAGGTAAATTGTATTTGCAAAAGAAGTAAATCACTGATATAATTTTCTCATATGCGTTTCGGACAAATGCTCCGAAATAATAACTCTGTTTCCACACGGGATTCAGGGCGGAAGGAGATGGATACAATGAAAGCAGGAATTCATCCTAATTTCAAAAAAGCAACAGTTAAATGCGCTTGCGGAAATGAATTTGAAACAGGCTCAGTAAAAGAAGAGGTACGCGTTGAGATTTGCTCTGAATGCCACCCATTCTACACTGGCCGTCAAAAATTCGCTTCTGCTGATGGTCGTGTTGATCGCTTTAACAAAAAATACGGTCTTAAGTAATAATAGATTTCTCAACAGGCAAGCAGCAGTCTTGCCTGTTTTTTATATTGTCTAAAACACAGCTGGCAGAGAGAGGGGAGCGAAGCCTATGTACATAATGAAACAAAGCGGGTGGCTTGAGCTGATTTGCGGCAGCATGTTCTCGGGGAAATCTGAAGAGCTGATCAGAAGAGTGAAGAGAGCGACTTACGCCAAGCAGGAAGTCAGGGTATTTAAGCCTGTAATTGATAACCGATACAGCGAAGCTGCTGTTGTCTCCCATAATGGAACATCGATGACGAGCTATGCCATTTCGTCTGCTGCGGACATTTGGGATCACATCAGTGAAAGTACAGATGTGGTTGCGGTTGATGAAGTGCAGTTTTTTGATCAGGAAATTGTTGAGGTTTTATCATCTCTTGCCGATAAAGGCTACCGTGTGATAGCAGCAGGCCTTGATATGGATTTTAGGGGAGAGCCGTTCGGTGTCGTCCCGAATATCATGGCGATTGCGGAAAGTGTGACAAAGCTGCAAGCCGTCTGTTCTGTTTGCGGATCACCGGCGAGCAGAACACAGCGCCTCATTGACGGCAAACCTGCTTCTTACGATGATCCGGTCATTTTGGTTGGTGCATCTGAATCATATGAAGCAAGATGCAGACATCATCACGAAGTCCCAGGAAAATCTAAAAAATAGTCCAAAACATGGGTATAAAGATAGAATGCACCGGCTAAAAACACCGGTGTTTTTTTTATATTCTGATAATATTCAATTAAAAAATTTAAATAAGTATATTAAAAAATTAAGTAATTTTCTTCCCTTGAATTTTGATTTTGACAGGCATACAATAGCTTACGTAATGTAAATAGTTTTGAGACATTGTTCGAATAATTGTCACAAAGTCGCATAAAGATCATGATCGGTCATATTTTAGATGGGTTATTACTTAACTTGGTTAACTATTTCAAGAAAGAAGGAGATTTGCTTGAATAACATAAAAAAAACGAAAGAAGGCCACTTAGAAACAACTCTTAGAGGAAAAGAAGTTTTATCTATTCCTACTTTAAATAAAGGCGTTGCTTTTTCACTAGAAGAAAGACAAGAACTCGGCTTAGAAGGGCTTCTGCCGCCAACTGTACTTTCTCTTGATCAACAAGCACAACGCGCGTACGAGCAATTCCAAGCGCAGCCTGACCGCCTTCGTCAAAATGTTTACTTAAGTGATCTTGCAAACCGTAACGAAGTTCTTTTCTATAAATTGCTGAAAAACCATCTTCGCGAAATGCTTCCTGTTGTGTACACGCCAACAGTTGGTGAAGCGATTCAGGAATACAGCCATGAATATAGAAGACCTCAAGGAATCTACTTGTCAATCGACAACATTGACGGTATTGAAAAAGCGTTTGAAAACCTTCATGCGACAGCAGGCGATATTGATCTTATCGTTGCTACTGACTCCGAAAGCATTCTCGGTATCGGTGACTGGGGTGTAGGCGGTATTAATATCGCAATCGGTAAATTGGCTGTTTATACTGCTGCAGCTGGTATTGACCCTAGCCGTGTTATCCCGGTTGTGCTTGATGTCGGTACGAATAACGAAAAACTTCTAAACGATCCTTTATATATTGGTAACAAGCATGAACGTGTTCAAGGTGAACGCTACGAAGCTTTCATTGACGCTTATGTAAAAGCTGCATTGAAATTCTTCCCTAAAGCGCTTCTTCACTGGGAAGACCTTGGCAACAAAAATGCACGCAACATCATGAAAAAATACAATCATGAAATCCTGACATTTAATGATGATATTCAAGGTACTGGCGCGATTACACTTGCAGGTGTGCTTGCTGCTATGAAGAAAACCGGCGCTTCTATTAAAGATCAGCGTGTTGTTATCTTCGGTGCTGGTTCTGCTGGTATCGGTATTGCTGACCAAATCCGTGACACAATGGTGCTAGCCGGATTATCTGAAGAAGAAGCTAACAAACGTTTCTACACACTTGATTACAGAGGCTTGCTGACTGAAGACATCGAAGGCATCCTTGATTTCCAAAAACCTTACCTTCGCAATGCGGATGAAGTGAAAGACTGGAAGCGCGATGAAAAAGGTCAAATTCCATTCGATGAAGTGGTTCGTCAAGCGAAACCAACAATCTTGATTGGTACTTCAGGGGTTTCAGGTGCATTCACAGAGGAAATTGTAAAAGAAATGGCATCTCACGTAGACCGTCCGGTTATCATGCCGATGTCTAACCCGACTCACCTTGCTGAAGCTGTTCCTGAAGATCTGTTCAAATGGACTGACGGAAAAGTGCTTATTGCAACAGGAAGCCCATTTGACAATGTAGAATACAACGGTGTTTCTTATGAAATCGGACAATCTAACAACGCATTCGCGTTCCCTGGTCTTGGACTTGGTTCAATTGTAGCTGAAGCGCGTATCATTACACCTGCTATGTTTGCTGCAACTGCTGATGCGATTGCTGAAATGGTTGATCTTGAAACACCTGGAGCAGGATTGCTTCCAAGCATTGATAAGCTTCAAGAGGTTTCTATCCAAGTTGCGATTGCCGTTGCTGAAGCAGCAATTAAAGACGGCGTGGCAAATCGTCAGCCTGAAGATGTGAAACAAGCGGTACTTGATGCAATGTGGACACCTGAATACAAAAAAGTCATCGCGAAATAATTAGCGAGTAAATTTTTCTGTCCGAGGGAAAGCTTTTTGTAAAGCTAAAGTATACGGACATAGGATTTGGAGGAGAATATTTTGAGCATCTTAGATATCTTAATCCTCCTGGCGCCGATCTTCTTTGTTATCGTGCTGGGTTGGTTTGCAGGACATTTTGGAAGTTATGATGCCAAGTCGGCAAAAGGGGTAAGTACGTTAGTAACGAAATACGCACTTCCAGCTCACTTTATCGCTGGTATTTTGACAACTTCCAGAAGTGAATTTTTATCACAAGTACCTTTAATGATTTCTTTAATTATTGGGATTGTTGGTTTCTATATCATCATTCTTTTGGTTTGCAGATTTATTTTCAAGTATGATTTAACGAACTCATCTGTATTTTCTTTGAACTCTGCACAGCCGACATTCGCATTTATGGGTATCCCGGTATTGGGAAGCTTATTCGGAGCGAATGAAGTTGCGATTCCGATCGCGGTCACAGGTATCGTGGTTAACGCGATTCTTGATCCGCTCGCGATCATTATCGCTACTGTTGGTGAGTCTTCTAAGAAAAACGAAGAGAGTGGCGACAGCTTCTGGAAGATGACAGGAAAATCAATCCTGCATGGTCTTTGTGAGCCGCTTGCAGCTGCTCCGTTAATCAGTATGATCTTAGTGCTGGTTTTCAATTTCACTCTTCCTGAGCTGGGTGTTAAAATGCTTGATCAGCTTGGAAGCACAACATCTGGTGTTGCTCTCTTTGCTGTCGGTGTTACCGTTGGTATTCGTAAAATTAAACTCAGTATGCCGGCTATCGGTATTGCGTTACTAAAAGTTGCGGTTCAGCCTGCATTAATGTTCTTGATTGCTCTTGCTATCGGACTTCCGGCTGACCAAACAACAAAAGCAATCCTTCTTGTTGCATTCCCTGGTTCTGCCGTTGCAGCCATGATTGCGACTCGTTTCGAGAAACAAGAAGAAGAAACTGCAACTGCGTTTGTGGTCAGTGCGATTCTGTCATTGATTTCACTTCCAATCATTATCGCGCTTACTGCGTAACAAAAAAAGCTCCCTTTACGGGAGCTTTTTGCTTTAGGTTTGAAATTTGAACAGTGACAGCAGCGGTTTTTTTCTCGTTTTGGTTTTTTCAGAAGCAGCAGCAGTCTCGGGGATCGGCTGAGCGGTGAATTCTTTCATTTGTGAGGTCAGTGATTGCAGATCTGCAAGAATATCATCGATTTCTCTGCGGTGCTGAAGCAGCTGGTAAGATACACCTTCATCGGCTTTTTGTTTCAGCTGGCGTTCCAGTTCCGACATTCTTGCCATCAATTCACTTTCGTCCTGCCTTTGCTGTAAAAGGGTGTCCAGCTTTTGTTCAAGCTGCTCGATTCTTCGTTCTGTGTCGCTATTTGTTTTTTGGACAAGGAAGCCTGTGCGCTTTTTAGCGCTTTTCGGCAGATGAATATCCTGAATCGCCGTGCCTTCAGAGATTTGTTTTTGAACGGATTTTAGAACCTTCACGTCTTCTGCCGTGAACGAATAGTGTCCGAGCTCATTGCGTTCGGCCGGAAGATTCAGCTGCTTCACCCACCGCTGCACCGTTTTTGCGGAGACGCCGAGTTCACTTGCTACCATATTTGTATTCATGATCCCATACCTCCTTTTAAGCTAGGTATTCGACCATAGAATGAGGTTCCCTTCCCGTTAGACAAAACAAGAAAAGATTCGGCAAAGAAAGTGGGTATCTCCTTTTTTTCTTCAAAAACTGTTATTGTTCATACAGTTCTAATGGAAGCTGGTCAGGATCAAAAAAGAAGGTGAAACGTTTGCCGGTCAGCGGGTCTGTTCTGATTGGCTCTGTTTCGATTCCTTTTTCATGAAGCTCCTGAACCGCCTTATCCAAGCTGCTGACTGTAAAGGCGAGGTGGCGCAGGCCTGCGGCTTCAGGCCGGGTTTGTCGTTCGGGCGGATCGGGAAACGAGAACAGCTCAATGACATACGAGCCGTTAAGCGACAAATCAAGCTTATAGGAGCCGCGCTCTTCGCGGTACGTTTCTTGAATCACCTGAAAACCAAGCTTATGTACGTAGAAAGCTTTCGACTTTTCGTAATCTGAACATATGATTGCAATATGATGTATGGATTTCAGCAACATCATCCCTCCTCGAATTCCAGTATAGCAGAGGGGGCTTTTCCAGCTGGGATTGAAATGCTTTTGACTGGGGTTAATCACTATACTATAATGAGAATGTTACGCACAGGAAAACAGAGGTGAAGACCGTGTTAGACCGTTTAAAATCAATTGAAGAACGATACGAGAAATTAAATGAGCTTTTGAGCGATCCAGAAGTAGTCAACGATCCGAAAAAGCTGAGAGAATATTCAAAAGAGCAATCTGATATACAAGAAACAGTTGACGTATATAGACAATACAGAGATGCGTCAGAACAGCTGGCTGATGCAAAAGCGATGCTTGAAGAGAAGCTGGACGCTGAGATGCGCGACATGGTGAAGGAAGAGATTTCTGAACTTCAGAAGGAAACGGAAACACTGTCAGAACGGCTGAAAGTGCTCTTGATCCCGAAAGATCCTAATGATGACAAAAACGTTATTATGGAGATCCGCGGGGCTGCGGGAGGCGAGGAAGCCGCTTTATTCGCGGGCAACCTGTACAGAATGTATTCCCGTTATGCCGAGCTTCAGGGCTGGAAGACAGAGGTCATGGAAGCGAATGTAACCGGAACAGGCGGCTACAAAGAGATCATCTTTATGATTACGGGAAGCGGCGCGTATTCTAAACTCAAATATGAAAACGGCGCCCACCGCGTACAGCGTGTTCCGGAAACAGAATCAGGCGGACGCATCCATACATCCACTGCAACAGTAGCATGTCTTCCTGAGGCAGAAGAGGTAGAGGTTGACATCCATGAGAAGGATATCCGTGTCGATACGTTTGCTTCAAGCGGACCGGGCGGACAAAGCGTTAACACAACAATGTCTGCGGTTCGTCTGACTCACTTGCCGACAGGTGTAGTTGTATCATGCCAGGATGAAAAATCTCAAATTAAGAACAAAGAAAAAGCAATGAAGGTTCTCCGTGCCAGAATCTATGATAAATTTCAGCAGGAAGCCCAGGCTGAATATGATCAAACACGGAAATCAGCAGTCGGATCTGGTGACCGCTCTGAACGTATCCGCACATACAACTTCCCGCAAAACCGTGTGACGGATCACAGAATCGGTTTGACGATTCAAAAGCTTGATCAGATTCTTGAAGGAAAACTTGACGAAGTGGTTGAAGCGCTGATTGTTGAAGATCAGGCAAGCAAGCTTCAGCAGTCGGAAGGTTAAGATGAAGACGATATTCGAAGCCCTGAAATGGGCTTCTTCTTATTTAACCGAAGCGGGAAGAGAAGAAAATGCTGCCGAGCTCCTATTGCTTTATGATACCGGAATGGAGAGAAGCAAACTGCTCGCAAGCTTACAGGAACCGATTGGTGAAGACGAGCTGTATCGCTTTAAGCGTCACGTTGAGATGCATAAAGAGGGCGTGCCGGTTCAATACATTATAGGAAAAGAGTTTTTTTATGGACGGGAATTTATGGTGAATGATGATGTGCTGATCCCGCGGCCGGAAACTGAAGAAGTTGTCTTTCATTTGCTTGAAAAATATCGGAGTGTCTTTTCTGAAGACGGCAAGCTCGAAGTTGTTGACGTTGGTACAGGGAGCGGCGCAATAGCCGTCACGCTTGCGCTTGAAAACCAAAGCTTTTCTGTGTCGGCGGTCGATATTTCGAAAGAGGCGCTGCAAGTCGCCTCTGCCAATGCAGAAAAACTCGGAGCAAATGTGCGCTTTTATCAGGGCGATCTGCTTGAGCCTTTTATTAAGGCGGGAAAAAAAGCGGATATCATTGTCTCAAACCCGCCATATATATCAGAGGAAGAAATGGCTGATCTATCGGAAATTGTCCGTTTTCATGAGCCGCTGCACGCGCTCACCGATGGCGGAGACGGGCTGAAATTTTATAAGCGGTTTATGGAAGACATTCCGCTTGTCATGAAGGATAAAGTATTTGTCGTTTTTGAAATCGGCTGGAACCAGGGAGCGGCGGTCAAAGACCTGATCCTCAAGGCGTTTAAGGGAGCGGAAGTGGAAGTGCTGAAAGATATTAATGGAAAAGACAGAACCATATGCGCTCTGATTCATAAAAATAAATAAGCAGCTTGCTGGCGAGTGAATGGATCAAGCTGTTTAACACCAGCAAAGGGGATGTAAACATGAAAAAGGCCCTGACAGCAGGAATCCTGCTCATTGCGATTGAGAGCATGATTGGCACCATTTTTCCGCAGGCTCTTTCATATGAAGCGATTTTTGGCGTTGCGTCTCTCGTTTTAGTGGGGCTCGCGATCATTACATCGGGTTTGGCTGTAAGCGGAAGCGATCAGCGGGCAAACTACCATTCAGAAACCAAAGAAGGCCGTACATCTCGCATGAAAATGGCGGCCGCTTTCTTTGTTGCGGCGATACCTTCCATTCTATGTTATTTGCTGACGATTTTGTTTTAATAAAAAAGGAAGCCTCTTAGGCTTCCTTTTTTTGCAGTAAAACAGAGTCCCATATCCAATAGATAAGAGCTGTTAATACAGCGAAAAGATAGAAGGCTGTATTTTGAAACAAAGATTGTCCCGAAGGCTGAAGCACGCCGAAAATGATCGCGTTGGCAATAAAAGCAGCGGCAAGGTAATACAGCAGATACAAAGGGCTGAACCGTTTCGGCTTTTTATTCATCATGATTTGAAGCGGCAGTGCGAAGATCAAATAAGGAAACAGAAAATAAAATGCCATTGTGATGAGAGCGGCAATGATAAATGAATGAATATAAATTACTGAATAAAGAACGGACATCGTGAATGCTGATAACAGCACTGTATAATTGTATTTCATCTTAAACCTCCTAAAACACTATCGTACCATAAATAAGATTAACAGCTTGCTAGATTTTTTTCACCCTGCACGTTTACCCCCGGCTCTCCTTGTCCATAATAGGGCTAGAAACAAAGCACGGAGAGGAACGGTGGGGACCGATGAAAAAAACAGTAATCATTTGTATATATATCTTTCTTTTATTATCTGGAGCGCTCGTAGGGCTGGCAAAAGAAGAGACGGCACAAAAATCGGAAAATCAGCCGGTGGTCATACCGGATCAGGCGATTCGTTTGAGAATATTGGCAAACAGCGATAGTGATCAAGACCAGCAATTAAAACGTCATATAAGAGACGCGGTGAATAAAGAAATCACAACTTGGGTAAAGGATATTACTTCTATTGAAGAAGCGCGTCGCGTGATTCGTTCAAAGCTGCCTGAAATCAAAGCAATTGCAAAGGAAACAATGGAGAAAGAAGGAGCGAATCAGTCGATATCCGTTGATTTTGACAAAATCTCGTTTCCGACAAAGCTTTACGGCAACATGGTATATCCTGCCGGTGAGTATGAAGCGATTTTGATTACGCTTGGAAACGGAGACGGCGCCAACTGGTGGTGTGTGCTGTTCCCGCCCCTCTGCTTTCTCGATTTTTCTAACGGGGAAGCCGTCAAAGAACAAGAAGATAAAGAAGCCTCAAAAAAGCAGACTGAAAAAGTGCTTGAGGACGTAACCGCTAAAGCGGAAAAAGCCAAAAAAGAAGAGAACGAAGAAAAAGAAGACGGCACAGAAGTGAAATTCTTTTTAGTCGAATGGATTTCCGACCTTTTTTCCTAATCATCTGGTCTAAAAATAGATTTGCCTCATAGATTGGAAGAAAGAACGCAAAAACGGGGTGAACGGATGTTTTATCAACTGCGGGTGGCAAGGGAAAAAGACGGAGATGTGCTCGAGGCATTTTTAAAACAGGCAAAAACCAGCTATGAAGGCGTGAAAGAAGGCTTCACTCAATTTCTTATGCTGGAGGACAGTGAGAAAAACATTGCCGGATGCCTCGGTATTGAAAAAATAAGCTGTGACCAGGGGCTGCTGCGATCACTTGTCATATCGGACAAGCTTCACCAAGGCCACATTGTCACGCTTTTTCAAAGCATGGAGGTGCTGTGCGAAAAGCATCAGATCAAAACCGTGTACCTAGTAGCAAATCAGCATTCCTCTGCGGACTTTCTGACGGCTATGGGTTTTGAAAGAGCTGAGAGTGTACCGGAGGAGCTGTTTTCTTCTGATCACTTCTGTGAATCGCGGCAAACAGAAGGAGCCGTTTTGATGAAAAAAGCGTCTGGATAAGTGCAGTTTATACACATACTTATCCACTTCTTTATTAGCGTTGTCCACAATTTGTGGATAACGCTTGTTTTATTACAGGACATCTTTTATACTTTCAAAAGGATTACACGCGTAAAACAATCGTTTTATTGTTGTGAATAAGGAGTTTGGTCAGAAATGAAAACGAAAAGATGGTTTGTGGATGTAACTGACGAGTTATCCACAAATGATCCACAAATTGCACAAGCAGCCGCTTTGCTCCGAGAAAATGAGGTCGTTGCCTTTCCGACAGAAACAGTATATGGCCTAGGCGCAAACGCAAAAAATACGGATGCCGTCAAAAAAATATATGAGGCGAAAGGACGGCCGAGCGATAATCCCCTGATTGTCCACATTGCGGATATCAGCCAGCTTGAGGATTTAACGGGCCCAGCGCCGGAAAAGGCGAAAACATTGATGAAACGGTTTTGGCCGGGAGCACTTACGCTCATTCTGCCTTGCAAACCTGATGCGCTTTCACCTCGTGTAACGGCAGGTCTTGAAACGGTTGCCATTAGAATGCCGGATCATCCGCTTGCCCTTGCATTGATTCGCGAATCGGGACTGCCGATTGCAGCACCGAGCGCCAATCTATCAGGCAAGCCAAGTCCCACAAAAGCAGAGCATGTGGCTCACGACTTGGATGGCCGCATAGCCGGTATTATGGATGGAGGCCCTACCGGAATCGGGGTCGAATCAACCGTGCTTTCATGTGCGGACGACATCCCTGTTCTCTTGCGTCCTGGCGGCATTACGAAGGAACAAATTGAAGCGGTGATCGGGCCGATCCATGTGGATAAAGGGCTCAGCGACCAAAACGTGAAGCCGATTTCTCCAGGGATGAAATATACACATTATGCGCCGACAGCGCCTCTTGCCATTTGCGAAGGCAGCCCAGAGCGCATTCAGCACCTCATTCAAGAATATCAACAGGGCGGAAGACGGGTCGGTGTCCTGACGACAGAAGAAAACGCGGGCGTTTATTCTGCTGATTATGTGAAGAGCTGCGGAAGACGGGCTCAGCTTGAGACTGTTGCGGCAGGGCTGTATGATGCTTTGCGCAGCTTTGATGAGAATAAGGTGGACTTTATTATTGCGGAATCCTTTCCGGACACAGGTGTCGGTCTTGCTATTATGAACAGGCTGATGAAAGCCGCCGGAGGAAGAGTGATTCGCTGAAAGCAGTCAGATGTTCTAACCCTTTTTGGACACGCATAGGCTAAAAAAGCGGGGCGTGTCCAAGGGGGTTATTTATGTATGTCGGATTTGTTTATAGGCGAACTGATTACATTAAGCATCATGGCGTTTGCTTTAGGGATGGATGCTTTTTCTGTCGGCCTTGGAATGGGCATGGTCAAACTTAGAAAGAAGCAGATATTCTATATTGGTTTCATCATCGGCCTCTTTCACGTCATCATGCCTCTCGCAGGGATGGCGGCCGGTAACATGCTGTCAGGGCTCCTCGGCGTGTTAGCGGTTTATATCGGTGGGGCGCTGCTTTTTGTTCTTGGGGTTCAAATGCTTATGGCCTCTTTTAAACAGTCAGAAGAACGATTCATGTCACCGGCAGGGCCGGGCTTATTGCTGTTTGCCATCGGCGTCAGCCTTGACAGCTTTTCCGTCGGCTTGAGCTTGGGGATATACGGCTCGCATCCGCTCCTCACAATTACCCTGTTCGGGCTGTTCAGCATGATGTTGACATGGCTGGGCCTGCTGGTCGGAAAACAAGTGCAGTCATGGCTTGGCACATACAGCGAAGCGCTCGGGGGCATCATATTAATCGTGTTTGGATTAAAGCTGCTTTTGCCAATTTAATATACCAATAAAAGAAACGAAGTCGCCGTTTCTTTTTTCTTCATATATAATAGAGAAAAATAAGGGGTGACTGACATGGATATTATTTTTGTCTGTACTGGAAATACGTGCCGCAGCCCAATGGCTGAGGCGCTTTTTAAATCAATTGCAGAAATGGAAGGGCTGAATGTCAATGTCCGCTCGGCAGGCGTGTTTGCTTCACCTAATGGGAAAGCGACGCCTCATGCAGTCGAAGCGCTGTTTGAAAAACACATTGCCCTTAATCATGTGTCTTCTCCATTAACTGAAGAGCATATGGAGTCGGCTGATTTGGTTCTGGCTATGACCCATCAGCACAAGCAGATCATTGCCAGCCAATTTGGACGTTATCGTGATAAAGTGTTTACGTTAAAAGAATATGTCACAGGCAGCCATGGTGATGTCATCGATCCGTTCGGCGGCTCAATTGACATCTATAAACAAACGCGAGATGAGCTTGAAGAGCTTCTTCGGCAGCTGGCAAAACAGCTGAAAAAAGACCGCAGATAAGTTGTCAGAAAATCTGTAAACAGGTCATTTGCAAATCCTGCGTGAAGGAGTAGAATATAGTGAAAAGCACATCATATGGTGTGAATCAAAGAGCGGACAGGCTGCGCGGTCAATAAAGCGGGCGGGCCGCATCACACACGCTGGGAGGAAAAGCAGATGAAAGTAGCCATTGCATCGGATCATGGCGGCGTTCACATTCGAAATGAAATCAAAGAGTTAATGGACGAATTGCAAATTGAATATATTGATATGGGCTGTGACTGCGGCAGCGGCTCTGTCGATTATCCGGATTATGCTTTTCCGGTGGCCGAAAAAGTGGTTAGCGGCGAAGTTGACAGAGGCATTTTAATTTGCGGGACAGGCATCGGCATGAGCATTTCCGCTAATAAAGTAAAAGGGATTCGCTGCGCGCTGGCGCACGATACCTTCAGCGCGAAGGCGACGAGGGAGCATAATGACACAAACATCCTTGCGATGGGTGAACGGGTGATCGGACCTGGTTTGGCTCGGGAAATCGCAAAAATCTGGCTGACTACTGAGTTTACCGGGGGAAGACACCAAACGCGTATTGGAAAAATCTCAGATTATGAAGAGAAAAACCTGTAGGGGTGCTGTTTAATGAATGAGTTGAAACAAACGTGGAAGACGATGCTGTCTGAGTTTCAGGACCAAGCGGAATTGAAACAAGATCAGCTCTTCGTCCTTGGATGCAGCACGAGCGAAGTGGCCGGCAGCCGGATCGGCACATCGGGCAGTGTAGATATCGCTGAAAGCATCTACAGCGGACTTGCTGAGCTTCGGGAAAAAACGGGAATCCATCTGGCGTTTCAATGCTGCGAGCATTTAAACAGAGCGCTTGTCGTCGAAGCAGAAACGGCCAAGCTGTTCAGGCTTCCAACCGTTTCTGCCGTGCCCGTTCCAAAAGCGGGCGGAGCGATGGCGTCTTATGCGTTTAAGCAGATGAAGTCTCCTGTTCTTGTTGAAACCATTCAGGCTGACGCCGGAATTGATATAGGCGATACGTTTATCGGCATGCATCTGAAGCCGGTGGCTGTCCCTGTGCGTGTCTCTCAAAACAGCCTCGGTTCAGCTCATGTGACATTGGCGCGTACACGGCCGAAACTAATCGGCGGAGTGCGGGCGGTTTATGAGTGCGAATGAAAGGACTGCATAGCCAGTCTTTTCTTTTATTTTAAGACAGTGAAATAAATTCCGAACTTTAAATTAAATTTAAGTTATTAATATTCGTTTTTACCAATAAAAATTTAGATTTTTTAAAAATAATCTTTTACATCGGCCTTAAAAACCATGTACAATAGTGATGGTAAAAACAAAGAACAGGATACGGATAGGAGAGGATCTCGCTGATGAAACATTTACCTGCGCAAGACGAACAAGTGTTTAACGCCATTAAAAATGAGCGTGAACGCCAACAGACTAAGATCGAATTGATTGCTTCTGAGAACTTTGTAAGTGAAGCGGTTATGGAAGCACAAGGATCTGTTTTGACAAATAAGTACGCAGAAGGATATCCGGGCAAACGCTACTACGGCGGATGCGAGCACGTCGATGTCGTTGAAGATATCGCCCGTGACCGCGCGAAGGAAATCTTTGGAGCGGAGCATGTAAACGTTCAGCCTCATTCAGGCGCGCAAGCAAACATGGCAGTGTACTTCACGATTTTGGAGCAAGGCGATACTGTACTTGGGATGAACCTCTCCCACGGCGGCCATTTAACACACGGAAGCCCAGTCAACTTCAGCGGTGTTCAATATAACTTTGTTGAGTACGGCGTAGATAAAGAAACTCAATATATTGATTACGATGACGTGCGTGAAAAAGCCCTCGCTCATAAACCGAAGCTTATCGTAGCAGGAGCAAGTGCGTATCCTCGTACAATCGACTTTAAGAAATTCCGTGAAATTGCTGATGAAGTCGGCGCTTACTTCATGGTGGATATGGCACATATCGCAGGACTTGTTGCGGCAGGCCTTCATCCAAACCCGGTTCCTTACGCTGATTTCGTTACAACAACAACACATAAAACACTTCGCGGTCCTCGAGGCGGTATGATCCTTTGCCGTGAAGAGTTTGGCAAGAAAATTGATAAATCGATTTTCCCTGGAATTCAAGGCGGCCCGCTGATGCACGTTATTGCCGCAAAAGCTGTTTCATTCGGTGAAGTATTGCAGGACGATTTCAAAACATATGCACAAAACGTCATTTCAAACGCGAAACGTCTGGCTGAAGCCTTAACGAAAGAGGGCATCCAGCTCGTTTCAGGCGGAACAGACAACCACCTTATCCTTGTTGATCTTCGTTCGCTCGGACTGACTGGTAAGGTTGCGGAGCATGTACTTGATGAAATCGGTATTACGTCTAACAAAAACGCGATTCCATATGATCCTGAAAAACCTTTTGTAACAAGCGGCATCCGTCTTGGTACAGCTGCTGTAACCAGCCGCGGTTTTGACGGAGACGCATTAGAAGAAGTCGGTGCTATCATTGCGCTTGCATTGAAAAACCACGAAGATGAAGGAAAACTTGAAGAAGCAAGACAGCGTGTAGCTGCTCTGACTGATAAATTTCCTTTATATAAAGAATTAGATTATTAAGATCCTAAAACCCGCTGGGGCTTATGCCCGGCGGGTTTTTTGACGATGTTCTTGAAACTCAATGTCTTTTTTTGTAGAATCAATAGAAGTGTGTAATTGTTGATGGGACAATAAAAAAGGAGCTGAAACACAGTATGGGAAAGGTTTATGTATTTGATCATCCTTTAATTCAGCACAAGCTGACATATATACGGAATGAAAATACAGGTACGAAGGATTTTAGAGAGCTAGTAGATGAAGTGGCTACACTCATGGCATTTGAAATTACCCGCGATCTTCCTCTGGAAGAAGTGGATATCAATACACCGGTTCAGGCTGCGAAATCGAAAGTCATCTCAGGGAAAAAACTCGGAGTGGTTCCTATCCTCAGAGCAGGATTGGGAATGGTTGACGGCATTTTAAAGCTGATTCCTGCGGCAAAAGTGGGACATGTCGGCCTTTACCGTGATCCAGAAACCTTAAAACCCGTGGAATACTATGTCAAGCTTCCTTCTGATGTGGAAGAGCGTGAATTCATCGTGGTTGACCCGATGCTCGCTACAGGCGGTTCCGCAGTTGAAGCCATTCACAGCCTTAAAAAACGCGGTGCGAAAAATATCCGTTTCATGTGTCTTGTAGCAGCGCCGGAGGGTGTGGAAGAATTGCAGAAGCATCATTCGGACGTTGATATTTACATTGCGGCGCTAGATGAAAAATTAAATGAAAAAGGATATATTGTTCCAGGTCTCGGAGATGCGGGTGACCGCATGTTTGGAACAAAATAAAAAATGAAATCCCCAAAAGGGGGTTTCATTTTTTTATCCAGTTTTTTGCTATTCGGTGAATCTGTATACAATTATAGGTGAAAATGTGAACATTCTGTGGAGACGTAAAGTATAAAAAGTTTTTTAACTTTAAACAGATTGACACATGTTAGGGGCTATTGTATGCTAAACGAGGGTATTATGAGAAGGTTTTCATAGCTTTCATTATAGTCCTCATCCTCAATGTAAATCCTCTCAGCAAACCCGTATTATGAGGATTTATTTAAGCGAATGAAACAGCATCCCTGCAAGGCTTGCGGATGAATGATTTTTTCGAACAGGCCCGTTTTGCCGGTCAAAAAAGGTCTTCTACTAAGGGTTAACCGCTGATTTTTGCCGTATCCAAGCTATACATTATTTTTTCATCAGGAGACAGATAATTGATGGACGATCCCAAGCTTACATTTAGCAGACAACGCAAATATTTATTGTTCATTTTGGCAGTGTATGTACTGGGTTATGGTTTAACAGCGTATAAAACCGTTTTTTTAGGCCTTATTCTGGGAACTGTTTTCAGTTTGTTTAATTTTTTACTGCTCGTCAGAAGAATGAATGCTTTTGACAGAGCTGTTGAGAAAGGAAAGTCCATACGATCTCTCGGGAGCGCAGCGCGGTGGTGCAATGCGATTCTTGCTGTGGCTGTTGCCTATAAAAATCCCGAATACTTTCATATGGCAAGTACAGTTATTGGATTAATGACAATATACCCTGTCATTATGATAGATTCCTTTATCCAGCTTAAACGTTCATCAATGGAAGAGAGGTGAAAACCCTTTGAATCATGGTTACAGAACTATAGAATTTCTAGGTCTTACTTTTAATCTGACAAACATTCTGATGATTACTGTGGCGAGTGTGATTGTTTTATTGATTGCTATATTGACGACAAGAACGCTTTCGATCCGTCCCGGAAAAGCCCAGAACTTTATGGAATGGATTGTTGATTTCGTCCGCAATATTATTGGCAGTACAATGGATTTAAAAACAGGGGCTAACTTCTTGGCACTTGGTGTCACATTGCTGATGTACATATTTGTGTCGAATATGCTGGGGCTGCCGTTCTCTATTACAATCGGACATGAGCTCTGGTGGAAGTCTCCGACAGCCGATCCTGCCATTACATTAACGCTAGCCGTGATGGTTGTTGCTTTAACCCACTACTATGGTGTGAAGATGAAAGGGCTCAAGGAATATTCCAAAGACTATTTAAGACCTGTTCCATTCATGCTCCCGATGAAAATCATCGAAGAGTTTGCGAATACGCTGACTCTAGGTTTGCGGCTGTATGGTAACATCTTCGCCGGTGAGATTCTTCTCGGCCTGCTTGCGGGATTAGCAACAAGCCATTATTCGCAAAGCGTGGCTCTCGGTCTTGTCGGTACAATCGGTGCCATTCTGCCGATGCTGGCATGGCAAGCATTCAGTTTATTTATTGGTGCTATCCAGGCATTTATCTTTACAATGCTGACGATGGTGTACATGTCTCATAAAATCAGTCATGATCATTAAAACATTATATCCAAACGGATAACATTTTAAAGGAGGAACTTTTTCATGAATTTAATAGCAGCTGCGATTGCAATTGGTTTAGGCGCACTTGGTGCAGGTATTGGTAACGGTTTGATTGTTTCACGTACGGTAGAGGGGATTGCCCGTCAGCCGGAAGCAGGTAAAGAACTGAGAACTCTTATGTTCATGGGTATCGCATTAGTTGAAGCCCTTCCTATTATCGCTGTCGTTATCGCATTCTTAGCGTTCTTTGGCTAAGCATAAAAGCCTTATATGAACTAAAAATGGCGAAGATCATTCCAAGAGAACCTTCGCCATTGCTTTATGTCTGATAAGCATCCCGCCTTGCCGGCTGAAAAGAGACAAGTGCGGCTGCTGGATCAGCAAAGAAAAACCTGCAGAAGGGAGTTGCCGTAGTAGATGTCTCAATTACCACTTGAACTAGGATTGTCGTTTAACGGCGGAGATATCCTGTTCCAACTGTTAGCTATGTTAATCTTATTAGCGCTTCTGAAGAAATACGCTTTAGGGCCGCTATTAAACATAATGAAACAGCGTGAAGACCACATCGCTGGAGAAATTACGTCTGCTGAAGAAAAAAATAAAGAAGCGCAGCAGCTTATTGAAGAGCAGCGCGTTCTTTTAAAAGAAGCAAGACAGGAATCCCAAACTCTTATCGAAAACGCAAAGAAACTGGGAGAGAAGCAAAAAGAAGAGATTATTCAGGCTGCACGTGCAGAATCTGAACGTCTGAAAGAAGCAGCAAGAACTGAAATCGTGAAGGAAAAAGAACAGGCGGTTTCTGCTCTCCGTGAGCAAGTAGCGTCTCTTTCTGTCATGATTGCGTCGAAAGTGATCGAAAAAGAACTGGATGAACAAGCGCAAGAGAAATTGATCCAGGACTATCTTAAAGAGGTAGGAGAAAGCCGATGAGTGGATCAGCTGTCTCTAAACGATATGCATCAGCTCTTTTTGATATAGCCAATGAGTCCGCTCAGCTGAATCAAGTAGAAGAAGAGCTAACTGTTGTAAAACAAGTATTTCAAAATGAAAAAGCGCTTAATGATGTGTTGAACCATCCGAAGGTGCCGGCTGCGAAGAAAAAAGAGCTGATCCAAAATGCATTTGGCTCTTTGTCACAGTCCGTGCTTAATACGATTTTTCTTTTGATTGACCGCCATCGTGCCGCGATTGTGCCTGAGCTCACAGATGAGTTTATCAAACTCGCAAATGAGGCCCGTCAAACAGAAGACGCAATCGTATATTCAGTGAAACCGCTGACGGATGCTGAAATTTTACCATTATCACAAGTGTTTGCAAAAAAAGCCGGAGTCGCTTCACTGAGAATCAGAAATGAAGTGCAGACGGATTTAATAGGCGGCATTAAAGTCCGCATTGGAAACCGGATTTATGACGGCAGCGTAAGCGGGAAGCTTCAGCGCATTGAACGTCAATTAGCCGGGGAAAATCGATAGAAGGGGTGAAACCTAAGTGAGCATCAAAGCTGAAGAGATTAGCACGCTGATAAAACAGCAAATACAAAATTATCAATCTGATATTGAAGTTCAAGACGTAGGTACAGTCATCCAAGTCGGTGACGGTATTGCACGTGTGCACGGCCTTGACAACTGTATGGCCGGTGAACTTGTCGAATTTTCAAACGGTTGGGTATGGCTCAAAACCTTGAGGAATCAAACGTAGGTATCGTCATCTTAGGACCTTTCAGTGAGATCCGTGAGGGAGACGAAGTAAAAAGAACAGGCCGCATCATGGAGGTTCCTGTTGGTGAAGAGTTAATCGGCCGTATTGTAAATCCGTTAGGCCAGCCGGTAGACGGACTTGGCCCGATCCTTACAAGCAAAACTCGTCCGATTGAGAGCCCTGCACCAGGCGTTATGGACCGTAAATCCGTTCATGAACCGCTTCAAACCGGTATCAAAGCGATCGATGCACTGATTCCAATCGGCCGCGGCCAGCGTGAGCTGATCATCGGTGACCGTCAAACAGGTAAAACATCTGTTGCGATCGATGCGATCCTGAACCAAAAAGACCAAGACATGATCTGCGTATATGTTGCGATCGGTCAAAAAGAATCAACAGTCCGCGGCGTAGTAGAAACATTGCGTAAACACGGCGCGCTTGATTATACAATTGTTGTAACGGCGTCTGCGTCACAGCCGGCACCGCTTCTGTACCTGGCACCGTATGCTGGGGTTACAATGGCAGAAGAATTTATGTACAGCGGCAAGCACGTTCTTGTTGTATACGATGATCTTTCTAAACAAGCGGCTGCTTACCGTGAGCTGTCCTTGCTTCTTCGCCGTCCGCCAGGCCGTGAAGCGTTCCCTGGGGATGTATTCTATCTTCATTCCCGTCTGCTTGAGCGTGCAGCAAAGCTTAGCGACGCGAAAGGCGCAGGATCAATTACAGCTCTGCCGTTCGTAGAAACACAAGCTGGAGATATCTCTGCTTATATTCCGACGAACGTCATTTCCATCACCGACGGACAGATCTTCCTGCAATCTGATTTGTTCTTCTCAGGCGTACGTCCAGCGATCAATGCCGGATTGTCTGTATCCCGTGTCGGCGGCTCAGCGCAAATCAAAGCGATGAAAAAAGTATCAGGTACTTTGCGTCTTGACCTTGCGTCATACCGTGAGCTGGAAGCATTCGCTCAATTCGGTTCTGACCTCGACCAAGCGACTCAGGCAAAACTGAACCGCGGTGCGCGTACAGTTGAAGTGCTGAAGCAGGATCTGAACAAGCCGCTTCCGGTTGAAAAGCAAGTAGCCATTCTTTATGCGCTGACAAAAGGATATCTCGATGATATTCCTGTGGCGGATATCAGACGTTTTGAAGAAGAGTACTACATGTACCTTGACCAAAACCATAAAGACCTGCTTGACGGAATTGCGAAAACAGGAAACCTTCCTGCTGATGAAGACTTCAAAGCTGCAATCGAAGGCTTCAAACGCACATTTGCACCAAGCAACTAACTCGAATGCTGATGAGAGAAAAAGGTTCTCTTTTTCTCTCTTTTTACGCAGATGAAGAGAAAAGGTGGTGAAATCTTTGGCCTCATTACGCGATATTAAGTCAAGGATCACGTCAACGAAAAAAACAAGTCAGATTACAAAAGCCATGCAGATGGTATCTGCGGCTAAGCTGAATCGTGCTGAAAACAATGCAAAATCATTTGTGCCATATATGGATAAAATCCAAGAGGTTGTGTCAAACGTCGGAAGAGTTTCCGGAAACGTGAAGCACCCGATGCTTCTCAGCAGAGAAGTGAAAAAAACGGCATACCTTGTCATTACGTCTGACCGCGGTCTTGCCGGCGCTTTTAACAGTTCGGTTTTACGGAGTGCTTATCAGGCCATGCAAGAACGTCATCAGTCTAAGGATGAGTATGCGGTGATTGCCATCGGAAGAGTGGGCCGTGATTTCTTTAAGAAACGTGAGATTCCGATCATTTCCGAGTTAACAGGACTTGGGGATGAAGTAACGTTTACAGAAATTAAAGATCTTGCCCGTCAAACGATCCAAATGTTTATAGACGGTGCGTTTGATGAATTGCACCTTGTTTATAACCATTTTGTCAGCGCCATTACTCAAGAAGTAACGGAGAAAAAACTTCTGCCGTTATCTGATTTGGGCAACGGCGGCGGAAAAAGAACGGCGTCTTATGAATTTGAACCATCTGAAGAGGAGGTTCTGGAGGTTTTGCTTCCTCAATATGCAGAAAGCTTAATCTTCGGTGCGCTTCTTGACAGTAAAGCAAGTGAGCACGCTGCAAGAATGACGGCGATGAAAAATGCGACAGACAACGCGAAGGAACTTATCGATTCACTTTCGCTTTCTTACAACCGCGCTCGCCAAGCAGCCATCACACAAGAAATTACGGAAATTGTCGGCGGAGCAGCCGCTTTAGAATAGAAAGATTTTGTCAGGAGGGATAGCGATGAAGAAAGGACGCGTTAGCCAGGTATTAGGACCGGTCGTCGACGTGCGTTTTGAAGACGGTCACTTGCCTGAAATTTATAATGCGATTAAAATTTCACAGCCAGCTGCAAGTGAAAACGAAGTAGGTATTGATTTAACGCTTGAGGTCGCTCTTCATTTAGGTGATGATACAGTCCGTACAATCGCAATGGCATCTACAGATGGTGTTCAGCGCGGTATGGAAGCTGTAGATACAGGAGCGCCAATCTCAGTACCGGTTGGTGATGTAACACTTGGACGTGTATTTAACGTTCTCGGAGAAAATATTGATTTGAATGAGCCGGTTCCTGCGGATGCGAAAAAGGATCCGATTCACAGACAGGCGCCTTCATTCGATCAGCTTTCAACAGAAGTTGAAATTCTTGAAACAGGTATTAAGGTTGTTGATTTGCTTGCTCCTTACATTAAGGGCGGTAAAATCGGATTGTTCGGTGGTGCCGGTGTAGGTAAAACCGTATTAATCCAGGAATTAATCAACAACATCGCGCAAGAGCACGGCGGTATCTCTGTATTCGCCGGCGTAGGAGAGCGTACTCGTGAAGGGAACGACCTTTTCTACGAAATGAGTGACTCTGGCGTTATCAACAAAACAGCCATGGTATTCGGACAAATGAACGAGCCGCCGGGCGCACGTATGCGTGTTGCTTTGACAGGCCTTACAATGGCTGAGCACTTCCGTGATGTACAAGGACAGGACGTACTGTTCTTTATCGATAACATTTTCCGTTTCACACAAGCGGGTTCAGAGGTTTCAGCCCTTCTTGGCCGTATGCCTTCAGCGGTTGGTTATCAGCCGACGCTTGCAACTGAGATGGGTCAGCTCCAAGAGCGTATCACGTCTACGAACGTTGGATCAGTTACATCTATCCAGGCGATCTACGTGCCTGCCGATGACTACACTGACCCGGCGCCGGCAACAACGTTCGCTCACTTGGATGCGACAACAAACCTTGAGCGTAAATTAACTGAAATGGGTATTTACCCTGCGGTTGATCCGTTGGCATCTACATCACGCGCCCTTGCTCCTGAAATTGTTGGAGAAGAGCATTATGCGGTTGCGCGTGAAGTACAGTCAACGCTTCAGCGTTACAAAGAGCTTCAAGATATCATTGCGATTCTCGGTATGGATGAATTAGGCGAGGAAGACAAACTTGTCGTTCACCGCGCTCGTCGTATCCAGTTCTTCCTTTCTCAGAACTTCCACGTGGCTGAACAGTTCACTGGACAAAAAGGTTCTTACGTGCCTGTAAAAGAGACGGTACAAGGCTTCAAAGAAATCTTAGCCGGTAAATATGACCATCTTCCAGAAGATGCATTCCGTCTTGTAGGCCGTATCGAAGAAGTTGTTGAGAAAGCAAAAGAAATGGGTGTAGAAGTTTAATCTGGTCCTAGGAGGGTAAAAGCATGAAGACCGTTAAAGTCAATATCGTTACTCCCGACGGCCCAGTATACGATGCGGATATCGAAATGGTGAGTGTGAGAGCCGAAAGCGGCGATCTCGGTATTTTGCCAGGCCATATTCCAACCGTGGCTCCTCTTAAAATCGGCGCTGTCCGTCTGAAAAAAGACGGGCAGACTGAAATGGTTGCCGTCAGCGGCGGATTTGTCGAAGTCCGTCCTGATCAGGTCACCATCCTTGCCCAGGCTGCCGAGACAGCGGAAGGCATCGATAAAGAGCGCGCTGAAGCTGCACGCCAGCGGGCGCAGGAGCGTTTGAATTCTCAATCAGATGATACTGACATTCGTCGGGCTGAGCTTGCGTTACAGCGGGCTTTGAACAGATTGGATGTAGCAGGGAAATAAGAAAAATCCTTCTCTTTATGAGAAGGATTTTTTTATGAACGCACAAGAGAATCAAACAGCGATAACAGCGGGCGATCCTCTTTTGGACGCAGGTATAAACCATCACAGGCATTCATTGTATGCCACGATTTGCGATGTCTTCTAAAGCCAAGTGTATAAGCGCCGTCTTTATAGGGATAAGGTTTTACAACCCATTCAGCATCTTCATGGCGGGCAATCACGCAATCTATAAGATAAACACTGATCATTTTCTCGAATTCTTCAATAGGAAGATTCCAATCAGCAAGCAAAAGCTCTTGTATACTTTGAAAATAAAGGTTTTCAAGCTCTTCAAGGCTTTCTCTCGTATAGGTAAGAGAAATGTTAAAAAACTGACACAATTCATTCAGTTCTTCAATCTGTGACTGTCTATAATCATAATAGAATGCAATTGCTTCCCATTCCTGATCAAAAATTGGCAGGTCCTCACCATATTGCTTTTCAGGCTGAAAAAAAGAATGATTCACATTTGCCAGCTCCTTTCCAATAAAGTATACCATGTAAAAGAATCGCACTTTAAGCGGGGATTAGCCCTAGATTTGGCTGATTATTCCGTTCTGTATAAAATGTATCATCTTTATCTGTGCTTCTTATATAATAAGAAAGGGTATGAACGCAGAGAAAGGAGTGTAATAGATGAGTGTATTGGGACAGCAGGCTGCAATCGGCATTGTCGTTCACCTGATTTTTATAGCAGTGACTTGGTGGGCGTTGCAAGCCGTCAATATAGATCCGTTAATCAAAAAAGGCAAAGTCGTGCAGGCTAGACTCCTGATGATTTTGCTGACAATTGCCATTGGAACGGCCGTTGCCAATTTCTTTTTAGATTATCTCAATTATTCACAGCAGCTTCCCTATCTATTTTAATAGGTTTTGAACATTATTATCATTAAATGGTTGGGAGAAGCGGGTTGAAGCGAATAGCTCGAGTTTTGACGAAGATTTTTACGTATGGCGCCTCTTGCCTCCGGTAAAACTGGGGATAAGGGGGAGAGATGAACATGAAGAAAAAACAAGTAAGCCACGCTATTATCATTTCCGTCATGTTAAGCTTCGTCATTGCTGTTTTCCATACCATTCATGCGAGTGAATTAACGCCGTTAGCAAAAATGGCAGAGGGGATGGAACGCCAAGATGTGTCAATAGATAAGTGGACATTGCATGCAAAACAAAACATGTCACTGACCGAAAAAGAATTTTATCAAAAAGTGCAACGTTTAAAATCAGAGTATCGTCAATATGATTGGGTGATTGCACGGGAAGATAAAATGATAAAGGCAATTGGCACATATACTGACAAAAAAAATCGTACTTCTTTTAGACTGCAGCTTGTCACAACCCTCAAAAAACACAATCCAACTTCGTATTTATTATATGAGCAAATGAGTCTAGAGACACCGGATAGCTGGAATGATACATATGAACAGTTTGAACGGGAGACACTTGGGATATTCCAAGAAAAAGTAGTTATTTTTACTTGTCTAAATGGTCACTTAGATGATAATATGAATATTGTTTTGCAAAAAAAAGCAAATCAGTTATTAAATGAATTTCAAGCAAGATCAGTAGAACATGTAGTTGAGCCAAATTTCGTTTCTATTTCTGCGTTTACAGATGAGTGGGAAGAGTACATTATGACCTCGAAACATAAAATGAATTTGCAAATTGCACTTAGAAGTGCAGGAATGGGCGGAAAACATACCGTTACGGTTGGCACACCAATCGTTACGACTGAATATTAATATAGAGAATTTAGGGACGCGGAGGGGAATACCTTGGAAAAAATCATCGTCCGCGGCGGTCAGAAGTTAAACGGCACAGTCAAAGTTGAAGGCGCTAAAAATGCCGTTTTACCTGTTATCGCTGCATCTTTATTAGCAAGTGAAGAAAAAAGCGTAATTTGTGATGTACCTACGCTCTCCGATGTATATACAATTAACGAAGTGTTGCGTCATTTAGGAGCAGATGTGCATTTTGAAAATAATGAAGTGACTGTAAATGCTTCATACGCTTTGCAAACTGAAGCACCTTTTGAATATGTTCGTAAAATGCGTGCGTCTGTGCTTGTCATGGGGCCGCTTCTTGCGCGTACAGGTCATGCAAGAGTTGCACTTCCGGGCGGATGCGCAATTGGTTCCAGACCGATTGATCAGCATTTAAAAGGTTTTGAAGCAATGGGCGCAGAAATCAAAGTCGGTAATGGCTTCATTGAAGCTGAAGTAAAAGGCCGACTGCAAGGCGCAAAAATTTATCTGGACTTCCCAAGTGTAGGAGCTACAGAGAACCTGATTATGGCAGCCGCTCTAGCTGAAGGAACAACAACGCTGGAAAACGTGGCAAAAGAACCCGAAATCGTTGATTTAGCAAACTATATCAACGGCATGGGCGGAAAAATCCGCGGAGCTGGCACCGGCACCATCAAAATTGAAGGAGTCGAAAAGCTTCACGGCGTAAAACACCATATTATTCCTGACCGTATTGAAGCGGGCACATTTATGGTTGCTGCTGCAATCACTGAAGGAAACGTATTAGTAAAAGGAGCGGTTCCTGAGCACCTCACCTCTTTAATTGCAAAAATGGAAGAGATGGGTGTAACAATTAAGGATGAAGGTGAAGGCCTGCGTGTCATCGGCCCGAAAGAACTTAAACCGATTGACATCAAAACAATGCCTCACCCGGGCTTCCCGACTGATATGCAGTCACAAATGATGGCGCTTCTGCTTCGTGCAAGCGGCACAAGCATGATTACAGAAACCGTTTTTGAAAACCGTTTTATGCATGCGGAAGAATTCCGCCGTATGAATGGTGATATCAAGATTGAAGGACGTTCTGTCATCATTAACGGTCCTGTACAGCTTCAGGGAGCTGAAGTTGCAGCGACTGATTTGCGTGCAGGTGCAGCGCTGATTCTTGCGGGGTTAGTGGCTGAAGGTCACACACGTGTTACTGAATTGAAGCACTTAGACCGCGGTTACGTTGATTTCCATCAGAAGCTTGCCGCTCTGGGCGCAGACATCGAACGTGTAAATGATGAGTCTGCTTCTGAGCAAGAGAATAAAGAAGTCGTTTCTGACTTAAATGCATAAACTTACTTGAAAATCAGTATGTCACTCTGGCATACTGGTTTTTTATTTTTTGTGTATTATCATCATTATGCGCAAAATAGCAAAAAAGAATACGTAAATGACAAATAAAGTTTCTGTCCAAAACGAGAGTCATATTAGCTTGTCCCTGCCCATAGACTAGACTAGAGTCGAATCCCGAGCAGGAGGCAGCTGAATATGAAACAATTCGCAATCACACTATCCGTACTATGTGCATTGATTCTCTTGGTTCCCACATTCTTGGTTATACCATTCCAGCATAATAAGGAAGCGGGGGCCAGCGTAGAATCAGAAAAGACAGCAGTCAGCACGAAACCAGCATCGAAAGGAGCAGAAACATTGAAAGCATCACCTGTTTCTATTCCCGTCTATCGAACCGCAAATCAATCCGTAGAAGACATTCCGCTTGAAGAGTATGTGATTGGAGTCGTCGCCTCCGAAATGCCGGCAACCTTTGAATCTGAAGCACTGAAAGCCCAGGCTCTCGCCGCCAGAACATTTATTGTCAGACTGATGGTGTCAAATTCAGCGGTTGAGGCTCCTAAAGGCTCACTGGTGGATGATACACAGATGTTCCAGGTGTATAAAAACAAAGCGGAGCTGAAAAAACAGTGGGGAACAAGCTATGAGACAAAACTGAAGAAAATCACAGCTGCGGTAGCCAGTACGCAAGGCAAAATCTTAACGTACAACAACCAGCCGATTGAAGCATCCTTTTTCTCCACAAGCAACGGCTACACAGAGAATGCAGAAGCTTATTGGACAAGTGCTATCCCATATTTAAAAAGCGTCAAAAGCCCATGGGATAAAAAGTCTCCGAAATATAAGGCAACGAAAACCTTTACAGCGGCAGAATTTCAGCAAAAGCTTGGCGTCAAGCTGGATGGATCTAGCGCAGTAGGGAAGATTACCGGCGAGACACCGGGCCACCAGGTCGCAACTGCCGTCATTAACGGCAAGACGCTGAAAGGAAGAGACATACGTGAAAAGCTGGGTCTCAACTCCGCCGATTTTGAATGGAAGCGAAATGGAGACACAATTACAGTCACGACGAGAGGATTTGGCCACGGTGTTGGGATGAGCCAATACGGAGCGAATTTTATGGCCAAAGAAGGCAAAACGGTTGATGACATTGTAAAGTACTATTACCAAGGCACACAAATTTCTGAGGCAGATGCGTTTTTGAATAAATATATGGCGAAAAAGTAGAAAAAGACGCTCATTGGGCGTCTTTTTCTGTTCCTGAATATCTTTTATCTAAGAGCAGCTGAAACGGTTTAGAGGAGCTTCTGACCGTCTTTAAGGATCAGTCCTTTTTTCCTGATTTCAGGCTTTGAGATTGTGGTAAAGTCATCCACATTTGTCGACAGACTTCGACAGACTCATATAACGAAAGCCGAAAGGCGGACAATCTTCTCTTTTCATAGGGGCGTTAGGTGGAAATCACTAATAAAAACATAGGTTTCTATGCAAAAGTAAACAACAGCAATGGGGAAGCCCGCCCTATTTATTTCTCGGTTTTTGTTGATTACGATAGATTATGTTCAGCGTTGAACATCTGCACGCAGAAACAAATTGGTAAAGGGGTACGAACATGAAGAAAAGATTTTCACTGATCATGATGACAGGATTGCTTTTTGGATTAACTTCACCTGCTTTTGCAGCTGAAAAGACAGAAACGGAGGCTAAAGCGCCGGCGAACGTGGCGGTCTTGCTTGATGCCAGCGGAAGTATGGCGAAAAGAATAGACGGTGTCTCTAAATTTAATTCAGCCAAAAAAGAAATTTCAAAGTTTGCGAGCTCACTGCCAGAAGGAACTCAGGTGAAAATGAGCGTGTTTGGCTCTGAAGGAAACAATAAAAATTCCGGAAAAGTTCAGTCATGTGAAGCCATTCGCAACGTATACGGCTTCCAAAGCTTTAATGAGCAAAGCTTCCTCAATTCTCTCAATACAATTGGGCCGACTGGCTGGACGCCAATTGCCAAAGCGCTGAACGAGGCGAAATCTTCTTTTGACCAGCTTGATGCAAAAGGGGAAAAAGTGGTGTATCTGCTGACAGACGGTGAGGAAACGTGCGGAGGAAACCCGATTAAAACAGCAAAGGAACTGCAAAAAGACAATATCATTGTTAATGTGATCGGCTTTGATTATAAAGAGGGATACAAAGGCCAGCTGAACGCAATTGCGAAAGTAGGCGGCGGTGAATACTTCCCGGCTTATACCCAAAAAGATGTTGAGAAAATTTTCACTCAGCAATCACTAATGTTATCTAAATAAGAAAAAGAGGCTGGTGATGGTCAGCCTCTTTTTGTATGTAACAAAAACTTCAAAACTAATTAGCTGTCAGCCTGTAGCATAGTAGCAGATTTCCGTTTTTCTGTCATAATCAAGGCGAAAAAAGAATGAATGATCACACAATCTGTTTATGCTTTCTGGGCGGAAATGGCTAAAAATGAACGGCATTTCAAGCGATTTTGGACAGATCGTGAAAGCAGCACAAAAGGCAGCATGTCCTATATCTTTTTGCATTTTCGTATTCTAGCATAAAGAAGAATCCAACATATAGTTGGAAAATATGAAAAAGAAAGGAAGTAATCATATGAAAAAATTGCTGGCTGCCGGTATCATTGGATTGTTGACTGTTTCCATTGCCTCCCCGTCTTTTGCCGCTGAGAAACAGGCTGATACAAATGTAGCTGTTTTGTTTGATGGAAGCGGAAGCATGGTTCAAAAAACAGGAGGAGAGCGCAAAATAGACATTGCAAAAAAATCAGTAAAATCTTTTGCCGAACTTCTTCCAAAGGATACAAATCTTATGCTTCGCGTTTTCGGGCATGCAGGGAACAATAAACTGTCCGGTAAAGCCCTTTCGTGCAGTACAACGGAAACCATTTACGGCCTTCATCCATATGAAGGGTCTCTGTTTGACAATTCATTGAGTGAGCTCAAGCCGACTGGATGGACACCGATAGCCAAAGCACTTGCAGACACAAGAAAAGAATTTGAAGCATTTGACGCAGACGGGAAAAACGTGGTGTATTTAATCACTGACGGTGAAGAAACGTGCGGCGGAGACCCTGCGGCGGAAATCGAAAAGCTCCGTGCATCAAATGTGGATACGATTGTAAACATCATTGGCTTCAACTTTGATGTCAAGGGTAATGAAGAGATGAAACAAGCAGCTGTCGCTGGCGGCGGAGAATATATTTCAGCGAACAGTACGGATGAGTTCGAACAGGCTTGGGAAAAAGAAGCACAAAAATTTACTGAGTAAGGAACCTAAAAATCAGGCGCTCCCCCAGGCGCCTTTTTTTATTGGTTTAAAAACAATTTGGGCGGGAATGATACCCTAAAAAGGGGTTGAACATATGAAATTATTAGGAATGATTTTTCTTATAGCCACCGTTGCATTTATATTGCTTGGTGTTCTTCTAAAACTGGCAGCCTTCTTTTTTGTCAGCATTCTCACCTTGATCGCAGCTATTGTGCTGTTTACGGTTCTGAAAAAGAATCAGTATAATCAACCATAGAGTCCTTTCTATAGAGGGCTCTCAGCGTGTCGACAAGCCCAGCGTTCGTTGTCAATGCACATTGGTAAAAGGAATGGCGGCTAAATGCTTAGGCGCCCTGCCTAAACACCGCCGTCATCACATCCTGTGAAAGCCCTTTATATAGAGGGCTCTTTTTGTGTCTCAGAATTCGACAAAATCCGAGGAGTGTGAAAAAATATAAAGGCAGGAACATTGCGGAGGGGAAGAGACATTGAACGATAAAGTAACTGCGGTCAGGGATGTATGGCGCTATGAACAAGGGGAAATAAGCAAAGTAGAAGACCGGATGGTGACGGAATTCCCTTTGACAGTGATACTCAATGGCAGTGAATTTGTGACGCTCGTTTGTACGCCTGAGCATATCGAAGAGCTTGTCATCGGATTTCTCGCATCAGAGGGTGTTATACGATTTCAAAAAGAAATTAAAAGGTTTACAATAGATGAAAGTCTCGGTTTTGTATATGTCGACCTCGTTCACCCTGAGACATTGGATCAAAAGGATTATACGAAACGGGTGATCGGCTCATGCTGCGGAAAGGGCCGTCATTTTTATTTTCAGCAGGATGTCAAAACAGCCAAGACGGCTGTCAGCCAAATCAAGATATCGCCTGAGGCATGTCTGGCGCTTATGAAAGACATGCAGCAAGGGAGCGGGACGTTTCAGGATACGGGAGGCGTCCATAATGCGGCGCTTTGCGACACAGAGAAGCTTCTGTTGATGCGCACAGATATCGGTCGGCATAACGCACTTGATAAACTATACGGACACTGCCTTTTAAACGGGATGTCCGTACGCGACAAACTGATTGTGTTCAGCGGCAGAATCTCATCAGAGGTCCTGTTAAAAGCGGCCAAAATCGGCGTGTCGATTGTCATTTCCAAATCGGCCCCGACGGAGCTTGCGATTCAAATGGCTGAAGAATTGAATATCACAGCGATTGGATTTGTCAGAAACGGATCATTTAATGTATATACACACCCTGAGAGAATCAGGGAGTAGGAAGGGGCTGTAGCTATGATTACAGAGTCGCGTCAGATGTTGGATAAAAGAAACAGACCGCTGAGAGACCTTCGCATTTCTGTTACAGACCGCTGCAACTTCCGATGCACGTACTGTATGCCCGCCGAATTATTCGGCCCTGATTATCCTTTTTTAAAGAAAGAGGAGCTGCTTTCATTTGAGGAGCTGGAACGGCTTGCGACATTGTTTGTCACAAGATTTGGCGTTGAAAAAATCCGCTTGACCGGCGGAGAGCCCCTCATGAGAAAGGATATGCCGGAGTTAATCAAAAAACTGGCCCGCATACCGGGTATTCGTGACATCGCGATGACGACAAACGGATCACTGCTGCCTGTTTATGCTAAGAGGCTCAAGGAGGCTGGGCTGAAAAGGGTTACGATCAGCCTTGATTCTTTAGAAGACGAGCGTTTTAAGAAGATAAACGGGCGCGGTGTTTCTGTCAGCAAGGTGCTGGAAGGCATTGAAGCGGCGAAGCAAGCGGGGCTCGGTGTTAAAATCAATATGGTCGTTCAAAAGGGCGTCAATGAAAAAGATATACTGCCTATGGCCCGTTATTTTAAAGAAAAAGGGCATATCCTGAGATTCATTGAATTTATGGACGTAGGCAACACCAACCAATGGGAAAAAAAAGACGTCATGACAAAGGCGGAAATCATAGATTTGATCAATGAACACATGCCTGTTGAGCCGATAGCGCCTAATTATATAGGCGAAGTGGCTTCCAGATTCCGCTACTTGGACGGCTCCGGAGAAATCGGCGTCATATCATCTGTATCTGATGCGTTCTGCGGATCTTGCAACAGAGCCCGTCTTTCTGCGAGAGGAGAGCTGTTTACCTGCTTATTCGCTTCAAGCGGATTTGACCTCAGAGCTCCGGTTCGCCAGGAATTAAGTGATGACGAACTATCAGAAATGATCGGGACAGTATGGAAAAATCGGATCGATCAGTATTCAGTCGATCGTACGCTATCAAAAGCATCTGGCAAAAAGAAAGTGGAAATGTCTTATATTGGCGGGTAAAATGAAGTCAAAAGCTTATCGGCACTGTCCGGTAAGCTTTTTTATTAGAATCCGAGTGCAAAAAATACGTATAAAAACCGAAATATATAAGGATAGGCATAAAGAAGGAATCATTGTAAGAAAATTTAATTCCAAAGCCATACATTATGATAAAATATAACCAATTAGAAAATTAGAAAGGGTTGGAGGGGCATGGCCGCGTACGAGATCCCGTCATCTCAAGTAGGAGTGAAAATCAATAAGTGGTATAAGCACATTTTAGCATTTCAAGTGGCTGATGCCGTAAAGCTGAAGGAAGAAATTGATCTAGATATAGAACAGATGGAAGAGGATCAGCTGCTTCTCCTGTATTATCAGCTGATCAGCTACCGGCACCAAATTATGCTGGATTATGTAAAGCCTGACCTGCACGAGGAATCTCAGCTTCAATATCGTGAATTGATCAAAACGCTGGAAAGCAATCAGGACAGCATCTCCGGATTATCTGAGTATTATTTTCACTTGTTTAGAGGAATGTACGAATTTGAACAGAACAATTACATCTCGGCTATATCCTTTTATCGGAAAGCTGAGAAGATGCTTGCGTTTGTAGAAGATGAAATTGAAAGAGCGGAATTTCATTTTAAAGTGGCGGAAGTCTTTTATATTATGAAGCAGACGCACTTTTCCATGAACCACGCCGTACAGGCGCTGGAGACGTATAAGGCTCACGATTTTTACAGAGTCAGAAGAATTCAATGCCATTTCGTCATATCAGGAAACTACATTGACTACAGAAATTATGAAAAAGCGCTTGAACATTTAGATGACGCGTATCGCCTTGCTTTATTGGAAGGACAGCCCCGTTTAATCGGATCAGCCCTTTATAACATTGGGAATTGCTATGATGACAAGGGGGAGCTGGATCAGGCCGCCGAATACTTTGAAAAAGCGCTTCCTGTCTTCGAAGATTATCAGCTGGAACAGCTTCCAAAAGCGCTCTTCAGCCTGACTCGCGTTCTTTTCAAAAAACAAGATAGCGAAGCCGCGATGCGGTACTATGAAAAAGGGATTGCCATTGCCCAAAAACGAAACGACTTCTTCAGTCTGGCAAAATATAAATTTCTGCAGGCATTATATGTGGAATCTGTCAATTTGGATATGATTCAAGAAGTATTTGATTATATGGAAGAAAAGGGCCTGTACGTATATATTGAAGAATTTGCTTTAGATGCTGCCTCCTATTTCAGTCATCGCGAACAATATAAAGAAGCGGTGTATTTTTATGAAAAAGCGGTCAGCATGAGAGAGATGATTCAAAGGAACGATTGCTTATATGAAGTATGAGACAAAACCATCTGCTGGCAGATGGTTTTTTTTTATGCAAAAAAAGGGGAGCATCGGAACGTTTATTTCCGGGGAGAACAGGAAAAATCGCTACAGCACTGTTTTTTGAACAAAAGCCGTTTTGGGATGCATCTGCACGTGAGGGGGAATTCAATGTTTGGTTTTAATGATATGGTGAAGTTTCTGTGGTCTTTCCTCATTGTTCTGCCGCTTGTACAGATTATACATGTTTCAGGGCACAGCTTTATGGCTTTTATTTTTGGCGGAAAAGGATCGTTGGATATAGGCATGGGAAAAACGCTGCTTAAAATTGGACCCATACGGTTCAGAACGATTTATTTTATCGATTCTTTTTGCCGGTACGGGGAGTTGAAAATTGACAATCGATTCTCAAATGCACTCGTGTATGCAGGGGGCTGCTTGTTTAACCTCATCACGATTTTTGCAATCAATCTGCTGATTATACACAGTGTATTAAAGCCGAATGTGTTTTTCTATCAGTTTGTCTATTTTTCTACGTATTATGTGTTTTTTGCCCTGCTGCCGGTCCGATATTCGGAGAAAAAGTCATCAGACGGGCTGGCGATATACAAGGTGCTCCGTTACGGAGAGCGCTACGAAATCGATAAATAACATTAGAATGTTTATTGCCTCTCAGATCGGGAAGGTAACAAGTACACACATAATTGAGAGGGGAGAATTAACATGGGTAACGATAGTGTAAAAGACAAAATGAAGGGCGGCTTCAATAAAGCCAAAGGAGAAGTGAAGGATAAAGTCGGAGATATGGCTGACAGAACGGACATGCAGGCTGAAGGCAAAAAAGATAAGGCGAAAGGCGAAATCCAAAAGGATATCGGGAAAGCCAAGGATAAATTTTCAGATAAAGATTAATCGTACGGAAGAGGCAGGAAACGAAATGTTTCTTGTCTTTTTTTGTTCGCTTTTTCTGATGTGAATAAATATAACAAAAAAAGAAGCTGATTTGGTCAAGGTAACTAAATTTTTTAAATATTCTTTGAATTAATAGACGTCTTCTATATAATAATGACATAAGTTGTAAACTTTTATTACATCATTTGAGAAATCAAACAAAGGAGTTTGGATGACGGAATGTACTGCACCGAAGAAAGTGTCGGAAGCCAGCGGGAGTGCGAAAAAACAGTTGATATCGACACAAGCGGGATTCAGTGAAGGCCGGAATTCTTCACTCGTTAAGAGGAACGGTGGCGATTAGCGAAGTGACCGTCCATGATGCGGAGTTAATGGCAATAGTCGGGTTCTCGGTATCGTGGAGGACGGCGCCTCAGACTGGCCTCCATGCATGCTTCCGGTTGCGGAGCAAAACAACGGGCTGCCATCAGGAATGTAACGTCTGGTTATGATCAATCGATGGTTTAGCACAGCCTTAGCATAGAGGTTCACCCGGGGCAGATTGTTGCTGTATTAGGCCGACTCCGGCTAAACAGGGGGGCTATTTGTTTTAATCAAACGTTTGTTCAAAACGAAAAGGCGGTCAACAGCAGCAGCTTGCAATTGCCAGAGCGCTGATGGTAAATCTGAAAAATATTTTACTTAATGAACAATCGGGAGGAATTCAGATTTTAATTGTCGAACTAGTCAGACAAGTTATTATAGAAATTTCCAGAAAAAAAGACATTTCTGTTATCTTGGTCGAGCGCAGTCTGGAAAACGTGTTAATCTGTGCTGACTATCTTTCTGTGATCGACAGGGGAACGGTTGTTGACCATGGCAAGGCTGATGAAGAAACGGCATGCCGCTTTGAAAGACATCTTACCGTATGACCCCCATTCTCGAAGAAAGGGAGGTGATGTCCCGCCTGACTGTTCCGCAAATTCGTAGTAGCCGCATCTGCTTTATATGACAAAAGAAGGAGGACTACAGATGAAACTGACACCGGTTGAACAAGAAAAATTGCTCATTTTTGCAGCGGGGGAATTAGCCAAACAGCGAAAGGCGCGGGGCGTTCTGCTGAACTATCCTGAGGCTGCTGCTTATATCACCTGCTTTATTATGGAAGGCGCACGTGATGGGAAGGGAGTAGCAGAGCTGATGGAAGCCGGCCGCCATGTATTAACGGAAAAAGATGTGATGGAGGGGGTGCCTGAGATGCTTGACAGCATTCAGGTGGAGGCCACATTTCCGGATGGAGTAAAGCTTGTTACGGTACATCAGCCAATTTCTGCGGAGGTGAAGTCATGAAGCCGGGAGCATTTCAAATTGTTGAGGGAACCATTACGATTAATGAAGGGCGTGAGATACGGGAGGTAACGGTAAAAAACACCGGATCACGCTCCATTCAAGTCGGTTCGCATTTTCATTTTGCGGAGGCCAACGGGGCTTTATTATTTGACCGTGAGCTGGCGATCGGCATGCGTCTTGATGTTCCATCAGGCACGTCGGTCCGTTTTGAGCCTGGAGAGCAGAAAACGGTCTCACTAGTGGAAATCAGAGGACGCAAGACAATTAGAGGGCTGAACGGAATGGCCGACACGTTTATCGATGAACGCGGCAAAGAAAAAACGTTGGCCAACTTAAAACAAGCCGGCTGGATGGAGGGTGTAATCCGATGAAAATGTCACGGGAGGAATATGCGGAACTGTTTGGCCCGACAACGGGCGATAAAATCAGATTGGGCGACACGGATTTATGGATCGAAGTCGAAAAGGATTTCACAGTATATGGTGAAGAAATGATCTTTGGCGGCGGAAAAACTATCCGCGACGGCATGGGCCAAAACGGCAGAATCACAGGGAAGGACGGCGCTTTGGATTTGGTTATCACCAACGTCGTGCTATTGGATTACACAGGCATTGTCAAAGCGGATGTCGGTGTGAAAGACGGCCGGATTGTCGGTGTCGGAAAAAGCGGAAATCCTGATATCATGGATGGAGTCGATCCGCACATGGTCATAGGAGCGGGGACAGAGGTGATTTCCGGTGAAGGCAAAATTTTAACAGCCGGGGGAGTGGACACGCACATTCATTTTATTTGTCCTCAGCAGATGGAAGTTGCGCTTTCTTCAGGTGTGACGACCCTTTTGGGAGGCGGAACAGGACCCGCTACAGGAAGCAAAGCGACAACATGTACGTCCGGGGCGTGGTATATGGCGAGGATGCTGGAAGCGGCCGAGGAGTTTCCGATCAATGTCGGCTTCTTAGGGAAAGGGAATGCATCCGATAAAGCGCCGCTGATCGAGCAGGTGGAAGCAGGCGCCATCGGCCTTAAGCTTCATGAAGACTGGGGCACGACGCCAAGCGCCATTAAAACGTGTATGGAAGTCGTGGACGAGACTGATATTCAAGTTGCCATCCATACCGATACGATTAACGAAGCGGGCTTTTTGGAAAACACGCTCGACGCGATCGGGGATCGGGTCATTCATACTTATCACATTGAAGGTGCAGGCGGCGGCCATGCCCCGGATATTATGAAGCTCGCCTCTTACGCGAACATTCTGCCGTCATCTACAACGCCAACCATTCCTTATACCGTTAATACGATGGATGAGCATCTTGACATGATGATGGTCTGCCACCATTTAGATGCGAAAGTGCCTGAAGATGTGGCGTTCAGCCATTCCAGAATCAGGGCTGCGACGATTGCCGCGGAGGATATTCTCCATGATATCGGTGCGATCAGCATGACATCATCGGATTCCCAAGCGATGGGGCGGGTCGGTGAAGTGATCATCCGAACATGGCAGGTAGCCGATAAAATGAAAAAACAGCGCGGCGCTCTTGCCGGCGAAAACGGAAATGACAATGTGCGCGCAAAACGGTACATTGCCAAATACACGATTAATCCGGCAATTACGCACGGGCTCAGCCATGAAGTCGGCTCGGTGGAAAAAGGGAAGCTTGCTGATCTCGTACTGTGGGACCCGGTATTTTTCGGCGTAAAACCGGAACTGGTCTTAAAGGGCGGCATGATTGCACGTGCGCAAATGGGAGATCCGAACGCGTCCATCCCGACTCCTGAACCGGTTTTCATGCGCCAAATGTATGCGTCTTACGGAAAAGCCAACCGTTCAACCTCGATTACATTTATGTCTCAGGCAAGCATAGAGCGTGGTGTGGCGGAAAGCTTAGGGCTGGAAAAAAGGATTTCTCCAGTCAAAAATATCAGAAAGCTGAGCAAGCTGGATATGAAGCTGAATTCGGCTTTGCCGAAGATTGAGATTGATCCAAAAACCTATCAGGTCTTTGCTGACGGGGAGGAATTGTCTTGCCAGCCTGTCGATTATGTCCCACTTGGACAAAGATATTTCTTATTCTGATAAGACGCGGCCGGAGTGCATCCGGCCGTTCTATTGACTAAAAACGGTGCACAAAACCCGTGTATTTAGTGTATATTAGATGTTGACAAACGAATCAAATGTAACTATTATAGTTACAACGGTGGTGAAAAAACATGATTAACAGCCGTCTTGCTGTTGCCATTCATATTTTATCCCTCATCTCGATGGATGAAAAAACATCTTCAGAAATCATTGCAGACAGTGTCAACACGAATCCAGTAGTCGTGCGAAGAATGATCAGCCTGCTGAAAAAAGCTGATATTCTCACATCACGCGCAGGGGTGCCGGGTGCAAGCCTTAAAAAAGATCCTGCTGATATTTCTCTTTTAGAAGTGTACCGGGCTGTCCAAAAGCAAGAAGAACTCTTTGCGGTTCATGAAAACCCGAATCCGAAATGTCCGGTAGGGAAAAAAATTCAGAACGCTCTGGATGAAACGTTTGAAAGTGTGCAAAGAGCGATGGAAAATGAACTGGCAAGCAAGTCATTAAAAGATGTTATGAATCATCTCTTTTAATCAAAAGGGATGACTTCTCACCACTAACATGTAACTAAAATTGTTACAAATAAGGAGGAAATGAAAAATGAAAATTGGTATTATCGGCGCAAGCGGGAAAGCGGGAAACGAGATTTTGAAAGAAGCGAAAACAAGAGGCCATGAAGTGACAGCCATCGTCAGAAACGCTTCAAAAGTGCAGGAGCAGGACGTAGCGGTTTTGGAAAAAGATGTGTTTGAACTGACTGCGGAAGACATCAAGCCTTTCGACGCGGTCGTAAACGCTTTTGGAGCAGCACCCGGCCAAGAACATCTTCATGTTGAAGCAGGAAGAGCACTCATCAGCATTTTAAAGGACGCGAAGCACACAAGATTGCTTGTTGTTGGCGGAGCGGGAAGCCTGTTTGTTGATGAAGCCAAAACAACCCGTTTAATGGATACGCCGGAATTTCCGAAAGAATATTTGCCAACTGCATCAAATCAAGGCGAGAACCTGAAAGATTTGCAGCAGACAGACTCCATTTCCTGGACGTTCCTCAGTCCTGCGGCATTTTTTGATCCAGCAGGAAAACGGACTGGCTCTTACCAAAAAGGAAAAGACAATGTCATCGTAAATGCAAAAGGCGACAGCTATATCAGCTATGCAGATTATGCCATTGCCGTGTTGGACGAGCTTGAACATCCCGAACACAAAAATGAACGCTTCACAGTGGTAAGCGAAGCGGAATAATAAAAAACCCGGAGCCAGCTCCGGGTTTTTCTCATTAATAAGTGCTGTACGTATCGCTGAAAAGGCCATCAGCAATCCCAAGCATTAAAAAGATGAAGAAGGCGATAATCGCAAGAATGGATACAGCAATGCTTACGATCAAATAAATCCCTTGCATCTTTACGAATTTCGCGTAATTCTCCAGCATTAAGTCTTCAGACTGTCCGCTATTGTGTTCAGCCATTTGGCCTGCTTCCCTAGCTGACCTCATCAAAAAGATACCGGAAATAATTTGCAGTACGCCTGGCACGGCACCGATTAGAAAAAAGAACGCGCCTGAAAGCGCGGTAATTGCGCCCATAATAATAAATAAAATGCCTGTAGCTTTTCCCCATTTCGAAATGCTGATGAGGGTTTTGTTCATTGTTTCAGGATTCATGTATACTGGCTCCCCTTTACAAAAAAATACTCACTTTTCTTTTATACACTATTTGTGAGAAGTTTTGTATATAGAAAATAACATTTTGGGGATTGACCCTAACGTTGCGTGATTGTTTACGATAAAAAAGAGGAGGTGTTATGTATGAAATATCAAGTTAAACAAGTGGCGGAGATATCAGGCGTTAGCATTCGGACGCTTCATCACTATGACAATATTGAGCTTCTGAATCCTTCAGCGCTTACTGATGCTGGGTATCGTTTGTACAGTGACGCAGACCTGGAAAGACTGCAGCAGATTTTATTTTTCAAGGAAATCGGGTTTCGTCTGGATGAGATTAAAGAGATGCTGGATCATCCGAATTTTGACCGGAAAGCGGCACTTCAGTCGCAAAAGGAGATATTGATGAAGAAAAAACAAAGAATGGATGAGATGATTCAAACAATTGACAGGACGCTTTTGTCCGTTGATGGAGGGGAAACGATGAATAAGAGGGATTTATTTGCCGGATTAAGCATGAAAGACATTGAAGAGCACCAGCAGACATACGCTGATGAAGTCAGAAAGCTGTATGGAAAGGAAATTGCAGAAGAAACAGAGAAAAGGACATCTGCATACTCGGCAGATGATTGGAGCTCGATCATGGCTGAATTTGATTCGATTTACAGACGAATTGCGGCTCGAATGAAGCATGGGCCCGATGATGCAGAGATTCAGGCCGCTGTGGGGGCATTTCGCGATCATATTTGCCAATATCATTACGATTGCACACTCGACATTTTCAGAGGACTCGGGGAAGTGTATATCACTGACGAGCGATTTACCGATTCAATCAATCAATATGGAGAAGGTCTTGCCGCTTTTTTGCGGGATGCGATCATCATTTACTGTGACCATCAGGAAAACCCCCGGCCGTAAAGGCCGGGGGTTTTTGGCGCATCTTATAAGATCGGCGACAACAGCCGCGAGACGGATTCTTTTATTCGAATCCACAACGGGCGCTGCAGATACTCCTCATAGGTGAATTTTCTGGATACTAGCAAATCTTCTTTAAAAGTTGAAACCAGTTTTTTAGCAATGGTGATATCGTATATAAATGCATTAACCTCAAAATTCAGCCTGAAGCTTCGGACATCAATGTTGGCTGTGCCGACTGACGCGATTTCGTCATCCACCACGATGGTTTTCGCGTGAATAAAGCCGTTATCGTAAATATAGACAGTGGCTCCGGCTTTCAGCAGATCGCCGATATACGAAAGTGTCGCCCAGTATACAAAGGCGTGATCGGGCTTGTTCGGAATCATAATGTTAACGTCAATGCCCGAAAGGCAAGCGATCCTTAAAGCATCCAGCAGGCTTGCATCTGGGATAAAATAAGGTGTTTGTATCAAAATGGAACGCTTGGCGTTTGAAATCATTTTGATGTAGCCATTTTTAATTTGTTCCCATTCCGAATCAGGGCCGCTTGTGACAATCTGCATCCCGACGTTGCCTTTTGGGCCGTAATCAGGAAAGTGATTTGGAATATATGTCAGCGTATGGTGATGAGAAGCTTGGTTCCAGTCAAGGATGAACCGTGTTTGGATGGCGTGCACGGCCGTTCCTTGCAGCCGGATATGCGTATCCCGCCAATAACCGAATTTTGGATTAAGCCCTAGATACTCATCTCCGACGTTAAAGCCTCCGACATAACCGGTCATACCGTCTATGATCACAAGCTTTCGATGGTTCCGGTAATTCAGCCGCAGGTTAATCGGCCTGAGCTTTGACGGGAAAAAGACCTCCACATGCCCGCCAGCCTCGCGAAGCTCTTTAAAAAACTTTTTTCTCAGCGTTCTAGACCCGAGTTCATCATAAAGCACTCTGACCTGAACACCTTCTTTTGCCTTTTGGATGAGAGCGTCCCGCAATTTTTTGCCTAATTCATCGCCTTTATAAATATAATACTGTAAATGGATATGATCCTTAGCCTTTGAAATGTCACTCAGCAGCCGCTGAAATTTATCCCGTCCATCTGTAATGACGTCAACTGAATTATCCTCTGTAAACACAGCATGGTTATTCATAATCAGCATATAAATTAAATCTTTGTTATCAAAGGTTGCCCGGTTGTTAAACTGGAATTGCTTGGTTTCTAAATCTTCAAGCTGATGCTTCAGCAGCCTTTCAATTCCAATCTTTTTCCGGTCTTCCCATTGAAACAAATGCTTGCGTCTGAGATTATGGCCGAATAATAAGTATAAAATAAAGCCTAAAACGGGAATAAAGAAAAGAACAAGCAGCCACGCCCAAGATGCACTGGCATCGCGCCGTTCTTTGAAGATGACAATGATGGCCAAAAGAATATTTAAAATGAAAAAAAGTGATAAAAGGATGGAAGAAATACTCACTTTGTAACCCCGCTCATTCATATTTATCAAGAAGATTGCCATTAGTATTCCATGAATAACAGTGATCTGATTCCCATTACAAATTATAACACTCACATTTTAAAAGAATAAAGAGCGGCGATCCAGATTCTTCGTGAAAAATACGGGCAGATTTCTTTAAAACCAGCTTGCACCTGCGTTAAAATAAACACATATGATAACGTTCGTGAAGCTTGAAACATCAAATAAAGGGGGAGGATTACATGAACTTTTACAGAGTCGAACAAATGCCGGGGTTCATCAAAACAGAAATGCAAAAAATTCAAAAGGCCGTACAGCCTTTCATGAAAAAAACCGTCATTTACCGTTTTCTTGCTATTCCGCTTGCTGCATTCTCTCTCTTTAATTTAGCTGCTTTTCTATTTCATGCTTCAGCTGACAGGGAGTCCCTGATCAGCGCAGGCATATTCGCCCTTTTGGCGGCGCTCGGGCTCGCATTTTTTAAAGAGGCAGGCTATCAGCATAAACAAATCCAAAAAACGGTTCACATCTATATGCTGAACAGGATCAAAAAGAGCGAAATCCTTTCAGAAGAGCGGAAAAGCTCCTACGCACGACAAATAAAGGAAGAGCCTTTTGCGATGCGGAGTTTTGTTGAATTTTTGACTGAGGAAGACAGACGCAAAAAAATGTATTAAAGAAGATCTGCACCCGGATTGTTAATATTTTCCAGACGATCCGGGTGTGTTTTTTTGCATGCAGACACCCGAAATAAAAAGTGCGGTTTCGGATTGATTCCGACTTCATCCGTTTTTTTGATATTCATTTCTGGGTAACAGCGTTGCTTTGTTGATTTCCTCTACTAGAGATGTCTATTGTATGCTTGCTTCAGGATTTGGTGTTTACGCCGGCCTGCTTTGAATAGTCAAATAAAATAGGCATGGTCCCGTTTATATGGAACTCATGCCCTGTCCTGTCTCATCATTATTCAAACACCGGATCATCCTCATAATAATAAGAATCCGGATCATCATACGAAGGCGTGTTCTCAAAAGCAGCAATGCCGATTACCACCAGCACGAAAATGGCTACAATGATCCCGATCAGGACAGTAACGATACTGGATGCTGCATAAAACAGCTGCATTTTTATAAATGTCCCGTAATTTTCAAGCATGCTTTCGCCAGCGCTGCCGGCTAGATTTCCGTCGGCTTCCGCGGCTGCTTTTGCTGAGCGCATCAAAAATACGCCTGAAATAATGAGCAGTACGCCCGGAATGGCGCCAATCACTGTCATCAAAACAGAAAGAGTGACAAGCGATCCCATAATGATTAACAAGATGCCAGAAATTTTGCCCCACTTGGCAATGTCGGATAGCGACTTGACAGCAGAGGCACTCAGCTGGCGGGTCTCCTGCTCAACAGGTGCAGTCTCCTGTTTAACAAGGCTATTTTCTTCATTATGATTTTCAATTTCGTTTTCATCTTTATCCAGACTAATCATGAAAGCTCTCTCCCTAAAATTTTTAAATCGTATCTTTTCCCGTCCATTTCGGCGATGCCGGGGAATAGTCCCCATTCTGCAAACCCGTGCTTTTCAAACAGCTTCAGGCTTGGTTTATTATGCCCGAAAATGAAGGCCATAAGTGAGCGGATGCCAAGATTCGGGGCAATGCGGAGCGCTTCTTGAAGCAAATATGATCCAACACCTTTGCCGCGGCATGCTTCGTCAATGTATATGCTGACTTCCGCTGTTTTATTATAGGCTGGCCTTCCATAAAATGTTTCAAAGCTGATCCAGGCAGCGACGTTTCCGTTTTCATCCTCGGCCACATAGAGCGGACGTGCCTCTGTATGTCCCGAAAACCATTCCATCCGGTCTTCAGGAGTTACCGGTTCGGTATCGGCTGTTACCATTCGAGAAGCAATCGTTGAATTATAAATCGCCACAACAGCCTCCAGATCTTTATTTTCAGCAAGGCGCAATGTCATGTTCATACGTTTTTGGCACTCCTCTCAAAAAAATACATATTTTCGTTCAGTCTGTGCAAACTACATCTAAAAAAGTTTTTTTGGATAGGTTGTATATATTTTCAGAAAAGTGTTCAGAATGTTGCTGAGGTGATGAAACAATGAGAGAGGAAGAAAAGAAAACTTCTCAAGTCAAAAAACTTCAGCAGTTTTTTCGTAAACGCTGGGTGTTCCCTGCAATTTACTTAGTCAGTGCGGCCGTCATTTTAACAGCTGTCCTTTGGTATCAATCAGTATCAAATGATGAGGTAAAGGATCAGTTGGCTGATAACGGCGGAAACTCCGCATATGACAACAACGACGATGCAGTTGAAGTAGGAAAGTCAATGGAAAATGTCGCAATGCCGGTTGTTGATTCTGAAAACGTTTCTGTTGTGAAAAAGTTCTATGAAACCGATGCCGCAAAAGAAGAGAAAGAAGCAGCACTCGTTACCTATAATAACACGTACAGCCTAAGCAAAGGAATTGACTTAGCTGAGAAAGACGGAAAAGATTTCGATGTCTCTGCTTCTCTGAGCGGTACGGTTGTTAAAGCTGAAAAAGATCCAGTGCTGGGATATGTTGTGGAAGTAGAACATGCCGACGGTTTATCGACTGTGTATCAATCTCTTTCCGAAGTAAGCGTTGAGCAAGGTGACAAAATAAAACAAAATCAAGTGATCGGAAAATCTGGCAAGAACCTTTACAGTGAAGACAGCGGAAACCACGTGCACTTTGAAATCCGTAAAGATGGGGTCGCAATGAATCCGTTAAACTTTATGGACAAACCAGTTTCTTCTATTGAAAAAGCAGCAGCTGCTGAAGAAAAAGCTGCCACCCAAGAAACAGAAGAATCCATTCAGCAATCTTCCGAGAAAAAGGACGGATCAACTGAAAAAGGAACAGAAGAAAAATCCGGTGAGAAAAAGGATGATTCAACTGACAAATCTGGTTCTAAAGAAAGCAGCACAACAGAAGACACTGAACAGTCTTAATGAAGAAAACGTCTATCCTTGTGATGGGCGTTTTTTTCTGTTACTTTTTGCTTTGTTTTACCGTCTATGTTGTTACATGTAGGCACGTACGTTATAAAGGAGGTTATGTCATGAACCGCCTATTGCTCGCAGGCTGGATCTTTTTTATCCTGCTTTCTGTCTGTACGGAAAGCTTCAGCGGCATGGTCGTATCGCAAACGGTGGCTTTTCATTTTCAGCCGCACCCTGATCTGTCTCAATTTTTAGTTATGGATTTTACTGAGCTTACTGTACCTGAAGCGTTTATTCAAAAAATCGGACACGCGTTTTCCTTCTTTGTGCTGACATATTTGCTGTGGAAACAGCGGGGCAGCATAAGATCAGCTGCAGCCGGCTCATTTGCGTTTGCTTTTTTCACAGAAGTTCTTCAGCTCTTCTTCAGCAGGAATGGTTGTATCCGGGATGTGCTCATCGATGCTGTTGGAATTGGATTGTTTTATGGTTTATATGTGTTGGCGAAGCGAAGAAAACAAGAGATGTATGAGAAATATTAAAGCCGGCTGTCTTGATTTCAGACGCCGGCTTTTGTCTTTCTTAGAAATTTTGATCGGTTGGTTTTTTCGTCAGTTTATTGATAATGGCTTCGTAGATCCTCACGACCAAATCGACGAACGGGCGAAGCAGATCTGAAAATCTAAAGAAAAGGAACCCGATAATGATGGCGACAACGAGGCTGCCCAATACATCTACCGGATAGTGATGTCCCACCCAAATTCTCGAAAAGCCTGTCAAAAGCCCAAAAATGACAAGCGGCCAGCCGATTTTGCGGTTTCTGAAAAGCATCGCAATAGAAATCGCTAATGCACCTGTCGTGTGGTCACTTGGAAATGAAGCATCCGCAGCATGCGGAATCAGTGTATGCACTGTATGCGCAACGAACGGGCGCGGTTCGAAATAAACAAGCGTAATCAAATAGTTGATCACAAGGCCTGCAATTCCTGTGATGCCTGCGTATAGCACATGTTTTCTGCTTTGTGTGTTCCCAAACAGCCAGATTGCCAATAGGATAAGGGCATAGGCGACAATGGCATATTCCGTGATGAAGACCATAATGGAATCGAGAACTGAATTGTGATGAGATAGTCCATGGATTGCTTTAAAAATTTCGTAGTTCAAATAATCACCTTTTACATTTTTATATTTAGTAGACTAATCTTACTCATGAAAAGTTTCAAATAAAAATAGAGATTGTCTGAAATAACGGCGCTTGAAGAGAATTCGAAGAGGAATCGCGGTTTCTGGGGGGATTCTGTGCACAAAAAAAGAGATCCGGAGTGTCCGAATCTCGTACCGATATTAAAGTGCTTCAGGTCCTTCTTCGCCTGTGCGGATGTTGATCGTATTGCTGATTTCATAGACAAATATTTTACCGTCACCCGGTGATCCCGTTTTCAGCACCCTTTTAGCGGTCTCTGTCACTTGATCAACAGGAACCTTGCTGACCACGATTTCTATTTTTAAACGCTCGTATACATTGCTTTCTATTTTTACCCCTCGATAGAGCTCCGTATGTGCTTTTTGAAGGCCGCAGCCGTGTACATTGGAGAAAGTCAGAGAGGTCACTCCGATTTTTCCGAGTTCCTGCTTCAGCTTTTCAAAATTTGCCGGACGCGTTACAATTTCTACCTTGAACATTTGACCGCTCATAGCGTCACTCCTCACATAGAATCTTGATATGCTTTTTCCCCGTGCATCGTTAAGTCAAGCCCAAGTGACTCTTCTTCTTCAGTTGCGCGAAGGGGAAGGAAGAGGCTTACAATTTTAATAATAACGAAAGTGACAATAAATACAAAAACATAAGTGGCGGCGATGGCGACGATTTGTTTCCAGATTAAGCTTGCATCACCGTAAAATAACCCATCTGCGCCCGCTGAGTTAACAGAGGTTGTTGCGAATAATCCTGTTGCGATTCCGCCCCATGTGCCGCCGATCCCGTGCAGGCCAAAGGCGTCAAGCGCGTCGTCGTATCCGAATTTCTTTTTAAGCGAGAATACTCCCCAGAAACAAACTGCCCCGCCGATGATGCCGATAATAATAGAAGCGAACGGTGTGACAAATCCGGCAGCCGGCGTAATGGCGACAAGCCCGGCGATTGCGCCAGATACCGCTCCGAGCATTGTCGGTTTTTTGTTAATGATCCATTCTACTAAGATCCAGCCGGCGATCCCGGCTGCAGCCGCGGTGTTTGTGTTGATGAACGCGTACATGGCTACACCATCTAAAGTCAAAGCGCTGCCGACGTTAAAGCCGAACCAGCCGAACCAAATCAAAGCTCCTCCTAAGAAGGTGTAAATGAGGTTATGCGGAGAAGACGCTGTACCGTCTTTCCGTTTGCCGAGCACAATGGCAAGAACAAGTCCTGCCACACCGGAGGAAATATGAACAACATTGCCGCCAGCAAAATCGAGCGCTCCAAGCTGGCCGATCCAGCCGCCGCCCCATACCCAGTGCGCTACGGGTGTGTAAACCAAAGAGGCCCATAAAACCGAGAATAAAAGAAAAGCGCCGAATCGCATCCGCTCTGCGAAGGCCCCGGAAATAATCGCTGTAGTCAGAACGGCGAACGTCATTTGGAACATCATAAATAACGAGTGGGGGATGGTATCGCTGTAATCTCCCGGATCAAATCCGACCCCTTTGAGGCCGGCCCACTCCAGCCCGCCGATGATTGAATTGCCTGGTGCGAAGGCAAGTGTATATCCGAACAGCACCCAAACGATGGAAACGATGGCAATGGAAGAGAAACTGTGCATGGCAGTGCTCAGCACATTTTTGCTCTTTACCATTCCTCCATAAAATAACGCTAATCCCGGGGTCATCAGCCACACGAGTAAAGCGCAAAAGAACATAAAAACTGTATCGCCCATTTGCATGTCTCATTCCTCCGTATCTTTCAGAATAAAAAGCAATTATTATATTTCTTCATTATAGAGAAAAAAGAATGATAAAACATTTTCATGTAAGATTTCCTGACATGGTTTTTAAGGAATGTTATCGAGGGACGGAAAGAAAGGAGAACGGCATTTTTTACGATATAAGACTTTGTATCTATAAAAGAAGCTATTCATATGAGCTGAAAAGGGAATTGACATTAATTAGAATACTATATACTGTATTAAGTGTACTATATCAAATAATACACTGAGGGGGATGTATGATGAAGAAAGGCGGCAGGCTGAGGAAAGCGGTACGCAAGTCGATTCCCGCGACGTTCCGATTGTTTTTAGCCTTTAATTTTTTCGTGTACGGTCTGGCGAAAGTGGTAATTGGCCAGTTTGGCGAGGTGACGCCTGAAATCGAGGCGGCTGCCGGGAAGGGGTTTACGATCGCGTGGACATTTTTCGGTTATTCTCATGTCTATGAACTGTTTATAGGTTTTGGTGAAATCCTGGCAGCTGTTTTATTACTGATTCCGCGAACGGCTGCATTAGGGGCGGTTATTTTTATGCCCATTATTGTGAACATCGTCTTGATTAACTATTGTTTTGATATTGGCGTGCAGGATCTTAGCACGATATTAATGGTTATGTGTCTTATCCTGCTTTGGATGGACCGCCGCAAATTCATGGGCATTTTCAGGCAGGAACCGATAGACAGCAGGCAGGTGATGAAGCGATGACGCCCCTTATGATTACAGTGCTTGCCGGTTTGTTCGTATGCACAACCTGTTACTACTACATAAAAGAAAAATCATGAGAAAACGTTCCTTCTGAGAATTTCACAAGCATCATAAAAGAACTTAGGCAGTGTGAAGAGTAAAATATGCAATGTGAGAAACACTAACAGTATCAGGAGGGAACGTATGATGAATACACTCAACATTGATTTTCAAAAAACAGCATTGGTTATCATTGATTTACAAAAGGGGATTGTGCCGATTGATCAAAGCGGCCAGGTTGTCCCGAACGCGAAAAAGCTCGTAGATGAATTTCGGAAACATAACGGGTTCATCAGCTTTGTAAATGTAGCCTTTCATGATGGAGCGGACGCCCTGAAGCCGCAAACGGATGAGCCTGCGCAGAGAGGTTCAGGGGAAATGCCGGCGGACTGGGCCGAATTTGTTCCCGAAATCGGTGTGCAGGATGGCGATTATACTGTGACAAAACGGCAATGGGGTGCTTTTTTTGGCACAGATTTAGACTTGCAGCTGAGACGTCGCGGCATTGATACGATTGTATTGTGCGGCATCGCAACGAATATCGGGGTGGAAAGCACAGCACGGGAGGCATTTCAGCTTGGCTATCAGCAGATTTTTATTACAGATGCCATGTCCACATTTAGCGATGAAGAGCATGAAGCCACACTGCGCTTTATTTTCCCGAGAATCGGTAAATCGCGGACAACGGAAGAGTTTCTGGAACAAGTGAAATGATGTTATCGAAAAAAAGCCGGGCTGTTTTTTTAACAGCGGTGGCTTCGGGAACAATGCTGAATCCGCTGAACTCGTCTATGATCTCTCTTGCGCTCCATAGCATCCAGCATGAGTTTCGCCTCTCGTTTACAACGGTTTCCTGGCTGATTTCCTCGTTTTACTTGGCGAGTGCCGTAGCGCAGCCCGTAACGGGAAAGCTCGGTGATTTGATTGGGCGGAAACGCTTGTTTTTATTCGGGCTTATTCTTGTTGCGGTTTCTGCCATCGGAGCGCCGTTTGCGCCGACGTTTATGACATTATTGGTCATGCGGCTGTTTCAATCGGTGGGGAGCAGTGCGATTTATCCGTCAGGTGTCGGCTTGATTCGGAATCATATTCATGAGCGCCAAGCTTCAGCCTTGGCTGTACTCTCTATTTTTGCGTCCGCCATGACGGCGCTGGGGCCGACAGTCGGCGGGTTTTTGATTGTATGGGGAGGCTGGCCGGCGATCTTTATCGTTAATTTGCCGTTTATTTTCCTCAGCTTCTTACTGGGCCTGTATATGTTCCCGAAAGATCAGAAAAAAGGGGCAGGAATCAAAACCATTATTCGGCAGCTCGACATTCTTGGAATTGTTTTATTTGCCGGGGGAATCATTTTCCTTCTATCCTTTTTGCTGTCGTTCAGCACGTCGCCGCATGCGGTTGAAGGTGTGCTTGGCTTACTTCTGCTCTGTGCGTTTGTCTGGCGCGAGCTGAAAACGGATAAGCCGTTTATTGATGTCCGTCTGTTTAAAATACAGCGAAACCTGTCAGCCGTGTATGTTCAGTTTATTTTATTGAATGTTTTCTTCTATTGTTTATTTTTTGGTTTGCCAAGTTACTTTCAGGATGAAATGCATCTTTCTGTTCAAACGAGCGGCCTGTTTATGCTGTTTATGTCTGGAATGAGCATCGTTGTGTCACCTCTAACCGGCAAATGGATCGACCGATCTGGTGTCGTCAAGCCGATCTTTGCGGGAGCGCTTTTGATGACGGCTGGAGCCGTGCTCTTAACCATCTTTTTTATCAATGTCCAGACCATCGGTAAAGGCCTCATTCTGTCGCTCCTGGGTATAGGCTACGGACTGGGCAATGTCGCGCTTCAGGCAGCGATGCTGGAAACGAGTCCTTCCAACATGGTAGGAACGACTTCAGGCCTGTTTCAAACCTGCCGTTACCTAGGATCGATTTTGTCTTCGGTGATCCTTGGCATTCTTTTTGGTAAAGAAATCACGGCAGCCCATTTTGATATGATGGGAATCATTATGATTATAGCGGGCGGAGCAAGCCTGTTAATGGCTGTGAGATTTGCTGCATTAATGAAAACTGCATCTTAAGAAAGAGACGGGCTCTGAGGTCTGTCTCTTTTTCTTGTTTAAGCTGTTCAAATACAAACGGGAAAATTGTATATCATAGCCAGTGTTATTGTCTGACTCTTCAGTTATATTAAGTGACATCTAATGTCAAAAAACATAACGTGTGACGACATATAGACAATATGGAAAGGGGAGCCGGCTATGAAATTAAAAGAGAGTCAGCAGCAATCCAACAGGCTGAGCAATGAAGATCTGGTGCCTTTGGGACAGGAAAAACGGACGTGGAAAGCAATGAACTTTGCCTCCATTTGGATGGGATGTATACATAACATACCGACCTACGCGACCGTGGGAGGATTAATTGCGATCGGCCTTTCGCCTTGGCAGGTGCTGGCGATCATTATTACGGCATCACTTATCCTATTTGGCGCTCTTGCCTTAAACGGCCATGCGGGGACAAAATACGGGCTGCCGTTTCCAGTGATCATTCGGGCTTCTTACGGGATATACGGCGCGAATATCCCCGCGCTTCTAAGGGCGTTTACAGCTATCATGTGGCTTGGCATCCAGACATTTGCGGGTAGCACGGCACTGAACATTTTGCTTTTGAATATGTGGCCAGGCTGGGGAGAAATTGGCGGCGAGTGGAACATTCTCGGCATTCACTTGTCCGGTTTGCTTTCCTTTGTATTCTTTTGGGCTATTCATTTACTCGTATTGCATCACGGCATGGAGTCGATTAAACGTTTTGAGGTGTGGGCAGGGCCTTTAGTGTATCTGGTATTTGGCGGCATGGTATGGTGGGCCGTTGATATTGCCGGAGGATTGGGCCCGATATACTCTCAACCAGGAAAGTTTCATACGTTTTCAGAAACATTCTGGCCGTTTGCTGCCGGAGTTACTGGCATCATCGGCATCTGGGCGACGTTGATCTTAAATATACCTGATTTTACACGCTTTGCTGAAACACAAAAAGAGCAAATCAAAGGACAATTTTACGGCTTGCCGGGAACGTTTGCGCTGTTCGCATTCGCAAGTATTACGGTGACCTCCGGCTCGCAGGTCGCGTTCGGAGAGCCGATTTGGGATGTTGTCGATATTTTGGCGCGATTTGATAACCCTTATGTCATCGTTTTGTCCGTGATCACGCTCTGCATCGCCACGATCTCTGTAAATGTCGCGGCGAACATCGTATCGCCCGCTTATGATATAGCGAATGCCCTGCCGAAATATATCAATTTCAAACGTGGCAGCTTTATCACAGCGTTGCTCGCTTTATTTACGGTTCCATGGAAGCTGATGGAGAGCGCGACAAGCGTGTATGCGTTTCTTGGCTTAATAGGCGGCATGCTTGGACCGGTGGCAGGCGTGATGATGGCCGACTATTTTATCATTCGCAAACGTGAGCTCTCGGTAGATGACCTGTATTCCGAAACAGGACGGTATGTGTATTGGAAGGGCTACAATTACCGTGCGTTTGCAGCCACAATGTTAGGGGCGCTGATTTCGCTGATTGGCATGTATGTTCCTGCATTGAAAAGCTTATACGATATTTCTTGGTTTGTAGGTGTGCTAATCTCCTTTCTTTTCTACATTGTTCTGATGCGTGTTCACCCGCCTGCATCATTGGCAATTGAAACGGTTGAACATGCGCAGGTCAGTCAGGCTGAATAAGATCTATTTAGACGGTATATTTTCATATTTTTGAATGGTTTTCCATAAATAGAACATTTATAATGGTTTTAGAAATCTATTCTAAAACGAAATGGGAATCGAAAATGAGAAAATGGTATTTTATTCTTTTGGCGGGTGTTTTAACGGCTGTCATCCTCGCTTTCGTTTACGATAAGACAAAAGCGAATGAGGAAGGATCTGGGGATTATCTGTATGTTTCGCCAAATGGCAGTGATCAAAATGAAGGAACAAAAGAAAAGCCGTTTCGTACATTGGCACACGCATCTGAGAAGGCTGCTGCCGGCACAACTGTCATGATTCGGGAGGGCACGTATCATGAGACCCTTGATGTAAAGCACAGCGGTACGGACGGAAAGCCTATCACATTCCGAAACTATGAAAATGAAAACGTCGTGATTAGCGGTGAATCCGTTACGGACGCTGAATATGAAACACCGCTTATTCGTATTCACGATAAACATGACATTGCCATCAGCGGTTTAACAATTCAAGATCTTTCTGTTTCATCTGAGGAAGCAACTGCTATAGGGATTTATGTATCAGGGTCCAGCAGTCATATCGCCATTAAGGATAATCACATCCGGGGGATTAAGACAACAGCGGATGAAGGAAATGCTCACGGAATCGCAGTTTATGGGACTGGCAGCATGAAAGACATCCGAATCGAGGACAATACAGTTGAGAAACTGACGCTTGGAGCGAGTGAAGCAGTTGTGCTGAACGGTAATATCGACGGCTTCACAGTTGCAGGCAATGTGGTCCGCAACAATAATAACATCGGGATTGATCTAATTGGTTATGAGGGAACCGCGGATAAAAACGATTACGTGCGAAACGGAGTCGTAGAAAACAATACAGTTTATCAAAACTCGACTTACGGCAATCCTGCTTATGGAGATGAATACTCAGCGGGCGGGATTTATGTCGATGGAGGACACGATATCGAAATTAAGAACAACACAGTTTACGATAACGATATTGGGATTGAAGCAACGTCTGAACACAAAGGAAAGTATGCAAATGCCATTCAGATCACTGACAACAAAGTGTACAACAATGCGTACACCGGTATTTCAATCGGAGGATATGACAAAAAGCGGGGCGGCACCAGCAATTCTCTGATTGCCCGCAATATTATGTACCGGAATGACACAAAGGGACTGTATGGCGGACAGCTGCTGCTGCAGTACGATACGAAAAACAACACAATTGAAAAGAATATATTGACCGCCGGTGATTCCAGATTATTTATCGGAAACGATTTTACAGAAAATGAAGGAAATACGGTCAATCATAACGTGTACCACAAGGAAGCGGATCAAGACGGCATATGGATGTGGAAAAAGAAAGAATATGATTCATTCTCTTCGTATCGAAAAGCAACAAAAAACGATCAGCAATCCATTTATGCCGATCCGATGTTTCGTGATGAAGCGTCCTATGATTTTTCGTTAGATCCTGATTCACCTGCGCGGCCTGTCATTGAATAATTGCTATAAGCGGCGTTCTCTCGTTCAACCGAGAGGGACGCCGTTTTTTATATGCAAAAAAGACTGCCGGGATTTCCCGGCAGCCTGAAATTTATTCTGCAATAGACACTTTTCCTTCAGCCTCTGCAGGTTTTTTCTGGCTCCACGTATAGAGAAGCAGAGCAATTAAAACGAACAGCCCCGCTGTTAAATAAATGGCAGAGAAGCCGGCAGATGCTACAAACAATCCGAATACATACGATCCTACAGCAATTCCGCTGTCAAAGAAGGTAAAGAACGTTGCCGTTGCAAAACCGGAGCGGTGAGCCGGAGATTTCTGAATCGCCAATGTTTGCATGCAAGGAACGATTGATCCGTAGCCAAGACCGATAACCGCCCCTGAAAGCAGAAGCATTAAGCCGCTATGTGTGAAGGACAGCATGCAGAGTCCAACAGAGAAAATCAGGATTGATGGATAAATGACAATGCCCGGTCCGACTTTGTCGAACAATTTCCCTGTGAACGGGCGTGCAATCATCATTGTCACCGCAAAGCAAACAAAGAAATATCCGCTGATATCCGAAAGGTCAACTGATTTGGCGAATACAGACAGATATGATGTGACTGTTGAATAACAGAAAGAAATAAACAAACCGACCGTCGCAATTTTGAGTGCGCCCTTTTCAAACATATCCGAGAACGCAAAACGGAATACAGTCGTGCCGCTGTCCTTACTTTGCGGCACTTTTATCAAGAACGAAACAAGTAAGCCCGCAACCATAAACAGCGCAAAGGCTGTAAAGAATACAGGAAAGCTTACCACTCTCATCAAATTCAGACCAAGGAAAGGCCCGATCGCCATAGCGAGGTTCATAGACATGGCAAAGTATCCAAGCCCTTCACCGCGCCGTTTGGCTGGAATAATATCAGCGGCAATTGCACCTGTAACAGTCGTTAAAATGCTGAACCAAATTCCTTGGAAGAACCGCAATCCGAGCAGCAGGGAAAAGTTATGAATCGGCATATACAGAAAAGATGATAGGGCGAAGAGCGCCATTGATACAATCGCCATTCTTTTCTTCCCGAAACGCTCAACGATGGCTCCGGAGAAAGGCCGTGTAATGATCGCAGACAGAAGGAACAGGCTGATTAAAAGCCCGCCTTGTGATTCTGTGCCGCCAAGCTCTTGCAGTGTATAGATCGGCAATACAGTTAAAAATGTATAAAAGAACACAAACACAAATAAATTGACAAGCAGGACCATAATAAAATCCTTGGTCCATATCGCATCCGCTTTTTTCAAATGTATGTCACTTCCTTATTTTCATTGTTGTAAAAACATGCGGAATAAATGAGAAAAAGCTTCTTTATCTTCATCCCGGAAATCTGCAAGCAGCTCTTCCTCGAATTTCAGCATTTTCACATTGATTTCTTCGTATTTTTTCTCGGCTTCTTTTGTGAGGACAACAAGTTTTTCCCGTTTGTCTTCACCTTGCCGTCTCTGAACCCAGCCGTTCTCCTCCAGGCGTTTGATCGTCCGAGTCACAGTCGGCGCTTCCACATTTAAATAGGACCAAATCTCTTTTTGAGTCATTGGTCCGATCGTACGCAAACAATATAAAACTGACCATTGAGATGAATAAAGGCCGAATGGCTCTAGCTGTTCATTGGCTTTCTTGGCAATCAGGCGGGCGCTTTGGTTGATTTGATGAATGAGGTGTCTGTTGACGTAGGACATGTCGGTCTCCTTCTAAAAAACTTACCTAAGTAACTAATTGCTTATTTCATTTTACAGGAGCGATCAATAGTTGTAAAGATGAAAATTTAGTGACGCGAAATAGTTTGCTGAATCTGAAAAAGTTCGTTTCACCCCTTGTCCTTATTGAGTTTTTAGCATATTCCCAAAAGAATGCTAATACACTGTTACAAACCTAACAAAGAGAGTGTTTGAGGTGAGGGATCGTGGGCATATTTCACAAACTTACTTTTAAAACCATACAACGAAGAAGCGGCATAATGAACGACTCTTTACAGAATACGGATCTCATTTCACACTTCTCACATCCATTTTAGGGAGGTCGAGTGGTGTGCACGATTACATCAAAGAGCGAACAATCAAGATAGGGAAGTACATCGTGGAGACAAAGAAAACCGTTCGTGTCATTGCGAAGGAATTTGGTGTTTCCAAAAGTACAGTACACAAGGATTTAACAGAGCGTCTGCCTGAAATTAACCCCGACTTGGCAAACGAAGTGAAAGAAATACTCGATTATCATAAATCCATCAGGCATTTAAGAGGAGGAGAAGCGACAAAGCTCAAATATAAAAAAGATGAAATTCTTGAAGGAGAGCCTGTTCAGCAATCGTAATCACCTGGCATTGCCTTCTTGAAATCGTTCATAAAACATCCGCAAAAATTTGTAAAGAACTTATTGTGCTTCCAACTTTTTTTCTATATTTTATGATAATATATATAATTAGGGCACAATGTGGATATTTACTGTGAAACAGATTTTCAAGGAGGATATAAATAGATGTTTGCAAGGGATATTGGTATTGACCTCGGTACTGCAAATGTACTGATCCATGTTAAAGGTAAAGGAATTGTTCTGAATGAACCTTCCGTTGTTGCACTTGATAAAAACAGCGGCAAAGTGCTGGCGGTTGGCGAAGAGGCAAGACGAATGGTTGGACGTACACCTGGGAATATTGTTGCGATTCGCCCGCTGAAAGACGGAGTTATTGCTGACTTTGAAGTAACAGAAGCAATGCTGAAACATTTTATTAACAAGCTGAATGTAAAAGGCCTGTTCTCAAAGCCGCGCATGCTCATTTGCTGCCCGACGAATATTACATCCGTTGAGCAAAAAGCAATTAAAGAAGCTGCAGAAAAAAGCGGCGGGAAACATGTGTACCTTGAAGAAGAACCTAAAGTTGCCGCTATCGGCGCGGGTATGGAAATATTCCAGCCAAGCGGTAACATGGTTGTAGACATCGGAGGCGGGACGACGGATATCGCGGTTATTTCAATGGGCGATATTGTCACCTCCTCTTCTATTAAAATGGCTGGGGACAAGTTTGACATGGAAATCTTAAATTATATCAAACGCGAGTACAAGCTGCTGATCGGCGAACGTACTGCGGAGGATATTAAGATTAAAGTCGCAACTGTTTTCCCAGACGCACGTCACGAGGAAATTTCCATTCGCGGACGGGACATGGTTTCCGGACTTCCAAGAACAATTACAGTAAACAGTAAAGAAGTTGAAGAAGCCCTTCGTGAATCTGTCGCTGTTATTGTTCAGGCTGCGAAACAAGTGCTCGAAAGAACACCGCCTGAACTTTCTGCTGATATTATTGACCGCGGCGTTATTATTACCGGCGGAGGCGCGCTCTTAAACGGCCTTGACCAGCTGCTTGCTGAAGAGCTGAAGGTACCGGTCCTCGTTGCTGAAAATCCTATGGATTGCGTAGCCATCGGCACAGGTGTCATGCTTGATAATATGGACAAGCTTCCTAAACGCAAACTAAGCTGATTTCACAAACCTCATTCTGAAAAAGAATGAGGTTTTTTTATGAAAAAGCCTTCACGAAAAGATGTTAAATGACGATAATAGGATAAAATACTGAGTTTTTATTATAGAACGAACGTTCCTATATGACAACTGGAAAAAATGCCATTTTTAGAGGTGGGAAATTTGTTAAAAGGATTATATACAGCAACATCCGCAATGATTGCCCAGCAGCGAAGAACGGAAATGCTTTCAAATAATATTGCTAACGCAAATACATCAGGATATAAAGCTGATCAAGGCTCTATGCGCGCGTTCCCTGAGATGCTGCTCAGCAGAATAGAATCAAAATCTCCGGCCGGGACATCAAGGACGGAAATCGGTTCCGTGAATACCGGAGTATATATGCAGGAGCTCAAGCCTCTCTTTACACAGGGAAGCCTGAAGTCCACAGACCAGCCTACAGACATTGCATTGATCGAAAATCAAGTTCCGATGAATGCGGAAACCAATGAAAAAGCTGCTCTTTTTTATCCGGTTCAAACAGCGGATGGAATCCGTTATTCAAAAAGCAGCACATTTTCACTAAATGAAAACAATCAGCTGACGATCAACGGACGCCCTATTTTATCGACGGATCGCCAGCCAATCACTGTTGATAATGAGAATTTCACTGTGTCTGAAAACGGTACTGTGACAACGAACGGACGCACAGCCGGCCAGATTGATGTCAGAATGGCGGAAGATGTCCGCAATCTCAAACGGGACGGAAATGATTTGTACAGCACGGCGGACGGTAATGATCTGCCAAGCGCAGCCGGAAATAATCAGGTAGCCTATTCATTAAAACAAGGCGTCTCAGAGCTTTCAAACGTGGATGTGACAAGCGCCTATACAGAAATGACTGAAGCGTACAGATCGTTTGAGGCGAATCAGAAGGTTATTCAGGCTTACGATAAAAGTATGGATAAAGCAGCAAATGAAATTGGAAAAATTTAAGATAACGGAAGAAAAAACGGGGGACATCAACTATGCTCAGGTCAATGCTAACGGCATCAACAACCTTAAACCAGCTGCAGCAGCAGATTGACACAATCAGCAGCAACCTTTCAAACAGCAACACAACCGGCTATAAGGCAAAAGATACGAATTTTTCTGAGCTTGTCAGACAGCAATTCGATCAGGTTGATGAAAAAAACGAGGAAGTGGCAAAAGCCCGAAAAACGCCGCCCGGCTTGCGCCTTGGCGTTGGAGCGATGATGAATTCACGCCTGGTCTCTGATCAAGGAAGCATTCAGAAGACCGATCGCGATCTGGATATCGCATTTACGTCTCCATACCAGTATCTTCAGGTAAATGTAAATGGAAACCGCCAGTATACGAGGGACGGGGCGCTGTATGTAACGCCGTCCGCTGCGAATGCCAACCAGCTGCAGCTTGTCACTGGAAATGGGTATCCCGTACTTGATGAGAACGGCAATACAGTGAACATCGACAGCTCAATGAAGAATATCACCATCAATAAGAACGGCACCTTAACCGCATCTGACGGAAACGCGGTTCAGCGGTTTAATCTTGGCGTTGTCCAAGTGAATAACCCTCAAGAGCTGAAATCCGAAGGGAATAACCTTTTCTCTATTGATAATGCGGCAGCTTTTGAAGAGCTGAACGGCGCTAATAGACAAAACATCGGCATGCAGCAGGGCTCACTTGAGATGTCCAATGTCGATATTTCAGAACAAATGACAGATTTGATCACGTCCCAGCGTTCATATCAGCTGAACAGCAGAACGATCACAATGGGAGATCAAATGCTCGGTTTAATCAATTCAGTCAGATAATAAGAAAATGGGCGTTTTTCAATCAGCCGCGCATGATAAAAAAAGCGGCTTTTTCGAAATCGTCCTTTTTTTTGTAGTATTCCGTAATATCTTCTAACAGCACTTCTAAATCCACCCACGCCTCGATTTTTTCTAATTCAAGCACATATTCGAGCAACTGCTCATAAGGGTCTTCGGCTGATGTGTAGAGGGCTTCAAGCGTTTTTAATTTTAAATAAATGGTTTGAATGTCTACCTTTTCAGATAATTCTTTTCCTTTTTGAAGGACGGCTTTAGCTTCTGTGATGTTCCCTGTTTTAAAAAGCGCTCTGACAGACTCGTACACACAATGAAGATATGAGACTGGTGAATTCATTTCAAATTCTTGATTCTTTAATACTTTTCTAAAGTAAAGAAGCGCTTCCTGGTCTTTTTTCTCGGTCGCTTTTAAAAAGCCAAGGTTATAATAAGCGTGGCATAGCAGGTTTTCGTCATGTAGTTGCTGGGTTTTCTTAATGATTTCTTTGAAAAGCTGTTCAGCTTTTTCATAGCGTTCTTGATCAATATAATTCACGGCGAGCAAAAGTTTACAGGTGATTACCTTTTTGATATAGCCGAATTGGTGCAAATAGATGTGTAATGCTTTTTTGACGTATTGGATGGAAAGCGGCGGTGATTTCATCAAGTAATAGGCGCCGGCGGTTTGATAATATAAATCAGCGGCTTCAAACGTATTTTGAATGGCGGCCAGGTACTGTTCAGCTTTTTTAAAATGATGTACTGCATGTTTCGGAGCTGTTTTTACCATCTCGTATAACCCAGAGAAAAAATACAGATAATATTTCAATTCATCATCCATTATGTCTTCCAGGCCATATAGGTCATCGAACAATGAATCGAGTCCGTTCTGGTTTTCAAAAAGCAGCTGATGGCGGGCCTGAAACAATTGATAACGCATCCAAAGTCTTGTGTTTTTTTTGATCTTCGGAAGGTGCTGGTCAATTTTCTCTTTCAGTGTGCAAACGTGATTCATTTTGCGTTTGCTCATTGCGGAATACCACTCGTCTAACATGTTTAGCATTCTTTTTTCAATAAACTTCGAAATCATTTTCCTACCTCTTTGCTATTGGTAAAATCTATAATTATCATATCATAACTTTTGACGGCTCTCATTGACAGTTGGTTACATTTTAGCGCGGTTGAAAAAGAGATTAATTCATAATATACTTTTCAAATGTACAGATTGGATCTTTGATGATTGCTATACATACTAATGCAGATGAAGGAGATGTCAAGACAATGCTTGATACTCAGCAAATTAAAGAAATTATTCCTCACCGTTATCCGTTTTTGCTTGTGGATCGGATTACGGAAGTTGAAGAGGGCAAACGGGCAAAAGGCTATAAAAATGTAACCGCTAATGAAGAGTTCTTTAACGGACATTTTCCTCAGTACCCAGTTATGCCCGGCGTATTAATCGTAGAAGCACTCGCTCAAGTCGGAGCTGTTGCGATGTTGATTAAAGAAGAAAACCGCGGCAGACTGGCTTTTTTTGCAGGCATTGATAACTGCCGCTTTAAAAAACAAGTCAAGCCTGGTGACCAGCTTCACCTTGAGGTTGAAATCATTCGTGCCCGCGGCACAATCGGGCGCGGAAAAGGCGTTGCCACAGTTGATGGCGAAGTCGTTTGCGAAGTAGAACTGACTTTTGCCCTCGGAGAATAATTGAAAAAAGGCAAATGGCCAGCGGCACATTTGTCTTTTTTTCTTTACAAATATAGAAAAGCAGGTGATTGTATGTGGAATGAATTTAAAGCCTTTGCCATGCGGGGTAATATCGTAGACCTTGCGATTGGTGTTGTGATAGGCGGCGCTTTCGGAAAGATCGTCACATCTCTAGTAAATGATATCATTATGCCTTTGGTCGGTTTGCTGCTGGGAGGGCTTGACTTTTCAGGCCTGTCGTTTACGTTTGGCGATGCTGTAGTGAGGTATGGCAGCTTTATACAGACGATTGTGAACTTCTTAATTATATCGTTCTCCATTTTTATCGTCATTCGGACTTTGAATGGGTTAAGGCGCAAAAAAGAAGCAGCAGAAGAAGAGGCTGCGGAGGAAGCGGTGGATGCGCAGGAGGAGCTGCTGAAAGAAATCAGAGACCTGCTGAAGCAGCAAGCAAAGTCGCCGGAATAAAAAAGATGCCGTTAGAAACGGCGTCTTTTTTTATCTCAATTTTCGTTTAGGTTCGTTCTGTGTCCTTCAGTTCTTTAGGGCTTCCTGTTGTTTCAGCGAGATGAATGAGCATTGAGACAGAGGTGCCTGCATCCGGAGTGCTGCTGATCATCAACTCGCTTCCGCAAAAATGTTTCAGCCGCTGATTGATATTTTTCAATCCGACGCTGCGATCAAAATCCGTTGATAAGAGATCTATTTGTTTTTCCGGAGTTATCCCGGGACCGTTATCCTCTACTTTGATGTGATACTCATTTTTGCTTTGTTTTTTAGCTGTCAGTTTGATCCATCCTCCGCCTCTTTTCTTGCTGACACCATGAAGAACGGCATTTTCCACCAAGGGCTGAATCATTAAAGGCGGAAGGATAAAGTCAATGTCTTCATCTATATCGAAAAGAACCTCAAGCCGATTACCGAATCGCGTTTTTTCTATAGAAAGATAGGAATTGATAATCGAAAGCTCATGTCTGAAGGAACTGATGGCTGATGTATTTTGAAAGTCAAAACTCATTCTTAAATAGTTAGTAAATTCCTCTGTTACCTCTCGGGCCTTTTCAATATCCAAATGAGTGAGAGAAATAATCGTGTTTAATACATTATAAAGAAAATGAGGCTTGATTTGCGATTGGAGAAATGCCATTTCCATTCTAGTGGCTTGATTTGCTGTATGTTTCATCATGATCAGGTTTTGAATACGCGCCATAAATTCAGAGTAATGATAAGGTTTTTGCAAAATGTCATTCGCTCCGGCATGAAAAGCCTTGTATTTGTCATGGCCGATAATGGCAGCTGTAATGATCAGAACCGGAAGATCAACCATGCTGAATCGTTCGCGAATTTTCATACAGACTTCGAAACCAGTCATATCCGGCATCATCAAGTCCAAAATAACCAAATCAAGCTTCGTGCAAGAGATGATTTCTAATGCTTCCTTTCCGTTCTTCACAGCAATCACATTGTAGGGCACACCTTCAAGCATATCGCTCAGTATTTTTAAACTGTCAATGTTATCATCGACAATCAGGATGGTTGGAGCGTCAATATGCTCAGAGTAATAAGGCGTGCTAAATGAGATATCTGATAGATCTCTCTCGGATTGTAATTCAGGAAGGCGTTTTTTTGTTTCAGATACAGGTTCATTTTGGGCGATCGGCAAGGTGAAATGGAATGTCGAACCTTTTCCTTCTTCCGATTCGACCCAAATGTCTCCGTTATGGAGCTGAACCAGCTGTTTGACAATGCTGAGGCCAAGACCGGCACCATCGTCTTTATTCTTTTCGGCTTGCTGAAAAGACTCAAAGATGGTTTGGCGATCGGCTTCTGAAATGCCGCTTCCTGTATCCGCTACTGTCACTTTGATCATGTTGTCGTTCAGTCTTGAAGCAGAAAGTGTGATTTGGCCCTCTTTTGTATATTTGATTGCATTGTCTACTAAATTGGTTAATATTTGGCGGAAGCGGTTTTCATCTGCGAGCACTAAAGGAAGATCGTCAGGGATATGGTTCATCATATTCAAGTTTTTATGTCTCGATAAAAGATTGTAGAAATTCATTTCCGAACAAACTAAAGTATAAATATCAACAGGAACCGGGTGGATTTGAAGCATGCCCTGCTTTATTTTTTCTAAATCTAGAATGTCATTTACCAGATTGGACAGCCTGTAGCCCATGCGGATGACGAGCTGCATATTTTCTTTCTCTTCTTCTATCGTTCTTTTTCCTTTGCCGGCCAGCAGGGTCTGGCATATATTAATGATGCTGTTCAGCGGTGTTTTGAATTCATGTGATGTTTTGGCAATAAATTCATCCTTTAGCCGGTCAATTCTGAGCAATTTCCACGACAGCACTTCATTTTCACGGAATGCTCCGGCAAATTGCTGCGCCATCAGCAGAACGATCGCCAGTAAAGCGATAACTGTTGGCAGTGAATAAATCGAATTAAAGGAAAAAGCCGTTTTGCCGCTGTAAGCTGAAATGGTGGTTAAAATGACAAAAGCACTCATTGATATAGATGCAATAGTAAGATACAGACTTCCTTCCATTTTGCGGATCGCAGCAATCGTAAAAATATATGTAATATAAACCAGAGTCGAGACGGCTAGCACAGAATGTAAGATGTACGAGGTATGGCCGATAAAACCCACGGTTAAAAAATCTGTGACTAAGACCAGCCCGGAAGAAACAGTGGCAATGCGAATAAAACGCTTTGAAACAATCTCTCTGTAAGCAAAAAAGAGATAGAGAAATACCGCAATGCTGACGAGCACTGTAGAGATTGCCCTCAATGAATTTAGCAGTGAAAATGAAATTGACGGAAAGAGGAGAAATATAATCCGCTCTTTTCCGATCATCAGAATAATGAACGAAAACAGAAGACACATAACAGAAAAAAACAATAAATGTTTATCTTTTTTTCTTTGCAGGAAAAAGCCCAGAAAATATAATCCGGTAATGAAAAAAGCTGTAATCATGATTGTATCATTAAGAAAGGAAATTTTATTTTCCCGAACTATTTGCTCCTGGGTGCCAAAAGTAATTGGCTTTGCGATTCCCCATCCCGGCGTTTTTCCGAAGTTCGAAAATTGTACGACAAGTTCATTGTCACCCTTGTGAAGCGTAAAAAAGCTCGTATATGGGCGGTTTTGTGCCGCAAAATCAGGTTTATTTGAAGGGTTGCCGCTTTGGCCAATGAATTGTCCATTAAAATAGATGCGATTGGCACTGTATATAAACGACGTGCTGATCCCAAAAACCTGATTGTCTTGCTTTGATCTGATGGTCAGCTTATACGTTCCGTAATCCACATTGATACCCTGCTTGGCTAGCTTCACATTGCTGGGGACATCAACGAAGAGAGGATCTTTTCCTTTTGCTGAGGCGATCTCTTTTGGTGACAGAATCTGATTTGGATACAATGTCCATTCTCCGTTCAGCTGTACATTCCCATCCTTTTGAAAATCCCACTTCTCCAGGTTCATGACCCCCTGCCTTGCCGCAGGAAGCGTTGTTCCGGAAAAATGGTCAATGGCAATGAAAACCATAAAAAATGCAGCGTAACCGAAAATAATTGAAGTAAAGATGAATTTTTCTTTCATATTATAGCTCCTTTATTCAAGCAGGCTCATTCTAAATTCCTACCTTTTTATAAATATTGTAAGTGCAAAATTTCAAAAACTACAATAGAAAGAAAAAGAATCCAGATAAAGGGGTTATTTGTCATGATATAATAGAAGTTATTTACTGATATCTCGATTTTACATATAGGGTGGGATGTTTTGTGAAAGCGTTAATTGTTGATGATGAGCACTTGGCATTGCTTCATTTTAAGAAAATGCTTGAACGAACAAACGCCTTTCAATCTATTATGGCGTATCAAGATCCAGTTGAAGCCTTAGAGCATCCTGAGACTCCTGCTGTAGATGCGGTGTTTCTTGATATTGAAATGCCGGGGGTAAACGGCATTGAGCTTGCTGAGGCGATTCAATCGATGAATGAAAACATCCAAGTCGTTTTCATCACGGCTTATAATGAGTTTGCTATCAAAGCGTTTGAGCTAAATGCCATTGATTATTTGCTGAAGCCTGTCATATACAAGCGGCTTGAGACAACTGTTGAACGAATCAAAACGAATAATATGCTCAGACAAAATGCAGAAAATACCGAGGCGCATTTTTCCATCCAATGTTTTGGGAGCTTGCAGTTTCATCAAACCTTAAAGGATGTCAAAACAAGCATTCCAGTCAAGTGGAGAACGTCGAAAGCACGTGAAATATACTTATTTTTGCTTCACAATCAAGGCCATGTGGTCAGTAAAGACATGCTAATCGATCTTTTTTGGCCTCATTACGATGTTTCAAAAGCAAGCACCCAACTTTACTCCACCATTTACCAAATACGAAAATTATTCAGCCAGATCCCTTTCAGCCAAACTATCGAGAAGACTGATACTGGGTATATTCTTCGGCTTTCAGGCGCAAAAATCGATGTTGTCGAATGGGAAAAATCACTAAAAGGGGCGCCACCGCTCAATACGGCTACATTACATCTGCACATGGATATTTTCATGTCCTATCAAAATCATTACCTAATGGAGCACGGTTATCTTTGGGCAGAACCGGAAAAGACGCGTCTTTCCCAGCTTTGGCTTGGAAAGGCTTATGAACTGATCGATTATCATATTCATGAAATGAACGATCATCAAGCGATGGACATTTGCCTGCAAGCCGAGAAAATTGAGCCATGCGATCATAAAATTATGCAATACAAGCTGCAGCTATTCAACAAAAACGGGAAGGTAGAAGAGGCGATAAAAGAATATCAGCGTTACAAACAAATGAAGGATCAAATTAATTAAAGAACTCCAAACCAGTATGTGTCGATTGCCTTTCGATGCACACTGGTTTTTTTGTGCACTTAAAGGGAAGGCCCTCGCCATATGTCTCCTGGGTGAAACTTCAACTCTCTCCAATTCACTTCAATCATACATGATTTCTGAGTTGTACAGAAATTGTATAGTTCCATTTCATACAATGTAGTTTGGTTCGGATGGCAAATCTAAGTTTTGAAACTCATTCGGCATTAGCAGTTCTTTTTGGGGGATGAGACATGATGTTATGGTCTCGCGGATCAATCGGCAAGTGAAAGATAGATAAGAAAGGGAGGAATGAAAAGTTGAGAACGAGGAGTTTTCCCTTAGGGCTGAAAAAAAGCGGGCGGATCGTTATGATCATAAGCCTTGCCATCTTTTTCTTCTTCAGCCAGATCGCCAGCTATACTCTTACAGCACAGGCTGTGGACGTAACGTCAAGTGACAGCCAATTCTTCGATTCGGTAACAGTTAAGGACGCCAAGGGCCAGATTGTTGACGGATCAAAAGGAAACAAACCGGCACTAACACCGGGGGACGAAGTGAAACTGACATATGAATGGTCATTGAAAAAAGACAAAAAAGCAGATAGCGAACAGGATATCAATGTGGAGATACCTAAAAGCTTTACATTTGATAAAGGTGCAGAAGGTGAGATCAAATCTGCTGATCAGGTCATCGGCAGCTATCAAGTGCCGGCGGGCGGCAGCACCATGACAGTAAAATTAACAACTGCATCCGCGGATTCTCCTGATGCCAAGGGGACCATTACACTGCCAGCTAAGTTTACTGCAGATGTAAAAGGCGATGAACATACAGCAGCAGCCCTTTTTCAGCTAGGGGGAGGCAAAACCCAGCAGGTGATCATTCCTGTTAAGAAAGAGGAGACACCAGATGCCGAGGCGGAAGAGCCAAAAAACGACTCTTCTGATACTGCGGGTGATCAGGAAGGGAAAGATGACAAACCTGCACCTTCAGTCAGCAAGGATCAAAAAGAGGAAGAACAGCAGCCGTCAGATGACGCTAAGAGCGGCGAAGCCTCTAAGAGTGATGATTCAAAAAAAGTAAGTCAATCAGCTTTCAAAAGCTTGCAAACTGAAGAAAAACAAATCACGCAAAATATTTTAACTGGCGTGACGTTGACGGACGAAAACGGAAAGCCATATGACAAGGGCAATCGCGCCAATACGAATTCTCCGGTGAAAATTTCAATTGATTGGGCCATTCCCGACAATTTAGGAAAAACAATCAATGCCGGCGATAAATATGAATTTGATTTGCCTAAAGAATTTATTATGCATAATGACATTGTGAACCTGCCTTTAAGCGCCGGAGACACCACATACGGGACATTTTCTATTGATACGAACGGACATGTGGTAATGATATTTAACGGCGAGGTAAAAGACAGTTCTAATGTCAAAGGCACATTGGTTATCAATACGCAGTTCAACGAGAAAAAAATAACGGGTTCGACAACACAAAAGATTCCATTTCCTGTGAATGCCGATACTCCTGAAACAATAGTTTATTTTAAACCCAATGTGAGTAAAACCATTGATAAATCAGGTGTGCTGGATAAAGGCATCAACCCTGGTAAAGTAACATGGACGGTCGATGTCAATAAAAAGTTGGATCAAGTCAAAAATGCCAAACTCACGGAAAGCCTTCCAGATGGCGTAATCTACCGTTCAGTTAAAGTGTATGAACTCAATGTGAACATTGATGGTTCTGTCAGCAGAGGAAATGAAGTTTCTTCCGGCTACAGTGTTGATTCAAAAGGAAATGTCACATTTGACGGGACAATTGATTCAGCATACCGCCTTGTATACGAAACCGACATTGACAATAGTGCGAAGCCGAGTGAAGGCGGAAATGTAACGCTGACGAACAAGGCGGCATTCAGCGGAGACAACCTGGAACCCATTTCTGCCGAAGCCACTGTTGCAGCCAAATATGGAAAAATGATCGCGAAATCATCGACCGGCTATGATGGAGAATCTCAAACATTCAGCTGGGCTCTTTCATACAATTACGGTGAGAAACAGATCGACCAATCCAAGGCCAGCATTAAAGATGCTTTTGGAACTGGCGATTTGCATCTTGTGAAAGATTCTTTGAAGGTTATTCCTATTACCTTTGGACAGAACGGCAGCGAGCAAGCGGGAACGCCTTTAAAGGAAGGCGAGGACTATACGCTGATCGATAATGGAAGCGGATTTGAAGTCAAATTTAATAAAACCATTACCAGCGCGTACAAAATCACATATCAAACAAAGGTCAACAGCGGAGTGATCATTGATAAATCGACAACATACACCAACAGCGTTGTGACCGGAACAGGGGATTCAAAAGAGGCTTCCGGAATAGCCATTCAGCAAAACCTCATCAAAGGATATTCAAACGTAGATTATGAGAAGAAGACGGCTGATTGGACGATTACAGTTAATAAAAATAAATACTTGATGAACAATTGGACTTTGGATGATCAATTCGAAAGCGGCGGATTGGTACTGATTGATGAATCGTTCAAGCTTCAAGACACAACGAACAACAAAACATTGCAGAAAGACAAAGACTACACGTTAATAAAAAAACCGGATCATAAAGGCTTTACTTTGGCATTGATCGGGGATTATGCAAAAACAGACAGTCAATTTAAGATCACTTATACGACAACGTTCAATGCCGATTATTCTAACGAAAGCGTTAAGAATACAGCTCAGTCGACATGGACTGATCAAAACGGCAATGAGCGCACGAATAAGGTATCAAGCGGTTTTACGCCGAATCATCAGACTTCAAATAATGGTTTCAAAAACGGATCATATAACGCGGTTTCAAAGGAAATCACGTGGAAAATCGGCGTCAACTATAACGGCGAGCCGACGAAAAACCCTTATATCAAAGATGCCATAACAGATCCTCAGCAATTTGTGCCGGGTTCCGTTGTCGTTAAGAGTTATACGATCAATAAAAACGGCTCGATCACAGAAGGAGACGCACTTGATCCTTCCAAGTATGATGTCGAAGAGCCTTCTGCAAAAAATGAACGCACGCTGACGGTACACCTTAAAACAGGCGATTCTGTACCATATCTGATTGAGTTTAAGACATCACTCAAAGGACAGGTCATTGATCAGAATCAGTACACAAACAAGGCAACCTACTATAATGACGGTTATGCAGACCGCACACTGACGGGCTCTGTTTCAGTTACGAACGGAGGAAGTCTGGTTTTCAAAGGCGGTAAACAAAATGGAAGCTATATCGATTGGAACATCAATGTCAACTCCAGCCAATCAACGCTGGATGATGTAAAAGTTACTGATACGCCGGATGAAAATCAAATATTAGATGCGGATTCTTTTAAAGTGTATCAAGCAAAATATGATGAAAACGGAGTGGTCAAAGACAGCAGCGGAAATCTGACTGCGGGAGATGTCGAGCTTCAAAAAGACAAAGATTACACGTTAGACATCAAAACGGACAATACAACAGGTGAACAATCGTTTGTCCTGAAATTCATAGGCAGCTATAAACAAATTGACCGCGCCTATGTGATCAAATACCGGTCACTGATTAACATAGCCGGCACGAGCGGCCATGTTAAAAATAAGGTGTCCATTTCAGGAACAAATGTGAAGGAGCAGACTCAAGAAAACAGCAGCTCGATCTTTGTTGCCATTTCAAGCGGCGACGGTTCCGGATCCGGAGAAAAAGGAAGCCTGACGATTTTTAAGACTGGAGAGGACGATAAAGCTCTTGAAGGAGCAGAATTCCAGTTATGGTCTGAGGACTCCAAACAGCTCCTCCGCACTGGTACGACGGATGCCGGCGGGAAGCTTACATTCGGAAATATTCGCTACGGTTCCTATGTATTAAAAGAAGTCAAAGCGCCTGACGGATATACCATCAGTGATGCTTATGCAAAAGGAGTCTCTGTTAAGATAGACAGCAACTCCTCCAAGACAGGAGCGCTGCACAAAGTCATAAATCAACAGAACAAGGTGACGCTTATCAAACAAGACGAACAAAACAATCCTTTGGCAGGTGCTGTTTTCAAGCTGGAGAAAAAGTCAAATGACGGCACCTATACTCTCATACGAACAGATATAAAATCTGATAAAAACGGAAAAGTAGAAATGAACGGTTTGCCGGCGGGCTACTATCGCTTGACAGAAACACAAGCTCCTGAAGGCTTTATCGTAAATACAAAAGCGATTCACTTCTCAGTCGCAAAGAATGAAAAGAATCAAGTGTCCGACGTTAATTTAGGGAAAATGACCAACTATCAAGGAAAAGTCTCACTGACGAAGGAAAATGCTGAAGGCCAGAAACTTGAAGGCGCAGTATTCAACATTGTCGATCAAGATGGAAAGGTCGTTCAAGAGAAGCTGACTTCAGATAAAGACGGTAAAATCGAGGCTTCGGGTCTTGCGCCGGGACGCTACGCCTTTGTGGAAATAAAAGCGCCAGCCGGCTATGTGCTGAATACAAAGAAAAAAGAATTTACCATCTCAGAATCTGCAGCAGGAAAGCCTGAAGCCGCAGATGCCGGAATCGCCGTTAACGATAAAGGCTCTGTTGAGCTGACGAAGGAAGATGCCGATGGCCAGAAGCTTGAAGGAGCCGTCTTTAAGATTATCGACAAGGAAGGTAATACGGTTCAAGAAGGACTGACCTCAGATAAAAATGGGAAAGTCGCAGCTTCAGGCCTTGCACCGGGACAATACGCTTTTGTTGAAACGAAAGCGCCAGCCGGTTATGTGCTGAACACAGAGAAAATTGAGTTTGAGATCTCTGATTCCTCTGAAGGAAAGCCTGAAGCTACAGATGCCGGGATCGCTACTAACCATAAAGGCTCCGTTGAGTTGACGAAGGAAAATGCTGAAGGCAAGAAGCTTGAAGGTGCAGTTTTCAACATTGTCGACGAGGAAGGAAATACGGTTCAAGAAGAGCTGACTTCCGATAAAGATGGAAAAGTAAAGGCTTCGGGCCTTGCGCCGGGACGTTACGCCTTTGTTGAAACGAAAGCGCCAGCCGGTTATGTGCTGAACACGGAGAAAATAGAGTTTACCATCTCAGAATCTGCAGCAGGAAAGCCTGAAGCCGCAGATGCCGGGATCGCCGTGAACTATCAAGGATCGGTTCAGCTGATGAAGGAAGATCAAGATGGAAATGGCTTGGCAGGCGCGGTATTCAAAATCACGGACAGCAATGGGAAAACAGTGAGAGACGATCTAGTCTCAAAAGAAGGCGGCAAAATTGAAGTTGACGGGTTAGCGCCGGGAAGCTATCAATTTATCGAAAAACAGGCGCCAGATGGATATCTTTTATCCGAAAAGCCAGTGTCATTCACCATTAAAGCAGAATATGGCGGCAAACCTGAGCAAGTGAAAGCAACAGCGGTTAATACGAAGAACCTTGTTGTCCTCACCAAAGTGGATCAGCATGATCAGCATAAAGTTCTGCAAGGTGCGGAGTTCAATTTGACAGATGCCAACGGCAAAGTGCTGAAGTCCGGTTTGGTTACCGATGACAAAGGACAAATCACGGTGCACGGCCTTAAAGCTGGCGAATATCAGTTTGTTGAAACAAAAGCGCCTAAAGATTATGAGTTGGACCAAACGCCTATATCGTTCAAGATCACAAACACAGACACGAAAACAGTCGAAATCACCGCGGAAAACATATTGGCACCAGGTGACGTAAATGTGAAAAAAGTGGATCAAGACGATAAAAATACCGTTTTGGAGGGCGCTGAATTCAAGTTATTGGACGAAAGCGGCAAGCCTGTAAAAACTGACGGGTATGGAAAAGAGCTTTCTGAACTCTGGAAAACAGATCAAAATGGGCAGTTCACTGTAAAAGGCCTTGCGCCGGGAAGCTACCAATTGATTGAAACGAAGGCTCCCGAAGGTTATAAACTTGACGAAACACCGATTGAATTCACAATTGAAAAAGGACAGTCAAAAGCTGTTGAGATCGTAGTTTCTAATCAAAAAGTGAAAACACCAGCGCCTGATAAACATGATCATCCTGATAAACCAGCACCGGGTGGAAATGGAAAAGATGATGGAGATCATCCGAATACCAATGGTACAGATGGCAGCTCGGATGGTCAGTCGAACACAGACAAAACCCTTCCAAAAACCGGAGATACAGACAGCATGCTGACAGCAATGATCGGTATCCTGCTGCTTATGGCAGGCGGAGGCTTAGCTGTTGCCTCAAGAAAGAAACAAAGAAAAGGATAAAGTTGAAGGCACCTGATCATCGAAGAATCGATCAGGTGCTTTTTTGAAAAGTGAAAGTGACACGGAGCGTTTTTAGAAGGATGCATAAGAAAGGGTTTTTTGCATGTACAAGAAAATGATCATTACGGTGTTCATCCTTTTCGGACTGCTGCTGATCTCTTCTCCTTATATCAAAGGTGGAATTATAGCTTATCTTAGCAAAAGCCAGAGTGAATCGGCCTTAACTGTGGAGCAGCTGAAAAAAAATAATGAGAGAGAAGCGGAATATGAATTTGATTCAATCGAGCCGCCTGAGTTGATGGATGCTGTAAAGGCCGGCTTTGATCACGATCAAAAAGCGGTTATCGGGCGGATAACAATTAAAAGTGTCGATCTGGAGCTTCCGATCGTAAAAGGCACAACCAATGAAAATCTTTTGATAGGGGCGGCAACAATGCGCCCGGATCAAAAAATGGGTGAGGGAAATTATCCGTTGGCGGGCCATCATTTGAAGCAAAAGAATCTTCTGTTCGGACCTCTGGAAAACATAAAAACAGGTGCCCAAATTGTCATCACGGATTTTAAAAAGGATTATATCTATTCTGTAACATCTAAAGATATCATATCGGAAATGGAAGCAGATGTAATTGAGGAGACAAACAAAAAAGAGATTACGTTAATCACATGTGACAAGGCTGTCAAAACTGAAGGGCGCCTTGTTGTGAAAGGGGAATTGGTTGATTCTTTTGGCCATACAAATTAAATATGGAAAAGAAAAGCTGCCGTTCAAAACGGCAGCTTTTTTTCATGCAGAACATATCTATTCTAAATGTCTATTGTGATGCTCTTCGGTTCTGTGTCTGTTTTGGGGAACCATGCCCCCTCATATTTATAACTTTTGTTTAAATGCCTCAATGAGTTTTGTTCCTGTATAGCCCTCTTTTACAAGGGACTCGAGAATGGTTTCAGTGCCCTGCTGTTTTCTTGTGACCATTTGTCCGTAGAGTAAAACCTGAATGCTTTCTTCCAGCTTGACGATATTTTTCACTGCTGCTGTCAGCTGGGCGGGGCGATTGCTTTTTTTCGTGATCGTTACAAATACTTTGGCTTCAGATTGGCTGTTTTGAAGCTGTTCAAAAAAAGACAGATGTTCTTTCTGTACAAGCGCCTCAATCAGCCAGTGATTTTCACCGTCTTCTTTATTTATAATCAGTCCGTCAATAAGGGGAAACTGTTCAATTGATTGTTCTTCCTTGTCCACTCGTTCCACATTCAGGTCAACCAGTTTAAAGGTTTTCATTTCTTCTCACCCCGATTACTTCCAAAGTTTTCTTGCCTTCCATTATAACATAAACGTTTTCGAGGAAAAAATCCTGCAATGTTGGGGCTAAAGAATTTTGTATGAGTGAAACATTTAATAATTTCTATTTTTTCATTATACTGTAACTGACTATGGATTACGGAGAGATGTGGTATGAATCAATTTCGTTTAAAAGAAATTTATATTGACGGCGTTCCTTCTGAAAGTCATTTGATTCAAAAGGAAGTAACATATATGTTAAGCCGTAAAGAAGTGTTTGAGGTTCATCTGAACAAAAAAGGAAGAATAAGTTTTTTATACGAAACACAAGATGGCATGGAGCAGTATAAAATCAAGCTGTCAATGCCGGAAAAAAAATTGAGCTTTCAGTGGTTTGCGTGGGATGGCTCTTCCTATGTGCGCATGAATACGCAAAACTGGCTGACAAAGCAAATCTTTTTCCGTTTTTTAAAAAGTACATATTTCTTCAAAGGAAAAAAGCAAAAGATGTTTTTAGCTGAAGGAAAAATGAAAACGAAAGATAAAAACAGAGGCTGAAAGCCATTTTTAAGCGTTTTTCTTTTCTTGTTGCATCATTTACAATACATACAACCGCAAGGAGAGGAGGAATCGCATGTTCAATCAGGTCATGCTTGTCGGACGTCTTACAAAAGATCCTGATCTTCGCTACATTTCCACCGGTGCGGCAGTTGCACATGTTACGCTCGCGGTGAACCGCAGCTTCAAGAATGCTTCAGGTGAAATCGAAGCTGATTACGTCAATTGCACACTTTGGAGAAAAACAGCTGAAAACACGGCGTTGTATTGCCAAAAAGGTTCTCTCGTCGGCGTAAGCGGACGGATTCAGACAAGAAGCTATGAAAACGCGGAAGGCGTTAACGTGTATGTAACAGAAGTGTTGGCTGACACTGTTCGTTTTATGGACCCTAAACCCCGGGAAAAAGCTGCTGATTGACACCCCCTGCTCCTCCCGTTATCTATCCATTCACTATTATCCGGATCTTCGCATCATCCCCTCAAAATTGACCAGTCGACCAGACTGGTTCTTTCTTTTTGTCCACTTAGGAAAAATTGGTTCTCTCGACGCATTTTTACTTAAAATCACTTATTAATATTGAATAAGATTAAATAAAAACTTATAATTGCTTATAAATGATTGCTGAGAAAAGGAATGAGGGCGTGTACCAAGAAGAAAGATTAGTAGCGATTTTGGATTTTTTAAAACAGCATAACCGAATTACAACGGAGCAGATCTGTACGCTCCTGCAAGTGTCAAGGGATACAGCGCGACGAGATCTTGTGAAACTTGAGGAACAGAATGCCATCATCCGCACAAGAGGCGGCGCCATTTTGCCGACTGTGCATCAGAAAATTCAAAGCTATTCCGGCCGCCTGAAAACAGTGTCTAAGGAAAAAAATAAGATCGGCAGGCTTGCAGCATCGCTTATTCATGATGGTGACCGGGTGATTTTAGACGCCTCTACAACTGTTCAGGCATGTGCAAAGCATTTGAATGCGGTTGATTGTACGGTAATCACCAATTCGATTAATCTTGCGGATGTGCTGTCCGATAAAGAGGGAATTGAAATTTATCTGCTGGGAGGCAAGCTGGAAAAGGAGCACCGCTTTCTGTACGGGTCCTCTGTGATTGAAAAGCTCTCAAGCTACCATGTTGATAAAGCGCTGATTGGTGTGGTCGGTATTTCCGAACATGGCATTACAATTGCGCATGAAGAGGATGGCATGGTGAAGCGGAAAATGATACAGCAGGCAAAGCAGGTCATCGCGCTTGCAGATCATTCGAAGCTGGGCAGCACCAGTTTTTATCAGTATGCGGAGCTGAATGAAATCGACCTTTTGATTACAGACAGGCTGCCGAATCAGGCATTTTGTGACTTGCTTGACCGAAACGGCGTTGAGCTTCTCGTGACAGAGCAGGATGAAGGAAAGGACTGACAAACGTGAAATTAATTGCGATTGATTTAGATGGAACCTTACTCAACAGCAAGCATCAGGTAAGCTTGGAAAATGAAAACGCACTGCGGCAGGCGCAGCTGGACGGCATTGAAGTGGTGGTGTCAACTGGGCGCGCTCATTTTGACGTCATGTCAATCTTTGAACCGCTGGGGATCAAAACATGGGTCATCAGTGCAAACGGCGCCGTCATTCACGATCCCGACGGCAGGCTTTATCATCACGAAACGATTGATAAGAAACGGGCGTATGACATTCTCTCATGGCTTGAGTCGGAAAACTATTATTATGAGGTATTCACAGGTTCAGCGATTTATACACCGCAAAACGGCAGAGAACTTCTTGATGTTGAGCTCGACAGATTCAGAAGCGCAAATCCGGAAGCGGATCTTTCTGTCCTTAAGCAGGCGGCCGAGGTGCAATACAGCCAATCGGGCTTTGCTTACATTAACTCCTTTCAAGAGCTGTTTGAAGCCGATGAGCCAATCGATTTTTATAATATTCTCGGCTTTTCTTTCTTCAAAGAAAAGCTTGAGGCAGGCTGGAAAAGATATGAGCATGCCGAAGATTTGACGCTTGTCAGTTCGGCTGAGCACAACTTTGAGCTTTCTTCCCGAAAAGCTTCCAAGGGGCAGGCGCTGAAGAGGCTTGCGGAACAGCTAAATATTCCGCTCGAGGAAACCGCGGCTGTAGGTGACAGTTTAAATGACAAATCGATGCTGGAGGCTGCGGGAAAAGGTGTAGCGATGGGCAATGCCCGGGAAGACATCAAATCGATAGCCGATGCTGTCACCTTAACCAATGACGAACACGGTGTCGCACATATGATGAAACATTTGCTGTAGGTATATGTGCTGCCACAAAAGCGCATCCTGTTGATAACCGGCGTAACGGATTTTTTGGAAATTCGGCGTGACGGCTATGAACGGAAAAAAGCTGGCTCTTTTAGAGCCAGCTTTTTTAGTCATGATTATTGCGCTGTTGCGCTTAATGTAAACAGTTCTTCGAGCTCCTGTGTGGAAAGCTCGGTAATCCAGTTTTCACTTTGGATAATTTGATCGTTCAGGGTTTGCTTGGATTCAAGCATGACATCAATTTTTTCTTCGATTGTTCCTGTCGTAATCATTTTATGAACGTGGACAAAGCGCTCCTGGCCTATGCGGTATGCACGGTCAGTCGCTTGATTTTCAACCGCCGGGTTCCACCATCTGTCATAATGGATGACGTGATTGGCGGCGGTCAAATTAAGTCCGGTGCCTCCAGCTTTGAGTGAAAGAATCAGTGTCGGATATTCTTTCCTTTGAAATTTCTCAACGAGTGTATCCCGCTCTTGCTTGGAGAGACTCCCGTTTAAAAATTGCACAGGTTCCCCGAACGTTTTTTCAAGCAGCCGCTTCATCATGTTCCCCATCTGAATGTATTGCGTGAAAATCAGGCAGCTTTCGTTTTGGGCGCGGATCGCTGTCATCAGTTCCAGCAATTTTTCGAGCTTGACTGATCTGCCGGCCAGCAGCTCGGTTTGCTCTTCCTTTAAATAAAGCGCGGGATGATCGCATATTTGCTTGAGCCGTCCAAGCATGCTGAGGATCAGCGCTTTTCGCTGCATGCCGGTCAGGGATGTCATATGGTCAAAAGTGTCTTTGACGAGCTGCTCATAAAGGGATGCCTGCTCGGCTGACAGCGGGATAAATTCTTTTTCTTCCAGCTTCTCAGGAAGATTAAGCGCGACCTCTTCATCCCGTTTCGTCCGGCGGAGAAGGAATGGCCGGATTAATTGCTGAAGCTGTCCGATTCTCTTTTTGTCCCGGTCTTTTTCGATCGGCAGCACATAGCGTTTATGGAAGCCGGTCAAACTGCCGAGGTAGCCTTTATTCATGAAGTCAAAAATAGACCACAGTTCCGTCAGTCGGTTTTCCATCGGCGTGCCGCTCAGCGCGATATGGTGGAGCCCCTTCAGCTTCCTGATTGCGCGTGATTGCTTCGTATGCGCGTTTTTAATATTTTGCGCTTCATCAAGGCAGATCGTGTTCCATGTCACAGAAGAAAGCTCTTCAGTATCGGCATGTGACAGTCCATATGAAGTGAGCACCACGTCTGCGTTTTCATAATGCGCGGCGAAATCATCACCCTTTGGCCGGCGCGGCCCATAATGGAGCGCGACAGACAGATCAGGGGCAAAGGTTTGAAGCTCCCGCTGCCAGTTGCCAAGTACGGATGTCGGCGCAATAATCAAATGAGGCGTTTTTTGCCGGCCTATTTCCTTCACGTGAAGGAAATAGGCGATCATTTGAATCGTTTTCCCAAGCCCCATATCGTCAGCCAGACAGGCGCCAAAACCGCTTTCCCGCAGAAACAGCAGCCAGTTCATGCCGTATTTCTGATAAGGGCGGAGCGTTCCTTTGAAAGAAGGACTGACTTCGTGCTCCGGCAGGTTTTCCGCGGCAGTGAGCTTTCGAATCAGTGACCTGAGCTGTTTAGACAGATCAAACTGAATGCCGGCGAAAGCGGATGTATCAATCAGATCCGAATCCTCAAGTCCGCCATCCTGCTGATCCATTAGCTCACGCGCCAGAATATCAGACATGTGGAGTCCCTCTGATTCTGCTTTTTCCATCAGGCGTTTCATCTGTTTGATAAACTGCGGATCGATTTTAACCCATTGCCCGCGGATATTAACAAGGCGCCTGTTGCTGGCGACAAGCTCATTAAATTCAGCCTCAGTCAGTTCAATTCCATTTGTCGCAAACCGCCAGTTGAAATCAAGCAGTGCATTCATGCCGACAAATGACTCGCCGCGCGGGGAGGACGACACCTTTGCTTTCAGCATCATGTTGCTGTCTCTGACAATCTGCCACCAGGACGGCAGGAGGATTTCTACCCCCATATCGACAAGCGTCTCACTTGCTTCTGACAGAAAGATCCAGGCTTCTTCCTCCGAGATCAGCGTTGTCCCAGAATCAAACGACAGCCACGGAACCGTTCTGTGAAAGCGGTCCTGCTCACGCGCGATTTTATCGCTGTACGCCTGCCACGATTTTTTGAGGCTCTTCAGTCCGTCAAAGAATTCTACAGCACCGCTCTTTTTATCGCGTAAAAACATCTCGATCTTCCATTCGTCTCCGTCAAAGTCCGGTTCATTTAAGCGCAAGCCGACAGTAAATGGAGATTGATCGTCAATCCAGCCAATGCCTTCCAGAAAATCCTCTTCATCAAGAAAATGGCCGCGGAATGTCGTAACCGCAGGCGATTTCTCCTTGATATGTTCCCATTTCTCCCGCAGGTCATCGTCGTACTGGATGTAATCCTGTACGGCAGCGGAAAACCATTCCGCAGTAAAGCCTTCCAGTATATTATCGCGGTCTTTCCAGCGAAAAACACCGTTTGTCCATGCGTCATAGTCAGGCATAAAATCGCCGTCCGCGATAAATTCATAGATGGTCGATGCCGCCTCGATCAGCGGCTCCGTTTCTTCTGTAAGCTGCACGGAGCTGAATGAGTTGAACGAGTTTTTGCCGAGAAGCTCTACAGTCATCCATGGAGATAGCAGGACAGCAGTCGTCCCGATGAAGCTGACATCCTCTAGAAAGGTTCCGTAAAATGAGGATTCATGCCATTGGAACAAATGCTTTTTCATATGGCTGTAGGGAAGAGGCTGCTCATTCTCATCAAAGGCTGAGAGCGTAAATGACCCATCTTCCATTTGTTCGACGTGGATGAGAATTTCTTTAAGACTCGCCATCAATCAACTTTCCTTTCTGCAGTTCTTCTTGAAGCGCACGCAGGCGCTTGTAATGCGAGCTCAGCAGCTGAATATACCGCTCCCACACCTTCTGCTTTTTCGCTTTTTTGTACAGGGTGCGCAATTTTTTCAAATACCGGGCGGCTTCCTTGTACGAGCTACGGTTCTTCTGATCAATGAAAAAAGCCACTTCTCTATGGTAAGCCGGTATAAGCGCCTCAGGGTCGCTCGCTGCAATTTCCTTGAGCATCATTTTATCCATTTCATTGATGGAAAAGCCGACAAGGTTATGAATTTCAATCCACTCGGCATAGCGTTTTTTTTCATATAAATGATGGCTGTATTCTGTGAACGTATACGGCAGACAGCCCGCGGCAAAGCGCTCAAACAGCGCTTGATCATTGGTTTGCTTCACATAGGCATTCAACAGAAGGAACAGCTCGCTGATCACATCGCGAATCTCTTTAAACGGCTTATCCAGCTTCGTATAACCCATCGCAATTGGTTCAATTTGCTGGTACCATATTTTAAGCCGTTTCCAGTCCTTCTTGGCAGTCATTTCACTCAGCCATTGGAACGTATAAGGGAGCGCTTCCGGCGGGAATTGATCCGCTTCCGCAAAAATAACGTCATCATTCTTTTGCAGGAATTCCAAATGCAGGCGCCCGAATTGCAATTCGGGAGAAAAACGCCGTCCAGCTTCTTTTTTCAATATCTCCTGTTCGCGTGCCACCCATTTTGGCCGCGACAGTAGCGCACTCCAAATTTCACCGAAGACGCGGATGCGTTCATATTGGAAAATTTCTTCTTTCAACAGCAAAGGTCGGATAACATCCGGTGTTTTATCCAAAAACGGATCAAGCGCAAAAGACAGCGCGTACGTTTTTAATTTATCAATAGAGCTGTAGATTGTATCCATCAGCTGTTCAACGTACGGATTGAGGGAATAAAAATCTTGTTCGGGGTTCAGCTTGCCCGCTTCAATCAATGTGAACATGCGAAGCCAAACCGCAATCGCGGAATGAATCTGGTACAGGCTTTTCAGCTCCGGCTTGTTCGGCGCATGTTTTTTTAATGCGGACAGGTAGCCGTAATAAAGGCCCTGCATGTTTTTGCTGCCTTCTGGCGTACGTGCCTGCCAGAGAGAAAACTCTGAATCAAAAAAAGCAAGCCAGCTTGAAAGCGATTCTTCATTAGGCAGCACCTTTTCCTGAAACTGGCGGCGGACGAGCTCTTTGCTTTCCTCAAGCTTTTCCCTCTCGAGCCAATACTCTGTAAAAGTACCCACTCGCTCGAACATTGCATATACATATAAAAACACAGCCAGCATATGGCGGCAGATTCTTCCGGACGGACATGAACAGCCGCTTTTGACTATGACAAACAAGTTCAATGTGACCCGCACAGGCACAACATCCTGCACGTAAGCCGTAACTTCCGTCGGACTCACTGCTTGTAAACGATAGACTGAATCCTGCCGATATAAAATAAGGGCTTTTTTGATCAACTGAACATTTTCTTCATTGTAAGGAAGAAGTTCTTTTAACTGTTCAGCAGATGCCAGCACATCGTCTTTGGAAATCATATTCTGAAGCATGATTATCGCTCCTAACCGAGTCACGTAATAAAAAGATCCAATTTCTCTATTATATCGCAACACATCGGCCTTAAAAAGTTTTTCCTAAAAAAGGACATAAAAAATGGGATGTGTCGAATGATGTATTAGAGATTGCAAATTGATAACCAGCATCATATAATAATCGTGTTTTCAACTTAATGGAAGCTGAAAGGAATAAAAAGATGAGTGAAAAGAAATTGAATCAAGAAGAATTTCTGAAAATTTTGATGCATGCACATGAAATTGGTGAGCAGTCATCTGAGATGACGACGAAGGAAATGCTTGAAAATTTGATTTCTCATATTAAAAATGGATATGCAACATAAAAATCCCGCACGCCTTTAGCGGGATTTTTTTATGCGAGAGGACGTGACTGCACGAATAAGAGAAAATGAGACAGCGCTGTCAACACAGTAAATATAGCGCTTACATAAAAAGTGCTAACATAACGCATTGTAAAAAAATGTCGAATTATGTCACGTGAAAAGCTGGAGAAATGCGGTTTCAACGTTGTATAATCGTAGATGGAAAAGGATGTTATAAGAGATTTGGAGGTATCATGGGAGAATCTACAAGCTTAAAAGAGATATTATCAACGTTAACAAAACGCATACTTTTGATTATGATTGTAACCGCGGCTGCCACTGCTGCCGGCGGACTCATTAGTTTCTTCGCACTTACACCCATCTATGAAAATTCAACTCAGATTCTGGTCAACCAATCGAAAAATGAACGAAAAGAAGTCCAATTTAACGATGTCCAAACCAATCTTCAGTTAATCAATACGTACAATGTCATCATTAAGAGCCCTGCCATCTTAGATGAAGTCATTAAAGAAATGGGCCTGTCGATGACATCCCAAGAACTGAATGACAAAATTACTGTATCCAGCGAACAGGACTCCCAAGTGGTCAACATATCAGTCAGGGATGAAAACGCGGAAACAGCGGCTCATATTGCCAATACTATAGCATCTGTTTTTCAAGACAAAATCACATCTATTATGAATGTTGACAATGTCAGCATTCTGTCAAAAGCCGAGGTTTCAGAACATCCGTCCCCTGTATCGCCAAAGCCGCTTCTAAACATTGCCATCGCGTTTGCGGCCGGATTGGCGGGAAGCATCGGACTGGCCTTCCTGCTTGAGCATTTGGATAATACGATCAAATCGGAAGAGCAGCTCGAATCCTTGCTGGACTTACCTGTTTTAGGGACAGTTTCCACCATTGCGAATGAGCAGAAAACAGCAAAGACCTTACAGGGTTTCCAATCTAAAAAAACGGGGAGTGGACATTTTGGCGCTTAAAAAAAGCAGAGACTCGCGGATGCGGAGAAATGTCATTGCAATGACAGAGCCGAAATCCTTGAACTCTGAACAATATCGGACGATTCGCACGAATATAGAATTTGCTTCAGTGGACCGGCAAATGAAATCAGTCATGATTACATCGGCTTGTCCGGGGGAAGGAAAATCAACAACGGCCGCCAATCTGGCTGTCGTATTCGCCCAACAGGGAAAAAAAGTGCTCCTGATTGATGCTGATTTGCGAAAACCAACAGTACATACGGCCTTTTTTCTTGAAAATACGGTTGGCTTAACATCTGTTTTATTAAAGAAAAGCTCTATGGAGCAGGCTGTACAAGCATCGAATGAAAAACATCTTGACGTGCTGACGAGCGGCCCGATCCCGCCAAACCCGGCCGAGCTTCTCTCCTCGAAGTGGATGAAGGAGCTTGCATACGAAGCGTGTGCGGCATATGATATGGTCATTTTTGATACGCCGCCTATTCTTGCCGTAGCAGATGCACAGATTTTAGGCAACGTGGCAGACGGTTCTGTTCTGGTTATTTCAAGTGGGAAAACAGAAAAAGAACAAGCCGCAAAAGCGAAAGAGGCGCTTGAAACGTGCAAAAGCAAGCTCCTTGGGGCGATTATGAACGGCAAAAAGCTTTCGAAGCACTCTGAATACGGATATTACGGAAACAAGGACAATTTCATGCAAAATAAATAACGTGCATCGTGCCCGTTATTTATTTTTGCGAAAAAAGGGGGCTAGGACATGATCGATATTCACTGTCACATTCTTCCCGCATTGGATGACGGGGCAGGTGATTCGGCCGACAGCATAGAAATGGCAAGAGCCGCTGTTCGTCAGGGAATCCGGACGATCATTGCGACACCTCATCATAACAACGGTGTGTATAAAAACGAGCCAGCCGCAGTCAGAGAAGCAGCAAATCAGTTAAACAAACGTTTAATCAAAGAAGACATTCCTTTACATGTGCTTCCGGGACAGGAAATCAGAATCTACGGCGAGGTGGAACAAGACCTTGCCAAACAGCAGCTGCTTTCGCTGAATGATACAAAATACATCTTGATTGAGTTTCCGTTTGATCACGTTCCCCGATATGCGGAGCAGCTTTTTTATGATTTGCAGCTGAAAGGATATATTCCGGTTATCGCCCATCCTGAACGCAACAGGGAAATTCGCGAAAACCCGTCTTTGCTGTATCATCTTGTGGAAAAAGGAGCAGCATCTCAGATTACTTCAGGAAGTCTTGCGGGGACCTTCGGCAAGCAGCTGAAAGCATTTTCTCTCCGGCTGGTTGAAGCCAATTTGATCCATTTCGTAGCCTCAGATGCCCATAATGTGAAAACGAGAAATTTTCACACTCAAGAGGCTCTTTATGTTCTAGAGAAAGAATTCGGCTCGGAACTTCCTTATATGCTGACGGAAAATGCAGAGCTTCTCCTGCGGAATCAGACCATCTTCAGACAGCCTCCGCAACCGGTCAAAAGAAGAAAATTGTTTGGTCTTTTTTAACAGCCGATTCTCATTTCACCACTTTCTTTTTGAGAGCGATATAATAGTGTATTGTATGGTTGAATCACATTTCAGAAATCTGTACAGGCTGTACCCGACAGGCTATGCGGGAGATCATTCGCATTCATGATAGGATGTTCTCATACGATATTACGGAAGCTGCAAAGCAGCAATTTAACTGTTGGAGGGAAACAATGAATATAACAGTCATCGGAACAGGCTATGTCGGTCTTGTGACAGGTGTTTCTCTTTCTGAGATTGGACATCATGTAACCTGCATTGATATTGACGCTCACAAGATTGATGAAATGAGAAAGGGCATTTCCCCCATATTTGAACCAGGTCTTGAAGAGCTGATGAGAAAAAATACAGCTGATGGACGGCTGAACTTTGAAACGAGCTATGAGAAAGGCTTGGCACAGGCAGACATCATTTTTATAGCGGTCGGCACACCGCAGAAAAGCGACGGGCACGCCAATCTGGAGCAAATTACAGATGCGGCCAAACGCATCGCAAAGCATGTCAAACGAGATACAGTCGTGGTAACGAAAAGCACAGTGCCCGTTGGGACAAACGATTTGATTAATGGACTGATCACTGAACATCTAGCGGAGCCTGTCAGTATTTCGGTCGCATCCAATCCGGAATTTTTGCGTGAGGGGTCGGCGATCTATGATACCTTTCATGGTGACAGGATCGTGATCGGGACGGCCGATGAGAAAACAGCAAATACGCTGGAGGAGCTTTTCCGTCCGTTTCAAATCCCGATATACCAAACGGATATCAGAAGCGCCGAGATGATCAAATATGCCTCAAATGCTTTTCTGGCCACTAAGATCAGTTTTATAAACGAAATTTCGAATATATGTGAAAAGGTCGGCGCCGATATTGAAGCAGTCGCGTACGGGATGGGACAGGATAAGCGGATCGGGAGCCAGTTTTTGAAAGCGGGCATAGGCTACGGCGGCTCTTGTTTTCCAAAGGACACAAACGCCCTCGTGCAAATTGCCGGCAATGTCGAGCATGATTTTGAACTGCTGAAATCGGTTATCAAAGTCAACAACAATCAGCAGGCGATGCTGGTTGATAAAGCGCTGAACAGGCTCGGCGGGGTGACGGGAAAAACGATTGCCCTTTTAGGCCTGTCATTTAAACCGAATACCGACGATATGAGAGAAGCGCCGTCAATTGTTATTGCAGACCGTCTCGCTGCGCTCGACGCCCGTATCAGAGCCTACGATCCCATTGCAGTTGGTCATGCAAAGCAAGTTCTCCCGAAAGCTGTTGAATATAAAGAGACGATCGAGGAAGCTGTCAAAGGGTCTGACGCCGTCATGATTTTAACCGACTGGGCTGACATTAAACAATTTCCGTTAGCGGCTTATCAGGATTTGATGGAAACGCCGCTCATATTTGACGGCAGAAACTGCTACACATTGGATGAGGCTTTGGCTGCAGGAGTGGAGTATTATTCTGTCGGACGGAAGGCAGTTGTTCCGTCAGGTGCAATTCAATAGTTGAAAAAGAAAGGCTGGTTGCGCACCAGTCTTTTTTTCATCTATTGCGGGGTGCTGAATACATTTGCTACTATTTAACTATTGTTTGGAAAATTATGCAGAAGTAGGGCTTCTTTAAACATTCGTTTGAAAAACATTAGAAGAAAACCAGAAAATAAAACTTTCCAAAAATAATTGGAGATGCCGGAAAAGGAGAGAATCTGATGAATCATTTGCCTGAAAAAATGAGACCGCACCGCGAAATGCTGGAGAAATCAGCGAAAGAATACGTGAAATTGAATGTCCGAAAAGGGAAAACAGGACGATATGACAGCAAAATTGCCGGTGATCCCTATTTTCCCAGGCATGAAACATACCCGACTGACGAAAATGGACAGCCGATGAAGCTTCTGGCGCAAATTAATTTCTCGCAAATTCCCCAGCTTGACGGCTACCCTTCTTCAGGTATCCTGCAGTTCTACATTTCTCTTCATGATGACGTCTATGGATTGAATTTTGACGATCGATGTGAACAAAAGAATTTCAGAGTGATCTATTTTGAAAATATCATAGAAAACGATGACGAGCTTGTTTCTGATTTTTCATTTATTGGCACAGGCGAATGTGATTTTCCGATTTTATCAGAAGCGGCAGTCGAGCCTGTGAAATCTTCGGAATGGGTGCTGCCTACAGATTTTCAATTTGAGCAGTATACGGGGATGGAAACAATGGAGTTCTTTGGTCAGTTCGGCGAGGATGAAGAAGACATTTATAATGAACTGGCTGAGAACGGATTTGGCCATAAAATCGGCGGATACGCTTCTTTTACCCAGCATGATCCACGGGAATACGTATATAAAGAACACACCATCATGCTTTTACAAATTGATTCAGACGATGATATCGATTCAATGTGGGGAGACGTCGGCATCGCCAATTTTTTCATCACACCTGAAGATCTAAGGAAAAAAGACTTTTCAAACGTTCTGTACAACTGGGACTGCAGCTAATACAAGCTTTTGATCCAAAGGGTCAGAAGGGGGGGATAATAGAAGCCAAATGACAAAATCAGACATGGCCGACTAGATGAAGAACATAAACATGAACAATAAGCTCAGCACCGTAAGAGGCAGATCAACAACATCTGTCTCTTTCAAGTGCCTTTATAACTATGACTTTAGGTGATTTCATTTTAAAAAACGTTTTCATTAGCAGTATAACGAACAAAAACAAGATCAAATACCTACATTTCAAGAGCATTATATGCCTAAATTAAGCCATTTACCCTATTTAAGCCGCCTTCTGGCTATTTTAAAATATAATATATGGAAATAAAGTATGGAAAAGTCTATCTTCATCAGCCCCTCCATACGACTTTTTGAGTATTAAGAGGTGATTCAGATGGGTTATGAAAGTATGCTGGCGGATATCAAAAGTTCGCTCAACGGAAAAATTTCCGACGTGGAAGACAAGATCGAAAAACTGAAAAAAGCAAAAAAGGACATAGACACACTGCAAGAAGAGGCAATTACTGAAATCAAAGAAATTGTGAAACCGGAATTGGGCAAGCATTGGACGGGAACAAAAGCCGATGATTTCGACAAGGGAAGAGAAGAGGCGAAATCGGAAGCATCTAAGATTGTGAATGATAAATATAACGAGTATATGGCTTCGATTCAAAGCAAAATATTCTGGCTTGAGACAGAGAAATTTGAGCTGAATTTGACAAAAAGTGCAGCGAATGCCGCAGGCGACCTTCTTGCTAAAGGAGAAGATTTCGTAGAAGAAGCAGGAAGACAAATTAGTAAACTAAAATGGTGGTGATCTTTTTTTATGTCAGAAATTAAGCTGAAGTACGACACAGTCATCAAAACATTAGATTCTGTCAAAGATGCGCTTGCTGACGTATCAATCGGCGCCGCAGGATCCAACGGAAAAAACAGCCTCGATTATACGAAAAAATACCATGAGCGTGAGGAGAACATCAAAACCATGCTCGGAGACTATAAAAAAGCGGTACAGAAAAATATCGAGGATACAAAGGATAATGTAGATTCACTCAAAGAGCAGGACGAGGCGATAGCGGTAAAATAGAACAGAAAGGGCAGTGCGATGAGCAAAGTATTTGAATCTAAATCTTTAATCGAAGAAGCGAAGAGCAGAAAAAAGCAATATGAGACGCTTGAGGAGCAGCTGAATACGCTGAAAAAAGCGTTTCAGGGAGTTGCAGATTTAGGCGATAATTTTAAAGGAAAAGGCGCGGACAATATTAAAGATTTTTTTCAGGGACAGGCGGAAATCGTAGACAGCTGGCTGACGCTTGTCTCTGCTCAAATTGCGTTTTTAAATGGCATTTCAGGAGATATTAAAGATCAAGAACTGAATGATTCATATGTGGAAACTTCTTTTTTAGATCATGAGCTGCCCAATGGAGACCTGAAAGCCTCAGAGATAGTCTCCGCTCATAAAGAAGAAATCGATTCTATTTTGTCAGGCATCAGCGATATTATTGACCTCGACATGTATACACTTGACGACTATGCAGATAAGATGGGCGATGCCCAAAAAATCAGACGTGACACGATCACAGCTGTCGATAAGCTTGATGAATCCCTGACAACTGAATATCAAAATTTAGAATCTCTGGACAACGCAGTGCTCACCAAATATTCCGTTCTCATGCAGGCCACCAGCAATGGGAAGAGCGCTTCTCCTATGTACTATGACAAAAAAGCCTTCCACAGCAATGAAGTCTACAAAAGCGTCATTGAAGTAGAAAATCAAGGAACAACCTATATCGATGCAAAAACCCAGCAAGCAGAAGCAAGACGGCTCCAGGAAAAAGCCGAGGAAGAAGCAAACAAACCGTGGTACGAAAAAACATGGGATGGAGTTTGCAACTTTACTGGAGAAGTCACTGGCTATTATGATTATAAAAGAGCAACCGAAGGCGTTGATCCGGTTACCGGAGAAAAACTCTCCACCGCAGAGCGTGTGACAGCAGGAGCTATGGCCGCTGCCGGATTCATACCAGTCGTCGGCTGGGCAGGCCGGGCCTTCAAAGGCGGAAAAGCCATCTACAAAACCGGAAAAGCAGCTATCGCGGCTGAACACGCTTTAGACGCCTACAAAACAGGCAAATCCTTAGACATTCTCAAAATGACAGAAATGGGTGCATACGGCCTTGTAGCGTCAAACGGATTCTCAGAAGCCGTGACGGGACGGGATATGTTTGGAAACAAAGTGTCTGAGGAGAAGCGGAAAACGGGTGCGCTGGAAGCGGCATTGAGCTTGGTTGGAGCCGGTGCATTGGCGAAACACATTGATAAAGGCATCCCGCTTGCAACCCATTCAAAAGTCCAAAAAGCAAACAAAACACTAGAGAAAGTAAAACAATTCAAAGTCCCAACAAACGTCCGCGTGTACGCAGAACGCCCAGTAACTCCGGAGGGCTTCACATTCGGAATCCCGACAGTCCGTGTCGATGTGGAAAAGACGGCTGTTAAGGATCTTGGGATTGTGAAGATGGTTAGTGATGGCGGTCGTAAGGGAAGCTCTCATAGTCCTAACATTTCTAAAAATCACGATAAAGTAGCGCACGATGGATATTATGGTCGTAAAGAATTTAGAACGATGCTTAATAATGCTTCGTTTACTCCGCATGGCCATAAACATGTTAAGGCTAAAACACCTGAAGAAGCAAAACGTTTTAGTATGACAGGTAAAAAAGCTGCTCAGTACTTACCAGATGTGAATAACAAAGCTTTAGAAAAAGAGGCACTTCTAAAAGGTCATATTATTGATAATGGAAATAACAACTATTATTTCATTTATGATGCAGGAAAAACAGTCGGTTATGATCTAGGTACACCAACAAGCTGGATTAGAGCGGAGTTTTCTGGTGGTGAATATCATGGTCATCCGATTGCTGGAAGTCGATTAGATAAGTATTTAAAACAACTTGGTATTGATAAGTAATAGGAGGCTTTTATGAGAAAGATAAAAAAAATGCCAGAAATAAGTTTACAACCCTTAAGGATTCCAAAAGGATGGACCATAAATCAAAACAGTTTTAGAGAAATTGATCCGAAAAACCTAGCACCAGAAGATGAAAAATGGTTGTTTTTTTCACAAGATTTAATGCAATTAACATACTCTCGTAAAAATTACTTACTTGATTTAGGTTGGTATCCAGATGCGGATGCTAATGGATTTTATCAACTAGTTATGATGCAAAATGAGGATTGGGATCAACCCATATATGAATTTCAGACAAATAGCCATATTGAAATAGTTAAAAATATAGAATTTATATTAAACAAAGTTACGAATAATGAAATGTAGTTAAACATTTAATTAGAACTATTAATAAAGTTTGCAGAATCTGGAGTTGTAAGTTTTCAAAGTAAAAATGAATACAAAGAAAAACAGACACTAGTTAACAGGAGGTAGGATTGATTTTAGATGCATGTTAAACAAATACATTCTTTCAACCTAAACAGAGAAGAATTTGTAAAAACACAACAATCCCTTATCCATAAAATCAACCTATCCACCTCCATCAACCTAGACTCCATCAACACCTGCGCAGGCGTCGATCTCGCCTATTGGGAGCAGAACGGAGAACCGTATGGGGTGTGCTGTATTATCGTAATTGACGCTGATACAAAAGAAGTCATTGAAAAAGTGCACAGCATGGGGAGAATCAGCGTGCCGTATGTTTCCGGTTTTCTTGCGTTTCGCGAGCTGCCTTTGATTATCGAGGCGGCGAAAAAGCTGGAGACGGAGCCGGATGTCTTCTTGTTTGATGGCAACGGATATCTGCATTACAATCATATGGGCGTTGCCACCCATGCGGTTTTTTTCTGGGCAAGCCGACGATTGGGATTGCGAAAACCTATCTCAAAATCAAAGGCTATGATTTCGTGATGCCTGAAAATGAAGTCGGTGCATACACCGATATTCTCATTGACGGCGAGGTATATGGCCGGGCGCTGCGAACGCGGCGGGACGTGAAGCCTATTTTCTTGTCTTGCGGTAATTATATTGATTTAGACAGCAGCTATCAGATCACGAAGAGCTTGATCAATCAAGAAAGCAGGCTGCCGATCCCTGTCCGCCTGGCTGACCTTGAGACGCATGTTTTGCGAACGTTTTATCAGAAAAATCACATGTAAAACTTGCAGGCCGGGAGCTGCAAGTTTCTTCATTGACTCCTATATAAGGGCATTCTGTGAGAATGCGAGGAACCATATATCAAACGGCATTTCTGGGCCAAAATAAAAAAGCACCTGTCCAGGTGCTTTTTTCTATAAATGAGGAATCACAAGGCCGCCATACAAAAACGCCGCGATAATCAGGAACGCCGGATGCATCTTGAATTTTGTCATGGCAAGGAGGGAGATCCCCGCAATCACAATAGATTGGATCCAGCCGATCGCTTTGATGCCGTCTGCGCCGATTTGCCAGGTAAGAATGAGCATCATGACCGCGATGACAGGCTGGACGGACAGCGTCATGCCTTTGATGACAGGTGATTGGCGGAAGCGCTGGATGATGCGCAGCAGGATGATCAATGCGAGCGCCGACGGTACGACGGTTGCAATCAGGGCAATTAGGAAGCCGGGCCACCCGCCTGCGCTGTAGCCGACATACGCAGCGATTTTCGTGGCGATCGGGCCCGGCAATGCGTTCGCAAGTGCGAGCATATTTGAGAATTGATCGTTTGAGAGCCAGCTGTATCTGTTTACGACTTCTTCAAACATTAGCGGGATAGACGCTGGTCCGCCGCCATATCCCAGTAGGTTTGCGATAAAAAACGCCATAAATAAATAGATCGATATCATGAGGCTGACATTCCTTTATCTTTTGAATGTTTATTTGTGATTTTGTCTTTCAGTTTAAAATGAAACGCCCCGTACGCTAAGAAAATGATAATGACCAGGCCGGGATTAATCTGTAAAGTTTGCAGGCCGATAAAAGCGATGATAAAAAACAGGATGCCGGTAACCCAGCCGAAACCTTTAAGCGCTTTTTGGCCAAACTCGTACGCCATGATTCCGAGCATTACCGCAATTACCGGCGTGACGGCACCGATCATACCTGCAACAATTGCTGAATGGCTTAACACATTTACAGCCGCAAACAAGCCCACCATCGCAAGACATGTAGGCAGAATGTGGGCGAGGGTCGCCACAACTGCACCTAATGTGCCTTTTAGCTTAAAGCCCAGATAAGCAGCCATTTTGGTGGCAATCGGTCCGGGAAGCGCATTAGCGATTGCTAATATTTCTCCGAATTCATCATCGTCAATCCATTTATATTTATTGACCGCTTCATGGCGGATCAGCGGAATCACGGAAGGTCCGCCGCCGAACCCTAATATGCCGGTGCGAACCATTGCGGCCGTCATATCCCGATAAGGATGGTTTTTCATTCGTTTCTCTCCTTTACAGCTTCATTCCCATACGGCTTTTGTATCGTTTGATCAGCATCTGGCAATCAACACTGACGACGCCTCGCAATGGATACAGCCGTTTTGTTAAAAATTCTTCCATTTCTTGATCGTTGGCAAAGATCCCATGCATATGCAGCTTGCTCGGGCCTGTCATGTGATAAAGGCTGGTGACCGCAGGCTCTTCCTCAAGCTTAAGAGCGACCTCTTCTAAAAATTGCGGTTCTACCTCGACATTGAAAAACACGGAAACATGAATGCCGATTTTAGCGGGATTGATGACAGCGGTGAATTTTTCAATAACACCGGCTTCAATTAATTGGTTGATACGGGCCTGGACGGCGACCCGTGATAAATCGACTCTTTTGCCAAGATCCGTATAAGAAATTCTGCCTTCTTCATGCAAAATCGTGAGAATTTGTTTATCAGTCTCATCAAGTACAAGGTTGGGGATTTGATATTCATGACTCAATTGCTCCACCTGCTTTCGTAGCCTTTTAGCAATCATTTTATCATAAAAGTTACGTATCGAAATAATAATTTTTCATTTGTTTTCGAAATGAATGCGAAAATATCTTATTATTTGCGAAAAGAAGAAAGTTCGTCAGTTTTTCTGCCGGATCAGTAGATGTGAAAAATCAGGCTCCCTATACTGAAGAAAATTTCTTAAAAAGGGGGACTTGTGATGAACAAATCTGTCATCGGTACAAAGCAAATGGTCGTCAGTCCGCATTACCTCGCTTCTCAAGCCGGAAACCGCATACTGGATAAGGGAGGCAACGCGTTTGACGCCGCTGTTGCGGTGAGTGCTTGTCTTGCGGTTGTGTACCCGCATATGACCGGACTTGGCGGGGATTCCTTTTGGCTGACCTTTCACCAGGAAACAAAGGCAGTAAAAGTCTACAATGGCAGCGGCCGTTCAGGAAAAAACGTAACGAGAGATGTATATAAGGGAAAAAGCGCGATTCCGCTGCGGGGGATTGACAGTGCCATTACCGTGCCGGGAATGGTTGATAGCTGGGATGCGGTCCTGAAGGAGTACGGGCGTCTGTCTCTTGCAGATGTATTGGAGCCCGCACGCGATTATGCCCAAAATGGGTTTCCTGTATCAGCTGATCAGTGTCGTCACACAGAAAAGAATATTGAATTGCTGGCTTCCACGCCTTACACGGCTGACATCTTCACGAGAAGGGGCAAAGCACCTGTCCCGGGAGAGCGGTTTGTGCAAAAAGAGCTTGCAGACAGTCTGAATGTGATTGCTGAAAAAGGAAGAAGCGCATTTTATGAAGGAGATCTCGCTCAGCGGATTGTCTCACATTTACAAAATAACGGCAGTTACATGACAATCGATGATTTTAAAGCGCATCGGGGTGAGTGGGCAGCGCCTGTATCAAGTGATTATCGAGGATACAGTGTGTATCAGGCGCCGCCGAATTCTCAGGGATTTACCGGTTTATTAACACTGAACATTTTGGAAAACTATGATTTCACCCAAATCGAGCACGGTTCATTTGAGTATTATCATGTGCTTGTGGAGGCGTTAAAAAAGAGTTTTGTAGATCGGAATGCCTTTTTGACTGACCCTGCGTTTGCTGACATTCCGCTTGAAAGGCTTTTAGATAAAAATTATGCGAAACGATTGGCGGGAGAAATCGGCTATCTGGCAGAACCGGCAGAAAGCAGGCCGGTGGGAAGTGATACGGCATATGCGGCCGTAATCGATGCGGATGGCAACGCAGTGTCATTCATTCAAAGCCTGTACTTTGAATTTGGCTCGGCAGTCACTGCCGGTGATACAGGCATATTACTGCAAAACCGCGGATCATTTTTCTCACTGGATGAAAATCATGTCAACACGCTTGAACCGAGAAAGCGCACCTTCCATACGTTGATGCCGGCTATGGTCTGTAAAGGCGGAAAGCCAAAAATTCTGTACGGCACACAAGGCGGCGAAGGCCAGCCGCAGACCCAGACGGCCATCATTACCCGAATGCTGGACTACGAAATGCATCCACAACAGGCAATCAGCGAACCGCGCTGGGTATGGGGCAGAACGTGGGGAGAGGAATACGAAGGTCTCAGAGTCGAGGGCAGATTCACAGACAAAACAATCCAAAAACTGAAAGACAGCGGGCATCTCGTGGAGGTTGTCGGTGACTATGATCCGCTGATGGGACACGCGGCTGCAATCAAAGTTGATGAAGAAGGCTTTCTCCAAGGCGGAGCCGATCCTCGGGGAGACGGAGCGGCTGTGGGGATTTAAATAACTATAGGGTACAAATATAAATCAAAAGCACAAACATAAGGGAGACCTCTACAATGTGGTACATATACTGTTTATCTTCAGGTTTATAATGCCACTCCATAAAAATTCGTATTGAGTCAATCACAATAAAAAATAAAAGAAGCAAATATTCACCTGGAAAAAAGGAGAGTGAAACCACAAACAAAATAAGTAAAGTGATTTCGATCCATTTGTGTGTATTGCTGACATGCTTATATCGCCAGCCGGATTTATCAATACCGTATTTTTTCTTTATAAAAAATTGAGAGGCGAGACTGATGGTAATAGCGATCAGCATTAAAATCCAAAAGTTTGTCATTCCAATTCCTCCTCATCTACCTTTATACGAAGAAAAAGGAAAACCGTTTCATAAAAGAACACCCCGAGCTTACTCTGGGTGTTCTTTTTTTTGATACTTTTTCAGTTTTTTACAGGCGTTATTTATGTAATCATAAGGTCTTTTTGACTAGTTTCTTCTATTTAAATAGTCCTTCTCTTCAGCTGGGACGAATCAGTGTGAATTCTTCCCCCAGCTTGGCATAGTGATTTCCCGCCAATCGTGAGGCAGGCTTTAATTCATCCGTTAAAATATATCCCTTTTCTGCATCATACACCTTTTCATCTAGGTGGAAGCAGACAACTCTTCCGATGAGCAGATCTGCTGTAGTGATGCCTTGATCATTGTCAAAGGTAATATGCCGCTCTAATTTGCACTCAAAGCGAACGCGGGCTTCCTTAATGCCGGGAACTGAAACAGCTTTGCTTTCAACAGGATGAAGCGAGGTGCGTGTAAGCTCGCTTTCATCCGGCCTTAAGCTTGCAGCTGTTTCATTGATATCTTCAATGATGGCTTCATCACTGACATGAACGACAAATTCTCCGTTCTCCACTGCGTTTCGCGCTGTATCTTTTTGGCGTCCTTCCGTCCTGTTAACAGAAATACTGAGAAGCGGAGGATCTGAGCTGACGACGTTATAAAAACTGAAAGGCGCGGCATTGACCGCTCCTTCTGAAGAAAGTGTTGTCACAAATGCAATGGGGCGGGGAATAACGGTACCTGACAATAGCTTGTATGTGTCTTTGGCACTAAGCTGATCAGCTTGAAATATGTACATAGCAACAACCGCCTTTATCGTTAGGATACCTTGATTATAACGAAATGGTTTAAAGGAAACCAAATGATGCGGGTTGCATATGTTATGTCATGACATATATCTAATACAGGGCAAATAAAAAAATAGGCTTCCGTACCTCCGCCGGCAGCCTATTGAAACAATGAAAACTTAGATTATTTGTATTTCTTTTTGACTACCCAGCAATTGCCGTCTTTCCAGTATTCTTTTTTGCTGTCATAATCATCGTGTCTTTTGTAGTCGTCGCAGTGGTGGTGCGGTTTTTTGTAGTATTTCTTATGGGAACGATAAGATTTTTTGTGTGTACGGCATGATTTCTTATAGCTGCGAGATTTTTTCTTGTGAGAACAGTATGACTTTTTGTAGCTGCGAGATTTTTTGTAAGAACGGCAAGATTTTTTATAGCTGCGAGATTTTTTGTAAGAACGGCAAGATTTTTTATAGCTGCGAGATTTTTTGTGAGAACGGTACGATTTTTTGTGGCTGCGTGATTTCTTGTGAGAGCAGTATGATTTTTTATGGCTGCGAGATTTTTTGTGAGAACAGAATGATTTTTTGTGACTGCGAGATTTTTTGTGAGAGCAGTATGATTTTTTATGGCTGCGAGATTTTTTGTGAGTGCGGTGCGACTTTTTATGACTGCGTTTTTTTCCATGAGGCTCTTGGTATAAATAATCCTTTAAACCTTCTTTTTTTGCGGATTTCACCGCTTCTTTGATGTCAGAATGGGAATAGTGGCCCAATTTGAAATCCTCCTTTTAAAAATGATGTTAAGGATGAAGATCCTTACTACCCTCATAGTACGCGCGGTTTTAAAAAGTGTATAAGTGTTCCGCTGAGATCTTATAAAAATAAAAGCCTAATATTTGTAAGGAGGATTATGGATGAAGAATCAATCCAATTTACCGCTTTATCAGCTGTTTGTTCATCCAAAAGATTTGCGTGAATTAAAAAAGGATATATGGGACGATGATCCGGTGCCAGCTGTGATGAAGGTAAATCAAAAAAGGCTGGATATTGATATCGCTTATCGGGGATCACATATCAGAGACTTCAAAAAGAAGTCATACCATATTTCCTTTTATCAGCCGAAAACATTCCGCGGCGCGAGAGAGATTCACTTAAATGCGGAGTATAAAGACCCTTCCTTGATGAGAAACAAATTGTCTCTGGATTTTTTCTCGGAGCTAGGGACACTGTCTCCAAAGGCAGAGTTTGTGTTTGTAAAGGTGAATGGGAAGAATGAAGGGGTTTATCTTGAACTTGAATCCGTAGATGAATATTATTTGGCGAAAAGGAAGCTGGCTGATGGCGCGATTTTTTACGCGGTGGATGATGATGCTAACTTTTCTCTGATGAGCGATTTGGAAAAGGAAACGAAGACGTCGCTGGAGCTTGGATATGAAAAGAAGACAGGGACTGTGGAAGATGATTTTTATTTACAGGATATGATTTTTAAAATTAATACTGTCCCTAAAGCTCAGTTTAAGTCAGAAGTGACAAAACACGTGGATGTCGATAAGTATTTGCGCTGGCTTGCCGGTATTGTATTCACCTCGAACTATGACGGGTTTGTCCACAACTACGCATTATACAGAAGCGGGGAAACCGGATTATTTGAGGTGATTCCTTGGGATTATGATGCGACCTGGGGCAGGGATATCCATGGAGAGCGGATGGCTGCCGATTATGTAAGAATTCAAGGATTTAATACACTAACCGCCCGGATATTGGATGAATCCGAGTTTCGCAAGTCCTACAAGCGCCTGTTAGAAAAAACGCTCCAATCTCTTTTTACGATAGAATATATGGAACCGAAAATCATGGCGATGTATGAGCGGATTAGGCCTTTTATCTTGATGGACCCATACAAAAAGAATGATGTTGAGCGTTTTGACCGGGAGCCGGATGTGATTTGTGAGTATATTAAAAACCGTTCACAATACCTCAAAAATAATTTAAGTATTTTATGAATGTGTGAAAATAGGTATTCTGCTGAAAAAGCGACAATTAGGCTATTGAATTAGTTCAACAAATAAACGTGACACGTATATATGCAATATGTTTATCATCTATGTATAAGTGACTAGGAGGAACTTGAATGAGCAAGAGGAGAATGAAGTATCATTCAAATGATGAAATATCTTATTATAACTTTTTGCATTCAATGAAAGATAAAATTGTTACTGTATATCGTGGAGGTCCGGAATCTAAAAAAGGGAAATTAACTGCTGTAAAATCAGATTATATTGCTTTACAAGCTGAAAAAAAAATAATTTATTATCAGTTGGAGCATGTGAAAAGTATTACTGAGGATACCAATAATAGCACCACAGCAATTGAGACTGGGGAAATGCCCGACGCTGACGATTTTCATAGCTTAATCGGACAATTCATGAACCAATCAGTTCAATTTAATCAAGGGGGTCCGGAATCTAAAAAAGGAAGATTGGTCTGGCTGGGAGATGATTACGCTGCGTTAAACACAAATGAGGATGGGGTAGTGTATTTTAATATCCATCACATAAAGAGTATAAGTAAACATGAGCCCGATTTGAAAATAGAAGGACAGACGCCATCAGGTGTCTTGGAAGCTGATGATTTAAGCGAGGTTTTTAAGAGTCTGACTCATAAATGGGTTTCAATTAATCGTGGAGGTCCGGAAGCCATTGAGGGTATCCTTGTAGATAATGCCGACGGCCATTATACTATAGTGAAAAATCAAGAGGTGCTTCGCATCTATTCTTATCACATAAAAAGCATCAGCTTAGGCCCAAAAGGGTCGTACAAAAAAGAGGATCAAAAGAATGAACAAAGCCAGGAAGACAATAATGATAAGGACAGCAATTCGTTCATTTCATCAAAATCATATAGCTCATCAAAATCATATAGCTCATCAAAATCATCTAAACGATCACTAAAATCTTCAGATTATCAATCATCCAAATCTGGTCGTTCGTCACGTTCAAAAAGTTCATCAAAATCATCTAAACGATCACTAAAATCTTCGGATTATCAATCATCCAAATCTGGCCGTTCGTCACGTTCAAAAAGTTCATCAAAATCATCTAAACGATCTCCAAGATCATCAGATTATCAATCATCAAAATCATACAGCTCATCAGGTTCAAAGAGTTCATCAAAATCATCTAAACGATCACCAAGATCTTCAGATTATCAATCATCAAGATCACCAGGTTATTCAAGTTCAATAAAAAGTTCAGGAAAACAAAAGGAAGATTATAGCTATGAAACGATTGTCAGAACGATAGACTATCACTGGAAACGTAAATTTTAATAGATAATGGAGGAGCATCAGATTAAGTGATGCCCTTTTTCAGTTAAAGGAGGAGAATCGTGAAAGGTTTGAATCAATTCCTTAACACAGATGTTGAGGTTGTCATTTCAGGAGATACAAGGTTTGTCGGCACCCTCATAGATATCGGACAGGATATTTTTGTTATTTTTGATGGCTGCAATTATCTTTATATTCCCTTGTTGCATCTTCATCAAATGAAAAAGGCGAAAATAATGACCAGTACTGAGAAGCCATTTTTGATCAATCCGGAAGATCCAATGATAGAGGCAGAAACTCAAGCTTTTTCATATAGAAATACATTAAACAAGGTCAAAGGCCAGTTTATTGAAGTTTATGTAACTGGGGGTCGATCGATCCATGGGTATGTTACAAATGTTTTAAACGATTATATTGTATTTTTCTCACCTGTATTTAAAATACTTTTTATATCTATGCATCATTTAAAATGGTTTACCCCTTATTCAACTGAACAAACACCGTATACTCTTGACAACTCACAATTGCCTGTCGTGCCTTCCAAAGTTCCTCTTGTGCGTAATTTTGAGGAGCAGATCAAAAAAAATATTGGTGAATTGGTCATATTTGATATGGGAGAGGTGTCAGAAAAAGTTGGTCTATTAAAGGATGTCTCTAATAATATCATTGAGCTTATTAACGCAAGTGGAGAGCCAGTCATTTGGAAGTTAAATCATCTAAAGACAATGCATCTTCCCTAGTGTATACAAAACTGCCCTCTTGAAAAGCAGAAGGCAGTTTTTCGTTTCATACAGTGCTAAAGAAATAACCAACTGATCCAAAAATATAAACATGTTAACGTAAAAAGAACAGTCAGCGGAATGATGATAATGGTCGTTTTTATATATTCGCCCCATGAAATACTTTCATCATGCTGTTTTAATATATGCATCCAAATAAGCGTTGCTAAAGTTCCCATAGGTAATAATAATGAACCGATATCACTGCCGATAATATTTGCCAAGTAGATGATTTTTGTTGTTGAAGGATTCAGGGTCATTTCAGTTAAGGTAAAAGTACTGATCATTAACGCTGGATGATTGTTAAAGAGATTAGAAAAAACAGAAGTAGAGATACCTGATGCGAAAGTTGCGTGGGCGAGGCTTCCAGAAACCACAGGTTCAAAATAATTCACAAGTAACTCAGTGAATCCAATATTATGCAGACCATAAATTAAGACATACATAGTAAAAGCGAATATAAAAATGTGCCAAGGCGATTTATATAACAAGTCTCTTGGGGAGGTTTTGAAATAAATCCATCTCCAGCTCAACAGGATAAAAGATCCGATGACAGCGACTAGAGGAACAGAAATACCGGTATATGATGCTGCAAATAGACTCATTCTGACGAGAAAAACAAATGCAAGCACAAACAACATGATTTTTGTTTGATTTCGTTCTGGTAAAGGAGCTGATGGCGAATGAAGAGGATGGTACCTTCTATGCCGCAGAGACTGAAAATGGCTCGGTATATCTGGCAGGTTCCTGGGAAGACGTTTATAAAAGAACATAAACAGTAGACAAGTCATAAAAATGAGTCCCATCATACTAGGGACAAACATCATGGCAGTGTGAAGATATAGATCCATTCCAATGATTTTGAGAGAAATTAAATTAACAATATTACTTACGCCAATCGGTGCGCTAGAGGCTGTGGCTATTAAAACACCGCTTAATAAATATGGGACTTTTTGATGTTTTTTTAAACCTAAATATTTTAGTACAAGCAAAAGGATTGGAGTTGTGATCAAAATGCTCCCATCATTATTCAGGAAAATGGTCATGAGAAAGCAGAGCAAATTGGTTAGCCAAAAAAGCTTGATGCCTGAACCCTTGGATTGTTGGAGCAGTTTTGCAGCCACCCAATAAAAGAAACCAAAGCTTTCTAGTGCAATGGCCATAATCATAGTGGCAAGGATTGTAACCGATGCACCCGTGACTTTTGTTCCGATTTCCCCTAAGTCTGCCAATGACACACTTCCGCACAATAAAACCATTAAAGCGCCAAATGTGGCGGGGATAGCTTCATTTAGTCCTTTTGGTCTCCAGAAAATAAAAATCATTGTTACGAAAAAAGCGAGCAATGTGAATATGCCGGTGAACTCAATAATTTACTTCACCTCTCTATCTTTCATTTTTAAAATCAAACTAATGTCCTGCGCTTACTAATGTCCTTGCCAACTATTTGTACTGTATGTATACGTATACTGATATGAAGTTGTACTAAGCGATTATATTAAATTAATAAAATTTCAATAAGAATCCCAAAAGAAAAAAGAGATTGCAAGTATCGTTCATGTACCTGCATCACTCTCTTTAGTTCTTGTCTGCTGACAATTTGAAATATGAATAAAATGCTTTATAAGCGGATTATGATTGTCTTTGCGGTAAGCGATAACCCATTCGGCATTAAGCTGTATTTGGTCCATTTTTCGATAAGTAACATCCAAATTAAATAATTTTTTGGCTGAGGAAGGAACAAATGTCATACCAATTCCGGCACTGACTAAACCAATCACCATTTGATATTCTGTGGCTTCCTGGACAATGTTGGGTCTGAAGCCCGCTTGTTCACAGAACTGAATAAAATCCATGTATAGAGTAGGCCATGCTTCTTTAGCAACAGTAATAATTGGTTCATCTCTTAAATCCTCAATCGTAATTGATTCCTTAGAAGTCAATGGGTGTTGCTTAGGCAAAGCTAAAACACAAGGGCTGCTTTGGGCGGTTTCGATATGTAAAGCTGTATGCTGTAAGGGAGGATGAAGTATACCAATATCAATGTTGCCCTTTAGTAGCTCCTCTTGCTGCCTAGACGAGGATATTTCACGCAGTTCTATTTTCACAGATGGGAATTTTTTACGATATTCCCGGACAATCGGCGGCAGAAATTCATATGTAGCTGATCCGACAAAACCGATTACGAGAAGGCCTTGCTCGCCGCGGGCCGTCCGCTGTGCCAGTTCAATTCCTTGTCCGATTTGCATCAATGCCATGCGGCAATGATTTAAAAAGATTTCTCCTGCTGCGGTAAGCTCGACAAATCGTTTTGTCCTTTTCAGAAGCGTAACTCCGACTTCTTCCTCCAGCTGTTTGATCTGCTGGCTGAGAGGAGGCTGCGTCATGTTCAGCCGCCGGGCAGCCTTTCCGAAATGAAGCTCTTCGGCTACTGCGATAAAGTATTGAAGATGGCGAAGCTCCATTCAATATGCATTCCTTTCCATAGGTTAATAATTCGTATTACATATTAATCATAAGGCGAATCGATATTGGAGGTCAATTTCCAAAGAGTGTATAGTGAAACTTATCACAAGATATTTAAAATTTTACGTTTAAAATGCATAATAAGGAGTGAGGGTGTTGACAAAAGCAACAAAAGAACAAAAATCCCTTGTGAAAAACAGAGGGGCGGAGCTTGTTGTTGATTGCTTGGTGGAGCAAGGTGTCACACATGTATTTGGCATTCCAGGTGCAAAAATTGATGCGGTATTTGACGCTTTACAAGATAAAGGACCTGAAATTATCGTTGCTCGGCACGAACAAAACGCAGCATTCATGGCCCAAGCAGTCGGCCGTTTAACTGGAAAACCGGGAGTCGTGTTAGTCACATCAGGACCGGGTGCCTCTAACTTGGCAACAGGCCTGTTGACAGCGAACACTGAAGGAGACCCTGTCGTTGCGCTTGCTGGAAACGTGATCCGTGCTGATCGTTTAAAACGGACACATCAATCTTTGGATAATGCGGCGCTATTCCAGCCGATTACAAAATACAGTGTAGAAGTTCAAGATGTAAAAAATATACCGGAAGCTGTTACAAATGCGTTTAGGATAGCGTCAGCAGGGCAGGCTGGGGCCGCTTTTGTGAGCTTTCCGCAAGATGTTGTGAATGAAGTCACAAATACGAAAAACGTGCGTGCTGTTGCAGCACCAAAACTCGGTCCTGCAGCAGATGATGCAATCAGTGCGGCCATAGCAAAAATCCAAACAGCAAAACTTCCTGTCGTTTTGGTCGGTATGAAAGGCGGAAGACCGGAAGCAATTAAAGCGGTTCGCAAGCTTTTGAAAAAGGTTCAGCTTCCATTTGTTGAAACATATCAAGCTGCCGGTACCCTTTCTAGAGATTTAGAGGATCAGTATTTTGGCCGTATCGGTTTGTTCCGCAACCAGCCTGGCGATTTACTGCTAGAGCAGGCAGATGTTGTTCTGACGATCGGCTATGACCCAATTGAATATGATCCAAAATTCTGGAATGTCAATGGAGACCGGACAATTATCCATTTAGACGAGATTATCGCTGACATTGATCATGCTTACCAGCCTGATCTTGAATTGATCGGTGACATTCCGTCCACGATTAATCATATCGAACACGATGCTGTGAAAGTGGAATTTGCAGAGCGTGAGCAGAAAATCCTTTCTGATTTAAAACAATATATGCATGAAGGTGAGCAGGTGCCTGCAGATTGGAAATCAGACAGAGCGCACCCTCTTGAAATCGTTAAAGAGTTGCGTAATGTAGTCGATGATCATGTTACAGTAACTTGCGATATCGGTTCGCACGCCATTTGGATGTCACGTTATTTCCGCAGCTACGAGCCGTTAACATTAATGATCAGTAACGGTATGCAAACACTCGGCGTTGCGCTTCCTTGGGCAATCGGCGCTTCATTGGTGAAACCGGGAGAAAAAGTGGTTTCTGTCTCTGGTGACGGCGGTTTCTTATTCTCAGCAATGGAATTAGAGACAGCAGTTCGACTAAAAGCACCAATTGTACACATTGTATGGAACGACAGCACATATGACATGGTTGCATTCCAGCAATTGAAAAAATATAACCGTACATCTGCGGTCGATTTCGGAAATATCGATATCGTAAAATATGCGGAAAGCTTCGGAGCAACTGGCTTGCGCGTGGAATCACCAGACCAGCTGGCAGATGTTCTGCGTCAAGGCATGAACGCTGAAGGTCCTGTCATCATCGATGTCCCGGTTGACTACAGTGATAACATTAATTTAGCAAGTGACAAGCTTCCGAAAGAATTTGGGGAACTCATGAAAACGAAAGCTCTCTAGCACTCTGCGCATCATGACACTGTTTTATGAACAGCACTAAATAAAAGGAGTGAAGGGAAATATGAAACGAGAAAGCAACATTCAAGTGCTCAGCCGCGGTCAAAAAGATCAGCCTGTGAGCCAGATTTATCAAGTATCAACAATGACTTCTCTATTAGACGGAGTATATGACGGAGATTTTGAACTGTCAGAGATTCCGAAATATGGAGACTTCGGTATCGGAACCTTTAACAAGCTTGACGGAGAGCTGATTGGGTTTGACGGCGAATTTTACCGTCTTCGCTCAGACGGAACCGCGACACCGGTCCAAAAAGGAGACCGTTCACCGTTCTGTTCATTTACGTTCTTTACACCGGACATGACGCACAAAATTGATGCGAAAATGACACGCGAAGACTTTGAAAAAGAGATCAACAGCATGCTGCCAAGCAGAAACTTATTTTATGCAATTCGTATTGACGGATTGTTTAAAAAGGTGCAGACAAGAACGGTAGAACTTCAAGAAAAACCTTACGTGCCAATGGTTGAAGCGGTCAAAACACAGCCGATTTTCAACTTCGACAATGTGAGAGGAACGATCGTAGGTTTCTTGACACCAGCTTATGCAAACGGAATCGCCGTTTCTGGCTATCACCTGCACTTCATTGACGAAGGACGCAATTCAGGCGGACACGTTTTTGACTATGTGCTTGAGGATTGCACGGTTACGATTTCTCAAAAAATGAACATGAATCTCAGACTTCCGAACACAGCGGATTTCTTTAATGCGAATCTGGATAACCCTGATTTTGCGAAAGATATCGAAACAACTGAAGGAAGCCCTGAATAAAAGAAAAAAAGAAAGCCCCTTTTACAGGGCTTTCTTTTTATTTGGCTCTTTTCCTGATTTTAGATAAAATAACATCAAAACAGTAAAGGTGTGGTCTGATGAAAATATTGGTTTTGGCAGTTCATCCTCATATGGAGACCTCAGTTGTCAATAAGGCGTGGGCTGAGGAATTGAGTAAACATGACAATATCACAGTACGGGATCTTTATAAGGAATACCCGGATGAAGAAATAGATGTTGCGAAGGAACAGCAGCTGTGCGAGGAATACGATCGGATTGTCTTTCAATTCCCGCTATATTGGTACAGCTCTCCGCCGCTCTTGAAAAAATGGCAGGATCTTGTGCTGACTTACGGCTGGGCTTTTGGTTCAGAAGGAAATGCCTTGCATGGCAAGGAGCTGATACTGGCTGTATCAACAGGGAGCGAAGCGGAAAAATATCAAGCGGGCGGAGCAAATCATTACTCGATCAGTGAGCTATTGAAACCATTTCAGGCCACGAGTAATCTGATCGGCATGAAGTATCTGCCTCCATATGTGTTCTATGGCGTGAATTATGCAGCTGCAGAGGATATTTCTCACAGTGCAAAACGGTTAGCCGAATACATCCAGCAGCCTTTTGTTTAAAATACAGCCCTGTCCAACATACGGCAGGGCTGTATTTGTTTAAAAATCCGGCAGCTCAGACAGGTTATTTTCCTTGATGCCGTCCGGTTCACTTCGCAAAATGTCACGCCCGTATTTATGGAAGACATCAACATGAGCGAGTTTTCCTGATTTTGCTTCTGACAGCGCAGTAGGGTAGTCGAGCTCTCTTCCTGTATTGGTTTTCACTGCGATAATATTGTCTTCCTCATTTCTTCTAACCGCAATAATTTCTTCTTTTCCAGATGGAACATTTTCTTGATCGACAGTTGTTTGCCGGGCTTTATACGATTCATATGCTGCTTCAAATTGATCCATATTTACACCTCCGCTTTTTAGCGTGAACAAAAATGTCGATGATCATGTAAGGTTTCGACACAGCATACGACAATATTTCCTGAGAAATATCTTGGGAATGTGACAAATCAATTCATAATAAAAGGGATTCCGCATAAATGCGGAATCCCTCTCAGTTATTTTGTCATGTGTAAATCCTTTGTTTTCATATAACCTGTCGCACCGCCGTAATCAACGAATACCCAATCAAAATCAAAACCGCCTTTATTCGTTTTACTCCAGCCTAAAAAAGAAACGCTTGTGTCTGCTGGAAGAGTCTTAATGCTCTTTCCGTCAGCGGAAGTATATACTTTTGTTTTGGTTTTGGTTTTTACCGTTGTCGCTGCTTTTACAATGTAATGAGTGGAGACAAATCCTATTTTTCCGTTTTTATACTGAACCTTTGCCCAGTCAGCATTTGAGAAGGAAATCAGCTTTAAGCTATCTCCTAGGTGCAGCGTATCGGCTTTCTGGCTTGATGCGGAAGGCTTCGTTCTGACATTTAGAGCCTCTGCTGATACCAAATAAGAATCAATCGGATAACTGTATAAATCATCAATGCTTACCGTTGTTTCTGGCTGTTGAGCATGGATCGTTCCAGCGCCGCCAGCAGCAGCCGCAGTCATTCCAGCCGCAAGTGCTAATGTTGAAAATAGTTTTGTTGGTTTGTTCATGCCGTTCCTCTCCTCACGTAAGAGAAATAATTCATTCTATATCTCTATTCACGTTATCGCAGGTTCCTAAACATCAGACAATTATTTTTGTGTTTCTAGTTTGAGAGGCGCGGATATTGTTTTTTGCACTTTTTTTCCGTGCAAAATATCATCTGCTGCTTCTGTAGCCAATTTACCGATTAATTCAGGCTGCTGAGCTACGGTGGCTGACAGCTTTCCGTCTTTAATGGAAGCGAGCGCATCTTTATTGCCGTCAAAACCAATCACCAATATGTCTTTCCCCGAGCTGTTAATTGCCTCGAGAGCACCGAGCGCCATTTCATCGTTGTGAGCAAAAACAGCTTGGATATCAGGATGTCCCTGCAGCAGGTTTTCCATGACAGTCAGGCCTTTCGTGCGGTCAAAGTCAGCTGATTGTTTTGTGACAACATGGAGCTTTTGGTCTGCGATGTTATGGAATCCTGAGCCGCGTTCCCGTGTGGCAGATGCGCCGGGGACGCCTTCAAGCTCTGCCACCTTTGCTCCTTTTCCAAGTTTGTCGGCAATAAACGCCGCGGCCATTTCACTGCCTTTTACATTATCGGAAGCAACGAGGGTTTCAACTTTTCCTTGTTCGGCAGATCGATCGATTGTTACGACGGGCACACCGACTGCGTTTGCAGATTCTACTGCCGTTGAGATCGCCGAAGAATCAGTCGGGTTGATTAATAATGCATCAACACCTTGCTGAATTAAATCTTCCACGTCACTCGTCTGTTTCGATGAATCATTTTGTGCATCAACAATGATGACTTTCATTCCCCGTTTTTTAGCTTCTTTTTCGATACCCTTTTTTAATGAGACAAAAAAAGGATTATTAAGTGTTGAGACGGACAAGCCAATGGTGAATTCCTTTTTGTTCCCCGAGTTTGACGGCTTTGCCCATTGGGGAGGCTCAAGCGAACAGGCGGTTAACAAAAATAATGATAACGTTAAAATGACGGATACAGCCTTTTTCATGTGAAAACCCTCCTAAGCTGACTTCTTGCGGTCTAATAATACCGCAATCAAGATAACAATCCCTTTGACAACCAGCTGATAAAATGATGAGACGCCAAGCAGATTAAGTCCGTTATTAAGTGTGCCGATGATCAGTACCCCGATTAACGTGCCGACAATGCGTCCTCGGCCGCCAGAAAGACTTGTTCCGCCTAAGACGACTGCCGCGATAGCATCAAGTTCGTACGATTCCCCCGCAGTCGGCTGGGCCGAATGCAGGCGGGAAGTCAATATGGCACCTGCAAGAGCGGATAAAAGCCCGGCTAAAGAATAGATCATCACTTTCACGCGCGTCACTTTGATGCCTGAAATGAGCGCGGCTTTTTCGTTGCCGCCGATAGCGTACGTTCGGCGTCCGAATGGTGTTTTATGAAGAAGCACCCAAAGGATGACAAAGGCAAGAACCATCGTAATTGCCGGTACAGGAATGCCTAAAAAGTAACCGCGTCCGAACATCTGAAAAGCGAAGTTTGTGCCAAGTCCGGTAATCGGATTTCCATCTGTATACACTAGCGTCAGTCCGCGAAACACAGTCATGGTCGCAAGCGTGGCGATAAAGGGCGCCATTTTTCCTTTAGTAATCAATAATCCGTTGATCATGCCTAGTACGGCACCAATGATACAGCCAAGGATGATCGCGAGAACCGGATCGACACCGGACACAATCATCCCCGCAACTAAAGCACTGGACAGGGCAAGAATAGCGCCGACAGAAAGATCAATGCCGCCTGTCAAAATGACAAAGGTCATCCCGAACGCGATTAATCCGTTAATGGCGACCTGGCGAAGCAGGTTTAAAATATTCAGCGGTTCAAGAAAGCTGGGATTTAAAATAGATACAATGATCACGAGAATAAATAAACCAAGAAACGGGCCGAGTTTTTGCATGACTCCGTCGAAGTGAATCCGTTTTTGTTCTGTTTGCAGTTGTTCCGTTTTCATATTACCGCCCTCCCGTGGCAAGTGTCATAATTCGTTCTTGTGTTGCTTCTCGCGCATGGATTTCTCCGCTGATTCTGCCTTCATGGACAACGATAATCCGATCGCTCATTCCCAGAATTTCAGGCAGCTCTGATGACACCATGATGATAGCGACGCCGCGTTCGGTCAGCTCATTCATCAGCGTATAAATCTCTCGTTTGGCGCCAACATCCACACCTCTGGTTGGCTCATCCAAGATAAGCACTTTCGGTCCGATGCCGATCCACTTGGCTATCACCACTTTTTGCTGGTTTCCTCCTGATAAATGGCGTGCGTGCGTTTCCGGTGATGCTGTTTTGATAGTGAGTCGTTTGATTAACAGATTGACAAATTCAGCCTCCCGCTTATGATCAATGAGACCCTTTGGTGAGAAGCTGGACAGATTGGGCAGGGCAATATTTTCGCGGATCGAGGTGTCGAGCAGAAGCCCTTCATCCTTGCGATTCTCTGTAATAAAGCCGAGACCTTTTTTCACGGCTTCCTGCGGGTTCTTAATAGCCGTTTTTTTCCCAGCGATCCATATCTCACCCGTGTCCAGCCTGTCAACGCCGAACAGCGCTCTCATCATTTCTGTCCGGCCGGCTCCCATTAATCCTGAAACACCGACGATCTCACCGGAACGAACATAAAAGCTGACATCCTCAAAACTCCCTTTTACGGAGGCATTTTTCACCTCGAATACTTTGTCACCGAGAGAAGGAGTGCGTTTTGGATATCGTTCAGTCAGCTCCCGTCCGACCATTTTTTTGACGACTTCATCAAAATCAGTTTCTGAGATGTTTGTTGTATCCACCGTTTTTCCGTCACGCATGATGGTAATTCTGTCGCAAATCGCAAAAATTTCTTCCATGCGATGCGAAATATAGACAATGGAGACGCCGTTCTTTTTTAACGCTGTAATGACCTCAAAGAGCTTGCTGATTTCACGTTCAGTCAACGCTGCGGTCGGTTCATCCATAATGATGACCTCGGCATTTGTCATAAGCGCTTTTGCGATTTCGATCATTTGCTGCTGTCCGACCGAACATTCGCCGGCTTCTTGATCAAGAGAAAGAGAGACGGAGAGTTTGTCAAACTGCTCCTTTGCTAGCGCTTTCATTTTTCTTGTTTGTAAGACGCCCAGCTTGGAGGATATCTCTTTACCGATAAATAGATTCTCAAGAACGGTCATTTCCGGCCAGATATTCAATTCCTGATGGATAAAGGCTATTCCATGTTGTTCCGCTTCTTTCGGATTGGAAAAATACGTTTCGTTTCCGTTTATGCTGATTTGACCTTTATCTGCTTTGTGCAGGCCTGTCAAAATGTTCATAAGCGTGGACTTGCCGGCGCCGTTTTCTCCCATTAATGCGTGAACCTCGCCAGGCATGAGCTGAAAGGAAACGCCTGACAGCACCTGATTTTTTCCGAATGCTTTATGAATGTCTTTCATTTCAATCTGCATGTTTCATCCTCCTTTCTAGAAAAGCACACCCGCCTGCAGGATGCAGTTGGCATATGGTGTGAATTCTCCTGTTCTTATGACTGCCTTTGCTTCTTTTGTCAGCAGCTTAAACTCCTCGTGAGAAAGGTATTCAATCTCTTGTTCAGAGAAAAGATTTTCTAGAAACTTCGCATTCTCCTGATTGGATGCTTTTATGTCAGCTGCAGCAATGACTTTTTCGATGACCATCTCGTCAGCGAGCACTGCCGCTGTATCTTGGAAAGCCGGAAGGCCCGGCTTCAGTGAAAGATCAATTTTCAAAACGCCGTCAGGAACCGGCAGTCCGGCATCCGCGATGACAATTTTATCAGTGTGGCCAAGGTCTGCTAAAATCTTGGCAAGATGGCTGTTCAGTATACCGTGTTTTTTCATGAAAGCAGCTCCTCTACTTCATTTCTTGTCGGCATTCCGCCTTGGGCACCGAAGGAACAGACAGAAAGGGAAGCGGCACGATTGGCAAACCGCAATGCGGCTTCAATATCTTTTCCCTCAGCCAGGGCCACGGCAAAGGCTGCGTTAAACGTATCACCGGCTCCGGTTGTATCAACGGGCTCAACAGGGAAGGACGGGATGAGCACCTCTTTGCTGCCAGCCGAATAGCGGACGCCTTGTTTTCCTTCCGTAATAAAGAGCTTTGCCGGATAAAGCGCCAGAGCTTCAGAAATGGTAAGCTCAGGGAATAAAATCGAAGCCTCGTGTTCATTCGGCGTCAGATAGGTGGCGTGATCAATTGTTTCCTGCTTGAGCGGGCGGGCCGGTGCTGGGTTTAGCATGATCGGGATATCGTGAGAATGGCAGTATTTGCACACCTCATCAACCGTTTCTTCTGGGATTTCCTGCTGAATCAGCACCATATCGACTTTTTCAATCTGTTCGAGTGCGTTTAACGCATACGCTGGGGTGATGTCATCGTTCGCGCCTTTGACAACGACAATGCTGTTGTCGCCTTCAGCAAGCACAATATGAGCGGTTCCGCTTTCCGTATGTGTAACCGGTTCCATATAGTCAGTGCAAACGCCGTTAGCTTTGAGATTATTCAAAATAGCTGTTCCATAATGATCGTCTCCAACCTTGCCAACCATAAACACTTGCGCCCCAAGTCTGGCTGCGGCAACGGCCTGATTTGCTCCTTTGCCGCCCGGCACAGTCTGAAATGACGTGCCAAGAACCGTTTCACCGGCTTTTGGGCGTTTGTCAGAGGTGACCACTAAATCCATAGAACAGCTACCAATCACACAAATATTACGCATCTTAATCTTCCTTTCTTGTCGTCTTTCTTCCTATATAGGTGACAGGCATTTGAATTGCCGTTTCTGCCAGCGGCTGTTTTTTGATGATACCCAAAAGCAGTTTGGCAGCTTCTCTCCCCATATCATATGCGGGCTGTTTAATTGTAGAAAGTGGCGGGAACAGAAGTCCGCTTTGCGGAATGTCATCATAGCCGATAATTTGAATGTCCTCCGGCACGTTTTTTCCGCGCCGCAATGCTTCATGTAAAACGGCAGCGGCTTGAATATCATTACTTGCGATCACACCATCTGTCGCTGGATAAGCGGCAAACAGCTCCTTCGCCATCGATTGTGCATCTTTAATTGAAAATGAAGCCGTCTCAATGACCTGAAAATCAACTTCAGCCTGCTTTAAGATTTCCAAAGCACCGTTAAATCGATCTTGAGCGGTCGGCAGGTGAGCGGGTCCTCTCAAGAGCGTAATGCGCTGGCTTTTCCCGTGAATGATAGCCTGAGCGGCTAACTTTCCTCCTGTATAGCCGTCACTGGACACAGAAGGAGCCCCTTCAAGTGTTCTGTCCAGAAAAACAACTGGATAATTCATGCCGCTGTATTCCTCGAGATCCGGGTAATTTGTTGCGGCAATAATGCCTGCGACATGATTTTGCTTAAAGGTTTGAAGGTATTCAAGTTCTTTTTTCAATTCCTCGTCACTGTTGCCGAAAATAAGGCGATAGCCTTCCCGGTTCAATTCATCCTCCGCACCGCGGGCAAGCTGGGGGAAGAAAGGGTTTGTGATATCCGGGAGCAAAAGTCCGATCAGTCGGGATTCTCTTTTATATAGAGATCTGGCGACTTCATTCGGGTAATAGTTCAGCTTCGCCATCGCAGCTATGACACGCGTTCGCGTTTCTTCGTGTACATAGCCGTTATCATTCAGGACGCGGGAAACCGTCGCAACTGAAACGCCCGCCGCTCCGGCGACATCTTTAATTGTAGCCAAAACAGCTCCTCCTTGTTTATGTAACCGTTTACATAGATAGATTATCATGAACAATCCGAAGTTAGCAATAAAAATATCAAAAGAAATCTACTTGTAAATTGTATATATAATTGAAAAATTTAAGGTTTTCACTCTTTTTTTGACAAAGTCTTCACAAATATGGATGAAGATTTCTTGAACAAATATTAAGTTTTATTAAAATTGTTTCAAAGTCATGCGTTTAGACCTGTAAATGGTGAGAAACAGAAAAGACTATCATCCCAGAAAATGTTTAATTATGTTAGAGAATTCGGACTCGTATGTTTAGCGTTTTCATGGCTGGTCCCATTAGTCATTTTGGAATGGGCCTAATATTGCCGCTTCCATGCAGAAAGGATGACATTATGACCTTGTCCTTAAGAAACAGGATAAAACTATTTTGTGTTCATAAGAACCGGAAACACGCATGATAGCAGGAGATGCTTGATAACACAGGCTGAAAAAAGATTGATTTGAAATGCATATTAAATACAAACAGCGGGGTGTGACTATACGTCCAGAAGGATATCAGGAGAAAAATGAAAGCGCATTCTCTTCGATTTTTAAAAAAAGTGATAAGGTGTAAGTCCTGCTGTTTTCCAAAAATAGAAAACAGTTTGTAGGTATAAAATCTCTTTCAAAAGAGAAGTTTGGCTTAGTCGATTAGGGAAGATTATGTTACATAATGCCGATTGAGAATTCATAGTGATTCTATATACTGATGAATGAATTTACAACAATATAGAAGGAGATGTCGAAAAGCAATGTGGTTACTCATTATAGCCTGTGCTGTCATACTGGTCATCGGAATATTAGAAAAACGACGACATCAGAAAAACATTGATGCCCTCCCTGTTCGGGTGAATATTAACGGCATCCGCGGAAAATCGACTGTGACAAGGCTGACAACCGGAATATTAATAGAAGCCGGTTACAAGACTGTTGGAAAAACAACAGGAACAGATGCAAGAATGATTTACTGGGACACACCGGAGGAAAAGCCGATTAAACGGAAACCTCAGGGGCCGAATATCGGAGAGCAAAAAGAAGTCATGAGAGAAACAGTAGAAAGAGGGGCTAACGCGATTGTCAGTGAATGCATGGCTGTTAACCCAGATTATCAAATCATCTTTCAGGAAGAACTTCTGCAGGCCAATATCGGCGTCATTGTGAATGTTTTAGAAGACCATATGGATGTCATGGGGCCGACGCTTGATGAAATTGCAGAAGCGTTTACCGCTACAATTCCTTATAATGGCCATCTTGTCATTACAGATAGTGAATATACCGAGTTCTTTAAACAAAAAGCAAAAGAACGAAACACAAAAGTCATCATTGCTGATAACTCAAAAATTACAGATGAATATTTACGTAAATTTGAATACATGGTATTCCCTGATAACGCTTCTCTGGCGCTGGGTGTGGCTCAAGCACTCGGCATTGACGAAGAAACAGCATTTAAGGGAATGCTGAATGCGCCGCCAGATCCGGGAGCAATGAGAATTCTTCCGCTGATCAGTCCGAGCGAGCCTGGGCACTTTGTTAATGGGTTTGCCGCAAACGACGCTTCTTCTACTTTGAATATATGGAAACGTGTAAAAGAAATCGGTTACCCGACCGATGATCCGATCATCATCATGAACTGCCGCGCAGACCGTGTCGATCGGACACAGCAATTCGCAAATGACGTATTGCCTTATATTGAAGCAAGTGAACTGATCTTAATCGGTGAAACAACAGAACCGATCGTAAAAGCCTACGAAGAAGGCAAAATTCCTGCAGACAAACTGCATGATCTAGAGTATAAGTCAACAGATGAAATTATGGAATTGTTAAAGAAAAGAATGCACAACCGTGTCATATATGGCGTCGGCAATATTCATGGTGCCGCAGAGCCTTTAATTGAAAAAATCCACGAATACAAGGTAAAGCAGCTCGTAAGCTAGGGGGAAATGCAGACATGTTCGGATCAGATTTATACATCGCACTAATTTTAGGTGTACTACTCAGTTTAATTTTTGCGGAAAAAACAGGGATCGTGCCGGCAGGACTTGTTGTACCGGGATATTTAGGACTTGTGTTTAATCAGCCGGTCTTTATTTTACTTGTTTTGCTAGTGAGCTTGCTCACGTATGTTATTGTGAAATACGGTTTATCCAAATTTATGATTTTGTACGGACGCAGAAAATTCGCTGCCATGCTGATAACAGGGATCGTCCTGAAAATCGCGTTTGATTTTCTATACCCGATTGTACCATTTGAAATCGCAGAATTTCGAGGAATCGGCATCATCGTGCCAGGTTTAATTGCCAATACCATTCAGAAACAAGGTTTAACTATTACGTTCGGAAGCACGCTGCTATTGAGCGGAGCGACCTTTGCAATCATGTTTGTTTACTACTTAATTTAATGTAAGGTGTGTCAAACGATGAAAAAAGAACTGAGCTTTCATGAAAAGCTGCTAAAGCTGACAAAACAGCAAAAAAAGAAAACCAATAAGCACGTATTTATTGCCATTCCGATCGTTTTTGTCCTTATGTTCGCTTTCATGTGGGCGGGAAAAGCGGAAACGCCGAAGGTCAAAACGTATTCTGACGACGTACTCTCAGCCTCATTTGTAGGCGATATTATGATGGGACGCTATGTTGAAAAAGTAACGGAGCAAAAAGGGGCAGACAGTATTTTTCAATATGTTGAACCGATCTTTAGAGCTTCGGATTATGTAGCAGGAAACTTTGAAAACCCGGTAACCTATCAAAAGAATTATAAACAAGCAGATAAAAAGATTCATCTGCAGACGAATAAGGAATCAGTAAAAGTCTTGAAGGACATGAATTTCACAGTTCTCAACAGCGCCAACAACCACGCAATGGATTACGGCGTTCAGGGCATGAAAGATACACTTGGAGAATTTGCGAAGCAAAACCTTGATATCGTTGGAGCGGGATACAGCTTAAGTGATGCGAAAAAGAAAATTTCGTACCAGAAAGTCAACGGGGTAACGATTGCGACGCTTGGCTTTACCGATGTGTCCGGGAAAGGTTTCTCGGCTAAAAAGAATACGCCGGGCGTGCTGCCCGCAGATCCTGAAATCTTCATCCCTATGATTTCAGAAGCGAAAAAACATGCGGACATTGTTGTTGTGCAGTCACACTGGGGACAAGAGTATGACAATGATCCAAATGACCGCCAGCGCCAGCTTGCAAGAGCCATGTCTGATGCGGGAGCTGACATCATCGTCGGCCATCACCCGCACGTCTTAGAACCGATTGAAGTATATAACGGAACCGTCATTTTCTACAGCCTCGGCAACTTTGTCTTTGACCAGGGCTGGACGAGAACAAGAGACAGTGCACTGGTTCAGTATCACCTGAAGAAAAATGGAACAGGCCGCTTTGAAGTGACACCGATCGATATCCATGAAGCGACACCTGCACCTGTGAAAAAAGACAGCCTTAAACAGAAAACCATTATTCGCGAACTGACGAAAGACTCTAATTTCGCTTGGAAAGTAGAAGACGGAAAACTGACGTTTGATATTGATCATAGTGACAAACTAAAATCTAAATAAACGGAGTGATAAAGATGAAATTTGTCAAAGCCATCTGGCCATTTGTTGCCGTAGCCATCGTGTTCATGTTTATGTCAGCTTTTAAATTCAATGATCAGCTGACAGATCAGGAAAAACAGAAGATTGATATGGAAATGAATAAAATCCAACAGCAGGAAGAACCGGTAAACGCCAATAAATAATTCAAAAAAGAGAGTGTCTGATGAGACACTCTCTTTTTATTTGCCCAGCATATTCATTCTGTAAAAATATCAAAAAGTCTCTTAACATATTCAAAAAAATACCGATGTTAAAACTGCAAAAAGAGGAGGAGATAATAAAAGTGAACACACTGGCAAACTGGAAGAAGTTTTTGCTTGTGGCGGTTATCATTTGTTTTTTGGTTCCAATTATGACAAAAGCGGAGATTGCGGAAGCTGATACATCATCAGAATTGATTGTCAGCGAAGCAAAAAACCTGCTTGGATATCAGTATAAATATGGCGGGGAAACGCCGAAAGAGGGTTTCGATCCATCAGGATTGATACAATATGTGTTCAGTAAGGCTGATATTCATCTGCCGAGATCTGTAAACGACCAGTATAAAATCGGAACAGCTGTAAAGCCGGAAAACCTGAAGCCGGGTGATATTTTGTTTTTCAAGAAAGAGGGAAGCACCGGTACTGTTCCGACACATGACGCCCTTTATATCGGAGACGGCCAAATGGTTCACAGTACACAGTCAAAAGGGGTTATCATCACCAATTACAAAAAAAGCAGCTATTGGAGCGGAACTTATATCGGGGCGAGACGAATCGCTGCCGATCCGGCAACGGCTGATGTTCCTGTCGTACAGGAGGCTGAAAAATATATCGGTGTCCCATATGTGTTTGGCGGAAGCACGCCGTCAGAGGGCTTTGATTGCTCGGGGCTTGTGCAATATGTGTTTCAACAGGCACTCGGCATTTATCTGCCGCGATCAGCCGAACAGCAGTGGGCAGTGGGCGAGAAGGTAGCCCATCAGAACATAAAGCCTGGTGATGTCGTCTATTTCAGCAATACGTATAAAACGGGAATTTCACATGCAGGCATTTATGCGGGCGCAGGCAGGTTCATTCAGGCAAGCCGGTCAGAAAAAGTAACCATTTCCTATTTGTCAGAGGATTACTGGAAATCGAAGATGACGGGTATTCGCCGATTTGACAACCTGACAATCCCGAAAGAAAATCCGATTGTTTCCGAAGCGACGCTTTATGTCGGAGAAGTGCCTTACAAACAGGGCGGAGTAACACCTGAGACAGGATTTGATACAGCTGGATTTGTCCAATATGTCTACCAGAAAGCAGCTGGTATTTCCCTGCCTCGATACGCAACAAGCCAGTACAATGCCGGAACTAAGATTGAGAAGGCGGACCTGAAGCCGGGAGACATTGTGTTCTTTCAATCAACAAGCTTAAATCCCTCCATCTATATCGGAAACGGACAAGTTGTTCATGTCACATTATCAAACGGCGTGACCATCATCAATATGAACACGAGCACATATTGGAAGGATAAATACGCAGGAAGTATACGGGTGCAATAAAAGAAAAAGACTCCAATCTCTGGAGTCTTTTCTTTATGCATATTGTCCTGAAAGAAGCTGGTCTATAAAGTAGGCCACACCATTTTCGTCATTGCTTTTTGTGACAAAGGTGCTTTTTTCTTTTAATTCATCAATCGCATTTTCCATGGCGATACGGTGTCCGGCGACTTCAAACATGGATAAATCGTTTGGACTATCGCCGATCGCATAGATATCCTGTGGTTCAATTCCGTATAGGTCAGCGAGCTTTGTTAACGCGCGTCCTTTTCCTGACGAGGCCGGCAGGATTTCGATAATATGTTTTCCTGAAGAGGTTTGAGCCAGTTTTTTATGATGCTTCAGTTCTTCCTTCGCTTGTTTCAGCTTGTCCATATCAAAGGAGAAGCAAAGAAGCTTATAAATGTTTTCACTCCCGTCAAAAACCGATTCGATATGAGGGATTGGTTTAATGCCAAACTGTTTGAATTGAGTCATGGCTCCTTGCCACAATTCATCCGTCTGCTCGTTTGGGTTTGCGCTCTTTAGAATGTCAAGCTCCGCGTGCAGCTTAGCTTCGCCGTCAAAAGGAGATAGCAGATGGTCATCTGTATATACCTCAAAATAAATGTTTTTTGAAAGTAAGTAATCAGCAATCGCTTTACCGGCTTCCTGATCCATTAATGTCCGGCTGATCAAACGGTAACCCGTGTCATGGATCGTACCGCCATTAGCTGCAATGATAGGGATGTCCAAGTCATTCAGCAGCGCTTTTACATCAAATGTCGCTCTTCCCGTGCAAATGGTGACGAGGATGCCGGCATCAACGGCCCGCTTGATCGCCTCTCTGTTTTCCGCAGAAATGACGCTTTCTTTATTCAGTAATGTTCCGTCAAGATCAATCGCAATACATTTCATATGTAGGGGAACCTCCTTAAAAATGAAGCTGCTTCGTGTAGTATGTTCAGCTTGCCTGTGAAACATAATCCATATAAATTAAGGCTAATCGTTACTTTGATAATTTTCAATAAGGAAATATGTAAAACGGGATGGCGTAATCGCCATCCCGTTCATTATACACCTAAATCGTTTTGCAGCTCTTCTTTAACTTCCTGCAGCTTTTGCTGATTCAATTTGAAATAATAGACTCCGGCAGGTTCATAATCATAACCCGTCAGCTGAATAGACTCAACTGATTTCAATGAAGTGATGAACGGGAACAGGCCGATGGCATCTTTAAGAGATAAGTTCATTTTTAAATTTTGCCCCATCGTATCCACAATATCATCATAAGCCGGAATTGAGCTCAATGATTTTGATTTATCTATAATGGCGCTCAGCACTTCCATTTGTCTTTGCCCGCGTAAAAGGTCACTGTCCGCTTTACGTGTTCTTACGTAAGCGAGCGCTTCTTCCCCATCAAGCGTATGTGTTCCTTTTTGAAGAACGACTTTACCTTTTGTATCTTTTTTGATTTGCTGAATGACTTTATCGCTTTTTACAGTTACTTTGACGCCATTTAACTCGTTTACGACGTCTTCAAAAGCCGTGAAATTGCTTTCTACGACATAATCGACTGGAATATCCAGCATTTCTTCAACTGTTTTCACAGTTAAGTCAACGCCGCCGTAAGCGTGAGCATGTGTGAATTTATCATACCCGTGGCCTGGGATGTTTACATAGGCATCACGCGGAATGCTCAGCATTTTAGCTGTTTTTTCTTTCCGATTAAATGTAACCAGCACATTCGCGTCACTTCTTGCCTGATCGACGGTCTCGCCGTTTTTCTCCCTGGCATCAATTCCTAAGAGCAATACAGAAAATGAATCTTTTCCAGGATCAAATTCTTTGATCCGTTTTACGGATTGTTCTCCGCGTGCAAGACTGACGTGAGCTTCCTTAGAAGCATTGTTCAGCTTTACAAAAGCGTAGGCGCCGACAGAGCCTGCCGCAATGACTAGAAAAGCCATTAAACCGGCAACAACTTTCACCCATTTTTTTAGTTTTCTTTTTTTCTTTCTGCGCTGTGATCGTTCTTCCATATATCAATACCTCACGTTTCTTTAATATTTGAAGCGTACCATTCTATTTGCCATGGGGCAACTCCTCGAAAGACATTTTTCGATAAATATTCCTATATTTATAAGTTCTTGTTTTTGAAAATTGATAATGATGATGTGCTGAATCACCTTATATTGGACGCCGCAGCAGGTAAAATGTTTCAGTGACATTGAAAAAAATACAAGTAAATGATTGGAAAACCTATGATCAGCAAAATAAAAAGGTTTAATAGCCGGAAAAAGAGGCTAAAAGATTTCTAAAAAAATCCCACAGACAATGTCATTGCAGCTGATGGAGAAAGGGAGTCATTTTTATGAAAAAGCAGTCAAATATATGGCTTTATTTTTTCGGAGCTCTTGGAGGCGCGTTATATGGCTATGATACCGGAGTGATTTCCGGAGCTATTTTATTTATGAAAAAGGAGTTAGGCTTAAACGCGTTTACAGAAGGTCTTGTTGTCAGCTCCTTGCTGGTTGGGGCGATATTAGGCTCAGGAGCGGCCGGCAAGCTGACTGACCGTTTCGGAAGAAAAAAAGCAATTATGGCAGCCGCGCTGCTGTTTTGTATAGGCGGTCTTGGTGTGGCACTGGCCCCAAATACGGGAATCATGGTGCTGTTTCGCATCATTTTGGGACTTGCAGTCGGAACATCGACGACAATCGTGCCCCTTTATTTATCTGAACTGGCGCCAAAACATAAACGCGGGGCGCTGTCATCACTGAATCAGCTGATGATCACGGTCGGCATCCTTCTTTCTTACATTGTCAATTACATATTTGCCGATGCCGAAGCGTGGCGCTGGATGCTTGGATTGGCTGCTGTGCCGTCATTGCTCTTGCTCATTGGCATTTTGTTTATGCCGGAGAGCCCGCGCTGGCTGTTCACGAATGGCGAAGAAAGCAAAGCGAAGAAAATTCTTAAAAAATTGCGTGGCACAAAAGATATTGATCAGGAAATACATGATATAAAAGAAGCGGAAAAGCAGGATGAAGGCGGCCTGAAGGAGCTGTTCGATCCATGGGTGCGCCCAGCGCTTATTGCAGGTTTGGGACTCGCTTTTTTGCAGCAATTTATCGGAACGAATACGATCATCTACTATGCGCCAAAGACCTTTACAAACGTCGGATTCGGAAACTCCGCTTCGATTTTAGGCACGGTCGGAATCGGCACAGTCAATGTTGTCATGACATTAGTAGCGATTAAAATCATCGACAAGATTGGAAGAAAGCCTTTACTGCTATTCGGGAATGCGGGAATGGTGATCAGCTTGATCGTTCTCGCTTTAGTAAATCTCTTTTTCGATAACACTCCGGCTGCCTCATGGACGACCGTCATTTGTTTAGGCGTGTTTATCGTTGTCTTTGCGGTCAGCTGGGGACCTGTTGTGTGGGTGATGCTTCCTGAATTGTTCCCCCTTCACGTCAGAGGAATCGGGACCGGTGTTTCGACCTTAATGTTGCACGTTGGGACACTGATTGTTTCACTAACCTATCCAATATTAATGGAAGCGATCGGAATCAGTTATTTATTCCTGATTTATGCCGCGATCGGTATCATGGCGTTCTTATTTGTTCGATTTAAAGTGACAGAGACAAAGGGAAAAAGCCTTGAAGAAATTGAGCAGGATTTACGGGACAAAAACGGACAGGGAGGAGCGGCCGGAAAACAGCAGACTGTCGGAACATAAAAAAGGGTGCGCGATCATGCGCACCCTTTTGATTGCTTACTTTCCCACCGTGCCAAAGTTAATGATTTTAAAAGAAATATCGTACTTAAAATCAGCCTCAGAAAATATTTCATCCCAATGCCCTTTTACTTTATTCCAGTAGTCAGGGTGTTGAATCCTTATGTGGTCTGATAAAAAGACCGGATCGGTTTTATACTCGTGCTGCAGTTTATCCATTACCTGCTTTACGTCTCGTTCAAGCTTTTTCTCAAAAATGTTCTCCAGCCTGTGCAAATATCTTTTGCTAAAGGAGTTTTCATTCGGGTTTTGGTCTTCTGTCAGGATGCCCTTTGTTTTAACAGAAATCTGAAAGACAGGCTTTCCGTTTTCAATGACGGGCTTAATTTTCGTTTTCGACTTTTTAATTTCAAACGTAATCGGATGTCCTTTATCTGTCGTTGGCATGACACCGCCTTGGATCGTCCCCATGACCCATGTCAGTGTTTGGGTTTCATCAGCTGAAAGAAACCCAACGAGTTTATTGCTGCCTCTTTTGATAACGCCTGAACCGTCATACTTGGCTTTTCCCTTTTGGTTTTTCACGGCTTGAATAAGATAACTGTACCCGTTCTGAGAGTATATAGATGCTCTGCCGATGCGCAGCGGTATCATAATCTTACCGTTATATCCGCTGTGAGTTGTCAAATCAATCAGTTTTTCTGAGGGCATCGGCTGCTGCTGATTGGGGTTTCCTTTTGTGAAAACATCAGCTGCATTCCCTCGGGCTGCCATCAAATAGCTGCTTCGCCGCAGCTCATCATCCCGGATAAAGTGGTTGAAGACTTGGTCTACATTTTGATTCCTCATCAGTTTTTCTCCCAAAAGAATCACTTTTAAATGATCGCTATAAACAGGAGGGTCCTTGATGGATACGTCACTGACTGCTTCCAGGATCGTTTTCCCGTAGGACGTCACATTAACAAATTCGGGTTTTCCGGATGATTGGCTGTCTTCGCTTTGGGGAAGAAGGTTTTGATACGTCAGTTTGTACTGGTGATCATCTGTCTCATCAATCGCCAGCCCTCTGGCAAAGGATAGTTTCTCAATATTTTTAACATCCCAGCACCCGCAGAGAACCTGCAGCATTAGAAACATGACTGCGAGTTTTGTTGCTGTTTTCATTGCAGCTGACTCCTCCCAAGTTTTTTCTGTACCCAGCTTAAAAGCCAGACGAAGAATGGAATTGCAATCACAATTAAGAAAGCATATCCAAGAAGCGTCCCGTAATAAAACACGTCATTCAAGTCCTTGGGATACATCGTTATGAAAAACGTCGCAACCAGCATTGCAGTCAGCAGCCAAGCATTGTTTTTATTTTTTAGATGAAAGATTTCCGTTAACCCGATATGGGCGCCTTTGAAGGATCCGAGCATACAGGTAAATTGCTGAGCTGTCCAGGTCAGCTGTAAGAACAAATCAAATCGTTCAATAAAAATACCCGGAACCTCTAATGCGTGGATGAGGGAAATGGTCGGCCATGTCACCGTTTTTGCCTCAGCCACAGTCATACAGCCAATCACAATGAACAAAGTAATGCTGTAGAACACTGTAGAAGTCCCGATCCCAAAAGCAACAGCCTTTTTCGCTTGCTTCGGATCTCTCATAAATGGGACGAGATAAAAGATGATTTCAAATCCTGAGAAATATAAAAGTGTTTTTGGGAATAAAGAGAAAAAACTTTGATAGCCTCCTTCAAAAACAGGCCGGATAAAATCGAACTGGAACAAGCGAAAGCTGAACATCAAAAGCATCATAAAAATAATAAGGGTTATAGGAAAAATATAAGCGTATACTTTTGCAATTGAATAAACGCCTCCGCCCACATGATAGATGGCAACTGCAAGAAATATAAACACCACAACTGCCATTGGCGTATTTTTTAACAAAAAGAATCCGACAACCTCTCCCAAAATCCGAGCTTGAAAGCAAACAATCCCAATGAAATATAGACAGATATATAAATTCAATAGAAAGCCGATGAATGTTCCAGCTACAATGCTGTTGAGCTTAAAAAGGGTTTTTTCGCTGTTTTTTTGAAGGAAAGGCAAAAAAAGCAGAACAATGATAATAAAAATAACGCCCTGCAGCAGTATCATAAGCCATCCGCTCGGACTGCCGGTTTCGGCAGCTGAGCGGGGAAGGGTCAGCACCCCGGCACCGATCAGTGTGCTGCTGATCATAATGAGCGTCTGCATAAATGTCAGTTTATGCTCTGATTTCCTCATAGCCATCACCTTTGTCTGATGTTATCTTCGGGATCGTTTCGTGTCGGTCTTCTTTTTAAAAACATCGTGGGAATACGGATGACTGTGTCTTTCAAATCCTGTCCAGGCTGCGCCATGATCGGGATAATGTAATCCTGTCCAAAGCTTTTCAGGCGCATGAGATGGCCGATCACAAACAGATAAACCATTATAACGCCATACATGCCAAGCGCTGTTGCACTTATCATAACCCCGATCCGAATGATCCGCAGCGGAAAGTTATAGGCGTATGAAGGAACGGTAAAGGATGCCAGTGCTGTGACAGAAACGACAATGACCATAAGCGCACTGACAATTTGTGCCTGAACAGCTGCCTGTCCGATGACGACCCCGCCGATAAGGCCAATTGTCTGTCCAATCGGCTTAGGCAGCCTTAATCCGGCTTCTCGAATCAATTCGATCGTAAAGATCATGATAAAGGCCTCTATAAAAGGAGGGAACGGTACGTTAAGCCTGCTGCCTGCAATGGAAATGGCCATTCTAGTCGGCAACAGCCCGGTGTGAAAAGAAACGAGAGAAATATACAGACCGGGCAAATAAATGGTGATCAGGATGCTGGAATAACGAAGAAGGCGTACAAGTGACATTGGGATCCAGCGCTGGCTGTAATCATCGGGCGAATGAATAAATTCGTCAACCGTAGCCGGTACAATCAAAGCAAACGGCGTACCATCCACTAATATGGATACTCGTCCTTCTAATAGAGCAGCCTCTACACGATCTGGCCGTTCTGTACTTAAAATCGTGGGGAAAATTGAAAATGGTTCGTCTTCAATCAGCTGTTCAAGCGTCCCCGATTCCGGCAAATTATCTATATTGACTGATTTCAGCCTTTTAAACACTTCTTTGACGACATAATCGGGGGCGATATCCTGAATATAAGCGACAGCGATTTTCTTTTTCGTCCTTTTTCCGAGTGTCATTTCTTTGATGACAAGATTAGGGTCACTCGTCCGTTCACGTATAAGCGCAGTGTTTGTCCGCAGTTTTTCAATAAATCCTATTTTAGGGCCGCGTTCCACGACTTCGGAGGAGGGTTCATCAAGACTGCGTGTTGCGACTGACTTTGTGTCGAAAGCTAATCCTCCGCGATAGCCATCAGCGAGCAAAATGGCTTGACCTGAAAAAACGAGTTGCTCTATTTCTTTCATTGTAGAAACAACGCTGTGGTGAAAGCCGAAAAAAAAGGCGGATAAGTCTTCAATCGAGCTTTCCTTATGGGCTAACGCCTCTTTTTGTAAAGGAGAAATGACGTATTGCGCCAGCATTTTATTCTCTGTCAGACCGTCAATATACAGTAAACACGCCTTTTGTCTGCTATCTCCGAAAGCAAATGTATAAAACATCATATCGTCGTTTTGTCCCAATGTTTTTTTCAGTGTGTTTAAATTGTTCTGGAGATCAGAGTCGATTTGCATAGTTTCTCTCCTTCGTAAACAGATTGACGGTTTTTATTAATTTGTATCAAAAAAGGAGAATTATTCTTATCGAGGAAAAGGCTGAAACAAAGCTTCTTTTCGACGTGATATAATAGATAGGAAGCGTTTTCTTTGAAGGGGTAGTGAAAAGATGATGCTTTGTACATATGTTGTCATCGGAAAAAAGACAGCTTATACGGGCGTTTGTAAGAGGGGCGCACCGGGAAAATGATGATCAGTTATTTACAGGGGAGGGGTACGGATCATGACGCAATCACCGATTTTTCTAACGCCTGTGTTTAAAGAAAAAATCTGGGGCGGAACCGCTTTACGAGATAGATTTGGATACAGTATTCCTTCAGAATCAACGGGGGAATGCTGGGCCATTTCCGCTCATCCAAAAGGACCGAGCACTGTTGCAAATGGCCCGTATAAAGGAAAGACATTAATCGAGCTTTGGGAAGAGCACCGTGAAGTATTCGGCGGCGTAGAGGGGGATCGGTTTCCGCTTCTGACAAAGCTGCTGGATGTGAGGGAAGATACGTCAATTAAAGTTCACCCTGATGATTACTATGCCGGAGAAAACGAAGAGGGAGAACTCGGCAAGACGGAATGCTGGTACATTATCGACTGTAAGGAAAACGCAGAAATCATTTACGGGCATACGGCCCGCTCAAAAACCGAACTTGTCACAATGATCAACAGCGGTGACTGGGAGGGCCTGCTGCGAAGAATCAAAATTAAACCGGGTGATTTTTATTATGTGCCGAGCGGAACGCTGCATGCATTGTGCAAGGGGGCCCTTGTTTTAGAGACTCAGCAAAATTCAGATGCCGCATACCGGGTGTACGATTATGACCGGGTTGATAGCAACGGAAGTCCGAGAGAGCTTCATTTTGCCAAAGCGGTCAATGCCGCCACGGTTCCCCATGTGGACGGGTATATAGATGAATCGACAGAATCAAGAAAAGGAATAACCATTAAAACATTTGTCCAAGGGGAATATTTTTCGGTGTATAAATGGGACATCAATGGCGAAGCTGAAATGGCTCAGGATGAATCCTTTCTGATTTGCAGCGTGATAGAAGGAAGCGGTTTGCTCATGGATGAGGACAAAACATGTCCGCTCAAAAAAGGCGATCACTTTATTTTGCCGGCTCAAATGCCCGATTTTACGATAAAAGGAACTTGTACCCTTATCGTGTCGCATATTTAAACTTAATCTCACTTCGAGATTAAGTTTTTTTTTATTAGAAAATGGAAGTGATTCACCTATAAATGAAGCATGCGCGTGCCGATAAATAAACTAGTTTTATATACTCATAGAATAAGAAAGAGGAGAAGGAATGAAAAAGAGACTAATCGCACCTATGCTTCTATCCGCCGCGTCCCTTGCCTTTTTTGCCATATCTGGTTCTGCCCAGGCAGCCGCGTATACCGACTACTCACTATATAAAGTAGAGCCGTCGAATACGTTCAGTACAGAAAGCCAAGCCTCACAAGCTGTCGCCAAACTGGAAAAAGATACTGGCTGGGATGCATCCTATCAGGCTTCAGGCACAACAACGACCTACCAAATTTCCGCCTCAGGCATTCATAGCGAATCAGAAGCGAAAGCAATACTGAGCGGACTCGCCAAACAGACATCGATTACAGGAACGTCAAGTCCTGTTGGAAGCAAACAGCCATATGTCACCATCTCTTCAGGTGCCATCTCCGGAGAAAAACAGGCCAACACTATCCTAGCAAAGCTGAAACAGGAGACGGGAGTGGCTGGCGCTGTAAAAGCTTACGGAGCAGCTCAGCCCTATATGAACGTCATGACATCAGACATTGCTGATGAGACAAAAGTCAAGGCGCTTATCCAGAGCCTGGCCAAGCAAACGGGGATTAAAAGCTCGTATCAGCCCATCACACACACGGTGTCTGTCACAACCATTCAGTCTGGCACAATCGTGGGAGACAGCAGAGCAGCGCAGATCAAAAACGCCTTCCAAAAGGAATCTGGGCTGCAGGCATCATTAAAGGAAACAGTGAAAGGGCAAGCCTATTATACGTTCACAACTGCTGCCATTTCAGGTGAAGCGAATGCCAAGACTCTATTGCAGCAGCTGAAACAAAGCACTGGCATCACAGGCAGCTACAAGTCCATCAATCAAAAAACAACCGTTGAGTCATACAATGTCCAATCAGCTTATTTCAAAGGACTGAATACAGTAAAGGATGCCATCAACCAAATCAAGAAAAACACCGGCGTATCCGGCAGTTATCAACAGGTTGGAAAAAGCACATCATATACCGTGAATATGAAGGGGATAACAAAACAGCAGCTCCAAAAAATAGACACTTTCTTTAAAAAGAAAAAATGGCATTACACGTCATCCAGCGTCAAAAAAACGACAACGTCTGCAGCTTATCAAATCACGACGGCAAAGATTTTAGGCGAGCAGCAAGCAAACAAAGCAGCAGCCTTCTTTGCTCAGAAAAAAGTAAAAGCTGCAAAAACAGCAGCTGGATCAACAGCAGAAAATCAATATCAGCTCATTTCAGAAGAAACATCAGATCAAGCAAAGGTCACAAAGGGTTTGAACATATTAAAGAAAAATCAGCTGAGTGCTTCTGCGAAATCCGTCAAAAAACAAATAGCTGACACGTTTAAAATCACAACCGAATCTCTGCTTGATCAAACGAAAGTCAATCAGGCACTCACGTTTTTCAAATCGAATCATATATCAGCAGCAAGCCAGAAAACCGGTCAGACAGCTGCGAGCAGCTACCAAATCACAACTGAAGCTATCATCAGCCAAGAAGAGATTGACCGCGTTTTAACATTTTTCAAACAAAATAAAATCGCAGTCACAACATCAAAAACAGGCCAGACTGCATATACACAATACAAAATCGTGACAACACAGCTCAGCAGCAAAACAGCATTGAACAATGGGTTAACCTATCTTAAATCGAAAAGTGTAACCCCGAGCTATACAACGAAAAGCAATACGCTTTTTAAAATCAGCGTAAATGAGCAGTTCACAGGCAATGATACAGCTGCTGCGGCATCAACGAAGCTAAAACAATTATACGGATGGACATCATCTATCGTGAAGATCAAAAACGGCCCGCAAATCATGAAAACAAATTACAATCTCTCGCTTCGTGATATGGTCCAAAAACAAATGACAGTAAGTCCGCAAACAGACGGAGCGGCTTACGTATCGCTCACGTACATTAATACAGCAACATCAACCGTTACGGCTGATGTACTAAATATCCGGTCAACGCCGGAAGTCAGCCCGACAAACGTGATCGGCCAATTTAAAAAAGGCGATAAAGTGAAAATCATCGGACAGATAAACGGCTGGGCTAAGATCAATTTGGGCTGGCGAAACGCAAGCAGTGATGAAGTAGTTCAATACGTGGATCCAAATAACTTTACCAGAGACAGCAAATACTACTTCCAATTTCTCAAGCTGTCACAGACAGCGGGCCTCAGCGTTACTGAGGTCAATCAGAAAGTGCTTGCGGGTAAAGGCATCCTGACAGGGAGAGCAAAGGCATTTATCGATGCCGCCAATCAATATAGCATCAACGAACTGTATTTAATCTCACACGCTCTTCTGGAAACAGGAAACGGGACATCCGCCTTAGCCAATGGATTAACCTATAACGGAAAAACCGTATACAACATGTATGGAATTGGAGCATACGACAGCAATCCGAATTACTACGGAGCCAAATATGCGTACGAACAGGGCTGGTTCACACCAGAAGCGGCCATTATCGGCGGAGCTAAATTCATAGGCTCATCGTATATCCACAACACAGCTTACAATCAGGACACACTGTACAAAATGAGATGGTCAGCTACAGCGACACATCAATACGCAACTGACATCGGCTGGGCGTACAAACAAGTAAACCGCATGTACAGCCTGTATTCATTGCTGGACGGCTATACACTTTACTTTGATGTTCCGGAATATCGATAAAAAACTTAGAAAGTTGCAAATAGGCTGTAGCTATTTAATAGCTACAGCCTATTTGTATATCACACCTCAATCTTGTCCGCAACAATCATAAAAATACTCATTCTTGAAGCATTTGAGATGGCTGCATCATCGGGTCTGATTTTTGTACTCCCTTTCATAAAACCTATTTCAAGCACATTTGATTTTTCTCCGCCGGCAAAATACCAGGATCCCATTCGGATATCCTTTTGTTTTAAGCGGAAATCTCCTTCTATCGATTGATGCAGTAAACTAATATAGCGTTCATTTAATGTGACTTGCAAGTTTCCATCTGCATTGATAGTAATATTTCGGACTAAATTTGATGTGTAAGATGGTAAATAACCTGAAGTCGGAACCATCCATTTTTTGTTTTGAGCATTATACTCTAAAATGAAGGTTTGAATAAATGGTTGAAATCTTTCCGGAGGTGTATCTTGGTGCCCCACGGTTTTTAATAAAGGGGATCGAAGCATAGGTACATGATTCATGAAGTTTTCATAAGAATGGTATGCATAAATTCTGCTTATACGATTTCCTTCTTTTCCACTTGTAATTCCCACCATTAATGATTTTGCCCCAGTTTCAGGATTGGTGTACATACAGATCCCTTCCGGTTCACGGAAGTTATTCTCATATCTAGTGGACAAGTCTTTGCCAACAGTAATTTCTTTTTGCACCACTATTTTATTATCGGAATCAAATACAGTTATGAGATTCGGATAGCTTTTGCTGTTTGTATCTCCTGTATACCAATATAAATAACCGTCATCTAAAAAGAAACCTTGTAAATAATGAAGTTCGTCAGGAATGTTAATAGTATAAAGAGGATTGTTTTTATTTGCTATTGCATCGTCCAGGTTAAAGATTGTCACCCACTGTTTATTATTATTATTTTTTGTATCGTATTGTCTAATTGCCAACTGTCTATTCTTCATATCAAGAGCAGGTGTAACCCTATGATCGAAAGGCATATTTGAGAATCGCTGAAGTTCTTTAGAATTTTCATCTAAAGTCGCGCCTGCTTTATATGGGAAACAAACTAATTCACTTTTATCTGTTTCGTTTGGTTTATCGTATAGAGACCAAATATAAATGGTGCCATTACGGTTTTCAATTCCTATATTTGTACCATGACCTCCATGTTTCAACAGCATGCTGTCTAATTGTAAACCTTCAAGAGATAGACGAGTTATGCGATAGCTTTGGGTGTTGTCTTTTCCTAATCCACTTGCGACTTGGGTTGTATAAATTTGGTGGTTTTTCTCATCGAAATTGAATGATTGAAGTACGGTTTTGTCTGCTACACGTAGTTCAGTAAATAATTTTGGCGTGATGTTGGTGAAATCAAACAGTTCTTTTCTTCTCATAAATTTACCACCTCTATTATTATTTGCTGCCATAAGCAACTAATTACATTAAAGCAAACATACGTTCGGTAGTCAAGAGAAAAAGAACACTTGTTCTTTTTTGAACAAGTGTCATCATTTAGCTTATTAAATTTTCGATGAAATTCAATAAATTTTGGCTTGAATTCCCATCAGAATACTTATTCCATCTATCGGAAAAAACTTTTATTTTGGAATAATTAAATGGGGTTTGAATTTCATTTATTAATGATTCACTGTCATAGCAGGCTCTTCCAGGTATTATGGAAAGATAATTATCAACCAATCCCCGCTTCTGTTGATAAAGTTTTAAATCATAAGTATAAAAAAGAATGGGTTTATTTAAAATCGAAAATTCAAAGGGAACAGAAGAATAGTCAGTGATTAATATGTCTGCAGCCATGAGTAGATCAAACAAGGCATAGTTAGAAACATCTTTAATATAATCACTGGAAAATTTAATATCAATATTGTTCTGAATGGCGGGATGCAGCTTAACAAATAAAACATATTCTTCTTTTAACTGATGAATTAATTGTTCTTCTGTAAAAGGCAATTGAATTGATTGCATATTATAATCTCTAAATGTTGGTGCATAGAGGATTATTTTTTTTCTTTGTATGTTTAGAGTATCTGAAATTTTTTTCTTGTTTTCTCGGTAATAAGGGTCTGTTAAAGGTACACCTATTTTTAATAATTGGTTATCCTTTATTCCAAATGATTTCTTGAAGATATTTGCCATCTCTTCTGAGCCAACAGTTAAATAATCATACGAACTGTATACTTTTTGGAACCTTTTAATATCAGTTTTCGTCCGTTGCATGTTTGTAATGTCTTCCAAACCAAATTTTTTGAGTGAGCCATTTGCGTGCCATACTTGGATACATTTCGTTTGCTTCCGCTTATTTAACACACTTGTTAATAGAAAGTAATTATCTGTTATGATCACTTTACTGTTAAACATTAGGTATACAGCTTTAATGAGATGGATAGGATTTTTTTCTTGTAATAAATATGCATCTACATTCGGGAAGCTCTCGGCAATAGAAGAGGCCTGTTGGGTATACAGGATGTTAAGTTTATAAGAGTATTGTCCTTGTTCATATTCCTCCAGAATCGCTTTTGCGTTTGCTTCGAATGAGATCAGGAGGGTCACTTTGCTTTCAGGTTTCACCCACTGCAGAAAAAAGGCGATTGCTGATAAAAAATACAAATAGCAATTCGCCAGTAGTGATCTTATTTTCATTTTTATCATCCATTTATTTGAAAGTTTTCGTTTTTATATCTGTTTTGTATGATCTTTTTCAGGCTTTGGATAGAAAGTTTTTTTGTTTTTTTCTTCTTTTAAAACCGTTAAAGCATATTTTGGGATGCTAAGCATTCTTTTCCATCGCCATGGATTCAAGATTAAACGGTAGAACCATTCTAAATTTAAACGTATCATCCAGGAAGGGGCCCGTTTGACATTACCGCTAAATACATCAAAGCTTCCTCCTAGACCTATAGATACGGCTTTAGGGAACAAGTGTCTGTAGTTATGAATGAATTTCTCTTGATGAGGATACCCTAAAGCTACGAATACCATGTCAGGATTTGCTCTTGCAATTTGTTTTGCCACTAGGGTGCGATCTTGAACATAACCGTCTGAATAACCTGCGATTTTAATGTTTGGATATTCAGAAGAAATTTTGGATACAACACCTTTTATAACATCTTTCTTCGCACCGTACAGAAATATGCGTTTTTTCTTCTTGTTAGCAACGCCAAGAAGTTCTTTAAAAACATCGTAGCCTGCGATTCGGGACTGAAGCCTGTTGTTAGTCAAACGTGACATCATGACTACACCGATCCCATCAGGCAAAATGAAGTTTGAAGAAGATAGTACATCAAAGTAGTCCCGATCTTTAATAGCTGCAAATGCAATTTCAGGGTTGACTGTGGAAATGACAGCACCAATCTTTTGATCAATATAATGTTTCTCTAGGTAATCGATAAATGATGTTAAGTTACTGTTAACATAAGGAATATTGTGAATAGTCTCTGTTTGCATGTCTGGCTCCTCCTTCCTTTAAGATTCTATTTATATAGTTAAAAACCGAGAGTTTCTAAAAGCAAATCAAGCTACCTTATATTTTAACATAAATCTTCAACAAAGGATTAACATTATCTTTACATTAAATTTAAATATGTTTCCAATTTTACAATTGAATGAACGAATGAACAACAGACCTTGGTGCCAATGGAGTCTGAGTGTAATTACATATTTTGGAATGTTTTTCTCCTCATGAGTACTTAACCTTTTTTAGGCGGTATGCTATAATTAATGATCAGTGAAGACATACGAGAAATATGTCGATATAAGGAATACAAACAGGTTTTTAGAATTTAATCGCTAACGTCAGTAGTGTTTTTAATAGTGTTTAACATTAGGAAGGAGCGTTTCTTTAAATGAAAAAAGTTATCACATATGGAACTTTTGATTTACTGCATTGGGGTCACATTAAATTGCTTGAGCGTGCAAAGCAGCTTGGTGATTATTTAGTTGTTGCTATTTCAACGGATGAATTCAATTTACAAAAGCAAAAAAAAGCTTATCACAGCTATGAGCACCGTAAATTAATTTTAGAAACCATTCGATATGTGGACGAAGTCATTCCTGAAAAGAATTGGGAGCAAAAAAAGCAAGATATTATTGATCATAATATTGATGTTTTTGTTATGGGGGATGACTGGGAAGGTAAATTTGACTTTCTCAAAGATCAGTGTGAGGTTGTTTACCTCCCAAGAACAGAAGGCATCTCTACAACAAAGATCAAAGAGGAAATTGCTGGTTTATAATTTAGGATCCTGATATCATTGGTTCAATATCTAATTAAAGTACTTCTTATTGAAATAAGAAGTACTTTTTGATGCTTACATTGATTTTTGTGACTAAAGTATCCGGATAGATATAAATTTCAATGATCATATATTCTAGATGCCGAAAGGGAGTAAAAAATTGTCTTTACATGCGGTGAGTGAATCTAATATAAAACAAATTCCTGACATGGATTATTATTTTATCTCTGGTGGACTGCCAAGTAATTATGGCGGTCTGACGAAATCATTATTATTGCGTTCAAAATTATTTGGAGAAGAGTGTAACCAAAACACCTTTTTCTTAACGTTTCGTTTTGATTTAGAGTTGTCTTCAAAAATTGATGAATTGTACAGCAACGGTAAGATTGATAAAAAATTCACAAGTGTTATTAATCTATTCGATGATTTTTTAAGTGTTAGAACAAATGGGAAAAGATCATACGAAGAAAGGATAGGCCTTGACCAGATAAAAAAGCAAGTTGGAATGGGGAAATTTGCAAAAACTGTGTCAAGATTGTTTGGTAAGAAGAACAATGAAATGTCTGTAGTTTACTACGGAGATGGAGAAACTATCCGGTACGTCGACTATTGGAATGATAAAAACCAGCTCATAAAGAGAGAGGAATATACGAAGAACGGAAACTTAGTTCTCGTTACTCATTATGATGTGCAGCTAAACAAGATGTATCTGCAGGAATATATTAATGACCAAAATCAAGTATATTTAGACAAACTCTATGTATGGAACAATGAAGAAAAAGATGTTCAATTATCTCATATTATTTGGTACTCCCTTGAGGGTGAGATAAAAGTAAAAGATGAATCGGAACTGCGTCAATATTGGATAGAATATCTGCAAAAACAAAATGATAAACCTAAGTTGTTTTTAGTGGACAGCAGACCGCAAGACAAACATGTCTTTAAAGTGAAAAAATCACCTTCTTCCTATTATGGAGCAATTATTCATAACAAGCATTACGGCAGCAATAAATATCAAATTAAGGGTCGCTATAAAGAAGTATTTAGTCAGATGTATAATTTGGATGCTGTCTTTTTTATAACTGAGGAGCAGCTAGAAGATTTTAAATTGATTTCAGGGGAACAAGAGACGTTTTTCTTTACTCCGCATACAATTGATAAGCCTCTTGATCCCGCTGTATTGAATGTGCCGAGTGAAAAATACAAAGCTGTCATTATTTCAAGACTTGCATCTATGAAAAATCTGATACATGCAGTAAAAGCATTTAGTTTAGTCGTGAAAGAAATTCCTGAAGCAAAACTTGATATATTCGGATCGGGTGAAGATTTCGAAAAAATAAAAAAAGAAATTGAAGATACCAAACTGCAGAACAATGTCTTTTTGAAAGGCTATACGGATAACCCTGACTCAGAGTTTCAAAAAGCTTGGCTAACCATTTCAACCTCTCATTTTGAAGGGTTCGGTCTATCAAATATGGAGGCACTGAGCAATGGATGTCCAGTTGTAACATACGATTATGATTACGGAGCAAGGAGCTTAGTTACTGACGGAGCAAATGGATATGTCATTGAACAGTATAATATAGAGAAATTGGGTCAAGCTATTATCTCTTTGATGAAAGATGAAAGTACTCATCAAAAATTTTCAGAACAAGCTTTTAAAATGGCTGAAAAATATTCAAGACCCAACTATATTGAAAATTGGGCTTTTGCTCTTAATCAGATGATTGAGGTGCGAATAGAAAGAGAGAAGTTCTCTAAAAAGGTTGGAAAAAAAGATCCTTCTATTAGTTCCTATACTGAGGATTTTGATAAAACTAAAATAGAAATTGACATTGAGAATTTTGATCATAATGATATTAAAAAAATAAGTTTAGTGGGCTTGGACAGAAAGAATAAGGCTGAAATTATTTCAACAAACTTACAAAATGATCAACTGTTTGTAATTGATCTCGAAAAAGATGTAAATATTGAAAAGATAGCTGCTAATAAAACCCAAGTTATTGATTTTTATATTGTTTTCAATGCAAATGGCCATATTAAAACAATGCGAAGACTTTCGAGTGAAGAAACAAAATTGTCAGGAAACAGTATAGATACTAATAATGGCTATAGAGTAGAGCCCTATACAACAGTTAAAGGCAATTTCTCTTGGAGGGTCAAGGAAATAAAAGAGAGTTAATATTTTGGGTAATGTCCTTAGTAGTTGACACTAATAAAAGGAAGCAAAAAGGAAAGAGCTTTTATACAGAGGAGCAGAAAAAAGTAATGATTGAAAACACTGTGATTAAATGTATTTTGAAAAGCTTGAAAAACAATTTAGGAAGTCTTGAATTGTTAATCTCAATTGATTCAGAACACCAATTTTTAGAGGATTACCAGTTATTTTTAAAGCTGAAAGAGAGACGTTCAGGAACGGAATCTGAATTTCCGCTTCAAAACACTGGCTCATTAGAGTATAAAACTGAGATAGATGCTCATGTTTTGCCTATGCCTGTTGAAATGGGACAAACATATGATTTTTATGTCGAATTTCGAAAAAAATATGAAGATGCGGAGCAGGAACCACTCTTGAAGCGTCTTTCTGCTGAAGTAAATTCAATTGAGCGCGCCTTTCATGTCGATCAAACCACAGAACTTTTGATTTTACCTTATACAACTGATAAAGGCAACTTTTCTATTAAGGTGAAAAGAGAGGCCAAAATCATCAGATTTGATCAAATCGAGATTAGCTCTGAAGAAATAAGCATAACAGGTTATGCGGGGTACCTGAGTTCCGAAAATCAATATCGGATAAAAAACTTGAACCTTATTTTAAAAAAGGGTGGAGAAACACCTATTGAGGAAAAATTTCCAATCAAGCTAGAAAGAAAAACACATGGCCTGGAAAACATGAGAGCAGATGGTTTTGTTCCGGAACTGTATGATTTTGAAGTGAAAGTGCCTTTGAAAGAAATTCCTTTCTCAAATGAAAAACGTTATGTTTATCGTCTTTTTATGGAGTATATATGCAATGACGATGAAGGAACGGATATTCAGTTCAACAGCACTGCTCTTGTTTTAGGAGATCGAAAAAACAAATTAAAAGGATTAGTAAGTATTATTAAAACAAACAACGCACCAGTTCGTTATGAAGTCTTTAAGAAAAAGAAAAAGCAGACTCTAGGTATCAGAGTAAACGACTATAGCCTGAAAACAAGGATTAAATACTTTATTAAAGGAAAGAAGAAGAGATTAGTATCAAAAATAAAAAAGATCACAAAAATGAGAAACAAGTTAATCACTAAAACATACAAATCTCTATTCATGATGGCTAGCAGAATGCCAGTTAAAAGGAAAACAGTCATTTTTGAAAGTTTTAATGGGAAACAATACAGTTGTAATCCGAGGGCGATTTACGAATATATGCGGGAAAACCACCCTGAGTATAAAATGTATTGGAGTGTAAATAAACAATATTCAGCGCCTTTTGATGAAAAGGGGATACCTTACATTAATCGCCTCTCATTAAAATGGCTCTTCGCTATGGCAAGAGCTGAGTATTGGGTTGTTAACAGCCGGCTTCCATTATGGATTCCGAAACCTAGTCATACAACATATTTACAAACATGGCATGGCACGCCTTTAAAAAGACTTGCAATGGATATGGAAGAAGTCCATATGCCTGGTACAAACACCAAAAAATATAAAAGGAATTTTATCAAGGAAGCTTCTAATTGGGATTACTTGATTTCCCCAAATGGTTATTCAACTGAGATCTTTACACGGGCGTTTCAGTTTAACAAGACAATGATTGAATCTGGATATCCTAGAAATGATTTTCTTCATAATGATAATAATGAGGAAACAATATCATTGATAAAGAGTAGGTTAAATATTCCTCGTGATAAAAAGGTTATTTTATATGCCCCAACATGGAGAGATGATCAGTTTTATGCAAAAGGGCGTTATAAGTTCGATCTCGATTTAGATTTGCATCAACTTAGACAAGAGCTTGGAAATGAATATATCGTAATCTTAAGAATGCATTATCTGGTAGCTGAGAATTTTGATTTAGGTCCTTTTGAAGGATTTGCATATGATTTTTCTGCTTATGAGGATATTCGAGAATTGTATATGGTTTCTGATTTGCTGATTACTGATTATTCTTCAGTATTCTTTGATTTTGCAAATTTAAAACGGCCAATGCTATTCTTTGTCCCTGACATCGAGACCTACCGGGATAAGTTGCGTGGTTTCTACTTTGATTTCGAAAAAGAAGCTCCTGGTCCTTTGGTAAAAACTACTGAAGAAACGATTGAGGCTATCAAGCAGATCTCATCGCCTGATTATAAGCTTCCGGTTTCTTTTGGTCCTTTCTATGATAAGTTTTGCTATTTAGAGTCAGGACGTTCATCTGAAAAGGTTGTTAATACTGTATTTAAAGCTGAATAATTTAGGTTATTTTATAAAATGTATAGCTGTCGATATTTCGGCAGCTTTTTAGATACTTGTTGAGAAGTGAAAAAAAATGCAGGATCTGTTACAATAATCAGCGGTGCTTTCAAATTTTTAAACAGAAAGATTCCCAAAAACAATTAAGTCTAAGGAAGATAAAAATGAATGATCTGTTGCGTATACTCAGAGAGCAAATAACGTCATTTCCTTTAATTTTAAGATTGGCGGCTTATGAAACCAAGTCTAAATATCAAATGAATTATTTAGGTATCTTATGGCAGTTCTTAAATCCGCTTATCCAAATGCTGGCCTACTGGTTCGTATTTGGTATGGGGATTAGAAAGGGCGGTCCTGTGACAACCGGAGCGGGCGAAGTGCCTTTTATTATTTGGATGCTGGCAGGATTAATCCCATGGTTTTTCATCAGTCCAACTATACTTGATGGATCAAATAGTGTATTTAAGCGCATTAATATGGTGGCTAAAATGAACTTCCCGATTAGTTCTCTACCGTCCGTGGCCATTGCATCTAACTTATTTAGTTATATGATCATGATGGTGATTTATATCATTGTACTCCTAGTTAATGGTGTGTTCCCGAGTGTGCATTGGTTACAATATATTTATTACTTCATCTGTATGATTGCTTTTATGTTTTCGTTTAGTTTGTTTAACTCAACGATCAGTGTGCTGATTAGAGATTATCAATTTTTGCTGCAGGCCGTAACAAGACTTTTGTTTTTCTTGTTGCCAATTTTTTGGGATGTTAATGCGAAACTCGGTCAAAGCCATCCCGAATTAGTGCCTGTTCTGAAGTTGAATCCACTATTCTATATTATTGAAGGATTCCGGAACAGCTTCTTAGATGGAGCATGGTTTTTCCATGACATGAAGTACACGCTGTACTTTTGGTTGTTCACATTCCTTTTATTGTTAGTAGGTTCCATCCTGCATATGAAATTCAGAGACAAGTTTGTTGACTTTCTTTAATACGTAAGGAGATTGTACGATGAAACTAAAAGTTTCGTTTCGAAATGTTTCAAAGCAGTATCATTTGTATAAAAAACAATCGGACAAGATTAAAGGATTGTTTTTTCCGGCTAAGGATAATGGTTTTTTTGCTGTGCGGAATGTCTCCTTTGACGTGTATGAAGGGGAGACAATCGGCTTTGTAGGAATAAACGGGTCAGGAAAATCGACCATGTCTAACCTTCTGGCTAAAATTATTCCGCCGACCAGCGGTGAAATTGAAATGAACGGCCAGCCGTCGCTGATTGCGATTGCTGCCGGTTTAAATAACCAATTAACGGGCCGGGACAATGTCCGGCTCAAGTGTTTGATGATGGGGTTAACCAATAAAGAAATTGACGAGATGTATGACAGCATCGTTGAATTTGCTGAGATTGGCGATTTTATTAATCAGCCGGTTAAAAACTATTCCAGCGGGATGAAGTCGCGTCTCGGTTTCGCGATCTCCGTGCATATTGACCCTGACATTTTAATTATTGACGAAGCTCTTTCTGTGGGGGACCAAACGTTTTATCAGAAGTGTGTAGACAGAATAAATGAGTTTAAAAAGCAAGGAAAAACGATTTTCTTTGTCAGCCACTCAATCGGCCAGATTGAAAAGATGTGTGACCGCGTCGCTTGGATGCACTACGGCGAGCTTCGTATGTTTGATGAAACAAAAACCGTTGTCAAAGAGTACAAAGCATTTATCGACTGGTTTAATAAGCTGTCTAAAAAAGAAAAAGAAACATATAAAAAGGAGCAAACGGAAGAGCGGAAGAAAGAAGATCCTGAAGCGCTTGACCGTCTCCGCAAAAAAAAGAAAAAGCCAAAATCACTGGCTAATGCTGTTCAAATTGCTATTTTGTCTATTCTGACTGTCTTCATGGCGGGAACGATGTTCTTTAATGCCCCGCTTCGTACAATTGCTTCGTTTGGCGCTATTCCGCAAAATGAAGTGAAGAACCATCATGGCGATGCAAAGGGCAAGTCAGAGGAACGCTTAACCGCAGTCAATAAGCAAGGGTTTATAGCAAATGAAAAAGCGGCTGCTTATAAGGATCAAGGTTTGAAACAGAAGGCTGACGTTACACTGCCATTCGGTACAGAGGTGACGGTAGCTGCAAAAGGCAAACAAGCAGCGAAAATACAGTTTAACGGACAATCTTATTTTGTGAAGAAGAGGGCTGTTGCAACAAACGTGAAACATGCTGAATTGCGGGCTGCTGACTTTACGCCTTATATCCCACAAACTGCAGCATCTTCCTATGAACACTTCCTGAAATTCTTAGGAGACAGAAGTAGCACCATCCAATCGAAATTGAATGAATACACTGAGGGAGATACAGCTGACGGCAGAAAGAAGCTGGATTTTGATCATGAAAAAATCAGCTATGTGTTGGAGAATGATAAAGCAACAGAGCTTATTTTTCATAACATTTCTCCTATCACCCCGGCGTCACTATCCTTAAGTGATAGCGATGTATTGTATGACAGCAGCAAGAAGCGTTTTCTTGTGAATACAGCTGATCAGGTTTTTGCAGTTGATAATGAAGAGCATACACTGACTTTGATGTTGAAATAAAAAAAGGCTATTGGATGAATGTCCAATAGCCTTTTTGTTTAGATTTCTTCTTTGTTTAGTAAACCTTCCATAAATGGAACGAGCTGATCGCGAAGCTCTTTATCCTGCATCGCAAATTCTAGAGTTGTTGTGATAAAGCCGAGCTTTTCACCAACATCATAACGCTTGCCTTCAAAATCGTAAGCAAACACTCTTTGAATTTCATTCAGTTTTTGAATGGCGTCTGTGAGCTGAATTTCTCCGCCGGCGCCAACCTGCTGCTCTTCTAAATACATGAAGATCTCAGGCGTGAATACGTAACGGCCTAAGATGGCAAGATTAGAAGGTGCTGTGCCTTTAGGCGGTTTTTCAACGAAGTTTTTCACCTGATAACGGCGGCCTTCACTTGTCAGCGGGTCAATAATGCCGTAGCGGTGTGTTTCTTCTTCAGGCACCTGCTGAACACCGATAATAGAAGAAAGTGTTTTTTCATATTCATCCATTAATTGGCGCAACCCTGGTGTTTCAGCCTGAACAATATCGTCTCCAAGCAGTACCGCAAACGGCTCATCGCCGATAAAGTTGCGCGCGCACCAGACAGCATGTCCGAGACCTTTAGGTTCTTTTTGGCGGATATAGTGAATGTCAGCCAGGTTAGAAGCTTTTTTCACTTTTTCAAGCAGCTCAGTTTTTCCTTTTTCTTCTAGGTTTCTTTCAAGCTCAGGAGAGTAATCAAAATGATCCTCAATCGCACGCTTGCTTTTTCCTGTTACGATAATAATATCTTCAATACCGGCTTCAACAGCTTCTTCAATTATGTATTGAATGGTAGGTTTATCAACGATAGGAAGCATTTCTTTCGGCATTGCTTTCGTAGCCGGGAGAAAACGTGTTCCTAAGCCTGCTGCTGGAATTATGGCTTTACGTACTTTTTTCATTTAAAAGGCACCTTCCTTATGATCGAAAAAATTTATGGTTAAACTATTCTCTATTTACCCTTTTCATTATGTTTTTACACATTTTTATGATATCGGATAAACCATTTTTAAACAAGCTTTATCCTTAATATTAAAAACTTATATCATTTTATTTGAATCAAGAATGAAATGATTTAAAATGAAGCATTTTCATGTAGAATATGTAGTATGAATTTATTTACTATAGCAGAAAACCAGGTGACAAATATGAAAAAACTAAAAGTGATGACCGTTTTCGGGACCAGGCCTGAAGCGATCAAGATGGCACCGCTTGTGCTTGAATTGAAAAAATATCCTGAAATAGATTCCTATGTAACGGTAACTGCACAGCACAGACAGATGCTCGATCAGGTGTTAGATGCGTTTCACATCAAGCCTGACTTCGATTTGAACATTATGAAGGAGCGGCAGACACTGGCAGAGATTACGTCTAACGCACTTGTAAAATTGGATGAGTTGTTTAAAGATATCAAACCCGATATTGTGCTTGTCCATGGTGATACGACGACGACGTTTGCCGGAAGCCTAGCCGCTTTTTACCATCAAATTGCTGTCGGTCATGTGGAGGCGGGGCTCCGTACAGGGAATAAGTATTCCCCGTTTCCGGAAGAGCTCAATCGACAGATGACAGGGGCGATTGCTGATTTGCATTTTGCTCCGACAGGCCAGGCGAAAGACAATTTATTAAAAGAAAACAAAAAGGCCGACTCTATTTTTGTAACGGGCAATACAGCGATTGACGCACTCAACACAACGGTTAGGGATGGTTACTCACATCCTGTTCTCGATCAGGTGGGTGAGGATAAAATGATTCTCTTGACCGCTCACCGCCGGGAAAATTTGGGTGAGCCAATGGAAAACATGTTCAAGGCCATCCGCAGAATTGTAGGGGAATTTGAAGATGTACAAGTCGTTTACCCTGTGCACCTGAATCCTGTTGTCCGGGAAGCGGCTCAGAAGCATTTTGGTGATTCTGACAGAGTGCATCTGATTGAACCTTTAGAGGTGATTGATTTCCATAACTTTGCAGCGAAATCGCATTTTATATTGACAGATTCGGGCGGCGTGCAGGAGGAAGCCCCATCTCTCGGGAAACCGGTGCTTGTTCTGCGTGATACGACGGAACGGCCTGAAGGAGTGGAAGCGGGAACGCTGAAACTTGCAGGGACGGATGAGGAAAACATTTATCAGCTGGCAAAACAGCTGTTAACTGATCATGATGAGTACAAGAAAATGTCCCAGGCTTCTAATCCGTATGGAGATGGAGAGGCTTCCCGCCGGATTGTGGAAGAATTGCTGTTTCATTACGGGTACCGGAAAGAACAACCGGATTCATTTACAGGTAAATAAAAAAGAAGCTTTGCACATTGTGCGAAGCTTCTTTTTGTTTTACTTTTCGAGGCTTTCCTTCAGCTCTTTTGTAATATCGGAAAGGGCGCTTTCATCAGCTTGGTAGTAGTAAATTCCATTGATTTTCGTGCCTGTACCTTTTAGTTCGTGCTGTTTAATATGTTTCCGCGCACCTTTGTAATCCGACTGGATATCCCACATGTTATCGAAGGTCAAGTTCGTTTTCACATTATCTTCAACAACTTTAAACATATCTCCGAATTTCGTGATGGAAGAAATATTAGCGCCTTTATTAATAATACCTTGGATGACTTGGCGCTGGCGGTCCTGGCGTCCGAAGTCGCCTCTCGGATCTTCTTTTCTCATCCGGGTATAAGCGAGCGCTTCTTTTCCGTTCAGCGTGATTTCTCCTTTGCCGAACGAATAACCGTCATAACTGAACGCGAATGTGCTGTTAACTGTAATGCCGCCAAGTGTATCAACAACGTCTCTAAAGCTTTCCATGTTCACTTTTACAAAATAATCAACCGGAACATCGAGGAAGTTCTCAACAGTGTCTACCGTCATCTGCGTGCCGCCGAAAGCGTATGAATGGTTGATTTTATCCATTGTGCCTTTTCCGATAATTTTTGTATACGTGTCACGCGGAATGCTGACCATGTCGGTTGTATTCGTTTTTGGGTTAACGGTCATATAAATGAGCGTATCGGCACGGCCCTTATCGCCGTCGCGTTCATCCACACCCATGATTAAGACGGAAAAAGGATCTTTTTTATTGATACTGACCTCTTTATCCCTCTTTTTCGATTTATCAATGCTTTCATGAATACTTGCCACGGTTGATGCTGCTTTATGCCATAAGTAGTATGCATAGCCACCAGTTCCGAGTACAAGAAGTCCGATTATCGTTAAAATTGTCAGTAATAAAGTTTTTTTCTTTTTTCTGCGTTCGTTTCTCATCCTTTGCACCTCGTCTGTTAAATTACTTTCATTATGAGTTAAATTTCCAATAAATACAACTCTATTTAATACAAGAATGAAATCCTAAAATAGTCGTTTTTTATAAAAAAAAGTTTCATTGTTTCTTAATTTTTCTTTAAAATATAAAATAGGTTGACGATAAAATATAATGAGGTGAAAAAAATGAAAAAATTTATTGCTTTACTGTTCTTTATATTGCTTCTTTCGGGTTGCGGGGTTAATAGTCAAAAGAGTCAAGGTGAAGATGTATCGCCAGACAGTAACATTGAAACAAAAGAAGGTACTTATGTAGGGTTAGCTGATACTCATACAATAGAAGTAACAGTAGATAATGAGCCGGTTAGTCTTGATATCACTGAAGAATCGACAAGTGATCTTGATAAGTTTAACAGTGGAGATAAGGTCACGATTACATATGAAAAAAATGATGAGGGTCAGCTTCTGTTAAAAGATATTGAACGTGCCAACTAAGATATAGGGAGGAACCTGAAATTTTGAAATCTTGCAAACAATTGATAGTGTGTTCACTTGCTGCAATCTTATTATTGATTCCATCAGTTTCTTTTGCAGCAGACTCAAACATCTCAGTTAAATTGTCAAATTATATTGGAAATAAATCTAGCATCAGTCTATCGCCAACAGGATTTTATAAAGTAACTGGAGATAATGTTGCTGTTACGGATCGTTTTGCAGGCGCTTCACGATACGAAACTGCGACTCTTGCATCCAACAGCCAGTGGAAAAATCCTAATACAGTGATATTGGTGAACCGAGATATTTTTATTGATGCATTGCCTGTTATTCCATTGGCGAAAAAACTGAACGCACCAGTTTTATTTACTCAGCCTGACACGTTAACAAAAACTACTGAAAGACAAATTGCTAAGTTTAACCCTGATAATATTTTAATCATTGGGGGAGCGCGAAGCATTTCAAAAGATGTAGAAAACAAGCTGAAATCATATGGCGCTGTGAAAAGGATAAGCGGAAAAAATAGATATGTCTTATCAGAAAATATTGCAAAGCAAATGGGCAGCTATGATAAAGCGATCGTTGTAACCGGAAGAGTATTTCAAGACGCTTTAGCCATTGCTCCATATGCAGCAGCACACGGATACCCTATTTTGCTTACAGAGAAAGACAAGCTTCCGGATTATGATTTGCCAAAACAAGTCATCATTATAGGCAGTTCATTTAGCGTCAGTGATAGTGTAGAAAACCAAATTAAAAAAACTTCAACTGTGCAAAGGATTCCTGGATCAACCAGATATGAACTTACGGCAAATATAATTAAGCAACTAAAGTTGAAGGCTGATAAAGTCGTAATGACGAACGGGACAAAATATGCAGACGTACTGATAGGCGCTTCGCTTGCCTCGAAGAAAAACAGCCAAATTTTATTTATTAAACAAGATAGCGTTCCGGCTGCGGCTAAAAGTATAACGAAAGATAAAGCCACATATGCATACGACTTTATTGGAAGTACCAGTTCAATTTCTGCTGAAGTTGAGAATTCACTTGCTGATGAATTTTATTTAGCTGACGGTAGCACCTATAATCTAAAAATCAACAGCGGAAAATTAAACCTTGAAAACATCAAAACTTATGGAAACTCCCTAAGAATTAAACCAGAAAACTATTCTACTTCAAACAGAATTAGTCTTGATGGAAAGCAATATCTTGGCACGGTTAATTTCTCTATTGAGTCTACTAAATATATCCGACCGGTAAATGAGAATATTCCATTTGAGGATTACTTAAAAGGAGTAATTCCGAATGAAATGCCTGCTAGCTGGTCACTTGAGGCTCTTAAAGCACAGACTGTCGCTGCAAGAACCTACTCAATAACAAAAACAGGAACTACTGTACCTGATACAACCGCTTTTCAAGTTTATGGTGGCTACAGTTGGAATTCGAATACCAATAAAGCGGTAGAGCAAACGAAGGGGAAAGTTCTGAAATATAATGGATCACTTATAACTGCAGCTTATTCTTCCAGTAATGGTGGTTACACAGAAGCTAGTAATGAAGTGTGGTCGTCAAGTGTACCTTACTTGATTGCAAAAAAAGATACAAAGGATCCTCAAATAGGCTGGACGCTTACTTTGTCAAAACAACAGCTAGATACGAAATCTTTGGACTTAACGAAGCCTTCTTCTTGGTGGTCTTCAGCGACTGAAACTGATTCTGCAAGACTTTCCGGAGTTAAGAACTGGATCTTGAAAAATAAAGAAACAAGCGCTGATTCTGTCAAAATTGCAAGTATTGACGATTTAAGCTTTAGTGGAACGACACAAGGGCAGCGTGCAAAAACAGCATCGATGAAAGTGAAGTATTTTGTTAAAAGCAGTACTGGCTCCTATAACTTGAGCAAAATTACAACCATTAGTGTACCAACAAGTGAGTTAAGGACAATGATTGGAGCGACTGTATTTAAAAGTACTTATGTGACTGTAAAAAAAGATACTTCAAAGTACACAATCAGCGGTAAAGGATATGGTCACGGGATCGGAATGAGTCAATATGGAGCAAAAGCAAGAGCAGAAGCTGGAGATTCATATAGTTCAATTTTGAAATTTTACTATCCAGGTACAACTCTGACAAGTTATTGATTATTTTAGGATATAACGCCATTTAAGGAGGAAATCAATTGCGTTCTTATATAAAAGTCCTAACAATGTGTTTTCTGGGGCTCATACTTTTTGTGCCAACAGCTTTGGCCGATAATTCAGTGAAAAGAGTCGGGGGAAGCAATAGATACGGCACTGCTGTACAAATATCAAAGCAAATGTATTCAACAGCAAGTACAGCTGTAATTGTTGGTGGGAGTTCCTATGCAGATGCTATTTCAGCAGCACCCCTTGCTTACCAGAAGAATGCGCCATTGCTTTACACTAATTCTGATAAGCTTTCATATGAAACGAAAACAAGATTGAAAGAGATGCAGACTAAAAATGTAATTATTGTAGGCGGAACACCTGCTGTTTCATCTAACACTGCTAACCAGATTAAAAGCTTGGGGATAAGTATTAAACGAATTGCAGGAAGCAACCGTTATGATACGGCTGCACGGGTGGCAAAAGCGATGGGTGCGACTTCAAAAGCTGTTATTTTGAATGGCTTCTTATATGCAGACGCTCCGGCCGTCATTCCTTATGCAGCGAAAAACGGGTATCCAATTCTTTTTACAAATAAAACATCTATAAATACTGCGACAACGTCTGTGATAAAAGATAAGGGAATTTCGAGTACGGTTGTTGTAGGAGGAACTGGAAGTATCAGCAATACGGTATACAGCAAGTTACCTTCTCCTACAAGAATTAGCGGCTCAAACAGATATGAGCTTGCTGCAAATATCGTACAAAAACTTAATTTATCAACAAGCACCGTATATGTAAGCAATGGATTCAGCTACCCTGACTCTATTGCAGGAGCTACACTGGCAGCTAAGAAGAAGCAATCTCTTATCCTTACAAATGGTGAAAATTTATCTACAGGAGCCCGTAAAATTATTGGAAGTAAAAACATGTCAAACTTTATGATTATCGGAAACACTCCTGCCGTAAGCACCAAGGTTGCTAATCAGCTAAAGAACCCGGTAGTTGGTGAAACAATCTTTATTGATCCGGGTCACGGTGATCAAGATTCAGGAGCAATCGGCAATGGACTCCTTGAGAAAGAAGTCAACCTTGATATAGCGAAAAGAGTCAATACAAAGCTAAATGCTTCAGGTGCTCTTCCGGTACTGTCAAGATCTAATGATACTTTTTATTCTTTACAGGAGAGAGTAAATAAAGCAGCTTCTGCACAAGCAGATTTATTTATCAGTATACATGCAAATGCTAATGATAGCTCATCCCCAAATGGGAGTGAGACGTACTACGATACAACATATCAAGCCGCAAATAGCAAGAGACTGGCTGAACAAATTCAACCAAAGTTAGCGGCTAATCTTGGAACGAGAGACCGGGGAGTAAAAACAGCTGCTTTCTACGTTATTAAATATTCTAAAATGCCGAGTGTTTTAGTTGAAACTGCCTTTATCACTAATGCATCAGATGCAAGTAAATTGAAGCAAGCGGTTTATAAAGATAAAGCTGCACAAGCTATTCATGACGGCACAGTATCTTATTACAGATAATCGAAAGAGACAAATCTAATCACAGATTTGTCTCTTTTTTATATGAAATGATTAAAACAAATAGGAATTGTATATAAAATAGTAAAAGAGTATTAACAACATTTATCAGAAAAAACACGTAATTCACACTTCTTAACATACCATTTACATCCAATTAACATCCGTCTGCTAAACTGACTGGCATAGGTCATCATAACATCCCAAACAAATCGTGAGGTGTGTGTCAGTGAGTGCAGAGAAAAGCATGAATGTGAGTCGTGAATTCTCAGTTCAGCAAATACATTCTTTTACATTATCTGAAAAGACGGCTCGTTATTTGGCAATAAAGCGCGTAATGGATATTTGGTGTGCGCTCATTGGGTTGGCGATTGCGCTGCCAATGATTGCGGTATTTTCAATATTGATTTGTTTGGAGACGCCGGGGCCTGCCATTTATACGCAGGAACGCGTAGGGAAAGGCGGGAAACCATTTAAGCTTTATAAGCTTCGTTCCATGAAAATAGATGCCGAGAAGTCTGGGGCGGTTTGGGCACAGAAGCAAGATCCGCGGGTGACAAGGATCGGAGCTTTTATCAGAAGAACGAGAATTGACGAGCTTCCTCAGCTGTTTAATGTGCTGAAAGGCGATATGAGTATGATAGGCCCTCGTCCGGAACGGCCCGTATTCACGGAAAAATTCCAGAATGAGATTCCAGGCTTTACACAGCGTCTGGCTGTTAAACCGGGATTGAGCGGCTGGGCTCAGGTGAACGGCGGTTACGATATGACGCCGAAGGAAAAGCTGATATTTGATTTATATTACATTCGCAATCTGACTTTCACTTTAGAATTAAAAATTATGTTAAAAACTTGTAAAGTAGTTTGGACGGGTGATGGTGCAAGATAAAACGGGATTCCATTATTCACCATCAATCTGAGCTTAAAAAGAAGTAGGGAATATGATGCCAAGTATTACAAAACAAATCATGAGCGGTGCAAAGTGGACAAGTATTTCAACCATGTGTATTACAATCATACAAATTGTTCAGTTTGCCCTGCTTGGAAATATGATGACCTTAACAGAATTTGGGCTTGTCGGCATGATCACAACGGTTACAGTTTTCGCCCAGATTGTGCTCGATATGGGTTTTGGCGCAGCATTAATTCAGAGAGACGATGCGACGGAGCGCCAGCTGTCAACATTGTATTGGCTTAACATTATGACGGGCGTTTTGCTGTTTGTTCTTTTATATGTGAGCAGTCCTGTCATTGCGGGATTTTATCAAAGAGAAGAGCTGGTGTTTTTGGTTCGGATTCTGGCGATTATGTTTTTGATCGCGCCAATTGGACAGCAATATCAGTATATGCTGCAAAAGCAGCTGCATTTTAATACGTTAAGCAAAATAGAGATTTTTTCAAATGTATTGTCATTCGGATATTTAGCGATAGCGGTTTTTATGATGGATGTGATTTTGGCGTACGTGATTTCTCAAGTCCTGCTGCAGTCCAGTAAAGGGATTTTATATTGGGCAGTATACCGAAAAAAGTGGCATCCTGCTTTTGTTTTTGATTTGAGAGGCATGAAGGATTTCTTTACTTTTGGAGCCTTTCAGCTTTCATCCCGTCTTGTGAACAGGCTGGGAGCAAATATCGACATGATTTTGATCGGCCGGTTTATTGGTGCTGAAGCATTGGGGATTTATAACCTCGCTTATCAGATTGTCACCATTCCGGTTTTGAAGATCAATCCGATTGTCACACGGGTGGCATTCCCTGTTTTCGCAAAAAACAAATATGAAAACAGCGTGATCAGAGAAGGCTTTCTGAATATGACAAAAATGCTGGCGCTTGTTTCGTTTCCGCTGTTAATCGGGCTCGTATCTGTGTCAGACGCCTTTATCACAGCGGTTTTCGGAGAAAAATGGCTTGCTGCTGTTCCGATCCTAAATGTTCTGGCGATTGTCGGAATACTAAGAGTGCTCATGAATCCAAATGGATCTGTGTTGCTGGCTAAAGGAAGAGCAGACTTATCGTTTTATTGGGATTCCGGCGTCCTGCTGCTGTACGGATTATCACTCTTTGCAGCTGTACAGACGGGAAGCCTGCTGACAGTCGCATGGGTGTATGCCATTATCAGCGTTGTTAATTTCCTGATCGGGCGCTGGCTTTTGGCATATGTCATCAAGCTTAACCTTTCGGCTTATTTCCAGTCGATTATGAAGCCATTTCTGATTACTGCGGCGATGGGCATCATCGCGTTTGGTGTAAGCCTCAGTACCGAACACTTCAGTATGCAGGCAGAAATGCGGCTGGTCATTTCAGTTGCGGCCGGGGCGCTGTGCTATCTCTTTCTTTTGGTAAAAGCGTACCCTCAAACAAAAAGCAAACTACTAAGAAAAGGACGTTTGTCATGAAGATTTTGTGGATCACAAGCGTATATCCGAGCAGTATGAAACCCGGAGAGGGTGTGTTTCATGAGACACAGGTGCAAGAGCTGCAAAAACTCGGGCTTGATATCACTGTGATATGCCCACGGCCTTTTCATTCAGCACCTGTCCGCATGCTGAAAAAGACATATCGAAAAAAGGATGCCAGACCGGAGTATGAGATTAGAAAGGGAATACCGGTTTACCGGCCTTTCTATCGGGCAGTTCCCGGCCAGCTGAAGTGGGCGCAGCCTCATCGGAGAATCGCATCAGCCGTTTTAAAAACCATGAAACAGCGTGACCTATATCCGGATCTAATCCATGCGCATTTTGCCATGCCATCGGGCGGGGCTGCGGCAGTCGTGTCAGAGTCAGCGCAAATTCCTTATGTCCTGACCTTGCATGGCAGTGATGTGAATGTCTATCCGCATTACAGCAAAGGAGCGTTTAAAGCCTTCAAGCGTGCCGTAGGTTCTGCGTCAGTTGTTTTAGCAGTCAGCCACAAGCTTCAGGAAGAAGCCAAAAAGCTTTCGGGCTTTGACAGCTCGGTTTTGCCGATCGGCATACAGCTCAGCCGTTTTCAGGAGAATGAGGAGACGAAAGAGGAAATCAGAAAAAGACTCGGACTCCCGCTCGATCAGCGTCTGGCTATCTATGTCGGCCGGCTGGTCAGAGAGAAAGGCATTTTTGAACTGTCTGAAGCGATCGAATCGCTGCAGAACTCTCCTAAGGCAGTCTTTGTCGGGGATGGTCCCGCAAAATCGACGCTGACGCAGAAGGGGCATATCGTCACAGGCCAAGTCCCGAATCACCAGGTAAGAGACTATTTACTTGCGGCAGATCTATTTGTACTTCCTTCTTACAGTGAGGGGATGCCGACTGTTGTGATTGAGGCGCTGGCGCTAAGGGTTCCTGTTATTTGTACGGATGTTGGCGGAGTGTCGTCTTTATTCGGAAAGCACCAACATCTGCTGATTAAACCGAAATCCGCTCAAGCCTTGGCAGAAGCGATCACTCGGTACGAACATGAGCAAATATGGAAGCCGGAAGTAGCAGATGACTTGTATGAAACCGTGCAGGCTCAATTTGACGCAGGAAAAAACGCCAAGGCCTTGCATCATCAGTATAAGACGGTCACGAAAACGTCCGTTTAATCGTAAGAAGCTGCGACCAATATATGTAGGAAGATCATTTTACAGGAGAGGGATGAGCGCTGTGAAAAAAATAGCTGTCATTGGAACAGGTTATGTAGGACTCGTATCAGGCACTTGCTTTGCGGAGATCGGCAATAAAGTTGTTTGCTGTGATATCGATGAATCAAAAATCAGAAGTCTGAAAAATGGGGTAATCCCAATCTATGAACCAGGGCTTGCAGACTTAGTTGAAAAAAATGTGCTGGATCAGCGCTTGACCTTTACGAACGATATCCCGTCTGCCATTCGGGCCTCAGATATTATTTATATTGCAGTCGGAACGCCTATGTCCAAAACAGGTGAAGCTGATTTAACGTACGTCAAAGCGGCGGCGAAAACAATCGGTGAGCATCTTAACGGCTACAAAGTGATCGTAAATAAAAGCACAGTCCCGGTTGGAACAGGGAAACTGGTGCAATCTATCGTTCAAAAAGCCTCAAAGGGTAGATACTCATTTGATGTTGTATCTAACCCTGAATTCCTTCGGGAAGGGTCAGCGATTCATGACACGATGAATATGGAGCGTGCCGTGATTGGTTCAACAAGTCCTAAAGCCGCTGCCATCATTGAGGAACTTCATCAGCCATTCCATGCTCCTGTCATTAAAACAAACCTAGAAAGTGCAGAAATGATTAAATACGCCGCGAATGCATTTCTGGCGACAAAGATTTCCTTTATCAACGATATCGCAAACATTTGTGAGCGAGTCGGCGCAGACGTTTCAAAAGTTGCTGATGGTGTTGGTCTTGACAGCCGTATCGGCAGAAAGTTCCTTAAAGCGGGTATTGGATTCGGCGGTTCATGTTTTCCAAAGGATACAACCGCGCTGCTTCAAATCGCAAAATCGGCAGGCTATCCATTCAAGCTTATCGAAGCTGTCATTGAAACGAACGAAAAGCAGCGTGTTCATATTGTAGATAAACTTTTGACTGTTATGGGAAGCGTCAAAGGGAGAACCATTTCAGTCCTGGGATTAGCCTTCAAACCGAATACGAACGATGTGAGATCCGCTCCAGCGCTTGATATTATCCCAATGCTGCAGCAGCTGGGCGCCCATGTAAAAGCATACGATCCGATTGCTATTCCTGAAGCTTCAGCGATCCTTGGCGAACAGGTCGAGTATTACACAGATGTGTATGCTGCGATGGAAGACACTGATGCATGCCTGATTTTAACGGATTGGCCGGAAGTGAAAGAAATGGAGCTTGTAAAAGTGAAAACCCTCTTAAAACAGCCAGTCATCATCGACGGCAGAAATTTATTTTCACTTGAAGAGATGCAGGCAGCCGGATACATTTATCACTCTATCGGCCGTCCCGTTGTTCGGGGAACGGAACCTTCTGACAAGTATTTTCCGGGCTTGCCGCTTGAAGAATTGGCTAAAGACTTGGGAAGCGTCAATTTATAAAAAGAAAAAGTGTTACTTGGTTGAAGCTGCCGGCTGCTAGGCTCGGCCGCCGGCTCCTGAAACATCAGGAAAGGGGTTAAACATGTGAGTATCAAACGATCAGCGGTCCATACGCTAGCGTTACTGGCCGCTGCTATATTTGGAGTCGTCCTATTGCTGGGAGCCATCCATAAAGATATAGGTTTCATGCAGATGGCTGCTGTGCTTGCGGTGTTGGCAATTGGCCTGTTTTTACTGACGCTTGCAACCGCATTTACAACAAAAGAACGGCTCTTTATGGCTGTAATCTATATTTTGATCGCCTGCACTTTTTTAAATAATGCATTTTTCGCTATTCATCTTGGATTTTTCAGTTTGTTCCTTTACCGGCTTCTGCTCATTGCAGCGGGTTGCCTTCATATTTTCGGCATGGTTCGGAATCGAACCCATATTGAAAGATGGCATGGGCTGCAAGTAAAAGGGATTTTGCTCTTTTTCGCCTTTTGGTTTATATATGGCCTTGTTTCTCTGCTGTGGGCCAAGTCGGTAACAGTTGGCCTCAAGTATTTAGCCTTATTGGCAATGGGAATTTTCTTCATTTATCTTATTGTCATGTACGTGCAAAAAATGGAGCGGCTGATGATTGTTTATGCCATTTGGCTGGTGATGACGGTATTTCTGATGATCATTGGCTTTTACAATCATATCACCCACCATCATCTTGCGAGTTCCACATTGTACAGCGGACCGGAGTATAAGCAGCATTATCCGACATCGGTCTTTTTTAATCAAAATGACTTTGCGACCTTTTTATCCATCAGCTTCTTTTTTTACATCACGATGATGAAAAACATTAAGAATGGATACATCAAGGCAATTGGCCTTGTGCTCTCGCTCTGTGCGTTGTATTTAATTTTTGCCACTGGTTCAAGAGCCAGCCTTCTGGGGATTTTTGCAGGTATTGCTGTCTACATCTTCATTGTATTGCCGCCTGTTTTAAAGAAAATGGCTATATGGCTGTCGGCGGCGGGAATTGCTCTTTTCGCAGTTCTTTTCGCCAGCAAAATCTATTCAAAGTTTTGGGAGCTGTTTCTGGCCCCGCAGACGCTGCATTCATTTCATGACAGGCTTCCATCAAATGTGGCTCGGGCAAATCTGCTGAAAAACGCTTGGCATTTTTTCCTTGATTCATACGGATTCGGAGTCGGGGCAGGAAATGTATCCTATTATCTTGAGCATTATGCTGTATATGATACTGACAATGTGGCAGAGGTGCATAACTGGCTTGTTGAAATTCTTGCTAATTTTGGCTTGTTCATCATGCTGGGATATCTGTCCGTTTATGCCTACCTCATATGGGTGCTTTACAAGTTTTATGAAAGAAAATTAGAAAATCAGTCAAAACTGATCACAGAAGGACTTATTACCGCTATGGTCAGTTTCCTGGTATCAAGTATCAGCCCAAGCTCTGTTTCAAATTTATTTTTCCATTGGGTGTTTATGGCGCTCGTCATCGCCGCCGTGAATGTGTTAAGGCGATCCAGACAAATGCCTGAGCCGATGTACAGATAAACAGACTACAAAAAGCAGGGAGACTTATATGAACGATATATTGATAAGAATAGCCCGTCGCATAAAAAAAAATATCATTTGGATCGTAGCGGTGCCAATTATATTAGGTGCGGCGGGGTATATCCTGCCGTCACAGATCGCTGATCAAAAGAGCTATACAGCTGAAGATACTTTGGCTGTGGGGAGCTATGATCATCCGGTTTATAACAGCACAGAAGAGATTCCGCTTCTGCTTAAGAGCGACTCTTTTTTGAAGGAGGCGCTTCCTGATGAAAAGGATGAAGATGTAGCAGAGATCAAAGAGAAGCTTACCATCAAAACGGAATCCAAATCGTTACTGACTTTAAGCTATAGCGACGAGGATAAGGATAGAACGGAATCTGTCTTAAACGCCATATCCTCCACCTTCCTCAAAAATGATCAAAAGCTGTATGCAGAAAGAGAAGCCGTCATCCGCAGCAGCATAGACGCGCTTGAAGGCGAGTCGGTGAGCGAGGATTCCAAAGTGGATAAAGAGAGATTTTTATATGAGCTCAAAAACACACAGCTTAACCTGAAAGCGGCAAGTGTTACTGATTCCGAAACCGTAAGTGAGACAGCAGGCGGCGGAATGTCTCCGAAAAAGAAAGCAGTTCTCGGCGTTATGATTGGCCTTACGATTGCCTTTATGTTCGTTGTCATTCCTGAATTTTTCAGGGAATCCTTTTAAAATCATACGATGGAGATGTGATCATGACCAATTGGAAACCTCTCGTATCTGTCATTACACCTTCCTATAATGCGCGTGACTATATTGAAGACACGGTTCATTCGGTATTAGATCAGAGCCATCCTCATTGGGAAATGATTATCGTGGATGATTGCTCAACGGATGGGACCCGCGACATTTTACAGCAGTATGAAAAAATAGACGAAAGAATTCATGTGGTGTATCTGGAAGAGAACTCCGGAGCTGCGGTTGCTCGCAACAAAGCGTTGGAACGCGCTCAAGGGCGCTACGTAGCATTTTTGGACAGTGATGACAAATGGAAAAAAGACAAACTGGAAAAGCAGCTTGAGTTTATGATGGAGCGCTCCTGTGCGTTTTCTTTCACGGGCTACAGCTTAATGGCGCAGGACGGGACCCCACTCGATAAATTTATTCATGCGCCGGAAAGCCTGACGTACGATGACGCCCTGAAAAATACAATTATCGGCTGCTTGACGGTGATGATTGACAGGGAGCAAACGGGACAGATCCAAATGCCGAATATCAGAACGAGACAGGACTTAGCCACATGGCTGTCTCTTTTAAAAAAAGGATTTACTGCCTATGGAATGAAGGAATGCCTGGCTGAATATCGGCTTGTCAATAACTCAATTTCCAGCAACAAATGGAAGGCTGCGAAAAAAACGTGGTTTGTCTACAGGGAGATCGAACGGCTTCATTTTATGAAAGCAACATGGTGTTTTGTTCAATATGCAAAAAACGCGGTAAAAAAAAGATTATAGCCGCAAACAGAGAGAAAAGGTGATGAAGGTGGAAACAAAAGAAGCAATCATTCATGTCATCGTTGCCACTGCTGAATGGGGAAAAGACCAATTGAGATACAGAAGGCACCGGCTGGCAGAATTTTTAGCTGCTCAGGAGGAAACGAAGGAAGTTATTTGGGTATGTCCGGCTCCGCGTGCCCAAGGGAAAGAGTTTCAGGAAGTCCATTCTGGCATCAGGCAATTCGCTGTCAAAGACCTGCTGCAGAAAAAAATGTTTCGTTTCGGACGATATACAGATGCCTTTTACAGACATAAGCTCTCCCCATTAATCGATGAGCTTACACCTGCTTCTGCAAATGGTGAACGCTGCTGTTTATGGTACACGTTTCCCGGATACCCGCTGCTGTCTTCGCTGTATCCTTGGGATCAGGTCATTTATGACTGCAGTGACTTATGGGCGGCACCGATCAGCGGCCGATCAAATCTGCTGTCTGAATTCCGGCGAAAAGTCATTAAATCGGCAGAGCTGAGAATTATACAACGAGCAGATTCAATAACCTGTTCATCAGATTATCTTCACAAGGAAGTAGACAAAAAACTGACTGCAGGACGAGAAAAGGTTCATACTGTGGAAAACGGTGTGGAGTATGAGCTGTTTTCTGCAACTAAACAAGCTCCAGATCGCAGTATACTGCAGGGGAGAGAAGGAACAGTGTTAGGTTTTATCGGCGGAATTAAACCGAAGCTCGATTTTAAAATGATTGAAGAAGCCGCCCTGCAAAAGCCTGATTGGACATTTTTATGGGTTGGCCCGGATGCCACCAATGGTGACGTTTCGTTTCAAGAGCTGCTGAGGCTTCCAAATGTCATATGGACCGGCCCGGCAGATCCGAAAGAAGTTCCGCATTTTATGGAGCTTATCGACATTGGTATCATGCCTTATAAAAAATCATCGTATAATCAAGCTGTGTTTCCGCTGAAACTATTTGAATTTTTAGCGGCAGGAAAACCTGTCGTCGGCTCTAATCTCCCGTCAACCTCAAAAATGCAAAAGCCGTATGTATACGAATATGTAGAAGGTGATCATCCAATTGATTTTATAGCAGCTTGTGAAAAAGTTCTCGAACAAAACGGAGACGAAACCTATAAAGAAATGCGCCGAAACATCGCTCGCACACAAGATTGGAATTGCTTATTTAGACAAATTATGAAATATACAGGGATTCAAAAACATGCGTAGTCCTATAAATTGGGATGCGCGTTTTTTGATTATACGTGTTTCTTTTTGATGAAGCTTGTTATAATAACTAAGGAGAAGGTATAATGGAAGGAACGGTTCTCTATATAAATAAAGACTTCATTTAATCTCAAAGGAGACTTCTTTATGCTTGACGAACGCATGATCCGCATTGTTGTTGCGTTTATTGTCTCGCTGCTGACAGTTTTAATCATGACCCCAATCGTAAAAAGGATTGCGATTAAAATAGGTGCAGTTGACCAGCCCAGCAATCGAAAAGTACATGACAAAATCATGCCCCGTATGGGCGGGCTGGCCATATTTATCGGGGTGGTTGCAGGCGTGCTTGCATCCGGTATTTACACAGAAACAAGGATGACGGCAATTACAGTCGGAGCATTCATCATTATTGTGTTAGGTATTCTTGACGATAAATATCAATTAAGTGCAAAAGTTAAGTTTTTGATTCAATTAGGTGTAGCCATTATGATTGTAAGCACTGGCTTAAAAATGGACTTTTTCTCAGTACCTTTTTTAACAGAACGATTTGAGTTAGGATGGATGGCTTATCCGCTGACGGTATTATGGATTGTCGGCATCACGAACGCAATTAACCTGATTGATGGATTGGATGGCCTTGCTGCCGGTCTTTCTGTTATCGGCCTGTCAACGATCGCTGTCATGGCGCTATCCGGCGGAAAAGTGCTCATTCTGTCACTCTCATTAGTCGTTATTGCCAGCACGCTGGGGTTTTTGTTTTACAACTTCCACCCGGCAAAAATCTTTATGGGAGATACGGGATCACTTTTTTTAGGGTATAGTATTTCGATTCTTTCATTATTAGGCCTGTATAAAAGTGTCACATTGTTCAGTATCGTTATCCCGATTATTATATTAGGCGTACCGATTTTTGATACAACTTTTGCTATCATCAGGAGAATATTAAACAAACAGCCGATTTCAGCGCCTGATAAGTCGCATATTCACCATAGACTGATGGCCTTTGGCCTTTCACATCGGATGTCGGTCTTAGTTATTTATTTAATTGGATTTATTTTCAGTATCAGTGCGATAGTACTTAAAAGTGCCACAATTTGGCTTTCTTTGTTTATTATCTTCATTTTAATTATTTTTATGCAAATCATAGCAGAAGTGACAGGACTCGTGAATGAAAAATTTAAGCCGTTTACAAAGTTTTATAAACGGCTGGTGAAAAGGAATTAAAAATTCCGGCTTATGTGCCGGAGTTTTTTTCTGCGCAAAAATGCCCGATCCTCTAAAAGGACCGGGCATTTTTTAATAGGATGAATCAGTTGTTGAATTCGTTGTACTGTTGTTTGAGCTTGTGCTGCTGTCATTCGAATAGCTGTTTCCGCTCGTCGTCCCGTCAGTTGTTGTGCCAGAGCTGCCAGAGCTGCTTGAGCTGTCAGTCCCGTCTGTTGCATTTCCGGTACCGGAAATGCCAGTGCTTGTATCAGGAGTATAATCTAAATGCTCTTGAAGCGTTTTTCTGACTTTCTCGAGATTTGTAGCATCAGGTTCAAAGTAATAAGTGTTGTTAGGCCCTAAATACAAATCAGAACCTGTAATGCTCAATGTGTCGATTTTTTTGCTGGTAAAGCCGCTGTAAATCTGCTGAAGCGCTAAACCTTCAGTAATGCGAATATTGGTTTCAACGTTTTCGCTGGCTTTTTCTGCGATTTTATCAATTTTAGCAATGTTGCTTGCACTTGACATGCGGTCAATCAGCGCGTTTAAGATTTGTTTTTGTCTGTCATTACGGCCAAAGTCTCCGCGTTTATCCTGTTTTCTCATCCGGGCATATGCTAAGGCTTCTTCGCCGTTCAAATGCATCTCGCCTTTTTTGAAGTAAATCCGTTTGCTTTCGTCTACATCACTTTTTTCATCGAAATCGAAAGGCACGTCAACATCAATACCGCCGACTTCATTAATCACATCTTTAAATCCGTCAAAATCAACTGTGACATATTTATCAATCGGGATTTGCAAGAAGTTTTCAACAGTTTCAACTGTCTCATCTTTACCGCCTTTGCTGTAAGCGGCATTGATCTTCGTCTTGCTTCCCGTTGTGTCACCAGCTAATTGCACACGTGTGTCACGCGGAATGCTCAGCATTTTCATGGTTTTATTTTTGGGATCCAGGGTAACAACAATAAGAGAGTCTGATCTCCCTTTTTGTCCTTTAGTCGCGTAATCCTCTATTCCCATAAATAAAATAGAAAACGGTTTTTTCTTCATGTCTACAACTTCGTTGCGAAGATTTGATTTATTCCCGCGGGATAGGGCATCGTACGATTCATCCGCAGCGTTAATTGTTTTATAAAGTTTATACCCGCCAAGCCCTACAACTACCAATAGTGCAAGGGCGAACAATAACATAATTCTTTTTAAAATTTTCCTGCGTTTGCTCTTTTTCTTTTTTCGCACACGCACTCTAACGCGTTCAGCCATTATTCAGTCTCCTTTATGTGATTGACGGCTTTTTCAAGATACGTCAACTCTCCCTCTTTAATATCACTCTTTCCATTTGTCAGTTCTGTCATCCATTCAGAAAAAGCGTTTGTTTCTTTTTCTTCGACGTATGTTTCGAATTCAACATTTTCTGAATAATGGATTTCCTTTAACAGAAATTGTGACTCCCTTAATTCATTTTCAATCTTGCCAAGCCATGTGTAATCTGCAGAAGTATGCATGATTCGCATAAGCTTCCGTTCTACAACACCTATATGATTTAATCCTTCAGACACTGATTTCCCATAAGCGCGAATTAATCCGCCAGCACCAAGCTTAATGCCTCCGAAGTAGCGTGTAACGACGGCGCAAGTATCCTTCAGCCTGCGTTTTTTTAAAACCTCGAGCATCGGCACTCCCGCTGTACCGCTTGGTTCCCCGTCATCATTGGCTTTTTGGATATGATCATTCTCGCCAATAACATAAGCCGAGCAATTATGAGTCGCATTCCAGTGCTGTTTCTTTATTTTCTGTATAAATTCCTGTGCCTCTTGTTCGGTAGAAACACGGCTTAAATGACAGATAAAACGCGATTTTTCTATAACAATCTCGTGTTCTCCTGCTTCTTTCACAGTAAAATAGCTGTGCAGCATGCTAGCTGACCCTCCTGCTAAGCATAAAAGACTGCCTATACAAATTCGTACAGTCTTTAGAATTTTTGTGCGTATTTTGGTATCATAAAGAGTAGATAGTATATAAAAATGTTTTTTTCTAGAATATACGCATTCTTTCATTATAATTCGACATAATTTGCAGATCAATTACATTTATAATAAAAATATATGACAACGCCGTGACGGAGGGAAATTATGAATAAAACAAAGATGGATTCCAAAGTGCTGGATTCTATTTTGATGAAGATGCTGAAAACCGTTGACGGGAGCAAGGACGAGGTTTTTCAAATCGGGGAGCAGTCACGCCAGCAGTATGAACAGCTGGTCGAAGAACTGAAACAAATTAAACAGCAGGTGTATGAAGTGATCGAGCTTGGCGATAAACTTGAAGTGCAAACCCGCCATGCGAGAAACCGTTTATCCGAGGTCAGCCGTAATTTTCATAGATTCAGTGAAGAGGAAATCCGCAATGCTTATGAAAAAGCCCATAAGCTGCAGGTAGAATTGACGATGATCCAGCAGCGTGAGAAGCAATTGCGCGAACGGCGGGACGATTTGGAGCGCAGATTGCTAGGGCTTCAGGAAATCATTGAGCGGTCAGAATCATTAGTAAGCCAAATTACAGTTGTGCTCAACTACTTGAATCAGGATTTGCGCGAAGTTGGACTGCTTCTTGCTGATGCTCAGGCAAAACAGGATTTCGGCTTAAGAATTATTGAGGCGCAGGAAGAAGAGCGAAAAAGAGTCTCAAGAGAAATCCATGACGGACCCGCTCAAATGCTGGCGAATGTTATGATGAGGTCGGAATTAATCGAGCGGATTTTCCGTGACCGGGGCGCAGAGGACGGATTCCAAGAAATTAAAAATCTACGCCAAAATGTTCGGAATGCCCTTTACGAAGTGAGAAGGATTATATATGATTTAAGACCGATGGCCCTTGATGACCTAGGCCTGATTCCAACTTTAAGAAAATATCTATATACAACCGAGGAATATAACGGGAAGGTCAAAATACATTTTCAGTGCATTGGAGAAACAGAGGATCAGAGGCTAGCGCCTCAGTTTGAGGTTGCGCTCTTCAGGCTCGCACAGGAAGCTGTGTCTAATGCGCTAAAGCATTCTGAATCTGAAGAAATTACAGTCAAAGTTGAGATCACAAAGGATTTTGTGATTTTAATGATAAAAGATAACGGTAAAGGGTTCGACCTGAAGGAAGCGAAAGAGAAGAAAAACAAATCATTCGGCTTGCTGGGCATGAAAGAAAGAGTAGATTTATTGGAAGGAACGATGACAATAGATTCGAAAATAGGTCTTGGGACATTTATTATGATTAAGGTTCCGTTATCTCTTTGACTATGATTTGTAAAATAGAGCCAAAAGGCATATTGACCGAATGCTAGAGTATATAGAACAATAATACAAGGAGGCGTGGCTTGTGACTAAAGTAAACATTGTTATTATCGACGACCATCAGTTATTTCGTGAAGGTGTTAAACGGATATTGGATTTTGAACCTACCTTTGAAGTGGTAGCCGAAGGTGATGACGGAGACGAAGCGGCTCGTATTGTTGAGCACTATCATCCTGATGTTGTGATCATGGATATCAATATGCCAAACGTAAATGGTGTGGAAGCTACAAAACAGCTTGTAGAGCTGTATCCTGAATCTAAAGTAATTATTCTATCAATTCACGATGACGAAAATTATGTAACACATGCCCTGAAAACAGGTGCAAGAGGTTATCTGCTGAAAGAGATGGATGCTGATACATTAATTGAAGCGGTTAAAGTAGTGGCTGAGGGCGGATCTTACCTTCATCCGAAGGTTACTCACAACCTCGTTAACGAATTCCGCCGCCTTGCAACAAGCGGAGTTTCTGCACACCCTCAACATGAGGTTTACCCTGAAATCCGCAGACCATTACATATTTTAACTAGGCGGGAATGTGAAGTGCTGCAGATGCTTGCAGACGGAAAAAGCAACCGCGGAATTGGTGAATCATTGTTTATCAGTGAGAAAACCGTTAAAAACCATGTCAGCAATATTTTACAAAAAATGAATGTAAACGACCGGACGCAAGCCGTTGTGGTCGCCATTAAAAATGGCTGGGTAGAAATGAGATAGTATAATAGGAGACTTGCCTTTTTCTAGGCAGGTCTTTTTTTAGGCTGCCGTTTCCCTTACAATAGAGTTATAAAGCAATAAGGCAGGTATCGAAGCTATGAATATTGCAGTCGTAACAGACAGCACGGCATATATTCCGAAAGAAATGCGTGAACAACATCAGATACATATGATCCCTCTCCAGGTTGTTTTTGGGGAGGAGACTTACCGTGAAGAAATTGAGTTGGACTGGAAAAGCTTTTACGAAGAAGTGAAAAAGCATAATGAGCTCCCGACGACTTCTCAGCCGCCAATCGGCGAGTTGGTTGCGCTATATGAAGAGCTTGGCAAGTCTTATGATGCGGTTATCAGTATCCATCTTTCCAGCGGGATCAGCGGAACATTCAGCAGTGCAGCAGCGGCTGATTCGATGGTCGACAATATTGATGTGTATCCATTTGACTCAGAGATCAGTTGCTTGGCTCAAGGCTTTTATGCCCTTAAAGCTGCTGAATTAATCAAAAACGGAGCATCATCGCCGGAAGATATTATAAAAGAACTGGAAGAAATGAAAAAAACAGTTCGTGCTTATTTTATGGTAGATGACTTAGCTCATCTTCAGCGCGGCGGGCGATTAAGCAGCGCCCAAGCCTTCATTGGTAGTCTTCTAAAGGTAAAGCCTATCCTTCATTTTGACAATAAGGTAATTGTGCCTTTTGAGAAGATTCGCACACGTAAAAAAGCAATTTCGCGAATTTATGAGCTTTTAGACGAAGATGCGAGTAAAGGGTTGCCTATGCGAGCTGCTGTTATCCACGCTAATCGAGAGGAAGAAGCAGCGAAAATCATTGAAGAGCTTTCTGCAAAATATCCTCATGTTGAATTTTATAACAGCTATTTTGGCGCGGTAATCGGCACTCATTTGGGTGAAGGTGCGTTAGGAATTTGCTGGTGTTTTAAATAATGTAAAATCTCCGTTTTTAGAGCGGAGATTTTTTTTATATTCTTATTTTAATAGTTGGACAGAAAATATTCATTCAGGCATACTGTCTCGAAAGGAGGCGGTGCTATGTGAATGTGCCAGTTGAAAAAAACAGTTCCTTTTCTAGAGAATTGCAGCAGACGCTTCGAAGCCGTCATTTGCTCAGGACTGAGCTCTCATTTTCCGATGAGATGATTGAATGGCATATCAAGAATGGATATATCACTGCTGAAAATTCTATATCCATAAATAAACGGGGATATAGATGTAATAGGTGCGGCCAAACTGATCAGCGATATTTTTCTTTTTATCACTCATCTGGAAAGAATAAGCTGTATTGCCGTTCCTGTGTCATGATGGGCAGAGTGAGTGAGGAGGTTCCTTTATATTCATGGGAAGAGGAAAATGCACCAAACTGGAAGTCAATTAAACTGACATGGGACGGCAAGCTTTCAAGCGGACAGCAAAAAGCCGCCAATGTTTTAATTGAAGCAATATCAAAAAAAGAAGAGCTCCTCATCTGGGCGGTTTGCGGCGCTGGCAAAACAGAAATGCTGTTTCCTGGTATAGAATCAGCGTTAAATCAAGGACTGCGTGTATGTATTGCAACACCTCGCACCGATGTTGTATTAGAGCTTGCTCCAAGGCTCAAGGCTGCCTTTCAGGGTGCTGAAATTTCAGCGCTTTACGGAGGAAGCGATGACAAAGGGCGGCTATCTCCGCTTATGATTTCCACTACGCATCAGCTTTTGCGATATAAAGATGCAATCGATGTTATGATCATTGATGAAGTTGACGCTTTTCCATATTCTGCTGATCAAACCCTTCAATTCGCTGTTCAAAAAGCAAGAAAGAAAAACAGCACCCTCGTTTATTTAAGTGCAACACCTCCTAAAGAATTAAAAAGAAAAGCACTGAACGGACAGTTACATTCAGTTCGCATCCCCGCAAGACACCACCGGAAACCTTTACCCGAACCGCGCTTTGTATGGTGTGGAAACTGGAAGAAGAAATTAAACCGAAATAAAATTCCGCCAGCGGTGAAAAGATGGATAGAGTTTCATGTAAAAGAAGGGAGGCCTGTTTTTTTATTCGTTCCTTCCGTTTCTATTCTGGAAAAGGCTGCTGCGTGCTTTAGAGGTGTTCATTGCCGAACCGCATCTGTGCACGCGGAAGACAAGCATAGAAAGGAGAAAGTGCAGCAATTCAGAGATGGTCAGCTCGATCTATTAATCACAACAACAATACTGGAAAGAGGCGTCACAGTCCCCAAGGTGCAAACGGGTGTACTAGGAGCGGAATCACCTATCTTTACGGAAAGCGCACTTGTTCAAATTGCAGGAAGAACCGGCCGGCATAAAGAATATGCGGACGGCGATGTCATTTTCTTTCACTTCGGCAAAACAAAGAGTATGCTCGATGCAAGAAAGCATATAAAAGAAATGAATGAATTGGCAGCAAAAGTTGAATGTACAGACTAGCCATTATTTGAAAACGTGGTACAGTATACTCATATAACCGATGATGAGGAGCTGTAAAAATGCTTGTCAATTCAAAAGAAATCGTAATGAAAGAACTGCTCGACCGATATATGGACCAGCTTCATATGGCCTGTACTTGCCAAGTATGCCAGAACGATGTATTGGCACTTTCTTTAAACAAAGTGAGTCCATCCTACGTTACTGATCTTAAAAAGATCGCATATACGAAAGCTGAGCTGGTAGATAAACAAAAAAACACAGCAATGCTTGTCATTTTGGCTGAATCTGCTGCAGTAGTTTCAGAGAGTCCAAGCGATTTATGTCACACGAAGCAGGAGGAGGTATTCATAAACTGATCTGTTTATTATGTGATTCGCAATTTTCTCAAGATGTTACATGGAGAGCCCTTTTTTTACTAAAGCCTGATGAAAAGGTTTGTTATTCTTGCAGAAGCAAATTAAAGAAAATCACAGGACATATCTGCCCCCTGTGCGGCAGACCTCAATCTGTTCATGCCGTATGCAGGGATTGCGAGGTGTGGAGAACAAGGATCAGAGACAGTTTGCTATTGCGTCAGAACCGTTCAGTTTACACATATAATGATATGATGAAAGAAACGCTCTCCCGTTTTAAATTTAGAGGAGATGCAGAAATCATAAATGCATTTAAAAGTGATTTTTCTTCAACCTTTTCTAAGGTTTACCCCGATAAGCATTTTGTTCTTGTACCTATTCCGCTGAGCAAGGAACGGGAAGAAGAGCGCGGATTTAACCAGGCACAGCTCTTGGCAGAATGTTTAGACCGGCCTTCCCACCATCCCCTCATTCGCCTGAATAATGAGAAACAGTCAAAGAAAAAGAAAACAGAACGCCTGCTGTCAGAGCGCATTTTTGATACAAAAAATAATTCAGCAGAAGGTATGGATATCATTTTAATAGACGATCTTTATACAACAGGCGCCACCTTGCACTTCGCAGCCCGCTGTTTATTAGAAAAAGGAAAAGCCGCTTCAGTGTCATCTTTTACCTTGATCAGAAGCTAAATGATTCTGTTTTTATGCCGATATAATCACTAGAAATTGACACAGGCATATTATCTAATAAGGAGAAAAAAAGATGGGAGAACTGGCTAATTGTCCGAAATGCAATGCTTTATTTTTAAAAACAAAGCTGCAAACCGTATGTCAGGCGTGTATTAAGGAAGAAGAAAAATCATTTGAGACTGTCTATAAATTTTTAAGAAAACAGGAAAACCGGCAATCAACTTTGAGCCGGATAACTGAGGAAACAGGTGTGGAAGAAGAGCTGATATTGAAATTCATCAGGCAGAAGCGAATTCAGATCACTCATCTTCCTAATTTGGCATACCCTTGTGAAAGGTGCGGGACATCGATTAGAGAAGGCAAGTTCTGCAAGGCTTGCCAGTCCGATATTAAGGATCAAATGGATCATTTGAACCACGAGGATGCTCTGAAAATCGAGAAAGAAAATAGTAAAAAAGACACATACTATGCCTATAATACCAAAAACAGCTGATTCCCTAAACTAACTGAAAACGCAGTCGATAAAAGGGTTAAGATTGTTTAAAGACTGCAACGGAAAGCGAGAGGAATCCTATGAAAATCAATCAATTTGGAACACAATCCGTTAATCCATATCAAAAAAATTATGATAAGCAAGCGGTGCAAAAAACTGCTGCACAGCCTCAAGATAAAATTGAAATTTCATCACAGGCTAAAGAAATGCAACATGCATCCGACGCAGTCACTGGTTCACGACAGGAAAAAATTGCGCAGCTTAAAGCGCAAATTGAAAACGGGTCATACAAAGTAGACGCAAATCATATCGCGAAAAATATAATTAATTTTTATAAAAAGCAATAAAAAAGGAGAAAGCCCATGTCAGCGAAGGCAATTATTGAACAATTGAAGCGACTTTGCGTTCTGCATGAGCACCTGCTCACGCTGTCTGAAGAAAAGACGGAAGCGCTCAAAGCCGGCAAAACAAAAGAGCTTTCTAACATTTTGACAAAAGAGCAAAAATATATTCAAGCAATCACGCAGACAGAAGATGACCGGATCAAAACAACTTCGGCCTTTCTCGGATATAGCGAAAATAATACTATTTCCGCATGTATCGCCAAAACCTCAGGCAGTGAAAAGGAAGAGCTGGAACAATTATACGAATCTCTTTCTCAAGTTCTCGGACGTCTGAAAAAAGTAAATGAGATGAATAAGCAGCTGACAAGAGACGCGCTGCAATTCATCTCTATTTCGTACGATATGCTGGTTCCTAAGGAAAATAACTTCAATTACAGCAAATCAATTAAAGCTGAGCTGCCGAAAAGCAGCCAAATGAAACTGTTTGATTCAAAAGCTTAGCAGAAAGGAATTCAGAAAATGACATCTACCTTTATGGGGCTTGAAACTGCAAGGCGGGCGTTAAGCGCTCAGCAGGCAGCGTTAAGCACTACTGCAAATAACGTGGCAAATGCCAATACTGATGGTTATACAAGACAGCGGGTCTCATTGGAGGCAACTGACTATTTCCCTGCTGTATCTAAAAATGCAGAAAAAACAGCGGGACAAATGGGTACGGGCGTTCAAGGAAAATCAGTTGAGAGAATAAGAGATATCTTTCTTGACTACCAATACCGTCTTCAAAACAACAGTGCCGGATACTATGACACGAAGGCAAAAGCGCTGTCCCAAATGGAAGGCGTTTTAAATGAAACGGATGACAGCGGCTTGAACAGTGTGCTCAATTCGTTTTGGAATTCCCTGCAGGAATTATCGAATAATACAAATGAAGAAAGTGCACGTTCTGTTGTTGCTCGAAAAGGACAAGCTGTAGCTGAAACGTTTAATTATATTTCTGAATCACTTACAAATGTCCAATCGAATTTAAAAGCAGAGCTAAATACAACTGTGTTGGATGTCAATTCTCTGCTTTCTCAATTAAACAGTTTAAATAAGCAAATTGCACAAGTAGAGCCGGTCGGGCTTCTTCCGAATGGTTTATATGACCAGCGAGATTTGCTGATCGATAAATTATCCTCAATGGTTGATATCAAAGTCAACTACAACAAATCAGGTGGGAATGCACTTGCATCTGCTGAAGGAACTGTATCAATTGAAATCCTTGATAAAAATAAACAGTCGCTAGGAACTGTTTTGGACGGTAAAAATTACGAGGTTTCAGAACTTGCAGCCAACTATGATAATGAAACTGGGTTAGTATCAAGTATTTCAATCGGGGATACAGCTGTGCAGGCGGAGTCCTTTAGCAGCAAGGGATCCCTTTTAGGATTTATAGAGTCTTATGGGTATATAACAGCAGATGGCCAAGAAAAGGGCGTATACCCGGAAATGCTTTCTGATCTTGACAATATGGCGCTTGAATTCGCGAAAGCTTTCAATGAAGTGCACAGAAATGGTGTGACCAAGAGCGGTGAACAAGGCGGAGACTTTTTTGATTTTACTGGCGGTGAAACTGAACCTGCCAAGGGCGCGGCGGGCAAGATCAAAGTGGCTGACAGCATAATAGATTCAAAAGGCGCAAACATTGCTTTCTCACTGACTGGCGCAGCCAACGATAACGCAAATGCTACAAAATTAGCAAATGTTTTAACCGGTAAAATAACTATTAACGGTAAAGAAACTAGTGTTTTAGATTATTATGCGGGTCTGATTGGCGAGCTAGGGATCGAAGCTCAAGAGGCTAATCGACTGGCGTCTAATACAGAAACACAGCTGAATGATGCTGACATAAACCGTCAGCAAATGAGCGCAGTTTCTTTAGACGAAGAAATGACGAATATGATTCAATTCCAACACGCATACAATGCAGCTGCAAGAATGGTGACTTTACAAGACGAATTACTTGATAAAGTGATCAACGGCATGGGTGTTGGAGGAAGGTAGGTAGAGTCACATGAGAGTAACACAAGGCATGATACAGCAAAACTCACTGAGATATATCGGTTCGAGCTACTCGAAGCTGGATAAACTCCAGTCGCAGATTTCTTCAGGGAAAAAAATCTCAAAAGCTTCCGACGATCCTGTAGTAGCAATGAAAAGCTTAAAGTATAATACGCAACTGTCTCAAGTGCAGCAGTACAAAAGCAATGCTTCTCAAGCCTTTACCTGGCTCGAAAACACAGAAACAAACATTACAGAAGGAATTGACATCCTGTCAAAGGTCAGAGAATTAGCGGTTGAAGCTCAAAATGATACAAACGGCGAGTCGGAGCGGCAAGCGATTGGCGTAGAGGTAAAGCAGTTAAAGGAACAGCTTTTAAATATTGCGAATACACAAGTGAACGGCAGATATATCTTTAATGGCACAAATTCAGATAAGCCTCCGGTTACAGATAACGGAGACGGAACTTATACAATTTCTGATACAGCTGATGTCGTAGTCAATATATCAAATAATATGTCATTGAAAGTGAATTCAGATCCAAAGTCAGCTTTTGGAGGCACTTCTGAAAGCGGGCAGAATGTATTTGAAATGCTTGATTCTTTTGAGAAAGCACTAAATTCTGGTTCGCTAGATGGCATGGACAGTGTTTTAGATGATATTGATCATTTTTCTGACGGCATGAGCGCTGAACGATCTGATCTTGGAGCGAGATATAATCGTCTTGAACTGGTTAATACAAGACTATCAGCGCAAGAAGAAACAGCTACTAAAGTGTTATCAGACAATGAAGATGTAGAACTGGAAGAAGTAATAACTGAATTTATTGCGCAGCAAAGCGTTCACAGGGCTACTCTGGCTGTTAATGCGCAAATTGTTCAGCCTACATTGATTGACTTTTTAAAGTAAGCGGCTCTTAGGAGTTCGCTTTTTTTATAGTTCAGGAGGTAGAGTGATGCAGATTCCCAGATTGATTATGCATAGTGTTCAAGGAAAAATTGGTTTAACAACGACGCCTGCCAGCTTAAAAATGGAGCAGCCTCAAGCTGATCTAGAGATCGAACAGCCGAGTGCGGAAATGGAAATATCGGTGACATCTGGAAAACTCACGATTGACCAGACACAAGCATGGGAAGAATTAGACAGAAAGCATGTTTTCAAGAGAATTGAAGAAGCCGCCCAACAAGGGCATGAGAATGTAATGGAGGGAATAGCACGCACTGCAGAAGAAGGCGACGAGCTTATGAGGATTGAAAATAAGGGGAACCCAATCGCTTCACAAGCAAGGAGGAACTCTGAAATGCACCAAATTCAATTAGGCGAAAATTATGCTCCTTCTCTATCTAGGGTGAAAATACAATATACTCCGTCACAGCTTGATGTTCAGATTACGCCGCGAAAGCCTGTTATTCAGGCTGAGCCGCATAAGCCAATTGTTGAATATACGCCAGGAAATGTTAAGGTTGACATGCTCCAATACCCTGATTTAAATATAGATGTAGAATACCCGAAAGAATCACCCGAAAAGTAAAAAGAAAAGGATCGTGAAAAATGATCATTCATACGAAGTACCATGGCCAAATGAACATAAAAGAAGAACAAATCATTCTTTTTGAAAGCGGGATTCCAGGCTTTTTAGAAGAAAAACAGTTCGTCATACTTCCGCTTTCAGAAGACTCCCCATTCGTGGCACTGCAGTCCGTCACTTCAGAAAATCTTGCGTTTATCGTTGTAAGTCCGTTTATCTTTTTTAAGAATTATGAATTTGACCTTGATGAATCAACTGCTGAACTTTTGGATATCGATAATATTCAAGACGTAGAAGTCATGACAATATTGACTATGGCAGAGCCATTTGAAAATTCTACTGCGAATTTATTGGCCCCCATTATTGTGAATCGCAAGAACATGATGGCTAAGCAAGTCGTTTTACACGACTCCTCATATACGACAAAGCATCCGATTGGAGGAGAATCATGCTAGTTTTATCGCGGAAAATAAACGAAGCGATTCAAATAGGTGCTGATATTGAAGTGAAAGTGATTGCGGTTGAGGGGGATCAAGTGAAGCTTGGAATTGACGCCCCAAAGCATATTGATATTCACAGGAAAGAAATCTACTTGACCATTCAGGAAGAAAATAACCGTGCGGCAGCCTTATCCAGCGATGTGATCTCCGCATTATCCTCACAAAAAAAGTGAGGATTTTTTTATTTTTGTATTAACAAAATCAGAGACAATCCGATATTAATGATGTAGCCGGGAGGAGGCGAAAAAGACTCCGCCAGTTACAAAAATAAGGGCACAAGGACGTGCCTTAACAACATATTCAGGGAGGAAATAAAAATGAGAATTAACCACAATATCGCAGCGCTTAACACACTGAACCGTTTGTCTTCAAACAACGGTGCATCACAAAAAAACATGGAGAAACTTTCTTCAGGTCTTCGTATCAACCGTGCGGGAGATGACGCAGCAGGTCTTGCGATCTCTGAAAAAATGAGAGGACAAATCAGAGGTCTTGATATGGCTTCTAAAAACTCTCAAGACGGAATCTCTCTTATCCAAACAGCTGAGGGTGCATTGACTGAAACTCACTCAATTCTTCAACGTGTTCGTGAGTTAACTGTTCAAGCGGGTAACACTGGTACTCAAGATGCAACGACAGACCTTCAAGCCATTCAAGATGAAATTGATAACCTTCTTGATGAGGTAGATGGAATTTCTCAACGTACAGCTTTTAACGGTAAAAACCTTCTTGATGGTACGCAGACAAATGGATTCACTTTCCAAATCGGTGCCAACAAAGGTCAACAATTAACAGTTAACATTGGGGATATGAGTACTGCTGCTACAGGTCTTGACATGTTAAAAGCAGATTACAAAGTAACAACAGCTACGGCAGCTAACACAGATGCGCTTTTAACTAAAGTAGATTCTGCAATTAACAAAGTATCTTCTGAGCGTGGTAAACTTGGTGCGGTACAAAACCGTCTAGAGCACACAATCAACAACTTAAGCGCTTCTGGTGAAAACTTGACAGCTGCTGAGTCTCGTATCCGTGACGTTGACATGGCTAAAGAAATGAGTGAGTTCACAAAGAACAACATTCTTTCTCAGGCTTCTCAAGCGATGCTTGCTCAAGCAAACCAACAGCCGCAAAACGTACTTCAATTATTACGTTAATTTTAAAAAAGACCTTGGCAACGCCAAGGTCTTTTATTTAATGTTTCTAGCTCCGAATACTTCCCCCTTGCTGTCACTAACTCGTGATATAATAACCGGATTCTCCACTAACTTTTTATAAATGTATTTCCAAACAAGAAATCTAAAACAGAAGATTTTTTTCCAAAAATATGTGTAATCTTATCTCGATTTAGTCGATATAAACGATAGATTGGGGCATAGGGGATGATCAATTGAACATTGAAAGGCTCACTACGTTACAACCTGTTTGGGATCGTTATGATACTCAAATACATAATCAGAAAGATAATGATAACGAGGTTCCTGTTCATCAAGTTTCATATACCAATCTTGCTGAAATGGTGGGGGAAATGAACAAGCTTTTGGAACCTTCGCAAGTTCACCTGAAGTTTGAGCTTCATGAGAAGTTAAATGAATACTATGTAAAAGTAATAGAGGACTCTACAAATGAAGTGATCCGCGAAATTCCACCAAAACGGTGGCTTGATTTTTATGCGGCTATGACTGAATTTCTCGGGTTATTTGTAGATGAAAAAAAGTAGAATAGGAGTGGTTTGAGATGGTCACAAGAATAACAGGTCTGGCATCAGGAATGGATATAGATGATATTGTATCAAAGCTGATGCAGACAGAAAGAGCGCCGCTTGATAAGCTGAAGCAAAAAAAGCAGACTCTTGAATGGCAGCGTGACAGCTATCGTGAAGTCAATACAAAAATAAAAGAATTGCAAGATTATATGTCTAAAAATACGTTGACATATCCTAGCACGTATCAGAGCAAAACTGTGACAAGCTCTAATGAGTCTGTGTTAACTGCTACAGGAAGCGCAAGTGCACCAAACTCTTCTTCTACTGTTGAAGTGGCGAGCTTGGCAACCGCAGCAACGTATAAGGCAAACAATTATACGGATTATACACAAGGCGATTATAATTTGGCATTTAACGTTGTTGCGCCTGGTGAGACAACGGCAAAAACAGTGAACATCAGTGTGACGAGCGCCGATACGATTGATAATGTGATTTCTAAACTTAACAGTTCAGATCTAGGAGTATCAGCTTTTAAAGATAAAATTTGGAATGGTACAGAGTACGTAGAAACCATTGCGTTTTCTTCTAAAGCAACAGGTGCAGGGGGCAGTATACAGGCAGCAGACTCTGCTACAGCTGACTTTATGTCCGGTCAGCTTGGTTTTTCTTTGGATGCTGATAATAAGCTCACTGCTTACAAAGAAGGCACAAATGCCAAAGTCACAATTAACGGCTTTGAAATGGAGAAGCTGACAAACAATTTCACGGTGAATGGTGTTACTTACTCGATTAAAAATACAACTGCAGCCACAGGTCCTGTTACCACATCTGTTTCTACTGATGTTGACGGGATTTATAATCAAATCAAAGAGTTTGTAGATAAATACAATGAAATGGTTGACAGCCTGAATGAAAAGCTGAAAGAAGAAAAATACCGAGACTATACTCCGTTGACAAGTGAACAAAAAGAAGCCATGTCCGATAAAGAGGTAGAGCTCTGGGAGGAGAAGGCAAAAAGCGGATTGCTTAGAAATGATTCCAGCATCAGCACCGGCACGAACCAAATGCGGACTGACTTTTATACTCAAGTTAATGCGGATGGGAAAACCTATCAATTGACAGAATTCGGCATAACAACCTCAAGTACTTACCAAATGCGGGGACATTTAGAGATTAATGAAGACAAACTGAAAGCCAAAATACAAGAAGATCCGCAAAGTGTTGCCGCTTTATTTACAAGTGGATCGAACAGCAGCGCCTATAGTGATAAAGGGATTATGAAACGCATCGGTGACACCCTGAAAAGTACGGTGAAAAGCATTGAAGCAAAAGCCGGCAACTCGACAATGGGAACCAATGATTATTCAATCGGTAAAAATTTAAATACGATCAGCACTGATATTACCAAAATGCAGGACCGGTTAACCACAATAGAAAACCGCTATTATTCAAAATTCAGTGCAATGGATTCTGCGATTCAAAAAATGAACGAACAAGCGTCCTATTTATCACAGCTTCTTGTACAATAAATGTAATTTGGAGGATGACACATGGCGATCCAAAATCCTTATACAGCCTATCAGCAAAATTCAGTGAATACGGCTACACCCGGTGAACTGACGCTTATGCTGTATAATGGCTGTTTGAAATTTATAAGACTTGCCTCTCAGGCCATCGAGAATGATGATATGGAACGTAAAAATGAGAATCTGATTAAAGCGCAAAATATTATTCAGGAATTAAATTTTACACTTAACCGTAACATAGAGCTTTCCGCTTCCATGGGTGCGATGTACGATTATATGTATCGAAGATTGGTACAGGCAAATATCAAAAATGATACGGGCATGCTGGCTGAGGTTGAAGGCTATGTAACAGATTTTCGCGATGCTTGGAAACAGGCCATTCAAAGTGAGCGGAAGGACCGGCACGGATCAGGCGGGATCGCATGAATAATATAGATCAACTATACACTGAGACGAAGAGTATGCTGTCACACATACAAAATACGCCGGAAAGCGATGAACTTTTAAAGCAAATTGAAGACTTTGTGGCTACACGGTCTGAACTGATTCAGGAGATATCTCTGCCGCTTTCAGAAGAAGAGCGAAAGCAGATGAAACTTATTTTGACATGGGATCAGCTGATTGTGAAGGAAATGGAAAGACTGAAGCAGTCAATCGCAACAGAACTTCAGCAGATGAAAAGAAAACGTGTGATGCATACGACGTATTTAAACCCTTATAACAACATTACGATTGACGGCACATATTATGACAAGCGTAAATAGGTGAGTGCCTTGAAGAGCATTGAAGATTATACGCTTTTATCAGCTTATTATCATCTTCTTTTTACCATCGAAGAGGGGTTGTGTTATTTGATAGAGGCTGAAGAGAATTTATCAAAAACAGAAGGGGATCGGATCTACCAAGATCTGATCCAAGCCTTTTTTTATTTGGATTCAACACATTCAACACTTCTCTTCATTATGGATTCGCGGTGTGCTGAAATTTGTGTGAAAGCATTTGACCAAATTTTTGCGGAGTTTGATCAATTGGTCTCTTTCTCTTTTCCCTCTCATGAGTTCTGTGAGTATTTAAAGGAACATTTTCTGATTCAGTATAGAAAATGGATGCTGTCTATTCATCAATGTATGGAACCCTTTTTAATCAATTAGGCGTGTGTGAGGTATTTGTTTCGTTCAATCAGCATATACATATACCTCCGAACCGCCAATAACAGAGCAAATACAAACAAAATTCGACAAAGTTCACTGAATTTTCACAAAAGATTTATGTTTCAGCAGGAATTGTAAAGGGTAAAAGAGAAATAGATACATATCCTTAATAAAAGGGAGGCGTTCTTTGATGAACTATAACATCAGAGGAGAAAATATTGAAGTGACACCCGCGTTAAAGGATCATGTCGAGAGGAAGATCGGCAAGCTGGAGCGCTATTTTGACCATAGCGTGGATGCTGATGTGAACGTCAACTTGAAGTTTTACAATGACAAGGAGTCTAAGGTTGAGGTTACGATTCCGATGACAGATCTGGCGCTTCGGTCCGAGGTGCATAACGAGGATATGTACAACGCAATTGATCTCGCAACAAACAAACTGGAACGTCAAATCCGTAAGCATAAAACGAAAGTAAACCGTAAATTCCGTGAGCAGGGCTCTCCAAAATATTTATTGGCAAACGGTCTTGGCTCTGATACAGATATTGCGGTTCAGGATGACATAGAAGAGGAGGAGAGCTTGGATATCGTCCGTCAGAAACGCTTTAATTTAAAGCCGATGGATAGTGAAGAAGCGATCCTGCAAATGAATATGCTCGGCCATAATTTCTTTGTTTTCACAAATGCGGAAACAAACCTTACAAATGTCGTGTACCGCAGAAATGACGGGAAATATGGCTTAATTGAACCGACTGAATAATGAAGAGAAGCCTTCCGTGATGTCCGCGGAAGGTTTTTGTTTTTCTTATTTGCAAATTCTTTGGAAATAACAAAAGGTATGATATGATAATGAGAGGTATACATGGACTAGTAAATTATTTATACATGCCTTTAAAATAGGCATGTGATGATAGAGGAGCGTTATAAATGCTTGGAATTTTAAATAAAATGTTTGATCCAACAAAACGTACGCTGAATAGATACGAAAAAATTGCTAACGATATTGATGCGATTCGCGGAGACTATGAAAATCTCTCTGACGACGCGTTGAAACATAAAACAATTGAATTTAAAGAGCGTCTTGAAAAAGGGGCGACAACAGATGATCTTCTTGTTGAAGCTTTCGCTGTTGTTCGAGAAGCTTCACGCCGCGTAACAGGTATGTTTCCGTTTAAAGTCCAGCTCATGGGGGGCGTAGCGCTTCATGACGGAAATATCGCGGAAATGAAAACAGGGGAAGGGAAAACATTAACGTCTACTCTGCCTGTTTATTTAAATGCGTTAACAGGTAAAGGCGTACACGTCGTGACTGTCAACGAATACTTGGCAAGCCGTGACGCTGAACAAATGGGGAAAATTTTCGAGTTTCTCGGTCTGACTGTCGGCTTGAATTTAAACTCAATGTCAAAAGACGAAAAACGGGAAGCTTATGCAGCTGACATTACTTACTCTACAAACAATGAGCTTGGCTTCGACTATTTGCGTGACAATATGGTTCTTTATAAAGAGCAGATGGTTCAGCGCCCGCTTCATTTTGCGGTAATAGATGAAGTTGACTCTATTTTAATTGATGAAGCGAGAACACCTCTTATCATTTCTGGACAAGCTGCCAAATCCACTAAGCTGTACGTACAGGCAAATGCTTTTGTCCGTACGTTAAAAGCGGAGAAGGATTACACGTACGATATCAAAACAAAAGCTGTACAGCTTACTGAAGAAGGAATGACGAAGGCGGAAAAAGCGTTCGGCATCGATAACCTCTTTGATGTGAAGCATGTCGCGCTCAACCACCATATCAACCAGGCCTTAAAAGCTCACGTTGCGATGCAAAAGGACGTTGACTATGTAGTGGAAGACGGACAGGTTGTTATTGTTGATTCCTTCACGGGACGTCTGATGAAAGGCCGCCGCTACAGTGAGGGGCTTCACCAAGCGATTGAAGCGAAGGAAGGGCTTGAGATTCAAAACGAAAGCATGACCTTGGCGACGATTACGTTCCAAAACTACTTCCGAATGTACGAAAAACTTGCCGGTATGACGGGTACAGCTAAGACAGAGGAAGAAGAATTCCGCAACATCTACAACATGCAGGTTGTCACGATCCCTACCAACAGGCCTGTTGTCCGTGATGACCGCCCGGATTTAATTTACCGCACGATGGAAGGAAAGTTTAAGGCAGTTGCGGAGGATGTCGCACAGCGTTATATGACGGGACAGCCTGTTTTAGTCGGTACGGTTGCCGTTGAAACATCTGAATTGATTTCTAAGCTGCTTAAAAACAAAGGAATTCCGCATCAAGTGTTAAATGCCAAAAACCATGAACGTGAAGCGCAGATCATTGAAGAGGCCGGCCAAAAAGGCGCAGTTACGATTGCGACTAACATGGCGGGGCGCGGAACGGACATTAAGCTTGGCGAAGGTGTAAAAGAGCTTGGCGGACTCGCTGTTGTCGGAACAGAACGACACGAATCACGCCGGATTGACAATCAGCTTCGAGGTCGTTCCGGACGTCAGGGAGACCCGGGGATTACTCAATTTTATCTTTCTATGGAAGATGAATTGATGCGCAGATTCGGAGCTGAGCGGACAATGGCGATGCTGGACCGCTTCGGCATGGACGACTCTACTCCAATCCAAAGCAAAATGGTATCTCGCGCGGTTGAATCGTCACAAAAACGTGTCGAAGGCAATAACTTCGATTCGCGTAAACAGCTTCTGCAATATGATGATGTTCTCCGCCAGCAGCGTGAGGTCATTTATAAGCAGCGCTTTGAAGTCATTGACTCTGAAAACCTGCGTGAAATCGTTGAAAATATGATCAAGTCTTCTCTCGAACGCGCAATTGCAGCCTATACGCCAAGAGAAGAGCTTCCTGAGGAGTGGAAGCTTGACGGTCTAGTTGATCTTATCAACACAACTTATCTTGATGAAGGTGCGCTTGAGAAGAGCGATATCTTCGGGAAAGAACCGGATGAAATGCTTGAGCTCATTATGGACCGCATCATCACAAAATATAATGAGAAGGAAGAGCAATTCGGCAAAGAGCAAATGCGCGAATTCGAAAAAGTTATCGTTCTTCGTGCCGTTGATTCTAAATGGATGGATCATATTGATGCGATGGATCAGCTCCGCCAAGGGATTCACCTTCGTGCTTACGCGCAGACGAACCCGCTTCGTGAGTATCAAATGGAAGGCTTTGCGATGTTTGAGCATATGATTGAATCAATTGAGGACGAAGTCGCAAAATTTGTGATGAAAGCTGAGATTGAAAACAATCTGGAGCGTGAAGAGGTTGTACAAGGCCAAACAACAGCTCATCAGCCGCAAGAAGGCGACGACAACAAAAAAGCAAAGAAAGCACCGGTTCGCAAAGTGGTTGATATCGGACGAAATGCCCCATGCCACTGCGGAAGCGGGAAAAAATATAAAAATTGCTGCGGCCGTACTGAATAGTTCGCCCCGGCAAGTTTACTGACCGCGGCGCCTGCAGGCGCCTGCGGATCTTTTAATGAGGTGAATGAAATGGAATTATCAGAAATCAGAGCAGAGCTCGAAAATATGGCTTCTCGTTTAGCGGACTTTAGGGGGTCTCTTTGACCTCGAATCAAAGGAGGCCCGCATTGCTGAGCTAGATGAACAAATGGCTGATCCGGAATTCTGGAATGATCAGCAAAAAGCTCAAACGGTTATAAATGAAGCAAACGGTTTAAAGGATTATGTCAATTCGTATAAAAAATTGAATGAATCCCACGAAGAATTACAAATGACTCATGATCTTTTGAAAGAAGAGCCGGACACTGATCTCCAGCTTGAGCTTGAAAAAGAACTAAAATCATTAACAAAAGAGTTCAATGAGTTTGAGCTTCAGCTTCTTCTCAGCGAGCCGTATGATAAAAATAACGCGATTTTAGAACTGCACCCTGGTGCTGGCGGTACAGAGTCACAGGACTGGGGCTCTATGCTTCTTAGAATGTATACAAGATGGGGAGAGCGCCGCGGCTTTAAAGTAGAAACACTCGATTACCTTCCAGGTGACGAGGCGGGAATCAAGTCAGTGACATTGCTCATCAAAGGACATAACGCTTACGGGTATCTCAAAGCAGAAAAAGGTGTCCATCGTCTTGTGCGGATCTCACCATTTGATTCATCAGGCCGCCGCCACACATCTTTCGTTTCATGTGAAGTCATGCCTGAATTTAACGATGAAATTGATATTGATATTCGTACGGAGGATATTAAAGTTGACACGTACCGTGCAAGCGGCGCGGGCGGACAGCACGTCAATACGACGGATTCAGCCGTTCGGATTACTCACTTGCCGACGAACGTAGTTGTGACATGCCAAACGGAGCGCTCACAAATTAAAAACCGTGAAAGAGCCATGAAAATGCTGAAGGCCAAGCTGTATCAGCGCAGAATTGAAGAGCAGCAGGCAGAGCTGGATGAAATTCGCGGTGAACAAAAAGAAATCGGCTGGGGCAGCCAAATCCGTTCTTATGTATTCCATCCGTATTCCATGGTAAAAGACCATCGGACCAATACAGAAATGGGGAACGTTCAAGCTGTAATGGATGGTGACATTGATACGTTCATTGATGCCTACCTGCGTTCTAAGCTTTCATAAGCTGAAAAACACACCTGATGCATACGGGTGTGTTTTTTTTATTCCTTATATCCTTGATTTCACTGCTGCTTTAGCATATTACCACTGTATTTGGGTGTTATTTACATCTAATCAGGGAAGGATTAAAATGCTATCGGAGAGCATTGGAAGAAACGGAGGATATATGATGGACGTACGGAATAAAGCATTGTGGATTTTGCGGGATTATGTATACATATTGTTAGGAGCAGCTATTACGGCCGTGTCCTTTAATTTATTTTTGCTTCCGAACAAGATTGCCGCCGGCGGTGTCAGCGGGATCAGTACGATTTTACAATCATATGGTTTTGAAGCAGCGTATGTACAGTGGATTATTAATATCCCTTTATTTATTGCTGGCGTCATTTTGCTCGGCGGGAAATTTGGACTAAAGACGCTTGCAGGTTCTGTGTTTTTGCCGCTAGTAGTGTTTCTGACAAGGGATATTCAGCCCGCCACTCATCATGAACTCTTGGCGGCGATTTTTGGCGGTGTCGGGATAGGTATCGGAATTGGTATTGTGTACTTAGGGAAAGGTTCGACGGGAGGTACAGCCTTGGCTGCACAGATCATTCATAAGTACTCCGGTCTGTCATTGGGGAAGTGCCTCGCCATCATTGACGGAATGATTGTTGTTACGGCTATGATCGTATTTAATATTGAGCAAGGCTTATATGCCATGCTTGGCGTCTATGTGTCCAGCAAAACCATTGATGTTGTGCAAGTCGGCTTTAATCGTTCAAAAATGGCACTCATCATTACAAAGCAGGAGCAGGCTGTCAAGGAGGCTGTCTTACAGAAGATTGACAGAGGCGTGACAAAAATTTCTGCAGTCGGCGGATATACTGACGATGACCGTCCGATTTTAATGTGCGTGGTTGGGCAAACTGAATTCACCAAATTGAAACAAATCGTTAAACAGATTGATGAGTCAGCTTTTGTGATTGTAGCAGACGCGAGCGAGGTGCTGGGCGAGGGTTTCAAACGCGCTTAAACGAGGTTATAATATGGAAGAGATCGTAAAGGAGTTGTGCTTCTCAACATGAAATCAAAGTTATCGATACTAATGATTGGATTTGCGCTTTCTGTTCTGTTGGCTGCCTGCGGATCAAACGATGCAAAAGAAGAGAAGGCAGACACCGGCAGCAAGACGGAAGCCACTGCATCTGAAGGGGAAGAATTATATCAGCAAAGCTGCGTAGGCTGCCACGGCAAGGATTTAGAAGGTGTGTCAGGACCTAATCTCCAAGAGGTCGGAGGCAAATACGATGAACACAAAATTGAAAGCATTATTAAAAACGGCCGCGGCAATATGCCAAAGGGGCTTGTAGAGGATAACGAAGCCGCTGTTATTGCCAAATGGCTGTCAGAAAAAAAGTAAGATAAAAACATCCTTGCCGAGTGCCGGCAAGGATGTTTTTATGCCTTGACAATATGAATGAAAAGAAACTGTAATAGTATTATGTCTAAATTTGACGTATAATGAAGTGTATTGAAAAAGGGAACTTTCAGATTTTTCATCTTTTTACAAATGAATGGGTCATAAATTGTCGAATGCATTCGAAGAGTATGACCGTGTGATAGATAAAATGATATAAAAGATTAGGTGATTTCATGATAGAGATGAAGGAAGTATATAAAGCCTATCCGAACGGCGTAAAAGCGCTCAATGGGATTTCTGTTACCATTCATCCCGGCGAGTTTGTGTATGTTGTTGGTCCGAGCGGAGCGGGTAAATCTACTTTTATTAAAATGATTTACAGAGAAGAAAAACCGACAAAAGGACAAATTTTAATCAATCATAAAGATCTCGCGACAATTAAAGAAAAAGAGATTCCTTTCGTGCGCCGCAAAATAGGCGTTGTCTTTCAGGATTTCAAGCTTCTTCCGAAACTTACTGTTTTTGAAAATGTGGCATTTGCCCTTGAAGTGATTGGAGAACAGCCGTCTGTCATTAAGAAACGGGTGCTTGAAGTGCTTGATCTCGTGCAGTTGAAGCATAAAGCGCGACAATTTCCTGACCAGCTTTCAGGCGGGGAGCAGCAGCGTGTATCTATTGCAAGATCAATTGTGAACAATCCTGATGTTGTCATTGCTGATGAACCGACAGGAAACCTTGATCCGGATACGTCTTGGGAAGTCATGAAGACGCTGGAGGAAATTAACAACCGCGGGACAACAGTCGTGATGGCGACACATAATAAAGAAATCGTAAACACCATGAAGAAACGTGTCATTGCAATCGAAGATGGTATCATTGTGCGTGATGAGTCAAGAGGGGAGTATGGTTCATATGATTAAAATTCTCGGGCGCCACTTGCGTGAGAGTTTTAAATCTCTCGGTAGAAACACATGGATGACATTTGCATCCATTAGTGCTGTAACCGTTACGCTGATTTTAGTCGGCGTGTTTTTAGTGATTATGCTGAATTTGAATAACATGGCCACGAATGCTGAAAAACAAGTTGAAATCAAAGTGCTGATTGATCTGACTGCAGATCAGAAGGCACAGGACAAGCTTCAGAACGATATTAAGGAACTGAAGGGCATTCAGAGTGTTACTTTTTCATCTAAAGAAAAAGAGCTTGACCAGCTGGTTGACAGTTTTGGTGACAGCGGAAAATCTCTGACAATGAAGGATCAGGAAAACCCGCTTAATGATGCGTTTGTCGTCAAAACGACAGATCCGCATGATACGCCGAACGTGGCGAAAAAGATCGAAAAAATGGATCATGTTTATAAAGTCACTTATGGAAAAGAAGAGGTCAGCCGTTTGTTTAAAGTGGTCGGCGTTTCCCGCAACATTGGAATCGCGTTAATTATCGGCCTGGTATTTACGGCGATGTTCTTAATTTCCAACACCATTAAAATTACAATTTTCGCAAGAAGAAAAGAAATTGAAATCATGAAGCTTGTCGGCGCGACAAACTGGTTTATCCGCTGGCCGTTTTTCCTTGAAGGATTGCTGCTAGGCGTATTCGGTTCTGTGATTCCGATTGCACTGGTGCTGAGCACTTACCAATACGTCATCGGATGGGTCGTTCCAAAGGTTCAAGGATCATTTGTCTCTCTTCTTCCTTATAATCCATTTGTATTCCAAGTTTCGCTAGTGCTGATTGCAATCGGCGCAGTAATTGGAGTATGGGGAAGTCTGACTTCCATCCGCAAGTTTTTGCGAGTATAAAGTGAAAAAGCCGTTCCGCTTTCGGGACGGCTTTTCATTTGCCTTCTTTTTCTTCTATGATTACATGAAATCTCCATCCTTTACATATACTATCTCTAGGTTTTGGTAAAGACAGTCTGGCATACAGGAGGAGTAAAGGATGAATCAAAAAATAATGGCTGTGATAGCAGCAGGGAGCATGCTGTTCGGAGGCGCCGGTGTATATGCGGGAATCAACCTGCTTGAGATGGATAAGCCCCAGACTGCAGCAGTTCCCGCGACGGCACAAGCTGACTCTGAACGGGATAAAGCTATGGACAAAATCGAAAAAGCGTATGAGTTAATTTCGAATGAGTACGTAGAAAAAGTAGATAGAGAAAAGCTGCTCGAGGGAGCCATCCAGGGAATGCTGTCTACGCTAAATGATCCTTATTCTGTTTACATGGATAAGCAGACAGCTAAGCAATTTTCTGATTCTCTTGATTCCTCATTTGAAGGCATCGGGGCTGAGGTTGGCATGGAAGACGGCAAAATTATTATTGTTTCCCCATTCAAGAAATCGCCAGCGGAAAAAGCCGGGTTGAAGCCTAATGATGAAATTATCAGCATCAATGGAGAATCGATGGCCGGCAAGGATTTAAACCACGCTGTGTTAAAAATAAGAGGAAAAAAAGGGTCCAGCGTTTCAATGAAGATTCAGCGGCCTGGAACGAAGAAGCAGCTGTCATTCCGGATCAAGAGAGCTGAGATTCCACTCGAAACGGTTTTTGCATCAGAGAAAAAAGTACAGGGGCATTCTGTCGGATATATTGCCATCTCTACTTTTTCTGAGCACACCGCAGAGGATTTTGCAAAAGCGCTGAGGGAGCTTGAGAAAAAAGAAATAGAAGGACTTGTCATTGATGTACGCGGCAACCCGGGCGGATATCTTCAAAGTGTGGAAGAAATTCTTAAGCATTTCGTTACAAAGAATCAGCCGTATATTCAGATTGCTGAACGCAATGGGGATAAAAAACGTTATTTTTCAACATTGACCCATAAAAAAGCGTACCCTGTCAATGTGATTACGGATAAAGGAAGTGCCTCTGCATCAGAAATTCTTGCCGGCGCATTAAAGGAAGCTGGCCATTATGATGTTGTAGGCGATACGTCTTTTGGAAAGGGAACGGTTCAACAGGCTGTGCCAATGGGGGACGGCAGCAACATCAAATTAACGCTTTACAAGTGGCTGACGCCAAATGGAAACTGGATTCATAAGAAAGGAATTGAACCGACCATTGCGATTAAGCAGCCCGATTATTTTTCCGCCGGGCCTTTACAGCTGAAAGAGCCGCTTAAAGTGGACATGAACAATGAAGACGTCAAGCATGCGCAGGTATTGTTAAAAGGGCTCAGCTTTGATCCGGGACGTGAGGATGGCTATTTCAGCAAAGACATGAAAAAAGCGGTTATGGCTTTTCAGGATCAAAACAAGCTGAATAAAACCGGTGTGATCGACACTCGCACTGCAGAGACATTAAACCGGCAGATAGAAAAGAAAAAATCAGATGAAAAAAATGATTTGCAGCTTCAAACAGCATTGAAATCATTATTTGTCAATTAAAGGAGATGGTATTCCATCTCCTGTTTCTTTGTGCTTAAAGAGATTATGGATCATAAGTCACATAAAAAATGAGTTTTTGACAAGAAATTAAAAAAATTTTCACAAATAAACATTTATAAAGGACTGTTATTACCCGATATCAATATATGAGAGAGACTTTCTAACGAGTTAATATGCATTTAAAATGAAACTTTTGCAAGTTGCCTAGTCTTTGTTTACTTCATACAATATAAGAAGGTTCTAAAAAGAACAGTAATCAGGTTAATGGCAGCTGAACGACAGGTATTTAAAGAGTAACGTTAGCGAGAATGCTTGTTAGCACTCCAGTACTGCTGCTTATACTGGCCCGTGCTTATCTGTATAAAGAAAATGGGGGTTCACAATTGAAGAGGGCAAGTATTGTGCGTGAAAAAAAATATTATGAATTAGTGGAACAATTAAAAGACAGAACACAAGACGTAACATTTTCAGCTACAAAAGCACTAAGTCTTCTTATGCTGTTCAGCAGATATTTGGTCAATTACACCAATGTCGAATCAGTAAATGACATTAATGAGGAATGCGCCAAACATTATTTTAACTACTTAATGAAAAATCATAAGCGATTAGGAATTAATCTGACAGATATAAAAAGGTCGATGCATCTAATCAGCGGGTTATTGGATGTGGATGTAAACCACTATTTAAAGGATTTTTCACTATCGAATGTCACGCTGTGGATGACGCAAGAGAGATAAACTCTCCTGAGGATATCCAAGCCATTTAATATTTGATAGAATATGAGTAACATGTTTGGCTTGAGGCGGTGAGAGATAGTGTCTGTTCAATGGGGAATTGAACTGTTAAAAAGCGCGGGCTTGTTCTTCTTACACCCGCTTTTCTGGTTTTTTATCATCATAACCCTGGCTTTCGGCTATGTAAGAATCAAACGGGAACGAAAAACCTTTCATACAAGAATAGCAGATATTTATGATGATCTGAAATTTACATATACAAAGGGACTGATTCCAGGTCTTCTTTTGTCAGTTATTTTAGGTGGACTCGGAATATCGATTCCTCTCGGTTTACTTGCGATTATTGCCGTTATCACTGCAGCGGCAGCGTTCACTCTTCGCGCAAACTGGATGTCTGCTGCATATATCGTCAGTGTAAGTATGCTGATAGGTTTTGGACTGCAAATATATCAGGCGGAGCCCTTTCTGGAGAGATTTCCGCAAGGATTTGCAGTTGTTTGGCCGGCTGTGGCTGTGTTTCTAGGTTTGCTGATTATCACTGAAGGAGCGGTTGCTTATCGTTCTGCGCATGTGAGAACATCACCGGCACTTGTCGTAAGCAGCCGCGGTTTGCCGATCGGACAGCAGCTGGCAAACCGGGTTTGGCTTTTGCCGCTGTTCCTTCTCGTGCCCGGTAATGGTTTAGAATCGCACCTTAGCTGGTGGCCCGTGTTTACTGTTCCCGGCGGCTCATTCCATTTTCTATGGATTCCTTACTTTGTCGGATTTGGACAAAGGGTACAGGGATCGCTGCCTGAAACGAGTATAAGGATCACAGCGAAACGCGTTTGTATTCTCGGTCTTGCCGTCGCAGTTCTCGGGGCAGCGAGCTTACTGTGGACGCCGCTTGCGGGTGCAGCGGTCTGTACTGCTTTGTTAGGGCGTATTTTTCTGTCCATAAAGCAAAGAGTGAATGATAACGCGGCTCCGTTTTATTTCTCGAAAAGGGATCAGGGCTTAATGGTGCTTGGGATTATCCCCAATACGCCGGCTGAGGATCTGGAATTGAAAATTGGGGAAATCATAACGAAAGTCAATGGCATACCAGTTAAGAACGTTTCTGATTTCTATGAAGCGCTTCAGCATAACCGTGCATATGTAAAGCTTGAAATTATCGGTTTGAATGGAGAAATTCGTTTTGACCAGCGAGCTTCTTATGAAGGAGAACATCATGAATTGGGCATCCTCTTCGTAAAGGATGACCGTGAAGACGAAGCAGCCGCTTCTGGATCATAAAAGGCAGCCCGGCACCGCAGGAAGATGCGATGCCGGGCTGTTTTGTGTTACGCTGAGTTTTTTTCTATCCGTGCCGTTTCATCAGATTTGATGCCCAATGAAACAAAAACGCCGATGATGGATACAGCAAAGAGAATCATAAATAGGGTGTGATATCCCGAAATCAGGCCAATTAAGGCTGATGAAATGATGCTTCCGAAATAACGGAAGGTCGAGAAAATCCCAGATGCCACTCCTGACATACCGGGGTCTACTGTGGCAAGGGATGAAACCTGCATGCTGGTCAGACCGACTCCGGAAGCGAGCCCGCCAAGGATAAGAGAGAGCATGAGGAACAAGACAGAATGCGAGCTGCTTAACAGCAAAAATAATAGATTCGCACCAGCCATCATGGCAAATGAAAGAAAAATGATTTTTTTGGCTCCCCATTTGTGATGGAGCTGCGCGCCCACCCAGTTGCTGGCTGACATGAAGATCGAAAATACAGAAAGCGCCATCCCGCTGTTAGACGTATTAAGCCCAAATTGGTTCGTCATAAATAACGGCATAATCAATAAGACGGCATACATCATCAAATTGCTTAACAAGACTGATAGATTCGCATTTGTAAAGGTTGAGCTTTTAAACAGTGCAAAGTCAATGATAGGGTGCTTGGTACGTTTTTCTCTTCTGAAAAAAAGCGGAACAAAAAGAAGTATCAATACACTGTATACCGCATATCCCCATGGAGCCTCATTTTTCGTCAGCAGGATAATGGAAACGATGCTGCCTGCAAGCAAGAGAGAGCCGATGATATCCAGCGGCGCGTCAGATTTATTTTCTTTATATTGAGGAAACATCGTTAATGCCGTAAATAAAGCAATAGCGAGGAACGGGATGTTGACCCAAAAAATCGAATGCCAGCTGAAGCTGTCAATCAGTATAGAGCCGATAAAAGGCCCGAGTGCTGCACCAAGTCCCGCGCCCAGTCCGAAAAATCCAAACACTTTCGGTAGGCGTTTTTCAGAAACAACATGCCGGATAATGGCAATGCTGTTTGGCGTAAGCAATGCCCCGCCGACAGCCTGCAATGCCCGAAAAACAATTAACAGGAGCAGACTCGGTGAAAGGGCGCAGCCTAGAGATGCGATTAGAAAAAGGCCGACTCCCCATAAGTACATTGTTTTATTGCCGTACATGTCACCCAGCTTTCCTGCAATCGGCTGTGTGACTGCCATCACGATTAAATAAACGGTAACCACCCAAGTGATGCTTGCGATGGACTCGTTATACGTATGGGAAATAGATGAGAGCGCGACCGCGATCATCGTTGAATTAATGGGAGCCAGAATGGCCCCCAATAATAGCGAGACGATCAGCGCCCATTCTTTTCTTGAGCTCATTGGGATCCTCCTTTTTATTATGCCAAGGAGTTAATCAGCAGAAATTCCTTTGACAAATAGAGCTGTGCTGTGCTCCAGCATTTTTTCCTGGGGCATTGATATGACCCGGTCTCCTAAGTGGAGACGGTGAATGAAATAACCGAAGATAATCGACATGAACACGTCGGCATGCTCCGCTTCATTTCCAGTCTGAATAACCCCTTTCTCACCCATTGTTTTGAGATAATCAACCAATAGCTGTTTCATAGATTGGGGATATTCAGTGACGTGGTTAATGACATCCTGAAACATGGCCGGTTCACGAAAGCTGATTTTAATGATATCTTTTCTATGTTCGAGCTCCTCCAAGAGACAGGTTCCGATATGAAGCAGGTCTTTGTACAAATCCCCTTCTGTTTGTTCCAAAATGCTGCCTCTGTTTGAAGAATGCTGAGAAAGCAAAGCCTCAACTAGTCCTTGTTTGTTTTTAAAGTTCCTGAAAATCGTCGCTTCACTTACATTTGCTTTTTCTGCAATTTCTTTTGTAGTTGTTGCGCGATATCCTTTTTTGACGAGCAGCTGCATGGCAGCGTCAAGGATTCTCTTGTTTGTCGGTCTCAATACGTTTCACCTCACGAGTATACTGGCAGGACAAGTATACACCCGCCCCGCTTGTATAAGAAAGAGGGGGACGCATCAGGACCGGCTGACAACTGTGATTTTGCCGCTGCTTCCGTCAACAGTGATGATGTCACCGTCTCGCAGTCTTTCGGTTGCCGTGCGTGTGCCGAGAACGGCTGGAATGCCGTATTCACGGGCAATAATCGCAGCGTGAGACAAAATGCCGCCTGTGTCTGTAATAATCGCTTTGGCGTCTTGAAACAGGCTGGTCCATAGCGGTGTGGTCATCTTGCAAACGAGTACGTCCCCAGGCGCGAATTGAGAAAATTCATTGGCGTCCCGAATGATTTTCACCGGACCTGTCGCAATGCCGCTTGATGCCGCAATGCCAAAAATATGATTCTCTGTGTTTTTTTCATCCTCTATCACAGCGCCGACAATTTCTTCAGCTGCTTTGAGCTGTTCTTTTGTCGGGGTGCCGAGGTAGGCAGGGGCTTGGGCCAGCTCATACTCATGAAAAATCTGTCTGCGTTTTTCAGCCTTTTCTTGCAGGGATACAGGGTGAAGAAGCGCTTGTTCCACTTCGTCGTCATATAAAAACCAAAGGTCCTCACGATCTTGAATGACACCGTTTTCCGCCAGCAATTCACCTATCTTCAGCAGAAAGATTCTCGCCTTGGCATCCAGCATGGCGTCAATATAAAAGTGGTGATCATCTTTTATATTTGCAGAGTTTAGTGTCCATTGATAATAGCGGTCAAATTCGGTGCGCAAACCGGGATCTTCTATGTTTTCCAAGAATTCATTGTATAATTTCTCTCGTTTTTCTTTCGTTTTCTGAAATTCATTGTCAAAATGATAGCCATTACGGACATAATTTTGAATATTGGCCAGAGCGAAATACGGATTTTCCACCCAGATTTGTTCAATCAGATCATGACTTTTAACAGATCTCCATCCGTATTCTTGCAAGAATTCATGGACGTTCTTCAGGAAGTGTCTCCCCTCATCTGTTTGTTCTAATTTCTCCTGGAGCTGTTCAGGCTTGTTGTTTTCAAAAATGGTCAGAAGGTTCGGGTTCTCCTGAACTTCCATAGAAAATAGCCATAAGCAACGGTCCGTTTCCAGTGATTTGTTCATTTTTCCTGTCAGCATCTCATAAAAATGAGCGTTTTCGGACTCTCCTTGAATGTCCTGATACATCGCTTGCAGTTTGTTTGTTAAAAGGATTTGCGGGAAAACGATATTGAAGTGCTCTTCATAAGCCGTGAGATAAAAGGCCTTTAGTTTTTGAAAAGCATCCAGTGCGCTTTCTGCGGTATGCTCAGTTTGTGCGAGCTGGTCCAGTGTCCGGTAAAAAGGGAGGTATGTGTGATTGATGATGTCATACATATGCTCCGATAAAATCGGGAAAAGCTCTTTGCCGCAGTCTTCAGAAGGAGGCTGCTGTCCACCTTGGTTTTTGGAATAAATATGTCCGCGATAAAGTTTTACTTCATCAACAACTACACCAATCGGAAACTTTTGCATGCTCTTCTTCAAGCCATATTCCAATGCCGGCACGATGAAGGATGAAAATAACGGACTCACCGGACCTTCAATATTAGACTCCATGTTAAGCCAGAAATCATTCATATCAGTGTCGGTAATCATGAAGCTGCGTTTTTCTTCTGCCGCCTTTTTGTCCTGATCAATGGTTGTAATCGGGCGAGCTTGCAGAAGGTATATTTGATGATCAGCAATTCCAAATTCTATATCGACAGGATATCCGTACAGGTCTTCGGTTTTTTTTGTGATTTCAGCCAATTCAATCACTTGTTCATCTGTAAGGCAAAAACGGCTGCGCATGTCTTCACTCGTTTCTTTTTCAGCAATTCCTTCTGCCGCAGACTCCATGTAGATTTCCTTTGCACCTATTTCTTTCTGAATCTCAAACGAAGATTTATTAACAATGAACGTGTCTGGGGTAACACTTCCTGAAACAACAGCTTCACCCAACCCGTAGCTGGCGCTGATTAAAAGCTCTCTATCATCATGGGTAACAGGGTTGCGGCTGAAGATAACACCTGACATTTCTGAATCGATCAGCCCCTGAACGACTATTCCCATTAACGGCTCTGCGATTTGATTGTTCATTTTTTTCTTATAGCTGCTGACCCGCCCAGAAAAAAATGAGGCCCAGCATTCTTTCACTTTAGCCAGAAACTCTTCCTCTGTTTTGATATTTAAGTAGGTTTCATATTGACCCGCGAATGAGGCGCCTTCTAAATCTTCCGAAGCAGACGAAGAACGCACGGCTACGGATCGATATGATTCTCTAAGCTTATAAAAGGAACTAGTCAGCTCATCTTTCAGCTCATCCGAAAATGTTCCAGAAATGATCCCGCTTTCGACGTTTTCACTAGTCTCTTGAAGCTGGTTGTCCTCCATAAAACGTGCGAGCGCATTCGTTTGAATAATAAACCCGTCCGGAACAGGAAGACCGTGTTTGGTCAATTTAATCAAATTCATTCCTTTTGCTCCAGCCAGCTGGCTGGACTCTTCTGCCTGGCGAAATAAAACAGAATACATATTTGAAACCCCTCTTTTCTTCATTTTTTGTTTTTCTCTCTAGTCTTTTTATTGCGGAGCCTGTGTTTAAAAAATGATAGTAAACACTATCATTCAATTGTAGGTTTTCAGGAAAATGCTGTCAAACGCAGAAAGTCCTAAATAAAATGAATAGTTAAGTTGGTTATATTATCCTGAAAAATGCGGCCGTACTGGTACTGTATGCCTATTTTCTTTTATTCTCGGAATCTGGCGGCGGACTTGATGATGTAATAAAAAAAGTGCCGCTGATTAGAACAGCGGCACCATGGAATAAGTTTTGACCGGCACCAAAATGCAAATATGGTGATTGATTTTGGCTGAAAAGGGGTATGGTGTAGGAGAGGGAGCGAATGCACGATTGTCCGATTCTTCATTTTTTACTATAATCAGATCAGATGAAGAATCCCTGAGGAGGGTTTTTGTTGATTACAAAAGCCGTTTTTGCATTGTTTTTCCCTTTTATGCTTGTTGTTCTATTTACTAGAGTCACCTTTAATCATTATGTGGCGATCGCTTTAACAGCTGCATTGCTGTTTGCCTCTTATTTAAAAGGCTATACAGAAACGTATTTTATTGTAGGATTAGATGTTGTGTCTCTTGTGGCTGGCGGACTGTACATGGCCAAAAAAGCTGCAGAGAAAAAAGAAGAATAAATCGGACATAATGAATATAAAGACTGAATACCTGCTTTTACGATTTAAAAGCAGGTTTTTTATACACAAAAACAGCTGGAAATAAAAAACCACCGAACTTTAGTTCGTATTTTTAGTGATTTTGCTTTCCATTGTGTTACTATATCTATAGGAAGATTTCGTTAAAGAAACGGAGGCTTATTTTTGTGAAAGATCGCTTTGAGTTAGTCTCGAAATATCAGCCCCAGGGAGATCAGCCGAAAGCCATTGAAAAGCTTGTGAAAGGAATTCAGGAGGGCAAGAAGCATCAGACTCTGCTGGGTGCGACAGGAACTGGGAAAACATTTACGGTGTCTAATTTGATTAAAGAAGTCAATAAGCCGACTCTCGTGATTGCCCATAACAAAACCCTTGCTGGACAGCTTTACAGTGAGTTCAAGGAATTTTTTCCGAACAATGCTGTCGAGTATTTTGTCAGCTACTATGATTATTATCAGCCGGAGGCGTATGTGCCTCAAACGGATACATTTATAGAGAAAGACGCTAGTATTAATGATGAAATTGATAAACTGAGACACTCCGCCACATCAGCTTTGTTTGAGCGCAGAGATGTCATTATTATTGCGAGTGTGTCTTGTATATACGGCCTCGGTTCGCCTGAGGAATACCGGGAAATGGTCGTGTCACTGCGGACTGAAATGGAAATTGAGCGCAATGAGCTGCTCAGAAAACTTGTAGACATCCAATATGCCCGCAACGATATCGACTTTCAGCGCGGTACATTTCGTGTGCGCGGGGATGTAGTGGAAATCTTTCCGGCATCCCGTGATGAGCATTGTATCAGAGTTGAATTTTTCGGTGACGAAATCGAACGGATTCGGGAAGTGGGTGCGCTGACAGGAGAAATTCTCGGCGACCGAGATCATGTTGCGATTTTCCCGGCTTCCCACTTCGTAACGCGGGCCGAGAAAATGGAGAAGGCGATTCAAAATATCGAGAAGGAGCTTGAGGAGCAGCTAAAGGTCATGCATGAAAACGGAAAGCTCCTTGAAGCGCAGCGTTTAGAGCAGCGGACAAGATATGATCTTGAAATGATGCGTGAAATGGGTTTCTGCTCCGGCATCGAGAACTATTCAAGACATTTGACTCTGCGGCCTCCAGGTTCAACGCCGTATACGCTTCTTGATTATTTCCCAGACGATTTTATGATCGTGGTGGATGAGTCGCATGTGACAATTCCCCAGGTGCGCGGCATGTTTAACGGAGACCAGGCGCGGAAACAGGTGCTCGTGGATCACGGCTTCCGGCTTCCATCAGCGCTTGATAACCGTCCGCTTCGTTTTGAGGAATTTGAAAAGCATATGCACAATATCGTGTATGTATCCGCAACACCAGGGCCGTACGAGATTGAACATACAGATGAAATGGTCGAACAGATCATTCGTCCGACGGGGCTTCTTGACCCGCTTATTGACGTCCGTCCAATCGAAGGTCAGATTGACGACTTGATCGGCGAAATTCAAGCTAGAATAGAGCGGAATGAACGGGTGCTTGTGACAACTTTGACAAAGAAGATGTCAGAGGATCTGACCGATTATTTAAAGGAAATCGGCATTAAAGTAAACTATCTGCATTCTGAAATCAAGACGCTTGAACGGATTGAAATTATCCGCGACCTGCGCCTTGGCAAGTACGATGTGCTTGTCGGCATCAACCTGCTGAGGGAAGGTTTGGACATTCCCGAAGTATCCCTTGTTGCGATTTTGGATGCGGATAAGGAAGGTTTCCTTCGTTCGGAGCGGTCGCTGATCCAGACCATCGGACGGGCAGCGAGAAATGCGGAAGGCCGCGTCATTATGTACGCCGATAAAATAACGAAGTCTATGGAAATTGCGATTAATGAAACAAAACGCCGCCGCGAGCAGCAGGAGCGGTTTAATGAAGAGCAGGGCATTACGCCGAAAACGATAAATAAAGAAATTCGCGATGTCATTCGTGCCACAGTAGCAGCTGAGGATAAAGCGGAATACAAAACAAAAGCCGCGCCGAAGCTGTCGAAAATGACGAAGAAAGAACGCCAGAAAGTCGTTGAACAGATGGAGCATGAAATGAAGGAAGCCGCCAAGGCGCTTGACTTTGAGAGAGCCGCGGAGCTTCGCGATTTACTTTTAGAGCTAAAAGCGGAAGGATGATGAACAAATGGCTATGGATCGGATAGAGGTGAAGGGAGCCAGGGCGCATAACCTGAAAAATATAGATGTAACGATTCCGAGAGATCAGCTTGTCGTTGTCACGGGTTTGTCCGGATCAGGTAAATCCTCCCTTGCCTTTGACACGATATATGCTGAAGGACAGAGACGGTATGTCGAGTCGCTGTCTGCTTATGCCCGCCAGTTTTTAGGGCAAATGGATAAGCCTGATGTGGATGCAATTGAGGGGCTCTCTCCCGCCATCAGCATTGATCAGAAAACAACAAGCCGTAATCCGAGGTCTACTGTCGGTACGGTAACTGAGATTTATGATTATCTGCGTCTTTTATATGCGAGAGTAGGGAAGCCTCATTGTCCGGAGCACGGAATTGAGATTACATCCCAGACCATCGAGCAAATGGTGGACAGAATTCTGGAATACCCGGAACGGACGAAGCTTCAGGTGCTGGCGCCGATTGTCTCGGGCCGAAAAGGCGCTCATGTCAAAGTGCTTGAACAGATTAGAAAACAAGGCTATGTCAGAGTCAGAATTGACGGCGAGATGGCTGAGCTTTCCGACGATATCGAATTAGAAAAGAACAAGAAGCATTCCATTGAGGTAGTCATTGACCGGATTGTCGTGAAAGAAGGCGTGGCAGCCCGGCTGTCTGATTCATTGGAAACGGCGCTCCGTTTAGGTGAAGGACGGGTTATGATCGATGTCATCGGTGAGGAAGAGCTGATGTTCAGCGAGCATCATGCCTGTCCGCACTGCGGATTTTCAATTGGTGAGCTTGAGCCGCGTCTGTTTTCGTTTAACAGTCCGTTCGGGGCGTGTCCGACGTGTGACGGTCTCGGAATGAAGCTTGAAGTGGATGCCGATCTTGTCATCCCCAATCAAGATTTGTCATTGAAGGAGAATGCGGTCGCCCCTTGGACACCGATCAGCTCACAATATTATCCTCAGCTGCTTGAGGCAGTCTGCACCCACTACGGGATTGATATGGATGTGCCGGTCAAAGATTTGCCGAAGCATCAACTGGATAAAGTGCTGTACGGCAGCGGAGATGACCTGATTTATTTCCGATATGAAAATGATTTTGGACAAATCCGCGAAGGTGAAATTCAATTTGAAGGCGTATTGCGCAACATTGAAAGACGCTATAAGGAGACAGGCTCCGATTTCATACGTGAGCAAATGGAGCAGTATATGTCTCAGAAGTCTTGTCCGACGTGCAAAGGCTATCGGTTAAAGAAAGAGGCGCTTGCCGTACTGATTGACGGCCGCCACATTGGAAAAATTACCGAGCTGTCTGTCGCCGACGCACTTGCCTTCTTTAAAGACCTTACCCTTTCTGAGAAGGATATGCAGATCGCCAATTTGATTTTGCGCGAAATTGTGGAGCGCTTAAGCTTTCTGGACAAAGTCGGTCTCGATTACCTGACATTGAGCAGGGCAGCGGGTACATTGTCCGGAGGAGAGGCGCAGCGCATCAGGCTGGCGACTCAAATTGGCTCGCGTTTATCCGGTGTGCTTTATATTTTAGATGAGCCGTCTATCGGTCTGCATCAGCGTGATAACGACCGCTTGATCAGCGCACTGAAAAATATGAGAGACCTCGGGAACACGCTGATTGTTGTCGAACATGATGAGGACACGATGATGGCAGCAGATTATTTAATAGATATTGGACCGGGAGCCGGCATTCACGGCGGACAGGTGATATCTGCGGGTACGCCGGAAGAAGTGATGGAAGATCCAAACTCATTAACGGGCAGCTATTTATCAGGGAAAAAGTTTATCCCATTGCCTCCTGAAAGAAGAAAGCCGGACGGACGTTACATTGAAATTAAAGGTGCTTCAGAAAACAACCTGAAAAAAGTGAATGCCAAGTTCCCGCTTGGGACGTTTACAGCAGTTACAGGTGTTTCCGGTTCAGGAAAGAGTACACTCGTTAATGAAATTTTGCATAAGGCGCTGGCGCAAAAGCTTCATAAAGCGAAAGCGAAGCCCGGCAGCCATAAAGAGATTAAAGGTTTGGATCATTTAGACAAAGTCATTGACATTGACCAGGCGCCAATTGGAAGAACGCCGAGATCCAACCCTGCGACATACACCGGTGTATTTGATGACATTCGTGATGTATTCGCGCAGACAAATGAAGCGAAGGTCCGCGGCTATAAAAAAGGCCGTTTCAGCTTCAACGTGAAGGGCGGACGATGTGAAGCCTGCCGCGGAGACGGGATTATTAAAATTGAAATGCACTTCCTTCCTGACGTATACGTTCCATGCGAGGTGTGTCACGGCAAACGCTATAACCGTGAAACGCTTGAAGTGACGTACAAAGGAAAAAGCATCTCTGATGTGCTTGATATGACGGTTGAAGATGCTCTTTCTTTCTTTGAAAATATCCCGAAAATCAAACGCAAGCTCCAAACCCTTTATGATGTTGGTTTAGGTTATATTACGCTCGGCCAGCCGGCGACGACCTTGTCAGGCGGAGAAGCGCAGCGCGTGAAGCTCGCGTCAGAGCTGCACAAACGCTCGACCGGACGCACGCTCTACATTTTAGATGAGCCAACGACAGGTTTGCATGTCGACGATATCGCCAGGCTTCTTGTCGTGCTGCAACGGTTGGTAGACAACGGAGACACTGTACTTGTTATTGAGCACAACCTTGATATCATTAAGACAGCCGATTACATTGTGGATTTGGGCCCGGAAGGCGGAGCCGGGGGCGGAACCATTGTCGCGTCAGGAACGCCTGAGGAAATCACTGAAGTGGAAGAATCATATACAGGCCGTTATTTGAAGCCTGTTATCGAACGTGACAAAACACGCATGAAATCGCTCTTGAAAGCGAAAGAAACAGCTACATCTTAAAACCCTCTGTTAAGAGGGGACAGCTTGTCAGCAAGTCCATCCTTGGGCTTAGCAGGCAAGCTTTTTCTTTACGGCATAATAGGTTTAGAATCGTCTTTGGGTAAAATTTCTTTGGGAAAACGCCTAAACATTTACAAATTGCTGTCGATATATGAATTGAAAGGCGGATGATGATTTCCAAATTAAGCAGACAAACCCTATTAAGGGGCTTAAAGGCATCCTTAATCAATAACTGAATTTACATAGGTTAGAAGCTTTATTGGAATCTGATACGCCAGAAATCAAAGAAAAGGAAGTCTTTGATTTCAAAAACATATACACATGGAGGTATTTTTCACATGAGAATCAACCACAATATTGCAGCGCTTAACACACTAAACCGTTTGTCTTCAAACAACAGTGCGAGCTCAAAAAACATGGAGAAACTTTCTTCTGGTCTTCGCATCAACCGTGCGGGAGATGACGCAGCGGGTCTTGCGATTTCTGAAAAAATGAGAGGACAAATCAGAGGTCTTGAAATGGCTTCTAAAAACTCTCAAGATGGAATTTCTCTTATCCAAACAGCTGAGGGTGCATTGACTGAAACCCATGCAATCCTTCAACGTATGCGTGAACTTACTGTTCAAGCAGGAAACACAGGTACACAGCAAACTGAAGATTTAACTGCAATTAAAGATGAAATGGATGCTTTAACTGAAGAGATCGATGGAATTTCTCAACGTACTGAATTTAACGGAAAAAAACTTTTAGACGGTAGTGAAACAGCAGGATTTACATTCCAAATTGGTGCAAATGCTGGCCAAAATATTAATGTTACAATTGGTAACATGGATGCAACAACTTTAGGAGTAAAAGGTATCGATGTTTCAGCAGATGATTTTAGTTTTGACACTGAGATTGTTAAAATCGATAGTGCAATTACAAGTGTTTCAAACCAACGTGCTAAACTTGGTGCGGTACAAAACCGTCTAGAGCACACAATCAACAACCTTGGTGCTTCTTCTGAAAACTTAACAGCTGCTGAGTCTCGCATCCGTGACGTTGACATGGCGAAAGAAATGAGCGATTTCACAAAGAACAACATTCTTTCTCAAGCTTCTCAAGCGATGCTTGCCCAAGCAAACCAACAGCCGCAAAACGTGCTTCAATTGTTACGTTAATTTTGAACGGCTATCTCTTTCTGATAGTTACAGCTTGCCGACAGAGTCCATTAACTGGATGTGCCGGCAGGCTTTTTTTGTTACAATCATTTTGTGACAGCCAGGGAATCACTTGTTTTTTCAAAACAAAAAAGGCAAGATATTGTCATCTAACCTTTAGCTTTGTTTCAGTTATAATGAATGATATGTTCCCGCAATTACAAAGTCTTCTTATACAGCTGCTTACTTACACTCATTAAATCTTGAACAATATGCGTGTTGCTGCTGTCGAGCAGCACTTTTATATATTGGATATCATGAGAGATCGGGAAGGGTCCGTGAATCTGCTCAAGCTCGGCGATCATTTCACGATTCATTCTTTTTTGTTCATGAATCAGCTTTAACACTGATTCTTGTGTTACTGTATAGTCACTGGGATCTTTCTCCATTGCTTGTCCAGCCTCCTTGGTTGCCGTAAGCTTTTTACATATTGTAATCGGTATAGCCGGGAGATTCTACTTCTAAAACTTTTTAAAATCCAATTTCCGTAAATCGGAGCATGTCTAAAGAATGAATTTGAAACCTGAAGAGATTTTAAACGTATAAATAAGTAAAACGTCCCTGATCTTTTGTCATGGACAATTCACAATAGGAGTGTGGAATGAATTGAACCGTAATCAAGCTATTATTGCATCACTTTGTTATTTCAGTGTGTTTATTGCGCCAATCATTGTGCCGATTGTCGCTTATTTTGTTGTAAATGAGAAAGAAACAAAACGCCATGCGATACGCTCTCTTATTTCTCACATAGTTCCGTTTGTCGGCTGGCTGTTCCTTTTTATTGCTTTACTTGGCGGAGCCGTTGCGATTGATGGAGACAGCTTGCTTCCTGTATTTGTAATCATCGGGGGAGCGGTTATTTATTTCTTAGTTGTCATTGGCATTATTATTTGGAATGTGATTCAGGGCATTAAGGTCCTGCGTGCAGCATAAGTAGACAATGGGGAGGAGATCGTAATGAAGCAAGAAAAGGAACGAATCCTTAAGCTTGTTGAGGAAGGAAAGCTTACAGCACAAGAAGCTTTGACACTGATTGAAAAGCTTGACAGCGACTACAAGGAAAAAGAAGAGAAAATCACAGCGCTCTCAGTTCACGTTCATGACGAGGAAGAGCCATTTACAACGGCAAAAAAAGAAAGCGGCAAGCCGTCTTTAGGAGCCAAGCTGTTTGACTGGATTGATTCTGCTGTGAAAAAGGTCAAGGAAGTTGACCTTGATTTAAACTTTGGCCATGCGTATGATGTTCAGCACATTTTTCAATTTAAAGATACTGATTTTTCCAGTGTTGAGCTGCAAATTGCCAATGGCAGCGTGAATATCGTCCCTTGGGAAGATGACGATATCAGAGCGGAATGCCAGGCGAAGGTATATCGCGCTGACAGCCAGGATGCGGCGAGACACGCATTTCTTCAGCATATTGAATGTGAAATCAAAGGAAATAAATTTTTTATCCGTACTGAGAAAAAGACGATGAAAACGAATGTCACTTTGTATATTCCTCAGAAGGAGTATGATAAGATTCGAGTGAAGCTGTTTAACGGTCCGGTCAGAGGGGAACATTTACATGTAAAAGAGTTCTCAGCGAAAACGACAAACGGCGTGCTGTCGTTCTCGCACTTAACAGCCGAAAAAGCCATAGCTGAAACGGCCAACGGGCAAATTAAGCTCGCCAGCCACAGCTGCGGAACGATAGAAGCGGAAACCATTAACGGATTGATCGATCTCAGAGGGAAAAGCGAATCCATTGACGTTCAAAGCTTTAACGGAAATATTGCGATTAACGTAACAGAATCAGACTGCCGCTCCATTTATGCAAAAACAACGACTGGAAGTGTGGAGCTTGCGATTCCGGACGATCTCGCAGTGAAGGCAGAGCTGAAAAGCAATCTTGGTTCGCTGTCCCATGAATTAATGGATGTTGAGATGCTGAAGGAAAAAAATGATACCATTCAAAAAGAAATGATGTTCACTTCAAATCAAGCACATGATCAAAACATCACCGTCTTCTCAGAATCACTAACAGGCGCCATCAAACTTAAGTACTCACAGAGGTGATCGAATGAATAAGCTTTATCGCTCAGAAAAAAATAAGAAAATCGCCGGTGTTATCGGAGGTCTCGCGGAATATTTCAATTGGGACGCATCACTCCTCAGAGTCATAACTGTCATCTTAGCCATTATGACAAGTGTCTTGCCGGTTTTGCTCATTTATATCATTTGGATTTTTATCGTCCCGTCAGAAAGGGATATGAAATGACATGGTAAAATGGGCAGTCAGCATTTTAGTCAATGCATTGTTATTAATCGTCATTGATGGATATATTGACTCCATCCATATCAGCAGCATTGGGGCAGCGATTATCGCCAGCCTCATTTTATCGATCTTAAACGTGCTGATTAAACCTCTTTTAATTATCTTTACACTGCCGGTCACTATGGTGACGCTTGGGCTCTTCTTGTTTGTGATTAACGCCATCACGCTTATGATGACCGCGTCCATAATGGGTGACAGCTTTCAAATCGACGGCTTCGGCACAGCGATATGGGCATCCGTTATCCTGTCGGTCTTCCATTTGCTGATTCAAAAAGGCATTTTAGAGCCGCTTAGAAAAAAATAAAAAAAGCTGCCCGCAAAGGCAGCTTTTTTACATGTGGTGCTTTTTTTGTTTCGTGCGCTTCTGCGGCGAAAACATTGGCGGAAGAAGGCAAAAGCTCAATGCGGCAAATCCAAGGCCTAGGAGGCTAAAGGACATGGCAGACGGCATCATTGTGAGCAAGTAGGCAGATACCATCGGACCTGCTGCCATGCCTGTATATCGGATAAAGTTAAACATTCCGATTGCACTCCCTCTGTTGTGCTCAAATTCATTAGTAATCATTGTAGAGTACAAGGGAGGAATAACCCCCATCGAGATGCCAAACAGTGCCAGCGTCAGAGCCATGAGAACGAGAGAAACGGAATGTGTAACAGCAAATAAAATGATGCTGCAGGCGGCAATCACATTGCTTCCGATAAACAAGGTGTGCAGCCCGATTTTTGCCTGTATTCTTTTAAACAGAAACGTACCTGCAATCGTGCTCAGCGCCAGCGGCAAATATAACAGTCCTGCTATACCCACATCTATATGGTAATGCTCTGTCAGCAATATTGGGAGGTAGACAATTACTGCAAAATAAATGAAAAAGAGAACAAAACTTAAAGTCAAAATGACGTTCCCTGTTCGATTTGTAAATATTGATTTATAATGAGCGAACACATTGCCTTTGGCTTGCTGCATAGATTCAGTTGGAGAATCTTTAGGAAAGGTGATGCTGTTTGTCACCAGCAAAACGATCGAGATGGCCGCAAGTATCCAAAAAATCCCTTCGTATCCGGCTGCTCCGCCTATGAATCCTCCTAGAACTGGGGCAATAGCCGGTGCGACAGACAGGAGCATTTGATACGTTCCCATTGCACTCCCGCGTTCATTGCCTGTAAACAGCTGTCCGATCGTTGTGGCAGCAATAAGAGGCAGTGCTGCGGAACCGGCTGCCTGTATCATTCTGAATATCAGAAACAAAGTAAAGTCAGTAGTCACCGCACAGCCGATGCTGGCTGCTGCCGTTGCCAGAATACCGGTAATCAAGACGATCCGAGCGCCTTTAAAATCAATGATCGCTCCTAATATAATTTGCATTATTGCTGTCACAATCATAAAAACTGAGACTGACAGGTTCACCATAGCTGTGGAAACATGGAATGATTCTTTAATGATCGGAAGAATAGGTGAATAAATGTTCTGGCTTAAAGATGCAAAAAATGCACTGAAGCAAACAGTGTATAAGATCAATACTGCCTTTGATTTTGTATGAGCCAAAGTGTACACCGCCTTTTTGTTTACTTTACAGGTTTGTCCGGAGTCCCATCGGTTTGTTCTGCTTCAAGTGTTGACGTCAACTGCTCTAGAAACTTCAATACAGCCTTTTGTTCTTCTTGTGAAAATGAATCGAGGAATTGGTAAAAAGCCAGCTCCTTTTTTTTATGCAGTTTCTCATGTAAGTCGAAAATCCGTCTGCCTTTACGGGTTAATTTAAAATAAACTTCTTTTTTGTTATCTGTCAGCTGATAGCTGTTAATGAATTCTTCCTTGATCAGTTTTGTGCTGATTTTCGTTACATTCGCTTTCGATAAGTTCATTTTTCTGGCAATCCCCGCATTGTTAATGGGTTCATGCTGGCCGATGCAGTCAATGACGTGAATGCTTGTCATATTTTTGGGAATTTCAGCTACATCCTCTTCTGCGGCCTCCTTAAAAAATTGCTGAAGTGAAGTGTTCGCTTTTTGTTCATTAAGGTGCAGCAGTCTCACGTATATGTCGTATATCATCTGTTTTGTCAAATCAGACATAGGCTACCTTCTTTCTTAGGAATAATAGTTTACGATGAAACACTAAAACAAATAGTTTACTGGTGAACAATTTTATTTTATCTTTTCTTGTTTTCGTTGTCAATTGTTGGTGTTTAGACTATTTGTTGATATGTCATGCTGAATATGCGTGTAAAAAGTGTGTGGAAAATGTGATGTTTACATTTATTTTCAAATATTTGGGCACAGATCATATTGACGTTTGGAAGGAAAAGGGATAAAATGACTAATGTTTACTAGTAAACATTTATCATGATATGGGTATTGAAAATGATTATTAAAATCTTAAAAAACATTTGGAAACTTTAAGTGATGCCTGCCATTCGTCTTGTTCAGTTGTTCTAGCTATTCCATCTTGTATTTGAGGGTGATGACTTAAAGCGGGATAAGTTTTAGGGGTGAATGAGATGACCGGAATGGTAACGGAAAGAAGGTCTGTGCGTTTTATTGCTGAGCCATTAACGGAAAACTGCAGAGAAATATTTGAACGGCGCAGGCATGTTTTGGTGGGGATCAGCCCATTTAACAGCAGGTTTTCAGAGGATTATATTTACAGATTAATTGGATGGGCGAAAGCTCAATTTAAAAGCGTTTCTGTTTTACTTGCGGGGCATGAGGCCGCTAATCTTCTAGAAGCGCTTGGAACTCCGAGAGGAAAGGCTGAACGAAAAGTAAGGAAAGAGGTATCACGAAACAGGAGATTTGCAGAAAGAGCTCTTGTGGCTCATGGCGGGGATCCGAAGGCGATTCATACATTTTCTGATTTTATGGATAACAAAGCCTACCAGCTGTTGAGACAAGAAGTTGAACATGCTTTTTTTGAGCAGCCTCATTTTCGACATGCTTGTTTGGACATGTCTCGTGAAGCGATAATCGGGCGTGCACGGGGCGTCAGTTTGATGATGGAAGAAGTCAGTGAGGATATGCTGAATTTGGCTGTGGAATATGTCATAGCTGAGCTGCCGTTTTTTATCGGAGCTCCGGATATTTTAGAGGTGGAAGAGACGCTCCTTGCTTATCATCGTCCGTGGAAGCTCGGTGAGAAGATCAGTAACCATGAATTTTCTATTTGTATGCGGCCGAATCAAGGGTATCTCATTGTACAGGAAATGGCGCAGATGCTTTCTGAGAAACGGATCACATGTGAAGGATGATAGGGGGAGTAAAACATGAGCCAATCGATTAAATTGTTTAGTGTGCTTTCTGATCAATTTCAAAACAATCCATATGCTTATTTTTCACAACTGCGGGAGGAAGATCCGGTTCATTATGAAGAGTCGATAGACAGTTATTTTATCAGCCGCTATCATGATGTCCGCTATATCCTTCAGCATCCGGATATTTTCACGACGAAATCACTTGTTGAGCGTGCCGAACCAGTAATGCGAGGCCCTGTGCTGGCCCAAATGCATGGAAAAGAACACTCTGCCAAAAGAAGAATTGTAGTGAGAAGCTTCATCGGTGACGCACTGGATCATCTGTCTCCATTGATTAAACAAAATGCAGAAAACTTGTTAGCGCCTTATCTTGAAAGAGGGAAAATTGATCTCGTCAATGATTTTGGAAAGACGTTTGCGGTGTGCGTCACGATGGACATGCTCGGGCTGGATAAAAGAGACCATGAAAAAATCTCTGAGTGGCATAGCGGAGTTGCCGATTTTATCACGAGTATCTCTCAATCTCCTGAAGCGCGGGCACATTCGTTATGGTGCAGCGAACAGCTTTCCCAATACTTGATGCCGGTCATTGAAGAACGTCGCGTCAATCCGGGATCAGATTTAATTTCCATCCTATGTACTTCTGAATATGAAGGCATGGCGATGTCGGACAAGGATATACTCGCACTGATTCTTAATGTGCTGTTAGCCGCAACGGAACCGGCTGATAAGACGCTGGCACTGATGATCTACCATTTGCTCAACAATCCTGAGCAGATGAATGATGTTTTGGCTGACCGTTCGTTAGTTCCGAGAGCCATTGCGGAGACATTGCGTTATAAACCGCCGGTTCAGCTGATTCCGCGGCAGCTGTCCCAAGATACAGTGGTCGGCGGTATGGAAATCAAAAAAGATACGATTGTTTTTTGTATGATCGGTGCGGCTAACCGGGACCCTGAAGCATTTGAACAGCCTGACGTGTTTAATATTCATCGGGAAGATCTTGGCATCAAGAGCGCTTTTAGCGGCGCCGCCCGGCATCTCGCTTTCGGATCCGGCATTCATAACTGTGTAGGAGCAGCTTTTGCCAAAACCGAAATCGAAATTGTAGCTAATATTGTGCTGGATAAGATGCGGAATATCAGATTAGAGGAAGATTTTTGTTATGCTGAGTCCGGTCTGTATACACGCGGACCCGTCTCACTTCATATTGTATTTGACAGGGCTTAATAATATGGAAAGGTCTCTCCCGTGCGGGTGAGGCTTTTTTACATATGCTTGATCCACAAGTTAATAAACGCAGTCACTGTTTTCAACTCATCAATTGAAAATTCATTGAAGAGCTGTTTGTATTGCTCCTTTGCTTTTTGATGAAGCCGTTCATGTAACCCCGCCAGTTCTTTGCCGCTTTCAGTTAACGTATAAAAAATTTCTTTTTTGTTGCCCGGCTTTTTTGTCACTGTAATGATGTTATGTTTCAACAAAGCTTGAATTGCTTTTGAAACAGCTGCTTTTGAGATATGTAAGCGGGATGCTAAGAAGCTGTTATTCACATTTTTGCTGGTATGTAAACAGGAAACAATGTGAAGCTGGGTCAATGTCCAGTCTTTTTTGAGGTGGTCGAGATGTTGTGAGGACGGAATCTGCACCTTTTGCCAGACGCGTTTATCTCTTTTTAATGCGAATTGTTGTATAGCTTGAAATAATTCATCATGAATGCTGTTGTTCATCAATTTGCCTCTCTGATTTAATTGTTAACTGGTTAACTATCCTTAGTTTACTGGGGAATAGTGGAATTTTCAAGAGGCAGACGTTTTTTTGTTCTTTATGCACAAAAATGAACTCATAAGCTTCCCTGTTCAGACGCAAAATACATGAAAAGGGAGGTGCTTTGATGAGGAAATACACGGTTATTGCTTCTATATTACTGTCTTTTCTTTCCGTTTTGTCTGGCGGCCATCATGAATCGAAAGCTTTTCCTGTTGTACAGCAGGAACTATTTCAAACGCCTCATTACATACCCTTGCTTGAAAATCCTCCTCAAATTGATGTGAAAGCTGAAATGAGAAACAATCTAATGATTGAGGCTCAAGTTCGCGATAATTCGTATCAAGCATTTTCCGCCTTTCTTTTTTATAAACAAAGTAATGAGCTGGGCTACAAAATGGTGCCGATGGACCCGACCCCCGGAGCGGTCCGCAAGTTTTTGGCACAAATTCCGAAACGTTTGATTTGGAACAGCGAGCTTGAGTATTACATTGTGATGTCGAATGGGAAGCAGCGGGTGGAGTCGGAGACGAAGAAACTGAAGCTTGAAGGATACCAGGCTGACCTTGCCCATATTCCGGAGCTTCTGATCACAGAGCTGGCGGTTGATACGAAGAATATAGGACGTGCAGACGGTTATGAATTTATTGAGATTTTTAATACGACTGACAGAACGATTGATTTTAAAGACTACCATATCCGTTACCGCTACCCAAAAGAAGGGCCTGACTCCGATCTGATTTGGAGACCTGATGAAAGGATCTTGATACCATCCGGCGAAACGTTTGTCGTCTGGCTGAAGCCTGCCGGGCATCCAGAATTGACGTCAGAGGATTTCAATCGTTATTATCAGACACAACTTAAAGAAGGAAAAAATCTCGCGGTGATAGACGAGACAGAGGGTATGGCCAATACGAGGCCGCGGGCCGTTGTGATATCAACGAATACAGGAAAGGACATTTCGGTTGCGCATTATCGGAAACATGCGCTGCGCCGGCTGTCATCAGTGCTTTATAAGTATCCGTTGAACGGAACCGCAGAACTTCTGAACATTTCAATCGGGGAAAAGAATCCGTCTCCCGGAACCGTATTACAGGCACAGGTGCCCGAGCAGAAACGGAAAATCAAGCTCGATAAAGAAAAGCCGGTCATTGAGGATTTGACTGACCGCAAGCCTGTCCGCCCTGCTGAAAGCATTGAGCTGCGGGCTGACATACGGGACCGAAGTCTAGTGAAAACAGCGGCCTTTTACTACCGGACGGATGAGAACAAACCGTTTAAGCGAATTCTTGCTGAAAAAGACCGCAACGATAATCTCTACCATTATATTGTGTATTCGCCTGAATTGATCGGGAAGGATCAGCTAGAGTATTATGTGGCGGCCGGGGACGGGATAAATGAAGCGAGAACGCCGGTCAAAATGATTGATATTAAACAAACAAGCAAGTCGCACGGTCTGCGGATGAATATTGAAAACAGAGACACGCTGTCGGGAACTCAATTTCTCAAAGCCACGACAGAAGGGCGAGCTGACCGCATTAAGCTATGGATTGACGGGAAAAAACAAGTGACAGAGCACGCGATGGAAAAAGAAGTATATTTTGCGTTCGATACGAGGAAAACGAACCTTTATTTTAAAAACGCGGTAACGATGGAAGGCAAAGTGCTGAAGGTGTTCGATGATACAACAAATAAATACCGCACCTATTCTGTTCCATTGCCAGAGACACTGCTTCGGAAAGGGAAGCAGCTGCAGCGTATTACAATACGATCGGGTTCGAAGGTGTCTCCGTTTGATACGGCTGAAAACCGTGATGACTTCTTAGTCAAAAACGCCCGATTGGTGTTATCGGATGGAACGGTGATCAGGGATCAGAGGGTGTCTCCTGAGAAGGAACTCTTTATTGGCGATAATCAGCGCTCGAATAAAAGCTGGCAATTTCAGTTCAATCTGCCTGACGGACTATTTACATCACAGCTGCTGGAGTGGGACACATCAAAGCTTTCTGAAGGCACTCACCATATTCAAGCAAGCGACGGCAAGGAAAATGTCAGCCTGGTTGTACGGGTAGATAATTCAGGACCTCACATTGAGCCGAATATCACCGAGGGGCAAACGTATAAAGGAAATCTTATCCTGCAGGCGGATATGTATGATAAATGGAGCAAAATTGAGGAAGCGGAAGCGTCTTTAGATGGAGAAAGCATTACACTCCCATATCATACGTCCTCTTCTGATCTTTTGCCGGGAAAACATTCTCTAAAAGTGACAGCAACGGATCTCGCGGGCAATAAAACAGTGATTGAGAGGACGTTTAAAACCGAACGAGAGCATCCGGACCAGCCGGAGGTTATAGACAGCGATGCCGACACGCATAAGGCCAAGCTTTCTGTCCGGGTGAAAGATCCGACGAATGATGCCATGGATGTTGGTTTTTATAGGGGATTTCAATATACAGCGCGAAATCATGTGAAAATATTTAAGCACGCGTCACTGACTGAACCGCCGAAAAGCTTTGTGCCGGAAAGGGAGACCCCATTTACGAATCAAGAATTGGAGCGGGTATCAGCTACTGATGGAAAAACAGTATCGACAGAAAACAAAGAGCTTTTCCCTTATCATCGCTTTGAAGTGACGGTTGATCCATCAATTGATGAGAATGATCTGGCAGAAGCGGTTTGGAAGGGCAGTTCTTTGCCGGGGAGAAAGGTGACGATGTATGCTTGGAATTATCGGACAAACGAATGGCAGCCTGTTGACAGCTTCGTCGCGAAGGATGACAAACCGTTTACGCTGAAAGCGTCTGTGATTGCCGCCGATTTTGTACGGGAGTCGAAAATGAATGTGATTGTACAGGATGAAATTCCTCCTGCGAAGGATATGTACACATTTGTCTGGATGTCTGATACACAGTATTACGCCGAAAGCTATCCGCATATTTTTGATAAACAGACCGAATGGATAAAAGATAATCAAAAGCAGCTCAATATCAAATATGTGTTCCACACGGGTGATATTGTAGATGATTCCGCCGATATCAGACAGTGGAAAAACGCTGATCGGTCAATGTCCGTTCTGGATAAGAGCGGAATACCTTACGGCGTGCTGGCCGGCAACCACGATGTCGGGCATAAGGACGGCTCCTACAGGGTGTTTGGCAAATATTTTGGCAGCGATCGTTTTGATAAAAAATTGCATTATGGCGGTTCCTATAAAAATAACCGCGGACATTATGACCTGATTTCGAGCAACGGCAATGATTATATCATGCTTTACATGGGATGGGGAATAACGGATCAGGACATTGCGTGGATGGATCAGGTGCTGAAGAAGCATCCTGACCGGATGGCCATTTTAGCTTTTCATGAGTATTTGCTGGTCAGCGGAAACAGAAGTCCGATCGGAGAGAAAATATTCAAAGAAATCGTAAAGCCGAACCCGAATGTCGTGATGGTGTTGAGCGGGCATTATCATAGTGCGATGAGAAAAACAGATGAGCTGGATGATGATGGTGATGGGAAGCCGGATCGTCTTGTGCATCAAATGCTGGCCGATTATCAGGGCGGACCAGAAGGCGGTCAAGGGTATTTGCGTTTGCTTCAATTTGACCAGGCCAATGACATGGTACACGTATCGACGTATTCTCCGTATGTAAAGGATAAGAATTACTATGATACGGATACCTATGGCAACAAGGATGAATTTTCCCTTTCGCTTGATTTGAAGCCAAGAATCAAAAAGGTGGAAACCGATTATTTTGAATGTAACGTATATACCAATGAAGAGCTCGGAAAACGGGAGCAAGTGAAGAGCGGGGATACAGCTGAATTCCGCTGGGATCATCTTGAACCGCAGTCTGTTTATTATTGGTACATTATAGTGGAAGACAGTTTTAACGGCAAAACGAAATCACCGATCTGGAAGTTCAAGACGAAAAAAGAAACATATCGTCCGGCACCAGACCAGTTTGATTTTCGCCATGTCTCCAATCCTTAAAAAGGGTTGGAGGCTTTTTTATGAAAGACGATCCATATAGTGGACAAATGTATAACGGTCGCCTCTGTATACGGATTTTGCATGCTCAAAAGCAGTTCCGTTCTGCAGATATGTTGTTCGTTTAATTAATAGGACTGGCGCTCCCTTTTGAATACCAAGAATGTTCGCTTCTTCCGTGGTGGCAGCGCTTGGCTCAAGCTCCTGTTTTGCACGGGAAATCGGTATGCTGTTATACCTTTCAATATGATCATAGATCGACGACTGAAAATGCGATTCGTTCAATTCACCCGCAAGCTCAAAGGGAATATGTGAGGACTCAATCGCCATTGGAATATCATTTGCCAGCCGCACCCGAGTGATTTTATGGATAGAGGAGGGGTGCCCGCAGCCTAATATAGCCGCGAGCTCCTCAGTTGAATCAATAAGCTGATAATCAATGAGCCTGCTGCCCGGTGTCATCCCGCGGCTTTTCATATCCTCGGTAAAGCTTGTCAGCCCTTGAAGTGCTTGTTCCATTTTTGGCTTGCTGACAAAGGTGCCCCGCCCTTTCAGGCGATAGAGCAAGCCTTCATTAACTAAATTAGAAAGCGCCTGGCGAACTGTCATCCGGCTGATCCCGAATTGTTCGGCATATTCGCGCTCAGAAGGAAGAGGCATATCCGGCTGCAGCTCTCCGTTCTTAATTTGGGTTTTTAATTGCTCCATAATCTGATAGTAAATCGGAATAGGCGATTGTTTATTGATATTCATAAGTCAGCATGTTCCTTTCAAGGTCTTAATGACGCGGCTTCACGATCAATCAAAACCGTAACATCGGAATGCAGGTGCAAAGCAGATGCGGGAAAATCTTCGCTTATGTTTCCTTCTAACAGCTTACGAACAGCTTCTGCTTTGCTTTTCCCAGAAATAAGCAGCAGAATGCGTTTGCTTGAGAGAATCGTTCGAATTCCCATTGTCAGTGCTTTTTTCGGCACGCTTTCTATGGAAGGAAAATATCTGGCATTCGCCTGGCGGGTTTGCTCATTTAATGTCACAACATGAGTTCGCGACTTGAAAGACGTTCCCGGTTCGTTAAAGCCGATGTGTCCGTTTCGGCCGATGCCGAGAAGCTGAATGTCAGTGCCGCCGAGGGAATCGACTAGCTGTTCATACCGTCTGCATTCGGCCTCCAAATCGTCTGCATTTCCATTCGGAATAAAATGCCGGCTAGGCTTGCTGTCGATATGCTGAAAAAAACGGTCGTTCATATAGAAGTGATAGCTGTTCGGGTCATCGCTTGAAAGTCCGGCGTACTCATCCAAATTAACTGTAGTGATGTTTTGAAATGAGAGATTCTCAGTTTGGTGCATGCGGATCAGCTCGCGATACGTGCCTTCCGGTGTGCCGCCCGTCGCTAAACCGAGAACGGCATCAGGTTTTTCTTTGATTGTATCTGCCGTTATTCTGGCTGCTATTTGGCTTAGCTCTTCATACGTTTGACATTCCATTACTTTCATATCTGGTCAGCCTCCTTGGATATAAATGCAATGTTTCCGCGGCAAATGGTGAGAATCACCTCGCAATCACTGCTGACAATCACCAAATCTGCATCTTTTCCCACAGTCACACTGCCTTTTCGGTCAAAGATGCCCAGCTGTTTGGCCGCGTTTGCAGAAGTTATATTAGCTATATCCGTCCAAGAGCAATTTGTAAACTCACGCATATGCCGTGCGCCCTCGTTCATTTTGAGGATCGAACCGGCAAGGGTTCCGTCTGAAAGAAGAGCTGTTCGTCCTCTTACCGTCACACTTTGGCCGCCGAACTCATATACGCCGTCTTTCAGTCCTTTTGCCCTCATGGAATCGGTAATTAAAATGAGCTTGCTGCTGCCTTTCGCCAAAAAAGCAAGCTTAGCCGCTAAAGGATGGGAGTGGATGCCATCGGCTATTAGCTCTGTCACAAACCCATCATGGGCCAGCGCCGTTCCGATCACTCCGGGTTCTCGGTGATGAAACGGGCTCATCGCGTTGTACAGATGGGTCATATGGCTCGCCCCTGCTTTTGCGGCATCCGACAGCATTGCGGAATCGGCATCCGTGTGCCCCATGGACGCGATAATCGATTCTTCTTTCAAATGGCGGATCAGTTCAAAATGCTGATCCTCCTCCGGCGCAAGTGTAACAATTTTGATCAGTCCGCCCGCCTCCTGCTGCCACTTTTTGAAAAGCGCAACATCCGAAGGCCTAATCCACTCTTTTGGTTGCGCTCCGGCTCTTTTAGGTGAAACAAAGGGGCCCTCTAAATGAATGCCGAGCAGTTCTGCACCTAATAAAGAGGACTCTTCAGCCGCTTTCCACTCTCTTGCGTTCACCAAAGCTTGAGAAATGTTCCCATGTTCCTGGGTAATTGTTGTGGCTAAAAAGCTTGTCGTGCCTTCTTCGGGAAGTCTTGACGACATGATGTCGAGCGCAGAAAAGCTTGCATCCATCGTATCTGCGCCATAGCCGCCGTGGATATGAATGTCAATCATGCCGGGAAGCAAAACGGAATTCGCAGGTGCTTGAATTTCTTTTGAATATGACTCCTTGGGCCGTTCTGTTGAGACTGTGCTGATTTTTCCGTCATTGATTCCGACATAGCCGTTTTTGATTACTTCATTTTCTGTCACGATCGCAATGTCTTTGATAAGAAGACTCTCTGCCATAGATGATCCGCCTTTCTGGAATTTGAATACCTTTATTTTACTCTTTTTCAGACTAGTGATCTAGACCAGCTGAGGTGTTTTCCCGCCTTTTATAAAATCTGTTTTAGGTTCAAGCCTGAAAGTGATAAAATGAAAGTATTGTGAGCAAGCTCGGGGCAGCCCGGAACAGGAGGAACATATCGTGGCAAAGGTTCGCACAAAAGACGTAATGGAACAGTTCAATTTGGAATTAATCAGCGGAGAAGAAGGAATTAACCGCCCGATTACAATGAGTGACCTATCAAGACCAGGCATTGAAATTGCCGGATATTTTACATATTACCCGAGAGAGCGCGTGCAGCTTCTCGGAAAAACAGAGCTTTCTTTCTTTGAACAGCTTCCTGAAGAGGAGAAAAAACAGCGAATGGATTCTCTGTGCACTGATGTAACACCAGCTATTATTCTTTCTAGAGATATGCCCATCCCGCAGGAGCTGATTGACGCCTCCGAGAAAAATGGGGTGCCTGTCCTCAGATCGCCGCTGAAAACGACAAGACTGTCAAGCCGTTTAACCAACTTCCTTGAGAGCAGGCTGGCGCCTACCACAGCAATTCATGGCGTTCTTGTCGATATATATGGTGTCGGCGTGCTGATCACAGGAAAGAGCGGCGTCGGAAAAAGCGAAACAGCGCTGGAGCTTGTGAAAAGAGGGCATCGCCTTGTCGCCGATGATTGCGTTGAAATTCGGCAGGAGGATCAGGATACTCTTGTCGGAAACGCTCCGGAATTAATTGAGCATCTCCTTGAAATCAGGGGGCTTGGCATTATCAACGTGATGACGCTATTTGGCGCTGGCGCGGTCAGAAGCAATAAACGAATCACGATTGTCATGAATCTTGAACTTTGGGAGCAGGGCAAGCAATACGACCGGCTCGGACTTGAGGAAGAGACCATGAAAATCATTGATACAGAAATCACAAAACTGACGATTCCCGTCCGTCCAGGCCGAAATCTTGCAGTCATCATCGAAGTGGCAGCAATGAACTTCAGATTGAAGCGGATGGGGCTGAATGCCGCTGAACAATTCACCAACAAGCTGGCGGACGTCATTGAAGACGGTGAACAAGAAGAATAGGAGTTGGCGTTAAATGAATGAAGCGATAGAACCACTCAATCCAATAGCATTTCAGCTGGGGCCGTTAGCCGTCCATTGGTACGGAATCATTATCGGTCTCGGCGCTTTGCTCGGGCTGTGGATTGCGATGAGGGAAAGTGAAAAACGGGGGCTGCAGAAAGATACGTTTATTGATCTTGTCCTGTTTGCCATTCCGATTGCGATTATTTGCGCGCGAATTTATTACGTTGCCTTTGAATGGGACTATTATGCGGCACATCCGGGAGAAATCATTAAGATTTGGAAGGGCGGCATTGCCATTCATGGCGGATTAATCGGCGCCATTTTAACGGGTTATGTGTTTTCGAGAGTGAAAAAACTTTCGTTCTGGAAGCTTGCGGACATTGCCGCGCCCAGCATTTTGCTCGGCCAGGCGATCGGCCGCTGGGGGAACTTCATGAATCAGGAAGCGCACGGCGAGGCTGTCAGCAGAGCCTTTTTAGAAAACCTGCACCTGCCTGAATTTATTATCAATCAAATGTATATCAATGGGCAATATTATCATCCTACTTTTTTATATGAATCACTATGGAGTTTTGTCGGCGTCATTGTTTTACTGCTGCTTCGCAGAGCGAATTTGCGTAGAGGCGAGATGTTCTTGATCTATATCATTTGGTATTCAATCGGAAGATACTTTATTGAAGGAATGCGGACTGACAGCTTAATGCTGACAGATTCACTTCGCATCGCTCAGGTGATTTCAATCGTATTGATTGTTTTGGCTGTGGCAGCCATCATCTTCAGACGCGTCAAGGGATACTCGAAGGAGCGGTACGCGGAGTAGACGTCAACAAAGGGGGATGAGGCATGAAGAAAATCTTTCTGGCCGGTCTTGCAGCAGGTTTTCAAACAACATGGACGCTGGGTAAAGTGATTTTCCCGGTAACGCTATTGGTCACTTTGCTTCAGCATACCCCTGTCATGGATTGGCTTGTACGGCTGATCACACCGGTAATGGGTCTCTTCGGGCTTTCTGGTGAAGCGGCCATTCCGCTTGTACTGGGAAATATGCTGAATCTGTATGCGGGAATTGCCGGGATTTTAACATTGGATTTATCTGTGAAAGAAGTCTTTATTTTAGCTGTTATGCTTTCATTCTGTCATAACTTGATTATCGAATCGACAGTTGCCGCAAAGGTTGGCATCAGAATTGGCGTCATATTGGCCGTGCGCATCGGTTTAGCCGCTGTGTCAGCCATCGTCATCAACCTCATTTGGCATGGCGGACAGGAAACGGCGCAGTACGGTTTTATCGCTGCGAAGAGCGTAGCGCCAGACAGCTGGCTGGCAATGCTGACAGAAGCCTTAACGAAAGCCGGACTTGGTGTTTTGCAGCTGGCGGCAATTGTCATACCTCTGATGATCATCATCCAGTTTTTAAGAGATTTAGGCTGGCTGCATCGGTTCTCCAGGTGGCTGTCTCCGTTTACGCAGCTGCTTGGCATGAATAAAAATACGTCTATGACAATGGTGGCGGGACTGACGATTGGTCTGGCCTACGGAGCGGGTGTCATGATCAAAGCTGTCGAGGATGACGGCGTGAGCAGGCGGGATATGACATTGGCATTTATATTTCTCGTTGCCTGCCACGCGGTCGTGGAAGATACACTTGTCTTTATTCCGCTCGGCATACCAGTCTGGCCGCTTCTTTTGATTCGTGTCACCACAGCAGTTCTGCTGACAATGGCTATTGCGCATACATGGAAAAAGTGGAAACCCTCAGCGGTTGGAAAGGAAGCAATATGAGTGACAAACAAGTAACGACGATTCTGTTTGATTTAGACGGAACGCTTATTAATACGAATGAATTAATTATCGCGTCCTTTTTGCATACACTGGAGCATTATTATCCGAGCAAGTATAAACGAGAAGATGTCCTTGCATTTATCGGGCCGTCTCTTTTTGAAACGTTCTCTTCGATGGACCCTGATAAATGCGAGGATATGATCGCTATGTACAGAGCGTACAATCATGACAGGCATGATTCACTCGTGACTGAATATGAAACGGTATATGAGACCCTGGATGCATTAAAAAAAGCCGGCTTTACATTAGGGATTGTGACAACAAAATTAAGAGATACTGTCAATATGGGCCTCAAGCTCACGGGAATCGGCGAATTCTTTGAAACAGTTGTCACCCTTGATGATGTGACGAATGCAAAGCCTGATCCCGAGCCTGTGCTGTTAGCGCTGAAACAGCTAGGAAGCGAGCCCGAGGAAGCCATTATGGTCGGTGATAATTACCATGATGTGCTGGCAGGGAAAAACGCCGGTACAAAAACGGCAGGAGTCGCATGGACGATTAAAGGGCCGGAAATGCTGGCGAAGTATGAGCCGGATTTTATGCTTGAGAAAATGAGTGATCTATTACAAATCGTTGGAGTGAAGTAATCTGTGAGAAAAACAGATCGTCATCCGGTCTCGGGGGCCAACTCACTGTGGCATGTCTATCAAACGGTACCTTTTTTAAAGGTCGTCAAAAATTTCATTGTCATTCAAATTGCGAGATATACGCCGTTTATAGGGATGAAAAACTGGCTGTACCGTACATTTCTGCGGATGAAGGTTGGAAATCAGACATCCTTTGCCCTCATGGTGATGCCAGATATCATGTTTCCGGAAAAGATCTCAGTCGGAACAAATACAATCATCGGGTACAATACGACCATTCTGGCCCATGAGTATTTGATTCACGAATACCGGATCGGCAAAGTTCTGATCGGAGACGAAGTGATGATTGGTGCCAACACGACCATTCTGCCCGGGGTGAAAATAGGAGATGGCGCAGTTGTGTCCGCCGGAACACTTGTCCATAAAGACGTGCCTGCCGGCGCATTTGTCGGCGGAAATCCGATGAGGATCATCTATACGAAGGAAGAAATGCAAGAAAGATTGAAAAAGTCCGCTGAATAACATCAGCGGACTTTTTTGGTTAAAATTGAGTGTTGTTGTTTTCGTAAATATGCTGAACACCAATCCATTTTTGACCGACATTAGAGTAGCGTGTATTTGTCATTCTGACAGTGCTTGTTTTGCTGTCCGTCCGGAATATCGCTTCCTTCATGTTTGTGATGGTGCACTTATCGATGATCACATCAACGTGGAAGGTTGAACCGCCAAGCTGTCTTATGAACTTTCCGCCATTGTCTGCCGTGAAATTTTTCACTGTGAAGGTACTGGCTTTATTGATTTGGAATATCTTATCTGACGCTTTTTGAGCAGAACCGCCGTCGATCGTCACTTTTCCTTCCTTCTTCACCGTTAACGCATCCTCACCAACATCTTCCCATTTCACATTCTGAATGTTAACGTTTCCATAAGTGTGCACGCCATCAGCGGCAGGTGCACCAAGCACCACATTTTTCAGGGTTGCTCCATCCTCCACACGAAAAACAGGGTCTTGGTTTTCTGACTGGCTTCCGTCGCCTAATTCTTTCCCTGCCACAAACCGCTGTCCTTTCCCGTCATATGTTGTATTTTTTGGTACGATAATTGTTTCGTGCACCACTTTGTCTGCTGCAAAAGCGGTTGATGACTGAAACTGGCTGAACACCATAACCAAACCGAACATAAATAGGATAGACACGAATTTTTTCAATGATAAATCCTCCCCGGATATCTTTCATTTTTTGCAAGAGAAGCGTCAGCGACTTGCACCGGCTTCTCTCACATAGATCGGGGCAAGGCTGAATCTGCTTTAATCATAAAAACAGATAGCCTGAAAGTAAAGACAATTCTGGATGATAAATGGAAAATGAATCGATCTTACCGATTGAAACAAAAAGCATGAATATTGTCGTATTTGCTCAGGATAGAGCATAGTGAGGCTTCAGGTGTTTACTTTTGAATAACTACGGCCTGGCTGCCCATTTGTTTCCACGCTTTTTCAAAGCTTGTTCTATCGGTTTTTCTGTTTTTATAGCCATACGGATCATTGAGATACACATATTTATCATCATATCCCGTAACGGCGACGCTGTGTTCGCTGTACGTAATCTCTATCGTTCCGTTTGGCGTTTTCCATGTCTGCATGTTGTCAACTGGCGTAAAGTTGGCTGTCGTAATAACCCAAACTGGATTGCCTTTTTCAAGCTGTTCATAAACAGCAGAAATGCTTTTTCCAGTCAGATCAGACACTTTGTCTCCCGCATAGGTTTTCGCCAGCTGATAGATCGGTCGATGGTAGACACCGAGACCAGGGCCATTCGCCATATCCCCGACAAATCCGTCATTCGGATCACCCTTTAATCCGCTGCTGTATGTCAAAGGCACTGTGGCAACCTGATTTGCCAGGGTGTTTTTTGTCACGTCGTATCCCGCGTAATTCAGCACCATCGCAAGGCTTGTTACTTCACAGCCGTTATAGAGCCGGGGTGCGTCCATTTGATTGTAAAGGATGACATCCAGCGGTTTTGCGCTTCCCTTCAGCTCCTTTTTGCTATTCGCAGCTGAGTCTGTATAGCTATCAGAAACCACTTTTTTAAGGCTGTTCAAAAAAGGAATATCTATATCTTTTGCATCTATTTTAAGTCCGAAAAAAATAACGCCTGAAAGAATCATCAGGACACATAGAGTTCGCAGTGTTTTCATCTTTATCTCCTTGTTCTCTATTTGATTTGTATTATAGCATGCCAAACATAAAGAATTTGAGATATTACGTACCTTTAATACATTATTCATGATTTTTTCATAATGAGGAGAAGGATATTCGAACTAAAAATATCCTTACTGAAGTTAAGCGTTGATTTTCATTCTTTCATCTGCTAACATATTATCATATTAGCGAACTAAAGAATTCGGAATTTTCCTTCATAAGATAACAGCGGAGGTGCTCGGGTTGATGTTTATGTTTGAAAAACCGCACGGCATGAGAGATACACTGCCCGGTTTATACGAAACGAAAAAAAAGGTGAGACGATCGTTAACCGATTTGATTGATAAATGGGGATATCAATTTATGGAAACGCCGACACTGGAGTTTTACGATACCGTTGGCGTCCAGTCAGCAATTGAAGAGCAACAGCTGTTTAAGCTACTTGATCAGGACGGCAAGACATTGGTGCTTCGCCCGGATATGACGGGGCCGATTGCAAGGGTGGCGGCATCGAAGCTTCTGAAACACGGTCATCCGCTAAGAGTCGGCTATGCGGCAAATGTATTCAGGGCTCAGGAGCGTGAAGGCGGACGTCCGGCTGAGTTTGAGCAGGTCGGAGTGGAGTTAATCGGTGACGGCACGACGAGCGCGGATGCGGAGGTCATTGCTTTAGTCGTCGGGGCATTGAAAAACGCTGGGCTGGCATCCTTTAAAATTGCCATTGGCCATGCCGGCATTGCGGATGCTTTGTTTGTTGAGGTGCTCGGGAACGTTGAACGAGCTGATGTGCTGCGGAGGTTCTTATATGAAAAGAACTACGTCGGCTACAGAGAGCATGTCAAGTCTCTCCCGCTTTCCTCCATTGATAAAAGCAGGCTGCTTGAGCTCCTTGAACTGCGGGGCGGTATAGAAGTATGCGGACGTGCCGAGGAAATCGTCGATTCTGCGCAAGGAAAAAGCGTGGTTGATGAGCTGAAGGCGCTGTGGGACATTCTTGAGGATTACGGATGTACGGAAAATGTCCGCCTGGATCTGAATATGGTCAGCCACATGAGCTATTACACAGGGATTTTATTTGAAGTGTACGCCGAGAATGTCGGTTTTGTCATTGGAAGCGGTGGCCGTTACAACAAGCTGCTGGGCCATTTTGATTCACCTGCACCGGCAACAGGCTTCGGGCTTCGGATCGACCGGCTGATTGAAGCCCTTCATATGAAAGAAGAACCTTGTGATATAGACGCTGTTATTTTCAGCAAAGAGCAGCGGGCGCAAGCCATCGCTTATGCGAATGAAGAACGCATGAAAGGGAACAAAGTGGTTCTTCAAGATTTATCGGGAATAGAAAATATCGACCAGATGACAAAATCTTTTGCAAACGTCACTTATTTTATCGGTGCCAGAAAGGAAGAGCAAAATGGGTAAGTTACTCACAATGGCGATGCCAAAGGGCCGGATATTTGAAGAAGCGGCAGGGTTGCTGAGGCAGGCAGGCTACAGGCTCCCTGAGGAGTTTGAAGATTCGAGAAAATTGATCATCGATGTGCCGGAGGAAAATCTCCGTTTCATATTAGCGAAGCCGATGGACGTAACCACGTATGTGGAGCATGGCGTGGCAGACGTCGGAATTGCGGGCAAGGATGTCATGCTGGAGGAGGAACGCGATGTGTATGAGGTACTGGATTTAAAAATCAGCAAATGCCACTTAGCTGTCGCCGGACTTCCGAATACAGACTGGAGCGGCGTAGCGCCAAGAATCGCGACAAAGTATCCGAATGTGGCTTCCAGTTATTTCAGAGAGCAGGGAGAACAAGTCGAGATTATTAAGCTCAACGGTTCAATTGAACTGGCTCCGCTCATTGGGCTTGCAGATCGGATAGTGGACATTGTTTCCACAGGACAGACGCTGAAGGAAAATGGGCTTGTTGAAACGGAGCACATTTGTGACATTACCTCTCGCTTTATTGTTAACCCGGTAAGCTATCGCATGAAAGACGATGTGATTGACGAAATGGCATCCCGCCTATCTCTCGTTGTGGAAGGAGAGACGGCAAAATGAAGATCAAAACCATCAGCGGAGCGGAACGGCTTTCTCTCAAGCGTTCCATCGATGCCGGAACGGAAGAGCAAAGAAAGACGGTCCGGTCCATTATTGAAGATGTTAAAGCAAACGGTGATCAGGCGGTTCGCAGCTACACGGCGAAATTTGACGGCATCGAAATAGACAGCCCGCTGGTCACAAAAGAAGAATTTGAGGAGGCATACACCTCACTGGATCCACGTCTTCTTCAGGTGATTAGGCAGGCAATCGAAAATATTAGGGAATATCACGAAAGACAGCTTGAATCCTCCTGGTTTTATCACAGAAAGGACGGCACAATGCTGGGGCAGAAAGTGACGGCGCTGGATTCCGCCGGTGTATATGTGCCGGGGGGAACGGCCGCATATCCTTCATCTGTTTTGATGAATGTGATTCCGGCGCTTGTAGCGGGCGTTGAAAGAATCGTTCTCGTCACGCCACCGGGAAAAGACGGTCTGCTGTCTCCTGGAGTTTTGGTTGCTGCAGCCGAGCTGGGCATAAAAGACATTTACAAAATGGGCGGCGCTCAGGCGATTGCGGCGTTAGCATACGGAACAGAAACCATTGAGCCGGTGGATAAAATCACGGGTCCGGGCAACATTTATGTCGCGCTTGCCAAACGAGAAGTGTTCGGCGATGTCGATATCGATATGATTGCCGGACCGAGTGAAATCGTCGTGCTGGCTGATGAAACAGCGATTCCGAGCGAAATTGCAGCCGATCTGCTGTCACAGGCGGAACACGATAAGCTCAGCTCATGTGTGTTTGTCACAGATTCCATGGCGCTGGCCGAGGCGGTTTCAGCCGAGGTGAGTAAGCAGCTGAAAACCTTGCCGCGAAGAGAAATAGCGGAAGCTTCAGTGAGAGATTACGGTTGTATATATGTGGCGGAAACAATGGTGGAAGCGATTGATACTGTCAATACACTCGCGCCAGAGCATTTAGAAATCATAACACAGTCTCCGGAAGCTTTGCTTGGGAGTATCAAACATGCGGGTGCAATTTTTTTAGGCAGATACAGCCCTGAGCCTGTCGGTGATTATTTTGCCGGACCGAACCATGTGCTTCCGACAAACGGAACAGCCAGATTTTCAAGTCCATTAAACGTAACTGATTTTCAAAAGAAATCGAGCATTATTTCTTACAGTCAATCAGCCTTTGAAGAACATGCCGAAAGCATCGTGGCTTTTGCCAGACTGGAAGGGTTAGAAGCCCATGCCAGATCAATTGAAGCAAGAGAACGGAGGATTTCTAAATGAGAAAAGCGGAACGCGTCAGGAAAACAAACGAAACAGATATTGAGCTGGCATTTACAATAGACGGCGGGGGACAAGCGGATATCAAAACAGATGTGCCGTTTATGACACATATGTTGGATTTATTCACGAAACACGGCCAATTCGATCTTTCCATTAACGCAAAAGGCGATGTTGATATAGATGATCACCACACGACTGAAGATATCGGCATCTGCTTAGGGCAGGCGCTGCTCGAAGCGTTGGGCGATAAAAAAGGAATCAAACGCTACGGATCGGCGTTTGTGCCGATGGATGAGGCACTTGCTCAAGTTGTGATTGATTTAAGCAACCGGCCGCACTTAGAAATGCGCGCTGACTTCCCGGCTGCTAAAGTCGGAACTTTCGATACGGAGCTTGTACATGAATTTTTGTGGAAGCTGGCGCTCGAAGCTCGAATGAACCTGCACGTCATCGTTCATTATGGCACAAACACCCACCACATGATTGAAGCCGTTTTTAAAGCACTGGGACGTGCGCTTGATGAAGCGACAACGATCGATCCGCGAGTTAAAGGAATACCGTCAACGAAAGGGATGCTGTAAATGATCGGCGTGATAGATTACGGAATGGGGAATTTATACAGTGTCTCAAAGGCGCTTGAACGTGTCGGCGTGCCGTATTTTGTTTCTGAAAAGCCGGAGGAGCTGAAAGAAGCTGATGCCTTCATTTTGCCGGGAGTCGGTTCATTTGGAGACGCGATGGACAATTTGCGCTACACGAAGCTTGATCAATTGATTCACGATATGGTCTCAGAGGGAAGGCTGCTTCTCGGGATCTGCCTCGGCATGCAGCTTTTATTTGAAGAAAGCGAAGAAAACGGCACCGCTTCAGGACTCGGGCTGTTAAAAGGAAAAGCAGTCAGGCTGAAAGCAGAAGATGAAAAAGGAAACAAGCTGAAGGTTCCGCATATGGGCTGGAATCGTCTTTCTTTTCATAATGAATCTCCGCTGCTGTCTGAAACAGAACAGGGCTACGCTTACTTCGTTCATTCTTATTACATTGACGGGATGGAGGAGAACGCGCTTCTGGCAAGCGCCGATTATGGTGTGCGAGTACCTGCTGTAGTTGGAAAAAGGAACGTCTTCGGCGCCCAATTTCACCCGGAAAAAAGCAGCACGGTCGGAATGTCTATCTTAACCCAATTTACGAAAATGGCAGCAGAACAGAAGGTGAAAAAATGAGTGCTTTTACATTATATCCGGCAATTGATATGAGAAATGGCAAATGTGTCCGCCTTGTTCAAGGGGATTATAATAAGGAAACGATATATGGCGATTCACCGTACGAGATGGCTGAGTTATTTGCGAGAGAGGGTGCCGAATGGATCCATCTCGTTGATCTCGACGGGGCCAAAGAAGGGAAAAGAGTGAATGACCGCCATGTGATTGAGATTGCGCAAAAGCTGAACCTGAAAGTCGAAATCGGCGGCGGGATCCGTTCCGAAAAAGACGTCTACGAATATTTATCAGCAGGAGTCGATCGGGTAATTCTCGGAAGCTCAGCAGTTTCTAACCCTCCGTTTGTCAAAAAAATGCTGAAACAATATGGCGAGAAAATTGCAATCGGACTGGATGCGAGAGACGGTTTTGTTTCAACAGAGGGATGGCTGGAAACATCAACCCTTAAGGCAACCGAACTAGGCAAAGAGCTTGCCAATGAAGGAGCGGAAGTCTTTATTTTTACTGACATCGCGACAGACGGAATGCTGTCAGGCCCCAATGTTAAAAGCACGGTCGAGCTTGCTAAGGAAACGGGGAAAGCGGTGATCGCTTCAGGCGGAGTCAGCTCCGTCACGGATCTCGAAGCCCTCGCCCGCTATGAGGCGGACGGCGTCTCTGGAGCAATCATCGGAAAAGCGTTGTATACCAATCAGTTTACGCTGTGTGAGGCGCTTGAAAGGGTGAAGCGCAAATGATCACAAAACGGATTATCCCATGCCTTGATGTCAAAGAAGGACGCGTTGTCAAAGGAATTCAATTTCTCGAATTGAAGGATGCTGGTAACCCAGTTGAACTCGCCGAAGTGTACGACCGGGAAGGTGCGGATGAACTTGTTTTTCTTGATATCTCCGCCTCACATGAAGGACGAAAGACGATGATTGACGTTGTGGAGCAGGTTGCCGCGAAGCTTGCGATTCCGTTTACAGTCGGCGGCGGCATCAATCAGCTCAGCGATATGAAAACGATACTGCGTGCCGGAGCGGACAAAGTGTCGGTGAACACGGCAGCTGTTCTTCGCCCTGAGCTGATTGCAGAAGGAGCCGAGTTTTTCGGTTCGCAATGCATCGTTCTTGCCATTGATGCCAAGTATGACAAAGAATCTGACACATATAAGGTCTATACGCACGGCGGCAGAAAGAAAACAGATTGGGAGGTCACCGCGTGGGCAAAAGAAGGCGTCAAACGCGGGGCAGGAGAAATATTGCTGACAAGCATGGACTCTGACGGTGAGAAAAAAGGCTTCGACCACACGCTGACAAAGCTTGTTTCCGAAGCTGTCCCCGTCCCTGTTATCGCTTCGGGAGGCGCGGGAAACGCACAGCATATGCTTGAGGCTTTTACAAAAGGAAAAGCTGACGCCGCGCTGGCCGCCTCAATTTTTCATTATAAAGAAACATCGATTAAAGAAGTGAAATCATACTTGAAAGAATACGGGGTGAATGTGAGATGAAACAGGCAGATGAACTGCGTTTTAACGAGGACGGATTAATTCCTGCCATCGTGCAGGATGCGGCAAGCAAAGAAGTGCTGACACTTGCGTATATGAACAAGGAATCGTACGAAAAAACGCTGGAAACGAAGGAAACATGGTTTTACAGCCGCTCACGCCAAGCGTTATGGCATAAAGGAGAAACCTCAGGGAACACGCAAGCCGTCAAAGGTATCCGGTATGACTGCGACCAGGACGCATTGATCGTACTTGTAGAGCCATCCGGCCCGGCATGCCACACTGGCAGCTACAGCTGTTTTATGAAGGAACAAACAGAAGAACAGGCCGCAGGCCGATTCGGCATCATGAATGAACTGGAGCGCGTGATCGCGGAACGCCAAGCGGAGATGCCTGAAGGAGCTTACACCACGTACCTTTTCCGTGAAGGCGTCGATAAGATTTTGAAAAAAGTCGGAGAAGAAGCATCCGAAGTCATCATCGCCGCGAAAAATCGGGACCACGAGGAACTCAAATGGGAAGCGGCAGACCTGCTGTATCACCTGCTTGTCCTGCTCAGAGAACAATCCTTGCCGCTGGATGATGTGCTTGACGTATTGAAAAAACGCCATTCTGAGAAAGAAGAGTAAAGAGCCGTATGATACGGCTCTTTTTGTTTTGTGAAAAAAGTAATAGGTATTTAGATTTATATGAGGTGTTATATATGATTAGTTAATAAAAGGAGATCAAAACCGAGTCTGATTTCCTATTTATCCAAATTCCGCCATGATGTAACATGAAAAAGGATGAAATAATCATCTCTTAACCAGGTCAATAGAATTATTTTTGATATATAAATAGAATACTATTCTCACAAAACCCGTGGAGGTTCGTAATGAAAAAGATCATCTATATTTGCTTCAGCTTATTACTTGCCCTGACAGGAGGATGCAGTATGAATGACAATGATAAAAACACCACAAATGACAATAAAACAGAAGCGGTAAAACCAAAAGACATGGATCCCAAGGATCTGCCTCAAGTACCTGCGTTTCAGGACGAGAAAACGAGAGAGTACATGGTGTCAACAAAAGAAGAGGAACCAGGATATTATTTGCTGGAATCTAAGCTGAAAGGGTTTAGGATGTTGTTTCCGGAGGATGGAAAGTATTCAAGTTATTTGTCTAGCCATGATGAAAATGAAGAAATCATAGCATTTGATAGCTATAAAAAAACAAAAAATAAAATGCTAAATGCACAAATAGAGTATTATCAAGGAGTAACTTTTATTAACAATCCTGAGACAATGTTAGACCAAATTAGTAGTGAAAATGGCTATAATGGTAATTTTGAAAAACTAGAGAACGAAGGTAAAGATATTTATATTGCTCACAAGAAAAATAATTTTGAAAATGATAAAAATAAATATAATTTTTCGTACAGATACTTCGGTTATATTAAATCTACTGAGAAAGACCAAATAGGTATTGTGTTTTCGTTTATGTTTAGATGCCCAAATAATGATAAGCCTTGTACGTTAGATAAAGATAACTTAGGAGATCAGGTTAAAAAGCTCGTAAAATCCATCACCTTTTTAAATAAGGAGGGGTAAGATGGCTAACTATAATATATTTTCAAATGAAAATGTAAAACTGCGGTTAATAAATTTAGAGTATGATTATAAAAAAAAGTTTGCATCAAACAATCCTAAAGAAATAAAGGAAGCAAAAGCAGAATTTGAAGCGGAAGTCCGCAGGATCTATAAAGAAGAAACTAATCAAAATCTTCCTAAGGATATTGAGATATATACATCTAAAGAACTGATTAAGAAAAATAACCAAAAAGATAAGTCAATAAAAGAATCGGGTTATGATGGTACGGCAATATATATAAAAGATAGTGAAAATCAAATAGACCAACTTCATATTATTTCAGAAGGTAGTGCTGATAACGAGGATTGGTCTTATAATTTTTTTGGCCTCTTCTTAGGGATCGACAATAGCCAATACAGAGCAACGAGAGAATTTACTAAGGAAGCAAAGAAAAGAGCTGGAAATTCTGATGAGTTACATACTTATGCTCTTGGGCATTCACTTGCAAATAACAACCAGGTAATGGTTCAGTTAATAGATGGAGAATTTGATGAAGTATATGGGGTAAACGGTGCTCAGGTTAGTGTAAATCATTTGTTACAGGCTGATAAAGATTTACTTGATGCTATGATCAATAAATTTAATGTTCTGAATACTGATGAACTTGAAAACGTCCGCAAAGAAGACCTTAAAAAAGCAATCACCCAATACTACAATGACAAAGGCGTCACAGCAAAGATCACCCAGCGTATTTCTAAAGATGACCCGCTCTATGGCGTCAGCGGAAAGGCCGATTTTATTACATTTGGCAATGTAAAGATGAAAGATACAAATACAGATGTCAAAGGAATCAGAAGTATTATAGATAAGATTCCTGATGAGGAAGTCCGTTCTATCCAAACTTTTTTACGAAAGTATTCGGATGAATATAAAAAAGGCGGGCTAAACGGATTTATCATGGCTTCGACCGGGATAGATGCAGAGCTTGTCGGCAGTATATTTAGTGCTGATGGAAATGTGGCGAAAGGGAAAATAGTGAAAGACCGGTTTGGTGATATACAGGTAATGGTTAAAAATATCGGGGGAAAAATGCCGGCCTTTATCAAATTCTTTCATACTATCTTGAATAATAGCGGAACAGTTGTGGATCAGCTTGAAGAGAATGGGTATATTGATGAGGCGCAAAGGAAGAGTATCAAAAAACAGTTAAAAATTGTTAATAGTAAGATAGGCGATATAGAAATTCAATATCAACAGTTAAAATACGCACTTTCTACTAATAATGTTGTTGCAATTGTTTATTATGTCTGTGAGTTAATAGGCAGTGTTAATGAATTAAAAGATGCATTTGAAACACTCGACACAGAAACAAAAGACGCACTAAAACTTATCGTCGACGGCCACAGTATCGTTCAAATGCTCAACGCCTTGTCAAAGGAAAAAGGCTTCAGCTATAAAGGCTCCGATATTTATTTTACAGGGAAGAGCGGCTCGGGAGAAACGATTCAAGTCAATCTCTCATCCGCTGTCAGAATCTATCAAAACGGTATGAAAATCGTTGAAGATATGGAAGATGCGATTTCTAAGTACCAGAAGGTTTACAGTCAGGAAATCGATGAAGACTTCATAGATAAAAAACAGGCGATCACCACGGCGGTTCATCATATGGAAGAAAACCCTTCGCATTATGCCTTCGATCTTCAATTCCGGCTTGCAGCTGGTTTCAGCCACACATTCGATAAATTGGAGAAAATCTCAGTTCATGAATCATTCCACACAGGTGCGCTTCCTGCTAATGATGGAATTGTTGCTGAATTAAAAAAACAGACAACAGAAAAAAGAGATTTTATCAAAAATATCCGCGAGAGTATTGAAAAGCTGTTTGAAAAAGAAGAAATGATTTCTCAGTTATTTGATTTTCAGCCTTAGGAGGAATATGAAGAGTGACTTCCTTATTTTCAGAAAGTGAAACAGAAATTGTATCAACAACCTATATGTTTCTTACCCAAGATGAAATGAAGGGGAAAGCGGGCACCCTCAATCAACCGATCAACGACTTTCTCAGCCTGACAAAGAAATTTGAGTCTTCATTAAAAGAGGAAATCAAAGGGCAAAAAGGGTTGATTGTAAAAAAAATAAAAAAAGAGCTTGAGTCTAAAAGCGAAAAACGAAAAGCCGCCCTTGAGATGATAAAAGAAGAACATACTGCAAAAGTTGATCGATACAAAATGATAATAGAAGACCTGCGACAGCAGGATGTAACATTGACCTACAGAAAAAAGAAGCCTGTGAAAGATGTCTAACATAAAAAATCTCCTATTCAAACAATGAGTGGGAGATCTTTTATTTTGATCACGGCAAAAATATACTGAAAAAGTCTCTCGCCATTGATATGATTGAGAAAGAGTAAAAATCATCCTTTTGCTATGACTTTTCACCTTTCTGAACGCTGAAACAGGAGGAAAATATATGCCAAACCAGAAACAAAAATCTAAAAGTAAATTGAAACCCTTTTTTGCCTTAGTAAGACGGACCAATCCTTCTTATGGAAAGCTCGCCTTTGCGCTTGCCCTCAGTGTTGTAACCACACTGGTCAGCCTGCTCATTCCATTATTAACGAAGCAGCTTGTCGATGGTTTTTCTATGTCAAATCTGTCAGGCACGCAAATCGGGTTGATCGCGCTGGTGTTTTTCGTTCAGGCGGGTTTAAGCGCTTATGCCACCTATGCCCTTAACTATAATGGACAAAAAATCATTTCCGGGCTGCGGGAGTTACTATGGAAGAAATTAATTAAGCTTCCTGTCTCTTATTTCGATACAAATGCTTCCGGAGAAACAGTCAGCCGTGTAACGAACGATACGATGGTGGTCAAAGAATTGATTACAACCCATATCAGCGGATTTATTACAGGCATCATTTCTGTCATTGGATCATTGACAATCTTGTTTATTATGAACTGGAAGCTGACACTGCTTGTGTTAGTGGTCGTTCCGCTGGCCGCTCTTATTTTGGTGCCGATTGGACGGAAAATGTTCTCCATTTCACGGGAAACACAAGATGAAACGGCTCGTTTTACAGGACTGCTGAATCAAATTCTCCCGGAAATCAGACTTGTTAAGGCTTCAAATGCGGAGGATGTCGAATATGGGCGCGGGAAGATGGGGATTTCCTCATTATTTAAGCTTGGCGTTCGTGAAGCCAAGGTTCAATCGCTTGTCGGTCCGCTTATTTCACTCGTGTTAATGGCAGCGCTTGTCGCAGTGATCGGATATGGCGGCATGCAGGTCTCATCAGGCGAGCTCACAGCCGGAGCGCTCGTGGCTTTTATTTTATATTTATTTCAAATTATTATGCCGATGGGCCAGATTACAACGTTTTTCACACAGCTGCAAAAATCAATCGGTGCAACAGAACGAATGATTGAGATTTTGGCAGAGGAAGAGGAAGATACAGTGACAGGAAAACAAATTGAAAATGCGCATCTGCCTATCCAGCTTGATCGCGTGTCTTTTGGATATAAGCCTGATCAGCTGATCTTAAAAGAGGTCAGCGCTGTCATTGAAGCAGGTAAAGTCACAGCGATTGTCGGTCCGAGCGGCGGGGGGAAAACGACGCTGTTTAAGCTGCTTGAACGTTTTTATTCTCCGACTGCAGGGTCCATTCGGCTGGGGGACGAGCCGATTGATACTTATTCGCTTGAATCGTGGCGGGAGCACATCGGGTATGTATCGCAGGAAAGCCCGTTAATGTCCGGGACAATCAGAGAAAATATTTGCTACGGGTTAGAACGAGATGTGACGGATGCTGAGATCGAAAAAGCCGCGGAGATGGCATATGCGCTCAATTTTATAAAGGAGCTGCCGAATCAGTTTGATACAGAAGTGGGCGAACGCGGCATTATGCTGTCAGGCGGACAAAGGCAAAGAATTGCGATTGCGAGAGCGCTTCTCCGTAACCCAAGCATTCTTATGCTCGATGAAGCTACCTCAAGTCTCGACAGCCAATCTGAAAAATCAGTTCAGCAGGCGCTGGAGGTGCTGATGGAGGGCCGCACAACGATTGTTATCGCTCACCGATTATCTACCGTTGTAGATGCGGACCAGCTTTTGTTTGTTGAAAAAGGGGAAATTACCGGTCGTGGAACACACCATGAGTTAATGGCTTCCCATGGCCTTTATCGGGATTTTGCTGAACAGCAGCTGAAAATGAATGCAGACTTAGAAAACAAAGCCGGGTAAATTTTGGTCGAATCAGCCAATAAAAAAGAGGAGGGATTTTCCCAATCCTTCCTTTTGAACTATTGAGGGGCTTACGATTTATGGTATACTACTGACGGTAATATTGTATAAAACGGAGGGTAGTTGTGGGAAAACACACTTCTGAACATAAAAATCACGCACAAATTGTCCAGCTGCTTCAAGATGGACAATATTTTTTTCATAAAGGCTTGAAAGCGTATAAAGAGCGCAATCTAAAACGGGCAAGCAAACTGATTCAGCGCGCGGTTCATTTGGAGCCGGAGGATTCAGAGATGCTTTCACAGCTTGCGGTCATTTATTCGGAAATGGGCCAGTATCAAGAGTCGAACGATCTTCTTGACTATATCATGGCAAATCTGGAGGCCGAAATGCCGGAGTGCCATTACTTTAAAGCGAATAACTTTGCCCATCTGGGGCTCTTCCAGGAAGCTTATAAAGAAGCGGCCGCTTATTCTGATGCGGACCCGGATGGTGAATTCGCCGAAGAAAACGATAGTCTGCTTGATTTGCTCGATTTAGGAGACGACGGCATTGAGGATTCGTTGTATGATCAGGATGAACTGCTGGTGAAACAGGATCGGGCAAAGTCATTGCTGGAAAGCGGCCAGCTTGCTGAAGCGGTTGCGGCGCTTGAGGAAATCACAGCTGAATATCCGGAGCTTTGGTCAGCATACAACAATCTCGCGCTTGCCTATTTCTATTCAGGAAACGTTGTAAAAGCGAAGCAAACCGCTTATGAAGTGCTTTCTCATAATGAAGGAAATCTTCACGCCTTATGCAATCTTCTCGTTTTCTACTATTATGAAAGAGAAGACGAAAAAGTGGCGGAATTGAGTGATCAGCTCTCCAATGTCTATCCGATGCTAATGGAGCAGCGTTATAAATTGGGTGCTACTTTGGCGCTTGTCGGCCGCTACGAGATCGGATATAAATGGCTCAAATCATTATATAAAATCGGCTTTGAAGGTGACGACACCTTCTTTTACTGGCTTTCATGCTCTGCTTATTTTACGGGACATACCGACTTTGCCGAGACGATCTGGAGAAAAGTCGAGTCGCAATATCCCGGCGAAGACCGCCCGGCGCCTTGGATTGAGCGGAGGGAAGCTCTTCCTTCATCTGTGGAACAGCGTCTCGCAGCCTATTATATCAGCAGCACAAAGGGAGAAACAGAGCATCTTGAAGCGGTGATACGCTCAAAGAGAATAACCGCTCCTTTTGAAAATCATTTTGTAAAGCTGCTTCTAAATGGAGATTCTGCGGCTGCTGACGTTTCAGAGGATGCACTTTTCGCCTATCAAACGGTCAAACTATTAGAGCAAGCTGAAAAAGAAGAGATGAAAACAGAAGTCATGAGCTGCTGGGTTTTCCATGTCATCCAGCAAATTCGTGCAGCTGCCCCGTTGAAAAATGAGAAAGGCTGGGCAGCAGCCATCTGTTATATTTGGAAAGAAGCCCATGGCAAGCAAGACACGAAAAAAGACACAGCGGCCCGATTCGGCATCTCTCCGGCAACTTTGACGAAATATATGAAATATATTGATGATATTCTAGAATAGTAAATTTTAAAGAGTCGATTTATTTAATCGACTCTTTTTTTGTTTGATAGATTATATTAAGAAAATAATATCGACAGTTTTTTTACACGCTTAAGAAAAATGACAAATGATGTGTGACTTGACATCTGTTTGAAACATAAATGTAATAAAATTTATCGCTAATTTGTCGAAACTTGATGGTATAATGATTCTCGTACATAAGGAATTAGTGTTTTTTACATATGATGTGAAATAAACGCTATACAACCAGAATAAGAGATGCACAGAATAATTAACCATAAACAACCATCATTCCTCGTAGAGTATGAGGAACGAAACTTGATGTTCAAAATACGATTCCAAATGAGGACAGGTTCACAGTAAAAGGGAGGATATAAAAAGTGAGAAAGAGTTTAATTACACTTGGTTTGGCTTCCGTCATCGGGACAAGCAGTTTTTTGATCCCATTTACAAGTAAAACTGCATCGGCGGAAACATTAGATGAAAAGAAACAAAAAATCGAAAGCAAGCAATCTGAGGTTGCTTCCAGCATTGAAGCGAAGGAAAAAGAATTAACTGAGCTTCAGGAAAATCAATCAAAGATTGAAAAAGAACTGAAAGACATTAACGCTAAGGCGCTTGATACAAGCAACAAGATCGAAGATAAAAAAGAAGAAAATGATAAAACAAAAGAAGAAATCAAAAAACTGAAAAAAGAGATTAAAGAAACAGAAGCACGTATCGAAAAACGCAATGAAATCCTGAAAAAACGCGTTCGTTCTTTACAGGAAAGCGGCGGATCTCAAGGATACATAGATGTTCTTCTAGGATCAACAAGCTTTGGTGACTTTATCTCTCGTGCGACTGCGGTTTCATCTATTGTGGATGCAGACAAAGATTTAATCAAACAGCAAGAGCAGGATAAAGCGAAGCTCGAAGATTCTGAAGCGGATTTGAATGACAAGCTGAAAGAAGTTCAAGCTGCATTGGCTAAATTAGAAACAATGCAAAAAGACCTTGATAAACAGCTTAATGAAAAAGACAAGCTTTTCGACGAAGCAAATGCAAGCCAAAAGAAAACGGCTAAAGCGATTTCTGAATTAAAATCAGAGGCGTCTGAACTTGCAAATCAAAAAGCAAATACTGAAGCTGAACAAGCACGCATCAAAAAAGAACAAGAAGCAGCGGCTGCTTTGATCAAAAAGCAGGAAGAAGCACAAAAAGCATCTGATGAAACACAAACAGATGACAGCCAAACGGCTACAACTGAATCAGCAAAAGCAAGCTCATCTGATGATTCTTCAGACAATTCTTCTAACGGTTCATCAAACAGTTCGTCTAACGGCTCATCTTCTAAGAAGAGCAGCGGCTCAAACAGCAATTCAGGCGGCACTGTTATCAGCAACTCTGGCGGAATTGAAGGCGCGATCAGCGTTGGTTCAAGCATTGTAGGACAATCTCCATACAAGTTTGGCGGCGGACGCACTCAGTCTGATATCAACAACCGTATTTTTGACTGCTCATCATTCGTACGCTGGGCATACGCTTCTGCAGGTGTTAACCTTGGACCTGTCGGCGGAACAACAACTGATACGTTAGTTGGCAGAGGACAAGCTGTCAGCGCGTCCGAAATGAAACGCGGAGACCTTGTGTTCTTTGACACTTATAAAACGAATGGACACGTAGGAATCTACTTAGGTAACGGTACATTCCTAAACGACAATACATCTCATGGCGTATCTGTTGACTCTATGAGCAATCCTTACTGGAAAGCAGCATTTAAAGGCGTTGTAAGACGTGTTGTTCAATAATAAATATGACAAGGGCCTTCTATAAACAGAAGGCTCTTTCTTTATTAACATATACCCTTTTCGAATACATTTAATCGTGTTGAGCAAAAAAATAGCGTATCACCATGAGATTTTATAGGGTAAGGAATACGTTTGATGGGGATTCTTATCTTATAAGAAAGAGCCCAAACTTGAAAAGATGGTTTAAGGAGTGAATAGTGTGTCAGAAGAAAAAATTTATGACGTGATTATAATCGGCGCGGGCCCTGCTGGGATGACGGCCGCTGTATACACATCAAGAGCGAATTTATCGACATTAATGATTGAAAGAGGAATTCCTGGCGGACAAATGGCCAATACGGAAGATGTAGAAAACTATCCTGGATTCGAAAGTATCCTTGGGCCTGAGCTTTCTAACAAAATGTTTGAACACGCGAAAAAATTCGGCGCTGAATACGCTTATGGCGATATTAAAGAGGTCGTTGACGGCAAAGAGTACAAAGTAGTCAAAGCCGGTTCAAAAGAATATAAAGCCCGTGCTGTCATCATTGCTGCTGGTGCGGAATATAAAAAAATCGGTGTGCCTGGCGAAAAAGAATTGGGCGGCCGCGGTGTATCTTATTGTGCAGTATGTGACGGGGCTTTCTTTAAAGGCAAAGAGCTTGTTGTTGTTGGCGGCGGAGATTCCGCGGTTGAAGAAGGCGTGTATCTGACTCGTTTCGCTTCAAAAGTAACAATTGTTCACAGACGAGATAAACTCCGTGCTCAAAGTATTCTTCAAGCGAGAGCATTTGATAATGAAAAAGTTGACTTCCTGTGGAACAAAACCGTGAAGGAAATTCATGAGGAAAACGGCAAAGTCGGTAACGTAACGCTTGTCGATACGGTAACCGGTGAAGAAAGTGAATTCAAAACAGACGGCGTATTCATTTACATTGGCATGCTTCCTCTGTCTAAACCGTTTGAAAACCTGGGCATTACGAATGAAGAAGGCTATATCGAAACAAACGACCGCATGGAGACAAAGGTTGAAGGGATTTTCGCTGCCGGAGACATCCGCGAAAAATCACTGCGCCAAATCGTAACGGCTACAGGAGACGGAAGTATTGCGGCACAAAGCGTACAGCATTATGTCGAAGAGCTCCAAGAAACGCTGAAAACCTTAAAATAAAAAGGGCTGTCATACGAGTTTCACATTACGTTACTGGGTTTTAATTCCGCTGTAACACATGTGTAATGCTTTTCGGTTATGATTAATAAAGTAATTGACCCCCTTTTTATAATGAATACACTTTTTTGGCACGGATTCTCCAGTTATCCGTGTCCTTTTTTTGTCCATAAATAAAAGATGAATGCCAGTTACAGCAAAATCATCTGAATTAAGGAATGAATATGCTGTAAAATAGAAGAAAAGATTGTCAATGTCTCTTCATTGTGGGAGGCATCTTGAAGCGGTATAATAAAGAGACGATGACAGGACGAAGGTTAGGTGACGTACTTGCAAAGAGTGACAAATTGTGTGCTTCAGACGGATGACAAAGTTCTTCTGCTTCAAAAGCCGAGACGCGGATGGTGGGTCGCGCCGGGAGGCAAGATGGAGAGCGGAGAATCAGTTAGAGACTCCGTCATCAGAGAGTACAGAGAAGAGACTGGTATCTATATCATAAATCCTCAATTAAAAGGCGTTTTTACCTTTATTATTAAAGACGGTGACCACATTGTCTCCGAGTGGATGATGTTTACGTTTGTCGCTGATTCATATACAGGACAAAATGTATCAGAATCAGAGGAAGGCAAACTGCAGTGGCACGATGTCAATGACATTCAGAACCTGCCTATGGCCCCTGGAGACGGCCATATCCTTGATTTTATGATGAAGGGACAAGGGCTGCTGCACGGCACATTTACGTATACACCGGAATTTGAGCTGCTCAGTTATCGTTTAGACCCGCAGCACATCAAATAGAAAGACAAGTCAGGGGGGAGAAAGATGAGTGCTAGTGAATCACATGATATTCAGCTTGTCATTATAACCGGAATGTCGGGAGCGGGGAAAACGGTCGCGATCCAAAGCTTTGAAGATCTCGGCTATTTCTGCGTCGATAATCTTCCGCCTTCATTGCTTCCGAAGTTTTTAGAGCTGATGAAGGAATCAAATTCGAAAATGAGCAAAGTTGCGCTCGTGATGGATTTGCGCGGCCGCGAATTTTTTGACCGGCTGATTGAAGCGCTGGATGAAATGGCCGAAAATCCGTGGATCACACCGCGAATTTTATTCCTGGACGCGAAGGATTCCATTCTCGTCACAAGATATAAAGAGACGAGACGCTCGCATCCGCTGGCAGCGACTGGCCTGCCGCTTGAAGGCATCGCGCTGGAACGAGAGCTGCTTGAGGAATTAAAAGGCCGCTCTCAAATCATTTACGATACGTCTGACATGAAGCCGCGTGATTTGCGTGAAAAAATCGTGAAGCACTTTGCGACAAACCAAGGAGAGACATTTACCGTGAATGTCATGTCATTTGGTTTTAAATACGGTATTCCAATTGATGCAGATCTCGTCTTTGATGTCAGATTTTTGCCGAATCCGTACTATATCGAAAGTATGCGGCCGCTGACTGGCAAGGATAAAGAGGTTTCCTCTTACGTCATGAAGTGGAATGAAACACAAAAGTTCAATGAGAAATTAATTGATCTGCTGAGCTTTATGCTTCCATCTTATAAAAGAGAAGGAAAAAGCCAGGTTGTCATTGCGATCGGCTGCACAGGGGGCCAGCACCGCTCTGTGACATTAGCCGAGAATTTAGCTGATTATTTCAAAAAGGATTACTATACTCATGTTACTCACCGGGACATTGAAAAGAGAAGCCGGAAATAAGATGGGACATAAGCCGAAAATTGCAATCTTTGGCGGCGGTACAGGTCTTTCTGTATTGCTTCGGGGCTTAAAGCATAAACCTGTTGACATCACGGCCATTGTAACAGTTGCCGATGATGGGGGAAGCTCTGGCCGTCTGCGGAATGAACTGAAAATTCCGCCTCCCGGAGACATCAGAAATGTGCTTGCCGCTTTATCCGATGTGGAGCCGCTTGTTGAAGATCTTTTTCAGCACCGCTTCAATAAAGGGAATGACTTAACAGGCCATTCTCTCGGGAATTTGATTTTGGCAGCGATGACAAATATAACCGGTGATTTTTTTCACGCTGTCACTGAAATGAGCAAGGTGCTGAATGTAAGAGGAAAGGTTTTGCCGGCTGCCAATGCCAGTGTTGTTTTGCATGCTGAGATGGAAGACGGCCGCGTGGTCTCAGGCGAGTCAACGATCCCAGAATACGGACAGCGCATTAAGCGTGTTTTTCTCACGCCTGAACAGATTGATCCGCTGCCGGAAACAATAGACGTGATCAGGGAAGCGGATTTGATTATTATCGGCCCGGGAAGCCTCTATACAAGCATTCTTCCCAATTTGCTCGTCCCAAAAATCGGGGAAGAAGTGATAAAGGCGCCGGCGAAAAAAGTATACATTTGCAACGTGATGACTCAGCCCGGCGAAACGCTCCATTACACCGCTGCTGATCATGTGAAAGCGCTCAATCAGCATATGGGCTGCGGTTTTATTGATACGATATTAGTGAACAGTGAAGACATTCCCGACGAAATAAAACGTAAGTACGAAATGGAATCGGCGCGTCCTGTTGATTTTGATATCGAAGAGCTGAAAGCGATGGGGCTTGAAGTCATCAGAGATCAAATTGTAACGTATAAAAATGACGTAATACGTCACGATACACATAAAGTGGCCTCTCTTCTTGTTGATTTACTGAAAGAATGAAGCCTTGAAATGAGGTGGCTATATGTCATTTGCATCAGAAACAAAAAAAGAATTAACGAATCTGGAAGTGAAGGACTGCTGCATTAATGCCGAGCTGTCTGCACTCATTCGGATGAATGGAGCTTTATCATTTACAAACCGCCATCTCGTACTCGATGTTCAAACCGAAAACGCGGCGATTGCCCGCCGCATCTATACATTGCTGAAAAAACAATATGATGTGTCGGTCGAGCTGCTGGTCAGAAAGAAAATGCGGCTGAAAAAGAATAACGTCTATATTGTGCGTTTTTCAGAAAATGCAAAAGCGATCTTAGAGGATTTAAAAATACTCGGGGAGAATTTTGTGTTTGAACGAAGTATTTCGAAAGAGCTGGTCAAAAAGAGATGCTGCAAGCGTTCTTATATGAGAGGAGCATTTTTGGCAGGAGGTTCGGTCAATAACCCGGAAACCTCCTCGTATCATTTAGAAATCTTCTCTCTTTATAAGGAGCATAACGATTCATTATGCGACCTGTTAAATGAGTTTCAGTTAAACAGCAAAACGCTTGAACGGAAAAAAGGCTACATTACCTATTTAAAAGAGGCTGAAAAGATTACAGAGTTTCTGAACGTAATTGGCGCTCACAATTCGCTTCTGCGATTTGAGGATGTCAGAATCGTCCGGGACATGAGAAATTCGGTCAACCGCCTCGTCAATTGTGAAACAGCCAACTTAAACAAAACAATCGGCGCATCGCTGAGACAGGTGGAAAATATTAAATACATCGATGAAAGAATCGGCCTGGAGGCGCTGCCTGAAAAACTTCGGGAAATTGCGCAGCTGCGGATTGATTATCAGGAAGTGACGCTGAAAGAGCTGGGGGAAATGGTAGCAAGCGGGAAAATCAGCAAATCAGGGATCAATCACAGGCTGAGAAAACTTGACGAAATCGCAGAACAGCTGCGGACAGGGCAAACCGTCACTTTAAAATAACCGTAAAGAAAAGGGGAGATCTTATGGTTCAACAGAAAGTGGAAGTTCGATTAAAGACAGGACTGCAAGCACGTCCTGCTGCTTTGTTTGTACAAGAAGCAAACCGGTTTACGTCAGATGTGTTTCTTGAGAAGGATGGGAAAAAAGTAAACGCCAAAAGCATCATGGGGCTGATGAGCCTTGCGGTAAGCACAGGCACTGAGGTTATCTTGATTGCCCAGGGAGAAGATGAACAAGAGGCGCTGGAGAAGCTGGCTGCTTACGTTCAAGAAGAAGTTTAGGTGATAAAAATGAGTGACTTTCTAAAAGATTGCTTTCAGAAAATTGGCTGGGAGAAAGATCATGTCAGCTTCGGCGATCTTCCCCTTTTTCTCAAAGCAATGGCATACCGTTTTCCATTCGAAAACCGTGCCGTACTTGCAAAAGAGAATTATAAGATCACAAAAGAAGAGTTATGGCGACGTCTGCTCAAAGATCAGCATGGCGGCCTATGCTACGATCTAAATGGTTTCCTTTATTTTGTCTTGCATGAGGCCGGGTTTCATGTGAAGCTCATTCGAGGAACGGTTTATGCAGGCAATCAAGAGGGATGGGCACTAGAAGGGACGCATGCTGCTGTATGGCTGTCTGCCGAAAACGGCGATTACCTCGTTGATATCGGCTTCGGCATCAACCTGGCGCTCCAGCCGATACCGCTTTCCGGAGAAACGGTACAGTCACCAGTCGGGTCATTCCGAATCAAAAGAGAAGAGACAGAAAAGGGCAGCCATGTTCTGCTGATGGACAAGGGAGAAGGCTGGCAAATCGGGTACGCCTTTACTCTTGAAGAGAGTGATCTCGGTGATTTAGATAACATGAAGGACATCATTCACTCTCATGAAAAATCTCCTTTTAACAAATCCCCGCTTGCCTCAAAGCTGACACCGAGCGGAAGGATGGTCATGTCAGAGCGCCATTTTACGATTCATGAAAACGGCAGTGACATTCAAAAAAGTGACATTGGCCCTTCAGAATTTGAAGAGAAATTAAATACTCATTTTTTGTAACGTGAAAAGCTTGCAGGTTATCTGCAAGCTTTTTCTTATGAACAAGTGTAGATTGCTGTATCAAATGCGTCTTCTGGGATATACAGTTTTCCCTTTTCATATTTATAAGGAATTTCATTCTCTTTAAAGCACTCTTTGGTATAGTCCGTTAGTGTATCCCCAATTTCTATGTATTTCCCGGTATAGTTGGGCTGACATGCTGAAAGAATTGACGTAATTGCCAGAAACAGCATGATTTTCTTCATCACGACACCTGCCTATTATGAAATTTTTACCTTTATCATTCTATCATAACGAAAAGAAAAAGACCGATTTACTATTCCGCACATGCTATAATAATTTTGGAATCTTCTAGAAAAATCATCGTGATGTACATATAAGGGGGATTAACGTGTATCGGATTTTGCTTGTGGAAGATGATGAGCGGATTGCTTCTTTGCTGGGCGGTCATCTTCAAAAATACGGATATGAAGTGAAAATTGCTGAACAGCTGAATGATATAAAATTGGAATTTGCAGAAATGAAGCCTGATCTTGTGCTGCTTGATATCAACCTGCCTTTTTTTGACGGGTTTTATTGGTGCAGGCAAATCCGTACCATTTCCAATGCACCGATTATCTTTATATCGGCACGGACCGATGAGCTGAATCAGGTAATGGCGATTGAAAATGGCGGCGATGATTATATCACAAAGCCGTTCCATCTAGAGGTAGTGATGGCCAAAATCAAAAGCGTCCTGCGCCGCACATATGGTGAATACTCGCCCTCTTTGCCGCAGGAATCTAGAATAGTGGAGCTTGGCGGGCTAACGATTTATCCTGATCAAAATGAAGCGGAGTGGAACAGCATCCGGATTTTGTTTTCCAAAAAAGAATTCCAGCTTCTCTCGATTTTTGTGAGGGAGCATAAAAAAATTGTCTCTCGTGATGAACTATTGGAGGCGTTATGGGATGACGTTGATTTTGTCGATGACAATACGTTAACGGTCAATGTCAACCGGCTGCGGAGAAAACTGGAGAATGCAGGACTGAAAGATTGCATTTCCACAATCAGAGGACAAGGCTATCAATTTCAAGTCAATCGGAAGGATGAAGCGGAGTGTTAAAGACTTATCTCATCGACCGCTTAGCCATTATTCTATTTTCATTATTAGGGATAGGGTCCGCCATGCTGATTGCGTATTTAAGCATTGTAGAGAGCGGCGCAGAACCTTCCAAAGAAAATATGATGTACATATGGATTTTGCCCGGTACTCTTTTAGCCGCAGGTTTTGCTGCTGATTATGTTCGGCAATTTTCCTTTCTCACATATGTTAAAAAGCTTGCAGAACAAGCCTCTTCTTCGAATGACATCGGACAGTCTTTGAAAGCCCGAAAGCCAAGAACAGGAGAGCAAGCGCTTTGGACGAAAATGATCAACGCACTCGGGCAGCAATACGAAAGCAGGCTCTCACAATATATCAATCAGCAAAAACAGCATTATACCTTCACCAATCAATGGGTCCACCATATGAAAACACCGGTATCCGTCATATCCTTAATGATTCAGGAAGGAAAAAACGGAACCTCATCCTCTTTTCCGACGTTTTTAGAAGAGCTGGAGGATGAGAATGAGAGATTTCGCCACGGTCTTGATATGATGCTGCAAACGGCCCGGCTGGAGGAATTTGCATTTGATGTAAAGCCGCAAACCTTTGATTTGGCAGAAATGGTTCGTTCACTGATCAATCAGGAAAAACGTCAGTTTATTAAACGGCGCCTTTTTCCAACATTACATGTGCCGCCAAATGCCGTTCAGATTTCCAGTGATCAAAAGTGGCTTTCCTTTGTTGTTGAGCAACTCCTTTTCAACGCCTTAAAATACTCAAAGCAAGGTGTGGGAGACTCTATTACAATCCGGATTGAAACACAGGGACATGAGACGCGATTGTCGGTTGCCGACGAAGGAATCGGCATACCGCCGCAGGATCTGCCGCGGATTTTTGACGCGTTTTTTACCGGAGAAAATGGACGAACCATGAAAGAGGCAACTGGAATGGGCCTTTATTTAGCAAAACAGGTGTGCAGCCGTCTCGGCCATAAGCTGTATGCGGAATCAAAAGAAGGGGCTGGCACTGTGATGACCATCGTGTTTTCAAGTGACACCCTCGTGAATGTGACAGCATTGTAAGGTTGGGGAGCGGAATTGCAAGAAAGTTCGATGGGAGGATGCTGACTTCCTTTTTATAATAAAGAAAAAGGAGGAGCAGAACATGAACGTGTTGCAAACAACGAACCTATCGAAAACGTACTATTCAAATAAAGGAACAATATCATACCAAGCGCTCAGCGCCTTTGATCTCAGTGTGTCAAAAGGGGAATTTGTCGGGATTATGGGGCCGTCGGGAAGCGGAAAAACCACGCTTTTGAATTTGCTGGCTACCATTGATAAGCCGACCCAGGGCGAGATGATGATCAACGGCATTCAGCCGAAAACGTTAAAGGACCAAGAGCTGGCTTTGTTTCGCAGAAGAGAACTCGGCTTCGTCTTTCAGGATTTTAATCTGCTTGATACGCTGACGATTCGTGAAAATATTCTCTTGCCGCTCGCATTGGATAAGGTAAAGCTAAGAGAAATGGAAGCCCGATTGGATGAACTGGCGGATACGCTGCAAATCAAGCACATTCTCGATCATCGCACATATGAGGTGTCGGGCGGACAGCAGCAGCGGGCAGCCTGTGCCAGAGCGATTATTCACAATCCGGCGCTCATTCTTGCCGATGAACCGACAGGAAACCTCGACTCAAAATCGGCAAAGCAAGTGATGAACACACTGGCTCAGCTGAATGAGGAAAAGGAAGCGACGATTCTGTTGGTTACGCATGATGCCACAGCAGCAAGTTTCTGTAAACGAATTGTTTTTATTAAAGACGGACGTTTCTTTTCAGAGATTCACAGGGGAACAAACAGGCAGGTGTTTTATCAAAGTATATTGGATACCTTGAGTGTGTTGGGAGGCGATTTTCATGAATTTGAGAACTATCGCCCGTAAAAACATTCTTGGGAATCTGCAACGGTATGTGGCCTACTTTTTAAGCTGTGTGTTTGCCGTTTCGGTGTTTTTTGTCTTCACATCATTTATTTTTCATCCTGATGTCAATGAAGACAATATATATGGCGGAAGCCTTGTCAAAACATGCTTGAGCGCAGCTCTTGTCGTCATCATTGTGTTTTGTATATTTTTCATCACATATTCCAATTCAGCGTTTTTGCAGGCAAGAAAGAAAGAGTTTGGGCTGCTGACACTGTTTGGCACATCAAAGCAGCAGCTTCGGAAGATGATTTATTATGAGCAGTCACTTATTTCTCTTGCGGCGATTGCGGCCGGCATTGGAGCAGGCCTGTTATTTTCAAAACTGTTTTTTATGATCATGACATGGATGCTCAGCGTGAAGGTGCCGATTTCGTTTGCCATTGTGCCGAAAGCGTTTGTGATGACAATTGCCGGCTTTCTCATCCTGTTTCAGACGCTGCTCATTTTATCACTGGGACGGATTCGGAAGCTGGAAATCATTGAACTGATTAAATCGGCCAAAAAGCCGAAAAGCTTGCCGGTTTATTCGAAATGGCTCACTGTATTGTCTTTGCTATGTCTTGGCAGCGGTTATTATCTATCTGCAACAGCCAATGCAATTGACATGATGTTTCGGGTATTTCCAATTTTGATTTTAGTGTTAATTGGCACGTATTTCTTTTTTACCCAAAGCAGTGTGGCGTTTTTCCGCATGCTGTACCGAAAGAAACACAGCTTCTACAAAGGCACAAATATCATTGTGCGTTCCAACATGATATTCAGGCTGAAGGATCATGCACGCATGCTGTTTTTAACCTCTGTCATTACAGCGGTCATACTAACAGCTACAGGTGTCATCTATATGTTTTATTCCGATTTACAAAGGCAGGAGGAGCAAAGCATTCCTCAGTCTGTTTCCTGGGTGGAAAAGGATGCTTCCCGCTTTCAGGTCATGAAGCCTGAGACGGCTGAGAATACATTGAAAAAAGCTCATGCTGTTATCAAGTATAAGGTGGATGCCACTGGGATTCCTGTCACTTTTCAGTCAGACTTGCCGTATGGAAATAAGAAGATGGAAGCGGAAGCTTTGCTGATTTCAGAAAAGGTCTATAATCAAGTCGCAAAGGAAAAAGGGTTCCCAGTTATTCATTTACAAGAAAATGAAGCATTTATTAATGTTTCTTTTCAAATGATGGTGAAAGACACATTTGGAGAAGGGGAAACAGCAGCATTTCATATGAAGTCAGGAAAAACCCTTTCCTACGTCATGAAAAAGCAGCAAAACAAAGGGATATTGATGTCTGTCGATGGAGTCAGCCGTTTATTGGTTGTCAGCGAAAAGAGCTTTGACAGTCTGTCACAGGATGTGCCGCTGAAGGAACAGATGAGAATGGTAGGTTATGAGCTTGAGCATTGGCAGGAGACGGTGGATGTCTCTGAAAAGCTTGAAAACATGGTGCCGAAAGAACATACATCTGATTTTCAAACACGTGCTCCTAGTTATCAAATTGTGAAGCAGGGAGTTGCATTAATGCTGTTTATTGGTCTGTTTGTCAGCGTGCTGTTTTTTATCGTGCAAGGAAGCATGCTGTATTTGCGGATGTTTACGGAAATAGAAGATACGAGAGTGCAGGTGTTAGCGTTAAAAAGGATAGGGGTTACGGACAAAGAGATTCACTCGATCCTTGGAAAGCAAATAGGATTTTTATTCTTCATCCCATTTATCGCAGGTACGATTCACGCCGGCTTTGCGTATGCAGCGTTAAGTAATATGCTGAATTCCAATTTATTTCTTGAGGCCGTAATTGTCATCTTCATTTATTTTGTATTCCAGGCTGTTTATTATATCGTCACCCGCCATATTTATAAGCGTGCTGTTCTTCAGCGTATGTAATAGAAATCCGGTCTGTTATCAGACCGGATTTTTGATTTATTGAAATTCTCTTGTGAGATTTTTCGGTGTTTGTCCTTGAATGGCTGCAATCATATTTTCGGCGGCCTGTTTGCACATGTTGAAGCGCACTTTAGCTGTTGCTGAACCGATATGAGGAAGCAGCGTGACATTATCCAGCTGCAGAAGCGGATTATCTCGGGTGACAGGCTCTTTTTCGTATACATCTAAGCCGGCTCCCCTGATCCAGCCTTCCTGAAGAGCGCGAACCAGTGCTTTTTCATCGACTGTCTTTCCCCGGGAAATATTGACGAAAATTGCTGAATCCTTCATTAACTTAAATTCACGTTCTCCTATCATGTGATAGGTTTCATCAGTCAGCGGCGTAATGAGAAGAATAAAATCAGATTGCTCCAGCAATGTATCAAGCTCTGCATACTTAACGCCGATGCTGTCTTCTGTTTCTTGTTTGCGATGTCGGTTATGATAAAGCACTTCCATATCAAAACCAAATTTGGCGCGTCTCGCTGCTTGTTCTCCAATTCTGCCCATGCCGATAATGCCTAACGTTTGATGATGAACATCAATTCCGAAAAGCGCTTCCTCTTCCACGGTTCCCCATTTTCCTGCTCTGACAAAACGGTCCAGTTCGGCAACACGTCTGGCGGAAGACAGAATCAGTGAAAAAGCCAGATCTGCAACTGTGTCATCCAGTGTATAAGGTGTATGAGTCCCGACGACTCCTCTTTCTTTCATTGCTTCTATATCGAAGTTATCGTAGCCTACTGATTGGTTGCTGACCACTTTGAGCTTAGGCGCGTGTTCCAGCAACTCACGATTGATTGACGGACCGGAAGTCCCTGACGTTAAAAGCCCTTCCGCATCTTTTAATTTTTCAAATAGCACGTCACTCGGAAGCGTATCCTCCTGCCATACTTCATAACGGCAATGTTCACCGATGAATGCTTCAATCTCTTCAGGAATCGGTTTTGTGATAAATACAAATGGTTTCAACAAGGCTCCCCCTTTATGGCTATTGTCTATTTCATTATATCGGAAATAAATAGATGTTAAAAATATAGCTGCGTTCTTTTTATTTTCTGGTTCTTTTGAACTTAAAATGGAGATCGAACAGCTAAATCTGCTTAAAAAAGTTTTTTAATTATCAGAATTCACCCATATTTTTTGTCAGACAAATCATCAATATGCGAGCAGCAGCCGGATTATAGGATTCATTAAATATAAATTTTATTATCTTTGAAAGATATAAATGTTTATGTTTTGATTCTACAGTCCAATTATAGTGTCTTTTTTTGAAATCCTTTTCTTGGCTTATTCCTATGCTATAATTCCTTACTGTAAGCTGGGTAAGAAGGCTTGCAAAATCATATGGATGGGAGATGAATCAAATGGTTTCTTTAACATCAATTTTGGAACACAATCAGCGGTTTGTCAGAGAGAAGAAGTATGAACCGTACAAAACGACAAAGTTTCCTTCAAAAAAGCTCGTCATTGTCACCTGTATGGATACAAGACTTACAGAACTTCTTCCGCAAGCAATGGGGCTTAGAAACGGTGATGCTAAAATTGTAAAAAACGCGGGAGCCATCGTTTCTCACCCATTTGGAAGCGTGATGCGAAGCATACTGGTCGCGATTTATGAATTGCAGGCTGAAGAGGTATGCATTGTCGGCCATCATGAATGCGGAATGTCAGGGCTAAATGCGTCCTCGATTCTTGAGAAAGCAAAGGAACGCGGGGTGGAGGATAGCTGCCTGAATTTGCTGACGAGTGCCGGACTCGATTTGAAAACGTGGCTGACTGGTTTTCACAGCGTGGAAGAAAGCGTTTCCCACAGTGTGAACATGATTAAGAATCATCCGCTGCTTCCGAAAAAGGTGCCGGTTCACGGGCTTGTCATTCACCCTGAAACAGGAAAACTTGATGTGGTCATTAACGGTTATGAAACTGAGCTAATAAACAATCACTCATAAGGGAGGTTATAACAAAATATGCGATTCTCAGGGAGATTCAAGGGATACAATTTACAGAAATTTCAGAAAGACTTAATTGCAGGTATCGTAGTAGGTGTCGTGGCAATTCCTTTAGGAATGGCGTTTGCCATTGCCTCGGGAGTCGAGCCCGAATACGGGCTGTACACTGTTGTTATAGCGGGGATTTGTATCTCTTTGTTCGGAGGATCTAAATATCAAATTGGCGGTCCGACAGGCGCCTTTGTCCCGATACTGTTCGGCATTATCATGCAGTACGGATTAGAGAATCTGCTGATTGCGGGGTTTATGGCAGGGGTAATGCTGGTGCTGTTTGGGCTGTTTAAGCTCGGAAAAATAATGAAATTTGTGCCTAAACCCGTTATCGTCGGTTTTACAGCAGGAATTGCCGTGTTAATCTTTACGGAACAAATCGCTAATTTTCTCGGATTGAGAAATGTTGAAAAACATGAGAACTTTCACCACAACATGTTTGAAATTGTGCAGCAGCTCGGCACCTTTAACGTGTATGCCATTTTGACAGCTGTGATCGGGCTCGTCATTTTGCTTGTATCCGCCAAGGTGATGCCTAAAGTGCCGGGCGCTTTGTTGGCGCTTCTTATTTCCACAGTGGTCGCGGTTGTCTTTTTCCCTGACCGCATGGCAACGATCGGGTCAACTTATGGTGAAATCCCCCGCCATTTGCCTGAATTTCAGTTTCCTGAGCTTACTTTGGATAAAATGGTTATGCTGTTTCCGGCTGCGCTTGTCATCGCGCTTCTTGGAGGACTTGAGTCGATTTTGTCCGCAATGGTCGCCGATAACATGAAGGGCTCAAAGCATGACAGCAACAAGGAGCTTGTCGGCCAGGGAATTGCGAATATGGCAGCGCCCCTGTTTGGCGGAATCCCGGCTACAGGAGCGATTGCGAGAACGGCGACCAATATAAAAAACGGAGCGGTTTCCCCAGTTTCCGGCGTCGTTCACGGCGTAGTCGTTCTCCTTGTCCTGCTTGTATTTGCGCCTTATGCGTCCCATGTGCCGCTCGCCAGTATGGCACCGATTCTCATGGTGGTCGCATGGAATATGAGTGAGCGCAAGGAAGTCGCAAACATGCTGAGACTGAAAAACGCTGATTCCTTTATTTTGGCGGCGACCTTCGCCCTTACGGTTCTGTTTGACTTAATCATCGGTGTGGCAACCGGATTGCTGCTCGCATTTGTGTTCTTTATCAGAAGAATGAGCGAAGCGACCCGCATCCACAATCAGGAATCGCATCCTGTTCTGGCGAAGAGAGAAGATCCATCTGTCAGCATGTATGCCATAGAAGGGCCGCTGTTTTTCGGGTCAATTGATTCCCTTGAATCGTCATTGCTGGAGCATGTACAGAAAAAACCGAAAACCCTCATTCTGCTCATGAATAAGGTGCACTATATGGATACGTCAGCTGAAGCGGTGCTTGGGAACATTATGAATCGAATTAAACGCCACAATGGAAAGCTGATGATTGTAGGATTGCAATCGCAGCCGAAGGAGCTGCTGCATAAAACAGGCCTTTTTCACAAAATAGGAAAGCAGCATTTCTTTGATCACCATGATGAAATCACAGGTTAAAAAAAGCGGCCATCGCGGCCGCTTTTTTATGCATGCTCAAATCGTTTTGTCAGTTTTTCTTGGTGGGCCTTCATGACGTCTTCTAAAGAGACACCATACATATCAGCAAGAATGGCGATATTTCCGATGACATCTCCCATTTCTTCAATCAATTCTTGTTTTTGCTCAGCACGTGACGATTCTTTCTCATCCGGCCGGTCTCTGCCGATTTCATACGCCCTGACAGCCCGGGCCAGTTCTCCGGCTTCCTCCATTAAAAAGCCGACGCGAATAAAAGGTCCGTATTCTGTCCAGCCTCTTTTTTCGTAAAACTCTTTCATCCATTTTTCTGCATCAGCCAGCTGCAACCTCATCACTCCTGCATTCTTTATGTATTTCATATTGATATTATCACATGAAGATGGGACAATATATAGTGTGTTTTTGAATATTTAACACGATATATAGATGCGGAGATGACAAGATGAAAACCATTTGTGTATTTGCGGGATCAAACCCTGGGGGAAATGAAGCGTATAAAAGAAAAGCGGCAGAGCTTGGCACGTACATGGCTGAGCAGGGAATCGGCCTTGTCTATGGGGGCTCCCGCGTAGGCTTGATGGGCACGATTGCTGACGCGATTATGGAAAACGGCGGAACTGCAATCGGGGTCATGCCGAGCGGTTTGTTCAGCGGGGAGGTTGTCCATCAGAATCTGACTGAGCTGATTGAAGTAAACGGGATGCATGAACGAAAGGCTAAAATGAGCGAGCTGGCTGACGGCTTTATCTCGATGCCGGGCGGCTTCGGTACATATGAAGAATTATTTGAAGTGCTGTGCTGGGCACAGATCGGCATCCACCAAAAGCCAATCGGACTGTACAATGTAAACGGATATTTTGAACCAATGATGAAAATGGTGAAATACAGCATTCAAGAAGGGTTTTCTAACGAATCGCACCTAAAACTGATTCACAGCTCGTCACGGCCGGATGAGTTAATTGAGCAAATGCAAAATTATTCTTATCCGATTTTAGAAAAAAAGTGGACAGAAATTTAAAAAAGAGACTTTCTCATGGAAGCGGAGAGAATGAGTCTGCCACCTAGCGTATGATCCATGAAATATCGAGTGTTTTTAACAAAGTGAGGTTTCCTTAAGGGAAATCTCTTTTTTATTTCTCTTTTGCCTGCATCGTATATTTAACAGTAATAGAGGACTTTATCACTAGTTTGGATAATAAGCACAGATAAGGAGGGGATGAAAATGGCAACATTGTCAGATGTGGCAAAAAAAGCAAATGTTTCGAAAATGACGGTATCACGAGTGATCAATCACCCTGAGACGGTGACAGATGAATTGAAAAAGCTTGTTCATTCTGCGATGAAAGAGCTGAATTACATCCCTAATTATGCGGCGAGAGCGCTCGTGCAAAACAGAACACAGGTTGTGAAACTATTGATACTTGAGGAAATGGATACGACAGAACCATATTACATGAACCTGCTGACAGGAATCAGCAGGGAGCTGGATCGCAATCACTATGCTCTCCAGCTTGTGACAAGAAATTCTCTTAATATTGGCCAATGTGACGGCATTATTGCCACCGGCTTGAGAAAGAACGATTTTGAAGGTGTAATAAAAGCGTTTGAGAAGCCGCTTGTCGTATTCGGGCAAAATGAAATGGGCTATGACTTTATCGATGTGAATAACGAGAAAGGCACTTTTATGGCAACCCGCCATGTTATGGGGCTGGGGGAGCGGAAAGTTGTCTTTTTTGGCATTGATTTAGATGAGCCTTTCGAACGTGCAAGAGAACAGGGGTATATACGGGCGATGAATAAAAGCTTTAAAAAATCGAATATGTTTCGGATCGACAACAGTTCTAAGAAAAGTGAAGACCTTGCAAGAGAACTGCTGAAATCCATGGACAATCAGGCCGCATTTGTCTGCGCATCTGATCGAATCGCGCTCGGCGTCATTCGTGCGGCGCAATCCCTTGGAAAGCGAATTCCAGAAGACGTTGCGGTTACCGGGAATGACGGTGTGTTTCTTGATCGCATCTCCTCGCCGCGCTTGACTACGGTCAGACAGCCTGTTGTTGAAATGGGGGAAGCCTGTGCGAAAATGTTGCTGAAAAAAATGAATGAAGACGGTGCTGCACAAGGAAGTCTATTTTTTGAACCAGAGTTAATTGTACGAGAATCAACGCTGTAAGCGCCTTATTCTGTTATCGGTAACAGGGTGAAAAGGATTGTGCCCACAATTTCATCATGATACTTTCAAACTATGAGCCGGCTTCAATAAAACGGAAATCAAAGGGGGAAACATGATGGAATATGCAGCGATTCACCACCAGCCATTCAGCACAGATGCTTATTCTTATGATGGGCGGACTGTGCATATCAAGATTCGGACGAAAAAAGGTGATGCAGATCACATTCGATTCATTTGGGGTGATCCCTATGAGTACAACGACGGCAAATGGTCGGCAAACGAGCAGCCGATGAGAAAAATTGCTGCAACAGAAATGCATGACTATTGGTTTGCTGAAGTGGTGCCGCCATTTAGGCGTTTACAATATGCGTTTGTTGTAACAGACGATCATGAAGACATCTTTTTCGGAAGTTCGGGTGTATGCCCTTATAACGAAAAAACACTGGAAACGATTCATTATTACTTTAAATTTCCGTTTGTTCACGAGGCTGATACATTTCAAGCGCCTGAATGGGTCAAGTCAACGGTTTGGTATCAAATTTTTCCGGAGCGTTTTGCAAATGGAAGAGAAGACTTGTCACCGAAGAATGCATTGCCGTGGGGGAGCAAGGACCCGGGCGTCAATGATTTTTTTGGAGGAGATTTGCAAGGGATTGTTGACAAGCTTGATTATTTAGAGGATTTAGGGGTGAACGGCATTTATCTGACGCCGATCTTTTCCGCGCCTTCTAATCATAAATACGACACGCTGGATTACTTTTCTATTGATTCGCATTTCGGGGATCCGGAGCTTTTTCGTACATTGGTCAGCCAGCTGCATCAGCGGGGGATGAGAATTATGCTTGATGCGGTTTTTAACCATATAGGAAGCGCGTCTCCGCAATGGCAGGATGTCGTTAAAAACGGAGATCAATCCCGCTATAAGGACTGGTTCCATATTCACTCTTTTCCCGTCACAGGCGACAATTATGACAGATTTGCTTTTACAGCTGATATGCCGAAGCTAAACACGGCTAATCCCGAGGTGCAGAAATATTTGCTTGATATTGCTTTGTACTGGATTCGCGAATTTGACATTGACGGCTGGCGTTTGGATGTCGCAAATGAAGTGGATCACGTGTTTTGGAAGACATTTAGGCAGGCTGTATCTACTGAAAAGCCTGACGTTTATATTTTAGGTGAGATCTGGCATTCTGCCGAACCCTGGCTTAGAGGGGATGAATTTCATGCGGCGATGAATTACCCTTTTACAGAGCCTATGCTTGAATATTTTGCTGACCGGACGATCCCAGCCTCACGTATGGCCTACCGTGTCAATGCGCATTTGATGAATGGAATGAAGCAGGCCAATGAGGTGATGTTTAATTTACTGGATAGCCATGATACAAAGCGCCTTTTGACCAGATGCCGCAATGATGAGAAGAAAGCACGCGCGTTGCTGGCCTTTATGTTTGCCCAGACAGGCTCACCATGCATCTATTACGGGACGGAAATCGGGCTGGACGGCGAAAATGATCCATTATGCCGGAAATGTATGGTTTGGGAAAAGGAGAAGCAAAACCAAGACATGCTGCGATTTATGAAACGGTTAATTGCTTTACGCAAGCAGGAAAGCATTTTATTGACTGAAGGACATCTTGAGTGGAATCTGCTGGATGACCAAAACGATTTTATTAGCTTTTCACGGACTCTTGATGAAAAAATAGTGATTTATTTCTTTAATCAAGGGAATGCGGTTCAATATGTCAGTTTACGAGAGTTGAATATTGAAAGGAATAAGAAAATCTGTGATGCATGGACAGAGCAGCCGCTACAGCATCACGAGGTCATTGCCGTTCAGCCGGGAGAATTTTTGATTTTGAGTGCTGCCGCCCCTGTATAACATTCTGTTATCGGTAACAAATCGAAAGTTGTTGTAACCGCTTTCTATAGGACAATACAATTGTTATAGTTTCGTAAATAGAAGGGGGAAAAGAGATGGTTCTTTTAAAAAAGGGGTTCGCCATATTGGCGGCATCATTCCTGGCAATCGGCCTTGCCGCCTGCTCAAATTCAAAAAATCCAGCAAGCTCTGATGGTAAAAAGGTGCTGACTGTGTCTGTCGAAGAAACGTATAAAGAATACATTGAAAGCATAAAAACAAAGTTCGAAAAAGAGAATGACGTCACAGTAAAAATTGTTGAAAAGCAAATGTTCGAACAGTTAGAAGCGCTTCCTCTTGATGGCCCGGCGGGTAATGCGCCTGATGTTATGCTTGCTGCATATGACCGGATCGGCGGTTTGGGACAGCAAGGACATTTGCTTGACATTAAGCCATCTCATACAAAAAGCTTTGGTGATAAAGAAATGCAGCAGGTGACAGTTGACGGCAAAGTGTACGGAATGCCGCTAGTCATTGAGACACTTATTTTGTATTACAACAAAGATCTTTTAAAAACAGCGCCAAAAACATTTAAAGACCTTGAAAAGTTAACGGAAGATCCTCGATTCGCGTTTGCTTCGGAAAAAGGAAAATCAACCGGATTTTTAGCAAAATGGACTGACTTTTATATGTCGTACGGCTTATTGGCTGGATACGGCGGATATGTGTTTGGAAAAAACGGCACAGATTCCGGGGACATCGGCCTGAACAATAAAGGAGCTGTAGAAGCGGTGAAATATGCGGAGAAATGGTTTGAAACATATTGGCCGAAAGGAATGCAAGACAATTCAAGCGCAGACGACTTTATTCAGCAGATGTTTTTAGAAGGCAAAGCGGCTGCGATCATTGGCGGTCCTTGGTCAGCTGCCAATTATAAAGAGGCTAAATTGAACTACGGAGCGGCTCCCATTCCGACATTGCCCAATGGAGAAGAATATGCCCCTTTTGCGGGCGGGAAGGGCTGGGTAGCTTCAAAATATACAAAAGAACCCGAGCTGGCTGAAAAATGGCTTGAGTATGCTGCAAATGATGCCAATGCTTACGGTTTTTATGAGGATACAAACGAAGTTCCGGCCAACACGGCTGCAAGGAAGAAAGCCGATGAGCAAAAGAATGAACTGACGTCAGCTGTGATTAAACAATATGAAACAGCAACGCCGACTCCAAATATTCCGGAAATGGCTGAAGTATGGACAGGAGCGGAAAGTTTAATTTTTGATGCAGCTTCAGGAAAAAAATCGACACAAACATCAGCGAATGATGCTGTAAACGTCATAAAGGAAAATATTAAAGAAAAGTATGTGAAATAAAACGGCGGGATAGCGTCCGGAAGAATAGAGGGCGGAAAAATGAATAAACATCACACACTTACAAAGCAAAAACGAAAGGCAGGGCTTTTATCGATCATTCCAGGACTTGGGCAGATTGCGAATCAGCAGTTGTCAAAGGGGCTCTTATTTCTTGCCATCACAGGCTTGTTTGCTTTTGAATTATGCGTTTTCGGTATACAGGCGCTAACCGGATTGATGACATTGGGAAGTGTTCCCGGTGAAGATCACTCGCTGTTTATGCTGATTGAAGGCACGCTGCAATTGATCGTGACAATGATTTTCCTCATGTTCTATATCTTTAATATTCATGATTCGCGTAAGACCGCCGCAATGAAAGCGGCGGGTTTGGAAGTCAATACAATAGCCAAGGATATGATCTGTCATGCGGGCGATAAAGGGTTTCCATATCTATTTACATTTCCGGCATATATCATGATGGTGTTTGTGATTATTTTTCCGGTTTTGGTGACTCTGTTTGTTGCATTAACAAACTATGATTTTTATCATGTTCCGCCTAATCGTCTGATTGACTGGGTCGGGTTTAAAAATTTCTTAAATATTTTTTTCCTTGGCTCCTATCGTGAAACATTTGTGAATGTACTGGGCTGGACGGTTATCTGGACAATCTGTGCAACAACGCTGCAAATCATTTTAGGTATTGTTACGGCACTTTTCGTCAATCAGGATTTTATAAAAGGCAAGCGGATATTTCGAATGATTTTCTTATTTCCATGGGCTGTTCCGGCGTTTATTACAATCATGAGTTTTTCCAACATGTTTAACGACAGCATAGGAGCGGTGAATGCACAGGTGATACCATTATTCAATCACCTGCCGTTTGTCGAGCTGCCTGCGATCGCGTGGAAGACCGATCCTTTCTGGACAAAGACAGCCCTCATTATGATTCAAACGTGGCTCGGCTTTCCATATATATATGTCATGGTAACGGGAGTGCTTCAGGCGATTCCAGGTGAATTGTATGAAGCGGCAAAGATTGACGGGGCCACTTTTATTCAGCGTTTTCGGCATATTACATTCCCGATGATTTTATTTGCCACAGCACCCGTGATGATTACTCAGTATACGTTTAATTTCAATAATTTCTCGATCATCTATTTATTTAATGAGGGAGGGCCAGGCAGTGTGGGAGCCGGGGCCGGATCGACCGATATCTTAATTTCGTGGATTTATAAACTGACAACAGGCACATCACCCCAATATTCCGTTGCGGCGGCTGTGACACTGTTAATTTCTTTCATTGTCATTGGAATTTCACTGATTGCTTTCAAAAAATCGAATGCTTTTGGCAATGAGGAGGTTATGTAGGTGAACGCGAGCACTGCCAGAATGCTTAATAAAATCTGTACGTATTTATTTTTGACGCTTTTAAGTATTGTCATTATATATCCGTTGCTGATTACGGCATCATCAGCCTTCCGTGTGGGGAATTCGGCGGCTTTTCAGCTCGATTTTTCGGGTCCTTGGACATTGGATCATTTTAAGCGGCTATTTGACGAAACGCTTTATCTCAATTGGTACAGCAATACACTTGTCATCGCGCTATCGGTCATGGTTTTGCAGGTTACGATTGTGACACTTGCCGGGTACTCGTACAGCCGCTATCGGTTTGCAGGCAGAAAAAAGAGCCTGATATTCTTTTTAATCATTCAAATGGTGCCGACAATGGCGGCGCTGACTGCTTTTTATGTCTTGGCGATGCTAATAGGCGCACTCGATCAATACTGGTTTTTAACAGCGATCTATATCGGCGGCGGGATTCCGATGAACACGTGGCTGATGAAAGGTTATTTTGATACTGTGCCGAGAGAAATTGATGAAGCCGCGCGAATTGACGGAGCGGGACATCTGAGGATTTTCGCTTCAATTGTTCTACCGCTTGTTAAGCCAATGCTCGCGGTACAAGCGCTTTGGGCGTTTATGGCACCGTTTGGCGACTATTTGCTGGCGAAATTTCTGCTTCGCTCACCGGAAAGGCTGACCATCGCTGTAGGATTACAATCCTTTATTTCTAATCCGCAGCAGCAAAAAGTAGCTCTATTTGCAGCCGGTGCCATCCTTGCCGCACTGCCGATATGCGTTCTATTCTTTTTTCTCCAAAAGAACTTTGTGTCCGGTTTGACAGCCGGCGGAACAAAGGGGTAATGCAAATGAAGAATCTGGAGAATAAAAGCTTTATCATCCGCTGCCTGAAGGCGGCTGCATCCCCATCAGGTGTTTGCCGTTACGGGAATACCTTCAGCTGGCTGCAGCTCTCTTTTCTCTTTATGTTTTTAACGGCCTGCTTAATGACGCCGTTAGCGGTTTCGTTTGTGAAAATGGATCGCTTCAGCGTTGCATCTTTCATGCCGTCAGCGATTCAAGGGGTTAATGATCAATTTGCTGATCAATTGCAGGGTTTTCAAATCAGGAACGGAAAACTAACAGGCGGGAAGAGCTCTGAGAGAATTGAAGATGGGCAGAATGTGATGGCAGTCGATATGAAGCATGAATATGAGACAAGCGGTGAAAATGGGCGATTGAAAGTAACTGGATTTGAAAACGCCATCATATTTCAACCTGATCAACTGGTGATCACCGATCAAAACGAAACGGGGTTTTCTGTTGGCTATGCGAAAATGGACGTTAAGCTCGAGAAACCAAACGTCCATGATGTAGAGGTCTTGATCGATACATTGTGGTTGGCACAGTATAAGCCGATGATCATGATGCTGGCATATACGGTGGTTTCTATGATCCAGCTTTTGTTAACGTTTGTTCTTGCCGGAGGTCTCTGGATCACAAAAATATCAAACATGGTCTCTATTGCATCATTCAAGGAAGCGGCCTCTATAGCGATTTGCGCATCAGCACTGCCGGCATTTGCGGCAGCTTCTATCGGCATGGTTCATTTTGATTTGATTACTGTATTGATGATCCATTCGTGTGGCGTTACTTTGATGATCTCTTTTGCATTTAGATATTTGACCAAAATCCGCCGTGATAATGGAAACTTACATTCGGGAGGAAATGATGATAAATCAGCGGTTATTTGAGATTGATGAATGGAAAATCAAAACAAATACATTTAATAAGGAGCATACACGGCTGCTGGAAAGCCTGACGTCTCTTGCCAATGGCTATATGGGGGTCAGAGGGAATTTTGAAGAAGGCTATTCAGGCGACAGTCACCAAGGCACATATATTGCAGGCGTGTGGTTCCCCGACAAAACGCGAGTAGGCTGGTGGAAAAACGGGTATCCAGAATATTTCGGAAAAGTGATCAATGCGATGAACTTTATGGGCATAGGCTTATATGTTGACGGTGAAAAAATCGATCTCTATCAAAATCCAATTGAATCATTTGAGGTAGAGCTCAATATGAAAGAGGGGATTCTGCGGCGAAGCGCTGTTGTCCGCATTCAAGATAAATCCGTCAGAATCAGGTCTGAGCGGTTTCTTAGCCTTGCTGTAAAAGAACTCTGTGCGATTCATTATGAAGCGGAGTGCTTGACGGGAGATGCTGTCATTACGCTTGTTCCTTACCTGGATGGAAACGTGGCAAATGAAGATTCTAACTACCAAGAACAGTTTTGGCAGGAGGAAGCGAAAGGTGCTGATTCTCACAGCGGCCATTTAGCGGCAAAAACGATCGAAAATCCATTTGGAACACCGCGCTTCACGGTATTAGCCGCAATGGCAAACGAGACGGAGGGTTTTGTCCATGAAAGCTTTAAAACGACTGAAATGTATGTCGAGAATTGCTACAGTTATCAAACGAAGGCATCATTGAAAAAGTTTGTGATTGTCACGACTTCCCGTGATTTTCGGGAGGAAGAGCTTTTATCGAAAGCCAAGGAGCTTTTGGCGGATGTGGTAGAGAACGGCTATGAAGATGCAAAACGGAGGCACACTGATCGATGGAAGGAAAGATGGGCAAAAGCGGACATTGAGATTAAAGGAGATGAGGAGCTTCAACAAGGAATCCGCTACAATATCTTTCAGTTATTCTCGACATATTACGGGGGCGATGCCCGTTTGAATATCGGGCCGAAAGGATTTACTGGCGAGAAATATGGAGGTGCCGCATATTGGGATACAGAGGCGTACGCCGTTCCGATGTATTTGGCGACAGCCGAGCCGGAGGTGACGAAAAACCTGCTTTTGTATCGCTATCATCAGTTGGAGGCTGCCAAACGAAACGCTGCAAAATTGGGGATGAAGGGGGCACTTTATCCGATGGTGACGTTCACAGGTGATGAATGCCACAACGAATGGGAAATCACCTTTGAAGAAATTCACCGCAATGGCGCGATCTGTTATGCGATCTACAATTATATCAATTATACAGGCGACCGTAACTATATGGAAGAATACGGGATAGACGTACTTGTGGCAGTCAGCAGATTTTGGGCCGACCGTGTTCACTTCTCGAAACGAAAAAATAAGTATATGATCCATGGCGTCACAGGGCCGAATGAATACGAAAACAACGTTAACAACAATTGGTATACGAATGTCATTGCGGCTTGGACGTTGGAGTATACTCTACAAAGTCTCGAAAGTATCTCAGCGGAGAAACGCCGCCTTCTGGATGTACAGGAAGAAGAATTGAAAGTCTGGAGAGAAATCATCCAGCACATGTACTATCCGTATAGTGAAGAACTGCAAATTTTCGTTCAGCATGACACGTTCTTGGATAAAGACCTGCAAGCAGTTGACGAATTAGATCCAGCGGAACGGCCTCTTTACCAGAATTGGTCATGGGACAAGATTCTCCGCTCCAATTTTATTAAGCAGGCAGATGTTCTCCAAGGCATTTATCTTTTTAATGACCGTTTTACAATGGAAGAAAAACGGCGAAATTTTGAATTTTATGAGCCGATGACTGTTCATGAATCAAGCCTATCGCCCTCTGTCCATGCGATTCTCGCAGCCGAACTCAAGCTGGAAAAGAAAGCGCTCGAATTATATAAGCGCACAGCAAGGCTTGATCTTGATAATTACAATCATGATACGGAAGAAGGCTTGCATATTACTTCAATGACGGGTAGCTGGCTGGCAATCGTTCATGGCTTTGCAGGCATGCGCACCGCGAATGAGACGCTGTCATTTGCTCCGTTTTTGCCGAAAGAATGGGACGAATATTCATTCAACATCAATTATCGAAATCGATTAATCAATGTGACGGTTGACGAAAAGCGCGTTATTTTTGAGCTTGTAAAAGGCGAGCCGCTGCACATGAACGTTTATGAGGAACCAGTTGTCCTACAGGGACGATGTGAAAGGAGAACGCCTAATGAGTGAATGGTGGAAAGAAGCTGTCGTTTATCAAATTTACCCGCGCAGTTTTTATGATGCCAATGGAGATGGATTCGGGGATTTGCAAGGTGTGATTCAAAAGCTGGATTACATCAAAAATCTCGGGGCGGATGTCATCTGGCTCTCCCCGGTATTTGATTCCCCGCAGGATGACAACGGATATGATATCAGCGATTACAAAAACATGTATGAAAAGTTTGGGACAAATGAAGATATGTTTCAGCTGATTGATGAAGCCCATAAACGCGGAATGAAAATCGTCATGGATTTGGTCGTGAACCACACATCAGATGAGCATGCTTGGTTTGCTGAAAGCCGCAAGTCGAAGGACAATCCTTACCGGGATTATTATTTTTGGAAAGATCCTAAACCGGACGGCTCAGAGCCGAATAATTGGGGATCGATCTTTTCAGGCTCAGCGTGGACATACGATGAAGGAACAGGGCAGTATTATTTGCACTACTTTTCGAAAAAACAGCCTGATTTAAATTGGGAAAACGAAGCCGTTCGCCGGGAAGTTTATGATGTAATGAGATTCTGGATGGATAGAGGCGTTGACGGCTGGCGGATGGATGTGATCGGCTCTATTTCTAAATACACCGATTTTCCGGACTACGAAACGAATCACAGCCGCAGCTATATTGTCGGCCGTTATCACTCTAACGGCCCACGTCTTCATGAGTTTATTCAAGAGATGAACAGGGAAGTGCTTTCTCATTACGACTGCATGACAGTCGGAGAGGCAAACGGCTCAGATATTGAAGAGGCGATAAAGTACACAGATGCAAGCAGGCAAGAGCTGAATATGATCTTTACATTTGAACATATGGATATTGATACAGAACAAAACTCGCCAAATGGGAAATGGCAGATCAAGCCGTTTGATTTGATTGCTTTAAAAAAGACGATGACAAGGTGGCAGACCGGGTTAATGAATGTCGGCTGGAATACCCTGTATTTTGAGAACCATGACCAGCCGAGGGTTATTTCCCGCTGGGGCAATGACAGGAAGCTGCGTAAGGAATGTGCGAAGGCATTTGCAACGGTTCTGCACGGCATGAAAGGAACGCCGTTTATTTACCAGGGAGAAGAAATCGGCATGGTCAACAGCGATATGCCGCTGGAGATGTATGATGATCTTGAAATAAAGAATGCATATCGTGAACTAGTCGTCGAAAACAAAACGATGTCAGAAAAAGAGTTTGTCAAAGCCGTGATGATAAAAGGAAGGGATCATGCGAGAACACCTATGCAGTGGGATGCCGGAAAACATGCGGGATTCACAACCGGAGACCCGTGGATACCGGTAAATTCCCGCTATCAAGATATCAATGTGAAAGAGTCCTTGAAAGATCAAGATTCGATTTTCTTTTACTATCAGAAGCTCATTCAATTACGAAAGCAATATAAGATTATGATATATGGCGATTATCAGCTTTTGCAGGAGAATGATCCGCAGGTCTTTTCTTACCTTCGAGAATATCAAGGGGAAAAGCTTCTTGTCGTTGTGAATTTATCGGAAGAAAAGGCTCTGTTCGAAGCGCCTCCAGAACTGATTCATGAGCGTTGGAAAGTGCTGATTTCAAACTATCCGCAGGAGCGGGCTGACTTAAAGAGTATTAGCCTCAAACCTTATGAAGCTGTGATGGGCATTAGTATATGAAAGCGGTCATTTTTGATTTAGACGGAGTGATAACAGATACTGCTGAATATCATTTTCTCGCTTGGAAGCACATCGCAGAACAAATCAATATCCCCTTTGACAGAGACATGAATGAAAGGCTAAAAGGAATCAGCAGAGAAGAGTCACTTGAAAGCATATTGATCTCTGGCGGTGCGGAAACAAAGTATACAAATGCGGAGAAACAAGAACTAATGCATCGGAAAAATCACGATTATCAAACGTTGATCAGCAAATTGACGCCGGAAGATCTTTTACCGGGGATTGGCAGGCTCCTATGTCAATTGAAAAACGAAAATATAAAAATCGGGTTAGCATCTTCAAGTCGCAATGCTCCTAAGATTTTAAGACGTTTGGCAATTATCGATGATTTTGATGCCATTGTTGATCCGACGACTCTTGCGAAGGGGAAGCCTGATCCTGACATCTTTTTAACAGCTGCAGCGATGCTCGATGTTTCCCCTGCTGATTGCGCGGCAATAGAAGACGCAGAAGCAGGCATTTCTGCAATCAAATCTGCGGGGATGTTTGCGGTTGGTGTCGGTCAAGGACAGCCGATGCTTGGTGCTGATCTAGTTGTGAGGCAGACGAGTGATCTAACACTTGAGCTGTTACACGAGGAATGGGAGCAGTATAGAATAAAAAGTGTTTAAGGGAGTCAATTCCTTGAAATGAAAAAACCTGCAAGAGACGCAGCTCTTGCAGGTTGTATTATTACTTTTTATCTTCTGTGTGAGTCAAAATTTTGTCAATCAGGCCGTATTCAAGCGCTTCTTCAGCAGACTTGAAGTTATCACGGTCTGTGTCGCGTTCGATCACTTCAAGCGGCTGGCCAGTACGTTCAGCAAGGACTTTGTTTAATTTGTCGCGAAGCAAGAGAATGCGTTTCGCGGCAATTTCAATTTCTGTCGCCTGACCTTGCGCACCGCCAAGAGGCTGGTGAATCATGACTTCACTGTTTGGAAGCGCATAGCGTTTGCCTTTTTCGCCGGCTGCAAGCAGGAACGCGCCCATTGACGCAGCCATACCGATACAAATTGTAGATACCTTCGGCTTAATAAACTGCATGGTATCATAGATCGCCATACCGGCTGTAATAGAGCCGCCCGGGCTGTTGATGTAAAGAGAAATTTCTTTTTCAGGGTCTTCTGCTGCTAAGAATAAAAGCTGTGACACGATGGAGTTCGCAACGTTGTCATCAATCGCAGATCCAAGCATGATGATACGATCCTTTAATAGACGAGAATAAATGTCATACGCTCTTTCCCCGCGGTTCGTTTGTTCAATGACTGTAGGTATTAAATTCATAATGCTCCTCCTTCACCTTTTAGGTAAGTATGTAGTTACATGATACATTTTTGGTCAATAAAGGTCAAACAAAAAGCTGGCCTGATATGCAAAGTCGTCTCTTTTTCCCATTTTCCCCAAAAATACAGGGGTTCAAACCATCGTATGTCAGATTGCCAATTAAGATGCTTTGTCTATTTAAAAAACGGCCTCTCGAAATAGAGGGTTGTTATTTGAATGGAATTATCGTATAATTAGTTGTGCTGACGTTCTCATAACGCAGTCATTCTGCGCTCGTAGCTCAGTTGGATAGAGCGGTGGTTTCCGGTACCACGTCTGTCGGGGGTTCGAATCCCTCCGAGCGCGTCCAATAGAACAACAGGAAAGACAAGGGTTTGGCGATTTGCCGCTCTTGTCTTTTTTGTTTTGGTTCATAAATTTTTCTTGCTGCAACATAAATTTTCCTTCTCTCGGGCACGTTATGGAATGTGTGCGATATTGAATTTGCGAGGAGGATGAACATGGGTATTTTAAGCGGAAATCCGCAGGATGAACCGATGCATTATGGTGAGGTATTCGGCTTATGGAGTTATGTGATGGCGGGCAATAAAATGGTCGGCAATTACCAAATGCTATTGAATCATGTCGGTGATGACGACCTGAAGAAGCTGCTTCGTGAGTCTATTGAGAAATGCCAAGATGAAATCAAACAGGTCAGCACGATCCTGAAAGAAAACGGGGTGGCGCTGCCGCCGGCTTCTCCTGAACCGCCGACAGCAGATCTTAACGATATTCCGCCTGGCGCACGGTTTCTCGATCCGGATGTGGCGGCCTCCGCGGCAGCACAAAATGCTGCAGGTCTTGTGACATGCAGCAAAATGATGGGGCAATCGATTCGTGAGGATATTGCCATGATGTTTGGGCAATTTCATATGTCGAAAGCGGCAACCGGCGCAAAATACTTAAGGCTGCTAAAAAACAAAGGCTGGCTCATCCCGCCGCCGCTTCATCTTCAAAAACATCACGAAGCTTAATGGCAAAGGCATATACAGCTGTATATGCCTTGATTTTATGAAGATGACGTAAGACGCAGGCCGATGACGCCAGCTAGGATAAGGCAAAGTGAAATCACCTGTGAAAGCTGAAACCGCTCCTTAAACCAAATGAACCCGACCGCCGAAACACCAATGCTTCCAATGCCAGTCCAGACGGCATATGCGACTCCGGCAGGCAGGACGATCATCGCTTGGGAAAGGCAGTAAAAGGATAAGCCGAATCCAACAGTCATCACAATGATCGGCCATTTTTTTCTTGTTCCGTCTATATATTTCATGGCAATGGCAGCTATAATTTCTTCTATGCCGGCAATCACTAATAAAAACCATGCCATTATTGTTCACCTCCCGGCTGAGATTTGCTTTCTTTCGTAAATAATTTCATTCCTAAAATGCCAGCCAGCAATAAAGCTAAGAAGAACATTTGGGCTGCTGAGAAGGATTCGCCCAGAACAATTCCAGTCAGATATGTTCCGACGGTTCCGATTCCCACAAACACAGTGTACGCGGCGGCCATCGGGATTTTTGATAAGAGCGGATCAACAGGATAAAGCTGACCGCGATTAAGATAAAAATGATGATCCAATCCAAAAGCGAATCGGCATGTTTGAGGGAAGAGGCCCAAACAACTTCTAAAAGCCCTGCAATAAAAACAAGAACCCAATTCAAATGAAACACCTCTCTATTTTATGAATGAACGTCAGTCATTTTTAGGGCATTAAAAAATGAGCGGTGTTACCCAGTCATTTTTTAAGCTGTGCCTAAACTCCGTTTTAAGAAAGAAAAAATTTCCTTTTTATACACTTCAACATTCTCATCTTGTTCAAATCCGATATAGAATCGTTCCGCAGTGTTCTCGACCAAGTTGATAATTGTTCTGGCCGTCCATTTTGAATTGATTCCTTCCGTTACCTCATGGTTTGCAATGGCCTTGTTGATGATTTTTTCAAGCCAGGAATAATAAGGCTGATAGATCGTCTCCCATTTTTCCATGGAGTGGTCGATCGCAAGCCCGGAATAACAGAGGACAATAATATCCTTATGGCGTTCTGTAATGAGAAATGTCTCATCAATTAATATATCTAAAACGGTCCAAAAATCCTCGTCCCCATGCAGCCTGCCTTTGATTTGATCAAGTGTATGGGTGAGGAGATTTTCTGCAATGGCCGGTATGAGGGCATTTTTAGATGAAAAATACAAATAGAATGTTCCTTGGGCAGTGCCGGCCTTTTTGACAATATCAGAAATAGAAGCTTTGTCGAGGCCTTTTTCAGAAATGACTTCTATGGCAGCCTGCAGAATTTTTTCATATTTGCCCGATGTTTGTTTTGGCATGAGGAACACCTCCGATAATGACTGACTCTCATTCATTTTATCGCGTGTATGTATGTTTGTAAAGAATAAAGAAGCAAGAAAACCTCTTGCTTCTTTATTTATCGTAATCAATGGCGGCTTTTGGGAGCCCGGTATACTTTGCCCAGTAATAAATCGCAAGTGAGCCGATCGCGACTAAAATGAGGTCGACGGGATTGCTGATAATCCCTAAACCATGTCCGAAAGAACCGATATAGGAAAAGATCAGCATCATAATATAAAACCCGATAAGCCACCAGGCTGATTTCAGCTGCTGAGCGAGGCTGACATCTTCTTTAGGCGTATATTTGCTGAAACAGAGATAGATCAAAAACATCACGAGCTGTGAACCGAGCAGCCAGGAGACTGTTTTCCATCCTGACCAGTACACGATAAACGCTGTAAATATAAAGGAAAGCGGCCCGATAATGCTCATTCCCTTTAAATAAAACGGCCTGTTTAAGTCCTTCGCGTTGACCCTCAGCGCAGCTGAAGAAATGGGTGCAATCGCATATGAAAGAATGAGCGCGACTGAACAGACATTGACGAGCGCGTTCCACGAAGGAAAGGGAAGTGTCCAGAAAATGGACAGGGCAAACGAAAGCCAAAGCGAAGCGCGGGGTGTCCCCGTATCTTTATTGACCTTTGAGAATATGCCAAATAATGTGCCGTTACGCGCCCAGGCGTAAACAAGGCGGGATGTCGTATTCATAAAGATATTCCCGTTTCCTCCGGGAGACAGAATGGCGTCTAAAATGACAAGCGTTGCAAGCCAGCCTAATCCGAGCATGACCGCAATATCCTTAAACGGCAATGAGAACTCCCGGCCAATTGCCGGCCAGCCATGTTTCAGTGTTTCTGTCGGGATTGCACCAATAAAGGTGACCTGCAAAACAGTATAAATGATGGTTGAAACGATGATGCAAATGATTAAAGCGATCGGGATATTGCGTTTTGGATTTTGGACTTCACCTGCTACAGATACAATCGGATGCAGGCCGAGATACGCAAACATGACGCCGCCTGTCGAGATGGCAGCCTGAATTCCTGTAAATCCAAACGGTGCAAATCCTTGAACGGATAAATTCTCCGGCTGAAAATGAAAGATCAGCACAATAATGATGGTAATCGGCACAATATATTTAAAAATCGATATGATGAAATTCGCCTTAGCGAAGGTTTTGACGCTCCAATAATTCAGCAGGAAAAACAAGCATAATAGGGCAAACTGCAAGATCCAGCCGGAAATGGTCGGCGAATCAGACCCTTTAATGGTCAGGCCGGGAAACCAATAGGCCACATACTGGCGCACAGCTGTCACTTCAATTGAAATCAAGCTTGTATAAGCGACAATCGTGACAAACGAAATTAAGTAGCCGACAAGGTGGCCATGTGAATAAACGGGGTATCGAATGATGCCTCCGGTACGGGGCAGAGCGGCTCCGAGCTCTGCATATACGAGCCCGATTAACAAAATAATGGCTCCTCCGAGGATCCAGGAAAAAGCGCCGGAGGGCCCTGCTTTTGAAGCGACATTACTGACAGCGAACAGCCACGCTGATCCAAAGATGGCTCCCATCCCAATCAAAATCAGATCAAACAGCGACATTGATTTTTGAAAATTTCCTTGTTTAGACATTCGCTTCCTCCTTTGAAACCAGCCTTATATTTCTTACAATGCCCAATATGTAACAGAGAATACCGCTCCTAATAAAAAAACAGGGAAGCCTGCGCTGCCCCTGTTTTTATTCATGAACCGAATCAAAGTGTTTCACTGTTATATTTTTGAAGGAGGCTGTGCCGCCGTCAGAATAAAGGGTAATTCCTTTATCTTCAGGCTTTGGGAAGACTTCATTTGAAAAAACGGTTTTCCCGTCGCCAACAAATACTTCTATCGTTGTTTTATCGACAAGTATTTTCAAATGCACCTTACGTTTGCTTACATCATAAGGAGCTTTGCTTTCGACATAGGTATTGCTTTTGTCAGGCTGATTTGTGGCTGCTCTATTGACATAAGCATAGCCGCCTTCAGCGAAAATACCGACATCAATATGGCGTTTTTGGTCTTCTGATTCTCTGAGCCTGACGCCTGCATTCTTTAGCTCTGACCAAGAAAGATCCGTATCAAGCTGGTACGTATCACCTGTTATCGACAATGTTTTTGATCCGTTCACATCCTGATCCTCTATTTCGTCAGTTGAAACAGTCAGCTGCTCCAAAGCTTCAATCGGCTGTGAGACGAGGCTGTATGTTCCATCCTGCTCCTTCAGCCGGAGTTCGCGTATGACAGAATCTGTGCCGTTAAAGCCGTTCTTCATTGTCGGGGTGTTGTTGGCATAATCCCAATTGTTCATCCAGGCAAGCGCATACCGCTTTTCTAATGGATCTGTGCTTTTGCTGTCTTCGAACGTCACACCGCCATACCAGTCGAAGCCATAGTCAAGCCATTGGGCTTCAGTCTGATCCGCTTTGAATTCTTTTCCGTCGAAGCTTCCGGTCCAGTAGGCGTACGTATTTGGTTTGCCCCACGGTTTGCCATTCGCGCTGGCACCGAGAACCCACTTATTCGCTCCGTCGCTTGCCCGCATCATGTAGAGGTCGGGACATTCCACCATTCCCGCCTGTTCTGGGAAGAATCCGCTTGTGTAATGCCAGTCCTTAAGATTATCGGATTCATAAAAGCCGATTTTTGATCCTTCAGCCATGACCATGACCCATTTGTTATCCTGGTCATCCCATATGACTTTCGGATCTCTGAAATCGTCTGTGCCCGGATTAGGCATAACGGGGTTGCCACTGTAGAATTTGAATGATTTTCCCTTATCTGTGCTGTACCACAAATATTGTTCCTGTTTTTTGTCTTTGGCTGAGGGCTGTGTCACAATCGCGACAAGCGCATTTTTCCCGAAGCCGGCTGTGTTCTCTTTATCAACCACGACGGAACCGGTCCAAATGTCACCGTCCGGGTTTGTATATTTCGGAATCGCCACGCCTTCATCGGTCCAGTGCACCAAATCCTCTGAGACGGCATGGCGCCATTCTGTGCCGTTGCCTTTTGGGTAATCCCGGTTATATAGATAGAAATAATGATACTTGCCATCAAAATAGATCGGTTTTTGAGGGTCATTTTTCCATTTATCCGGCGTCGTAAAATGATATGCCGCCCGGTAATCCGGCTTCTGTTTTGATTTTGTTTTTTGGTCATGTTCTTCTTTTGGAAATAAGTCGATAAACAGCAATATTCCTAAAAAGGTTAGGAATACGGTTAGCCATTTGCCTGCTTTTATATAGTTCATATGGGATTCACCTTTATGTTGATAAGAAATAAAAGAAAATGCCAATAGGATATCGGCATTTTCTTTTGCGTTTTTATTTGTTAACTGTTAATTGTCCTTGTTCAAGGATGCTGTCTTTGACAACAGATGTTTTCTTGCCTTTGATGTTCAGCAGGAAGCTTGGCGCAAACGTTGATTGTTTGTCTGCGTAGAATCCTCTGTTTGTCATATAGCTTGTAATCACGACATTGTTTCCTTTCGCTTGAGGTACAGCGAAGTGTGAGTAAGTAAAGGTTACATCGTTAGGATCAAGATCCATTTTTAACACAAGGCCAGTTTTGTTCAGCGGCTTGTATGGGCCAGTTAAAGAATTAGAAACATAGCCAAGCATGTAAATATCGTTAGACGTGATGCCGTCAATCGTCATTTTTGACCCGCGGGAGTCAGTGAACAGGTACCATTTGCCGTTCATTTTAAAGACGTTCGCACGTTCAATTTCATCTGTTACTGTGTTAGATGCAATCAGCGGTTTCATCACTTTTTTCAGTGTGTAATCATCGTTTAGCTCAATCATACCGAGAGCGCCGTTTGCTAACTCAGCCGTGCGTTTTTTATCGCTTTGCAGAAGTTTTTGACTTTCTTGACGGAAGAATGATGTGCTTTTGCCATAGTATGCTTTGTTAAATAAAGATTCTTCGCCTTGGTAGCCATCTTCAGTTCCAGTGTTTGCTTCAAATACTAAGTATTTGTGGCCTTTATCTTCTACGTAGTGAGGATCTCTCAGCGTATGGTTGTCGCCTGAGCTGTAGTTGCCTTCATCGATGAACTGCTGTACATTTTGATACGTTTTGCCGTCACCGTCAAAGATTGATTTATAATCCTCTACACCGTTGATGTTCAGTGAGCTGTCTGATGCTGATACGTTTACCTGTGCAGTTGTCAGTGTTTGTTTGCCGTAATGTTTACCGGAGAAATCAGTGTAGAATAAACGGATTTTTCCGTCAGATGTAAATGTGGCTGAACCTGACCATTCTTGCGTTTGGTCTTTTAGGATAGAATCATTTGCATCGAATTTGTCGCTGTCTTTAAAGACGCGGCCAGCGTTTTTCCAGCTGTCAATAGAAGTCTCGCCGACTTTTTGATAGAACATGTAAATCGATGTGTCATCCGCATTTTTAGGATCTCCGGCTAATGCAAAGACGATGTGGTAGCCGTGATAGTTTGCGACTGTGCCGTCAGCGTTTTGTAATGGCCAGCTGTCCCAAACGTCCAGGCCTTTTGCAGAAGAGATGTTTTTGATTGTGGACGGATCGAATTCAGGCACTTGATATTTTTCATTTTTTTGCTGTTCAGGGATTTGCAGCATATCATGGCGTGTAATATGGGAAATGCCGTATGTTTCCTTATATGGCTTTTGGTTCGTTTCTTTCGCAAACGCTTGAGTTGCGCCTCCTGCCAGCAGTGCGGTAGTAAAGGTTAATACTGTTGCTTGTTTTGCAAACTTTTTGATGTTCATCGTTCATGTCTCCTTTTTTATGTACTGTGTTAGCGGTCTGCTTCTTCCAGCCCTCCTGTTTGAAGATGGCAAGTTAGTTACGCACAATAAAAAAAGACCTAAAATATGTAAGGGGCGACGCCAAAGTATACACTTTGCCCTTTACACATTTTAGGTCTTGCCTGCTTTATCAGTAACAAACCCGCGCGATTTACTTTTCGACCTCATTCTATTAGACTCTCGTTTGGATTGCAACTGGTCTATTTTCCTCTTTTGTTTGATAGAAAATCATAAAAGGATTTGCGGGATACGGGCCTAAAGAACTAAAAAATCTATTTGTTTCTTTTCGTTCTCCGATTTTTTATAATTCTGTCACATGGGCATAAAGTTGCCTTTTTAATCACAATTCAGAAAATATCATAATATCTCATTTCACTAAATAATAGTGAACGGCAGGTATATGTGATGGGTTAAAAAGGATCTCTAACTGAGGTCTTTCATATAAGATCGTCTGATGCCTTGATGAAGCATGCCTCTTGGATCAAAAGCAGTAATCTGTTTTGGGAACATGCTGCTGTGATTTCTATTTTTGAATACAGTCGGGCAGATACCGTTTCAATGTCTGTAACGATTAATATAATAATGTATTAACTAGCAAACAAATGATAGAAGCGTAAGGCTTATAAGGAGGAAAAAGTTATGCAGCCCCGGCCAACTAAATGGATTAAGAGGAACGATCGACCGGAACCTCTTTTATCACCAAGTGTCACAAATGGAAATACCCCATCAGCTCAACAAAACCAGTCCTTCGCACCAATGACGAACCAGCCTATTTCTGCTTTCAGAGCCACCAGCAATATGAATCTGTCAGTTGCTGCAAATGCAGCCAGCGGAGTTCTTTTTCAAAATGTCCAATTTGATTTGGCGAATGAATATAACCCCGGCACATCTACATTTTCCCCGAGAACAGCAGGCGTGTATTCTCTTAATGCATCAGTTGAATTTCAAGCGAATGCGAATGTTGGCTTCAACTTAGAAGTCGTATTTCTCGTGAATCAAGATGTGGTAGGCGGCGGAAATAACCAATTTCAAGCAGGGAATCTCCCCGCTGTCGTAGCCATTACGGAAATTCTTCAGTTAAACGCCGGAGATACGGTGACAGTTGCAATGAGGAGTACTGCCGCAGGAGTCATTCAAGCGACTACGAGAACCCATTTTGCAGCCGCTAGAGTTCCTTCTCCGACTTCATAAAAGAGGATTTTTTGATTCATGCAGATCTAATACCACTATATTAAAGTTGATTTTTCCTATTTGAGGATTAATCAGCTTTTTTTATTGTTTTCAAAATATTTGAAACGTTAGTAGGTTAGTAACGTACAGAGATATGGGAGGTGGAGGAATGAAGCAGAATAAAAGAAAGAATCTTCAGACGTTATTTGAGACATTAGGCGAAAAACATCAGTTTAACGGGACGGTTCTGGCTGCGGAGGGTGGCGATATTTTATATCATCACTCTTTTGGTTATGCGGAAATGACGGAAAAACGCCCGTTGCAAACCAACTCTTTGTTTGAGTTAGCGTCTTTGTCAAAGCCTTTTACAGCATTGGGAATCATCTTGCTGGAGGAGAAGGGGATTCTTGGCTATGAAGATAAAGTGGATCGCTGGCTGCCCGGTTTTCCGTACCAGGGTGTAACGATTCGGCATTTATTGAACCATACGTCAGGGCTTCCTGATTATATGGGTTGGTTTTTTGCTAATTGGGATCCGCACAAGATTGCGGTGAATCAGGATATTGTCGATATGCTGATGAATGAGGGGCTGCCCGGTTATTTTGAGCCGAATGAAGGCTGGCTGTACAGCAATACGGGGTATGTGCTGCTGGCGGTTATCATTGAAAAAGCATCTGGCATGAGCTATGCGGATTTTATGAAAACAAGTATTTTTTTACCGGCAGGCATGAATGAAACAAGAGTGTATAACAGGAGGCTTTCGCCTGAGCGAATTGATCATTATGCATATGGATATGTGTATGATGTACACTCCGAAACATACGTCCTCCCTGATGAGCTGGAGGAAACGAACTATGTTGTGTATCTCGATGGCATACAGGGAGATGGGACAGTGAACTCTGTCACAAGCGATTTGTTTCGATTTGATCAGGCTTTATATCAGGACGATTTCATCAGCAAGGCTTCTAAGGAATCCGCGTTTTCTCCAGTGCGCCTCAACAATGGAGAAACAATTGATTATGGCTTTGGCTGGGTACTGCAAAACAGTCCTGAAAAAGGGCGGATTGTCAGCCACAGCGGAGGATGGCCCGGCTATTCGACGTTGATGATCCGATATATCGATCATCGTAAAACACTGATCTATTTGAGTAATAAGGAAGAGGATACTGAATATGAACAAGCGATTCTGAAGGCGGCGGAACATATTCTATTTGGCCAGCCATATGAGGTCCCGGAACGTCCTGCTGATAAAAAGAAAAAAGCAATTGATACGGCGATATACAGCCGCTATGTTGGCAGATACCTGTTGCAGGATGGGACGGCTGCACAGGTGACTGCCGAGAATGAACGGCTTTATTTGGAGATCGCCGGACAGCTGAGACTGGAGTTATTTCCTTCCTCGGAAACCCGTTTCTTTCTGCGAGCATTGTCTGTTGAAGTCGAGTTTACGTTAGGTGTGGATGCTGCGAAAAGCTTTATCCTCTATGAGGATGGCTCAGAGGAAGAAGCGGTCCGTACGAAGTAGAAAGGAATGGATTTGATGATCGGAATATTAGCCGGAATGGGGCCGAAATCGACCTCGCCGTTTATTGATAAGGTGATTGATTACTGTCAGAAGCTGTATGGGGCTTCAAACGATATTGACTTCCCGCACATGATGATCTATTCATGCCCGACGCCTTTCTATGCAGGTCGTCCAATTGACCATGACGAGATGAAAAAAGCGATTATCGACGGAGCGGTAAAGCTCGAGAAAACAGGAGTGGATTTCATTGCGCTGCCTTGTAATACGGCGCATGTCTACTATGAAGAGATTCAGCAGGCATTGTCGGTTCCTATGTTGCATATTGTTGAGGAAACGATAAAAGAGATTCCGCATCCCGCAAAAAAAGCGGTGGTTTTAGGAACAGAGCCAACCATCCAATCCGCCATCTACCAAAAAGTTCTGAAGGGAAATGGACAAGAAGTTATTCACAAGGACCATTGGCAGCAGGCTGTGAACCAGCTTATCGCCGCAATCAAACAGCCAAATCATATGCAGCATACACAAGCATTGTGGCAGACGCTATATGAAGAAATCAGTCAGCATGCAGACATCATCATTTCAGCCTGCACGGATTTAAATGCGGTGTTAGATCATATTCAAAGTGAGATTCCGATTATAGATTCCTCTGCCTGTCTTGCCCAAAGCACTGTCAGCACATATCTTGCTTATCAAAGCTAGCTTCAGACAAGGACTGTCTTCAAACAGTCCTTGTTTTTTTATGTTCCTATTGTTTGACAGTTAACTGCAATGGTGTTAAAGTAAACATGTAAATAGTTACATGATTTTTTTGAAGGTGAGGTGGTTCTCGTGAAGAAGCCGGTTTTAAAACCATTCGCCTCTTTAGAAATCAAGGTTGATCCGCCTATCACGATTGGTGAGACAAGCCTGGGACTGAGACGATTCATTCCGATTCGTTCGGGAACAATAACCGGGGAAGTAAAGGGACGTATTTTGCCGGGCGGTGCCGATTCACAAATGATTCGCGCTGACGGCAGAACGGATTTATCTGCCAGGTATGTGATTGAAACAGCAGATCATGAACTGATTTACATTGAAAACAATGGAATACGGCAAGTCAGCGAGCCGTTTCGAAAACAAGCGGCAGCCGGGGAAATTATTGATCCGGAGCATGTTTATTTTCGTACGGTACCGACGTTTGAAACAGGCAGTGAAGTCTATCAATGGCTCCATGACCGCTTGTTTATCGGTTCCGCAGAAAGAACCCCTGATTACGTTCTACTAGACATTTATGAAGTACAGTAAAAGACTAAGGAGAGTGTGTAAGATGGAAAACTTTATCGGAAGCCACATGATTTATACGTATGAAAACGGATGGGAATACGAGATTTATATTAAAAACGACCATACAATTGATTATAGAATTCATAGCGGAATGGTTGCCGGACGCTGGGTTCGGGATCAGGAAGTGAATATTGTCAAACTGACAGAAGGCGTATATAAAGTGTCTTGGACAGAGCCGACTGGCACGGATGTTTCATTAAACTTTATGCCAAATGAAAAACGCATGCATGGCATTATTTTCTTCCCGAAATGGGTGCATGAACATCCTGAAATTACGGTTTGCTACCAAAATGACCACATTGATTTGATGAAAGAATCCCGCGAAAAATATGAAACGTATCCAAAATACGTTGTACCTGAATTTGCGGAAATTACATTTCTGAAAAATGAAGGAGTCGACAACGAAGAAGTGATTTCGAAGGCTCCTTATGAGGGAATGACAGACGATATTCGCGCGGGAAGATTATAATAAACATAAAAACCCGGAAAAGAGAATTACTTCTCTTTTCCGGGTTTTCTTTTTGCTGAGTATGCGGGAACCATCACAATTCCCGCGAAAAACAGTATGATGCCAGTCCAGCGCATAGGCTGGTAATAGACTGTGTCCCGTAAACATACCACGGCCGACAAAATAATGATACAAGCTGCCACAACAATGGCAGCACCAATGTATCCTGTTTTCCCCATATTTATTCTCCTTTTGAAGGGAATAGCTTCTGCCTTTTTTCAGATTCGGGATCGTTTTCGATCGTAATCTCTGAGTCTAAAATCAGCGTCTCTCTCGTTTCTTCATGATACGCAGGCCAATTCACAGCTTCGGTGCTTGGGTTTCCTGTTTTAGCGAACGTGATCCACGCTGATTGTATCGTGTGAGAAAGCTGTTTCACCTCATCCGTAATCTCCGCTTTTGCCATTCGTTCCAATCCGTCCAGATTTCCAAAGACAAAAGGAAGCTCTAATGCGTGAAACGCTTTATTGTACGGCGGCTTCTTCGGGTGCCAATCGAACCTGTACATCCAGACAGGGGCGTAATGAGACTGTGCGGATGCATAGGCGACGGCAGGGCGCCAAAATAATAAATCAGTCATCATATGAATTTGGCTTTCCAGAGAACGCGGATACAAATCGGCAACTTTCTCTGCCAGCGGCTTCCCTAGTAAATACTCGAGCGCTGCATCAAGCGTTTCCTGAGAATGAACGTCTGAATCCGGGGTGAAAAATAAATATCCTTCATCACGGGTTGTTCCAATTAATAGCGGAATACCGGAAGCAGCCCCTTCTGCGATCGCTTTTTCTGGTTCTTCAGGCAGCGTTTTCGGATCAAGGGCGGGCTGGAAGAACAGCTGAAAGATATTTTCTTTTTCTGCAATCCGAAGCTGATCAGCCGCTTTTAGCAAATCTTCCGCAGAAACCGTATGCAATTTATCCAGTTGGCCCTCGTTAATCCCAAGGACCTGTAAAAAGGCTGCCGAGGTGCTCGCCGCTTGTTCTTTCGTCATCGTTCGAGAAGCGCCGCTTTCCATGATTGCTTTCTGGAACAGGCCTTTTGCCGCAGGCATAGCGAGAAGCGCGGCAATGCTCATCCCGCCGGCGGATTCTCCAAATACTGTTACGTTATCGGGATCACCGCCAAACGCTGAAATATTCTCCCGCACCCATTTCAGCGCGGCGGCTTGGTCTAAAAGCCCAAGGTTATCGGAATACGCCTCATTAAATGAAGACAAGTGCAAAAAGCCAAACGGCCCCAGCCGATAGTTCAATGTAACGACAATGACTTCTCCCTGTGCCGCAAGTTTTGATCCGTCATACAATGGCTCACTGCCCGCTCCTAGATAAAAAGCGCCTCCGTGAATCCACACCATGACAGGAAGATTTTGACTTGGAGTGTCAGGCGCAAATACATTGACATACAAGCAATCCTCGGACTGGCGGGGCAGCTCTGTATACGACAGTGACAGCAAATCAGACGGCTGCGGGCAAATAGGGCCGTACGCTGTGGCATCAAGCACATCTTCCCACACTTCAGGCGGCTCAGGTGCTTTAAAACGCCATTGTCCGACAGGCGGCTTGGCATAGGGGATGCCTTTCCACTTATGTACACCGTTTTCCGTTGTGCCTTTTACTTTGCCGTATTGAGTCGTTACTATTTGATGAGTCATTGTGTTCTCTCCCTTTTTCCCCCATTATAAACAGATTTCCCCTATAGATGCGAACGTTAGCCCTTTAACCGATCATCATCTTCCCATTGTTTTTAAAAAGGATTTGACTTCATGGACAGTCATGCCGATTTCTCTTGCCTCCGCCATCAGCGCTTTCCATTCTTCTATATTGGATTCCGTCAGTTTACGGTTGCGGTAAGAGGCAGTTTCAGGCTGTTCTTTCTTGAGTCTGTTCGTAAAAGTGAACAATTCTTCTTTTTCCATCCCGGCTTGTACGGCTTGCACTAAATGTACGCGCCATTCTTCTTCACCGCCGCTGATTTTTTCATACATCATTGTTTCTGCGTCAAATAATTCTGTTAATTCAACTTCCAGTGTGGCAGAAACCTTTTTTAAAAATTGAACGGAAGGATTCGTGTGAACGCCTCTTTCAATCTTGCTTAAATAGGATTTGGATACGCCTGACTCAACAGCCAGCTGATTAATAGAATAGCCTTTTCTTTTACGGTACAAACGGATAATTCTTCCAATCATAATATGAAATTCTCCTCTATTCCTGTCGTTATTTCGTTCATTATAAGGAATTTTTCGTTCTTTATAAAATTTAAAATAATAAGGGAAGTGCAGTAAATTAGAGGAAAATCATGATTTTGTTCTCTAAAGAGAACTTATTGGCTTATTTTGCAATTTTTAAATAATAACGTTTTCTTTTATAATCCAATCATTAACAGAAAGGGGCGCGGGAAGCCAGCCGCGGGAAGGCTGAAGGCTATGAATACATGAATGAGAATATGAGTTTCAAAGAATTATATGCGATTGTCAGACACAGATTCGTGCTGATTCTGCTCATCACAATCGGCGTCACCCTTATGATGGGTTTTGTGCAATTTAAGGTCATTTCACCGACCTACCAGGCGTCGACACAGGTGCTGGTTCATGAATCAGACGGTGAAGAAAACTCGAATCTCAGTGACATCCAGCGAAATCTTCAGTATAGCAGCACGTTCCAATCGATTATGAAAAGCACTGCCTTGATGGAAGAAGTTAAGGCGGAATTGCACCTATCTGAATCGGCTTCCTCGCTGAAAGGAAAAGTAATCACCAGCAGTGAAAATGAATCAGAAATTATCAACGTTGCCGTTCAGGATCACGATCCGGCGAAAGCGGCTGAGATTGCGAACACGTTAGTGAACAAGTTTGAAAAAGAAGTAGATGAAAGAATGAATGTACAAGGCGTACATATATTATCAGAGGCGAAGGCTTCTGAAAGCCCGATGATCAAGCCGGCCAGGCTGCGAAATATGGTCATGGCTTTTGGCGCTACTGTCATGGGCGGCATTACACTGGCATTTTTTCTGCATTTTCTCGATGATACGTGCAAAAGCGCACGGCAGCTCAGCGAGAGAACCGGATTGCCATGCTTAGGCTCCGTTCCTGATGTCCACAAAGGGCGGAATCGCGGGATAAAACATTTCGGGGAGTGAAGCGAGTGATCTTTAGAAAAAAGAAAGCAAGGCGAGGTTTGGCTCAAATATCTGTTTTACACAATAAATCAGTTGTTGCGGAACAATATCGCACCATTCGGACAAACATTGAGTTCTCATCTGTCCAGACCAACTTGCGATCTATCCTCGTCACCTCCTCTGTGCCTGGTGAAGGTAAATCGTTCAGTGCAGCGAATCTTGCGGCTGTCTTTGCGCAGCAGCAGGAAAAGAAAGTACTGCTGGTGGATGCCGATTTAAGAAAGCCGACCATCAATCAGACGTTTCAGGTTGATAATGTAACCGGGCTGACAAATGTGCTGGTCGGTAATGCTTCACTCAGTGAGACGGTGCAAAAGACGCCGATCGATAACTTATATGTATTGACAAGCGGGCCGACCCCGCCAAACCCGGCAGAACTGCTGTCTTCAAAAGCAATGGGAGATTTAATATCTGAGATCTATGAACAATTCAGCCTCGTCATCTTTGATTCCCCTCCTCTTTTGGCTGTTGCAGATGCTCAGATTCTAGCAAATCAAACAGACGGCAGCGTGCTCGTCGTTTTAAGCGGAAAAACAAAAACCGATACCGTTCTGAAAGCAAAGGATGCACTGGAACAATCCAATGCGAAGCTGTTAGGCGCTCTTTTAAACAAAAAGAAAATGAAAAAATCGGAACACTATTCCTACTAGTTTTTGTAAAGGTGATGTCTCCTGACCTGTATCAATGGAGGCACTCGGCTCTGCTGTGGGCAGCTGAAGTTGCTGCCTTAGATGCTGGTCGTCGCTGGCGGGGCGTGAGGATGGGTTAAATGCCCACTTATCTGATATATACATAGGACGTATTGTCGGTTTAGCTGCTGCTGATTTTTTGGAGAGACGAAAACCGCCGCAGCTAAACCGATAAAAGAATTAGGGGGGAAAAGGTTGAGTTACCGGAGAAGACTGTCAATGATTATTGCGCTGGATACTTACCTCGTTTTAAATTCAGTTATTGCAGGATATCAATTTTTAAAAGATTCCTATCAATTTTATGACTCCGGAGCATTACTGCTTACCGCTGTCAGCTTGCTCCTCAGCTATCATGTGTGTGCTTTCCTGTTCAATCAGTATAAACAGGTGTGGACATACACCGGACTCGGCGAGCTGATTGTCCTGCTTAAGGGCATTACGCTTTCAGCCGCTGTGACTGGTATCATTCAGTATGCTGTGTATCACACGATGTTCTTCCGTCTGTTAACCGCTTGCTGGGTGCTTCAGCTTTTGTCTATTGGAGGGACCCGTATTTTATCCAGAGTATTAAACGAAAGCATCAGGAAAAAACGCTGCGCCTCGTCCCGCGCGCTGATTATCGGGGCGGGCTCAGGTGGGACTCTGATGGTCAGGCAGCTGCTTTCGAAAGATGAACCTGATATCATACCCGTCGCTTTTATTGATGACGACCAAACGAAGCATAAATTAGAAATTATGGGGCTGCCCGTAATCGGCGGAAAAGAAAGTATCATGCCTGCGGTGCAAAAGCTCAAAATTAATTTTATTATTATTGCCATTCCTTCACTCCGCACCCATGAGCTTCAGGTGTTATATAAAGAATGTGTGCGAACCGGAGTAAGCATTAAAATTATGCCTCATTTTGATGAAATGCTGCTTGGCACACGAACTGCCGGACAAATTAGAGATGTAAAAGCTGAGGACTTGCTCGGCAGAAAGCCGGTAACCCTCGACACTAGCGAAATTTCGAATCGCATCAAAGGAAAAACAGTTCTCGTCACGGGAGCGGGCGGATCAATCGGCTCAGAAATCTGCCGGCAGATCAGTGCGTTTCAGCCTAAGGAAATTATTCTGCTCGGCCATGGGGAAAACAGCATTCATTCAATTTATACAGAGCTGAACGGACGATTCGGCAAACACATTGTGTTCCATACGGAAATCGCTGATGTGCAGGACCGCGATAAAATGTTTACATTGATGAAAAAATACGAGCCGCATGTTGTCTATCATGCAGCTGCCCATAAGCATGTGCCTTTAATGGAACATAATCCTGAAGAGGCGGTCAAAAACAATATTATCGGAACAAAAAATGTCGCGGAAGCAGCCGATATGTCGGGAACAGAGACATTCGTGCTGATTTCATCGGACAAAGCGGTGAACCCAGCCAACGTAATGGGGGCGACAAAACGATTCGCAGAGATGATTATTATGAATCTTGGGAAAGTCAGCAGAACCAAATTTGTCGCTGTTCGCTTCGGCAATGTACTCGGGAGCCGAGGCAGCGTCATTCCGATTTTCAAAAAACAGATTGAAAAAGGCGGCCCGGTGACAGTAACACATCCGGCAATGACCCGCTATTTCATGACGATTCCCGAGGCATCAAGGCTTGTGATTCAGGCTGGGGCACTGGCGAAAGGGCGTCAGATTTTTGTTCTCGATATGGGAGAGCCCGTAAAGATTGTAGATCTTGCCAAAAACCTCATTCATTTGTCCGGCTACACGACAGAGCAGGTTCCAATCGAATTCACAGGCATTCGTCCGGGCGAAAAAATGTATGAAGAATTACTGAACAAAAATGAAGTCCATGCTGAACAAATCTTTCCGAAAATTCACATCGGTAAAGCGGTGGACGGTGATTGGCCGGTGCTGATGCGCTTTATCGAGGATTTTCATGAGCTGTCGGAAGCCGACCTGAGAGCGAGGCTGTTTGCGGCAATCAATACATCAGACAAAATGACGGCTGCCAGTGTTCATTAGGGGGAGTGAAAATGACGAAAAAGATCTTGTTTTGCGCGACTGTTGATTATCATTTTAAGGCCTTTCACCTCCCTTATTTTAAATGGTTTAAACAAAGGGGCTGGGAGGTTCATGTCGCCGCGAACGGACAAACCAAGCTGCCGTATGTAGATGAGAAATTCTCCATCCCGATTCGCAGGTCACCTTTTGACCCTCAGAACCTGGCCGTTTATAGGCAGTTGAAGAAAGTGATCGACACTTATGAATACGACATTGTCCATTGCCATACACCGGTCGGCGGCGTTCTCGCCAGACTGGCGGCGAGGCAGGCACGGCGGCACGGAACAAAGGTGCTGTATACAGCGCACGGATTTCACTTCTGCAAAGGAGCACCAATGAAAAATTGGCTTCTTTACTATCCGGTCGAGAAATGGCTTTCAGCATATACGGACTGCCTGATTACGATTAATGAAGAGGATTATAAACGGGCGAAAGGACTTCAAAGGCCGGGCGGAAGGACGGAGAAAATTCACGGCATTGGCGTCAACACCGAGCGTTTCCGGCCTGTCAGTCCGATAGAGCAGCAAAGACTCAGAGAAAAGCACGGGTTCCGTGAAGATGATTTTATATTGGTTTATCCGGCTGAGCTCAATCTGAACAAAAACCAGAAGCAGTTAATTGAAGCCGCAGCCTTGCTAAAAGAAAAAATTCCCTCGCTTCGCCTTGTGTTTGCCGGGGAAGGGGCAATGGAACAAACGTATCAAACGTTAGCTGAAAAGCTTGGTGCCTCCGCCAATGTCTGTTTTTACGGCTTTTGCAGCGACATACATGAGCTGATTCAGCTTGCGGATGTATCTGTCGCATCCAGCATTAGAGAGGGCCTCGGCATGAATGTGCTTGAGGGAATGGCGGCAGAAAAACCGGCGATCGCCACAGATAATCGCGGGCATCGGGAAATCATTCGCGACGGAGAAAACGGTTTTCTGATCAAAATCGGTGACAGTGCTGCTTTTGCCCGCCGGATTGAACAGCTTTACCATAAGCCGGAGATCTGCCGAAAGCTGGGACAGGAAGGCCGAAAAACAGCCTTGCGCTTCTCGGAGGCGCGAACGGTGGAAGAAATGGCAGATGTTTATTCCGCGTACATGGATATGGATACAAAGGAGAAAAGCGTATGAACTCAGGACCGAAAGTTTCTGTCATTATGGGCATTTATAATTGCGAACGCACTTTGGCAGAAAGCATAGAATCCATTCTCAGCCAATCCTATAAAAATTGGGAGCTGATTTTGTGCGATGATGCGTCAACAGACGGCACGCTCCGTATCGCGAAGCAGTATGCCGCTCATTACAGCGACCGCATCAAACTGATTCAAAACAAAACAAATAAGCGGCTTGCCGCATCATTAAATCATTGTCTTTCGCATGCGACAGGCGATTATATCGCACGTCAGGACGGAGATGACCTTTCGTTTCCGCGCCGTCTGGAAAAGCAGGTCGCGTTTTTAGAAAAGCACCGACACTATCAGGTGGTTGGCACCGGCATGCTTGTGTTTGATGAATTTGGCGTAAGAGGCACCCGCATTCTGCCTTCTGTTCCGGAGCCGGGCATCATGGCAAAAGGGACTCCATTTTGCCACGGCACGATTATGATGAGAGCGAGTGCCTACCGCACGCTGAAAGGCTACCGGTCGGTGCGGCGGACGAGACGAATGGAAGATATTGATTTGTGGCTTCGCTTTTTTGAAGAGGGCTTCAGGGGCTATAATCTTCAGGAAGCCTTGTATAAAGTGAGGGAAGACAGCGATGCATTCAAACGGCGGTCATTTACGTATTCAATCGACAATGCCATTCTTGTCTATCAGGCGTGCAGACGCTTGAAGCTTCCTTTATCTGATTACATATATATCGCAAAACCGTTAATTCGCGCCTTTATGCCTGCAGCTGTGATGAATCGCTACCATAAAAAAAGAGTGATGAACCAAAAGGAAGGGCTTGTCAAGCATGAATAGCAGCCAAAAGCGCGTGCTCCATGTTCTCAGCGGCATGAACAGGGGCGGCGCGGAAACCATGGTAATGAATTTATATCGGAAGATGGACAAAAGCAAAGTGCAATTTGATTTTTTAACGTATCGAAATGATCCGTGCGCTTATGATGAAGAGATTTTATCTTTAGGCGGGCGGCTTTTTTATGTCCCGAGCATTGGGCAAAGCAATCCCCTTACATTTGTGAGGAATGTGAGAAACGCGATAAAAGAAAATGGGCCGTTCAGCGCCGTTCATGCGCACACGGATTTCCAAACGGGTTTTATCGCCCTTGCGGCAAGGCTCGCCGGAGTGCCGGTCAGGGTATGCCACTCCCACAATACGTCTTGGAAGACCGGCTTCAACTGGAAGGATCGATTGCAGCTGCTCGTGTTCAGGCGGCTCATTTTGGCAAATGCGACAGCGCTGTGTGCCTGCGGAGAGGATGCGGGCAGGTTTTTATTTGGACAGTCCAATATGGAGCGGGAGCGTGTTCACCTTCTTCCTAACGGGATTGACCTTGAGTTGTTCGCCCCAAATGGGCAGGCGGCTGATGAAGAAAAAGCAGCACGCGGCATTGCAGCCGACCGGCTCATCATTGGCCATGTGGCCCGGTTTCATGAAGTGAAAAACCACGCGTTCCTGTTGAAGCTTGCCGCACATCTCAAGGAAAGAGGCATTCGCTTTCAGCTCGTTCTGGCGGGAGACGGGCCGTTGCGCGGGGAGATAGAGGAGGAGGCGCGGCAGCAGAATTTGCTATCAGACGTCCTCTTTTTAGGCACGGAAGAACGGATCCATGAACTGATGCGAACATTCGATGTATTTGTCATGCCGTCTCTGTACGAAGGCTTGCCGGTTGTGCTTGTGGAAGCGCAGGCGTCGGGGCTTCCATGCATCATTTCAGACAGCATTACAGAAAAAGTCGACGCCGGTCTCGGGCTTGTCACAAGATTAAGTCTTTCTGAGCCGATCAGCGTCTGGGCTGAAACCATTGCAAGGGCGGCCGCCGCAGGCAGGCCGAAGCGTGAGTTCATCAAAGAAACACTCGCTCAACTTGGCTACGATGCACAGCAAAATGTAGGAGCGCTGCTGAATGTATACAACATCAGCACGGAAAAGGACCATAACCGATGATTGTATATGCCGTCAATATGGGGATTGTATTTATTTGGTCTTGGTTCGCTAAAATGTGCGGCGGCCGTGATGATTCGCTTGCCACGGGGTATCGGCCGAATAAGCTTTTGATCTGGATTCCGCTCGCTTCACTTGTGCTCGTGTCAGGTCTCCGCTATCGAGTCGGCACGGATTTTCAGACGTATACGCTGCTGTACGAATTGGCGGGCGATTATCAAAATGTGTGGCAGATATTCGGTTTCGGCACAGCGAAAACAGCGACAGATCCGGGGTTTACCGCACTCCTTTGGCTGATGAATTTCATCACGGAAGATCCTCAAATCATGTATTTTACGGTGGCGGTCGTGACCTACAGCTTTATTATGAAGACACTCGCCGACTATGGCAGGCCGTTTGAGCTGAGTGTCTTTTTATTTTTGGGAACCTTTCATTATTACGCATCTTTTAACGGCATCAGGCAATACATGGTGGCAGCTGTTTTGTTTTGGGCGATCCGTTATATCATTAGCGGGAACTGGAAGCGATATTTCCTGATTGTGCTGTTCAGCTCGCTCTTTCATTCGTCGGCGCTGATTATGATTCCAGTGTACTTTATTGTCAGAAGAAAAGCCTGGTCTCCGGCGATATTCGGCCTATCCGCTTTATTTCTCGGAATGACATTTTTATATCAAAAATTTATTTCTGTGTTTGTCGTTGTGCTTGAAAACAGCTCATACAGCCATTATGAAAAATGGCTCATGACGAACACAAATGGAATGAATGTGATCAAAATCGCTGTGTTGGTTCTGCCGCTGTTCCTTGCATTTTGCTATAAAGAACGACTGCGGAGTCTGTGGCCGCAAATTGATATTGTCGTCAATTTGTGCCTGCTAGGTTTTTTGTTCGGCCTTTTGGCCACAAAGGACGTGATTTTTGCCAGATTCAATATTTATTTCGGTCTGTATCAAATGATCCTAGTCCCTTATTTTGTCAGGATATTTGATGAAAAATCGAACGCCCTTATCTATATCGCTATCGTTGTTTGTTATTTTCTTTACAGTTATTTGCTTATGCCGGTCGATTCATCGGTTCTGCCTTACAGAACGATTTTTTCCCGGTAATTTATGCACGAGGAGCCGGTCATTATGGAAACACCTGCGGTTAGTCTGTTAGTCGCTGTTTATAACACAGAAACATATATCAGAACGTGTCTCGAATCACTGCGGAACCAGACAGTGGACAATATTGAAATCATCATTGTCAATGACGGTTCAGCTGACGCCAGTCCGGATATCGCAGAAGAATACGCCAAAATGGACAACAGGTTCAAGGTGATTCATCAGGAAAACCAGGGACTCGGTGCGGTTCGGAATAAAGGCATTGAAGCTGCACGCGGCGAATTTATCGCGTTTATCGATTCAGATGATTGGATTGAGCCTGATTATTGCGAGCAGATGCTCCGGGCAGCAGGCGATGAAACTGATCTGGTCATTTGCAATTACGCCGCAGAGTTTGAGGACACTGGCAAAACCATGGACTCAGACATTGCCCAAACCTATCAGGATCAGCCGAAGGAGCACTATATCAAGGCGTTATTCGAAGGGAAGGTCAGAGGGTTTTCATGGAACAAACTGTACAGAAGAAGCATGATTGATGCCCATAGGCTGTCGTTTCCGCTCCGAGGCGAGCTGGAGCATGTCGAGGATCAGTTTTTCAGCTTCAGGGCTCACTTTTTCGCCCGCTCAGTATCCTACGTAAAAACGCCGCTCTATCATTATCGAATTCACCTTTCCTCCATTGTGCAGCGCTATCAGAAAAAATTGTTTGAATCAGGACTTGCGCTGTATGAGGCGAATGCGGCGTTTTTACAGGAGAACAACAAACTGGAGGAGTATCGCAAGGAGCTTGATACCTTTATCGTTCTTCACAGCAGCATCTGTATGCTGAATGAATGGAAAACGAGCGGCAGCCGCCGGCTGTTTGAAAAGCTTAGAAATGTTGGCGTGATATGCGCGGACCCGGTGTTTCAAGAAAGTCTTTCAAAAACGGGTACCGCTCCTTTTGACGCAAAACGGTCATGCCTGCTTCTGATGGCGAAATACAGAATGATTCCGTTCGTCGCTATGGCATCGGCTGTGTATCAGCGGGTGATCGAGTACAAAATGAGAAACAGAGGGTGAGGACATGTCGTTACAATCGTTGAAAATCAATTTTGCAGAATGGCTGCTGCTAAAGGTCAAATACCCGTCCCAATATTGGCTGGGAGCGGCAGATCAACCGGTAAAGGCCGCAGCACATCAGAAAAAAATCATACTGACCCTGCTGCCGTCCCATGACAATTTGGGAGATCACGCAATTGCTTATGCCAGCAAGGCATTTCTTGAGCAAGAATACCCGGACTTTGACATCGTCGAGGTCGATATGAAGGACATTTACAAATCAGCAAAAAACCTGATCCGCTCGCGCCATCCGGAGGATATGGTCTTTATCATCGGCGGCGGAAATATGGGGGATTTATACCGTTATGAGGAGTGGACGCGCCGCTTCATCATTAAAACATTCCATGACTATCGGGTTATCCAGCTTCCGGCAACGGCTCATTTTTCTGACACGAAAAAGGGGCGCAAAGAGCTGAAACGGGCACAGAAAATTTATAATGCGCACCCCGGCCTATTGCTCATGGCACGGGATGAAACAACGTATCAATTTATGAAACAGCATTTTCAAGAAAAAACAATTTTGAAGCAGCCGGACATGGTGCTGTATTTAGATAGAAGCAAGACCCCCGCAGAACGCGAAGGGGTTTATATGTGTTTGCGCGAGGATCAGGAAAGCGTGCTTCAGGAGGACCAGAGGAACCGGGTCAAGGCTGCGCTATTTGAGGAATTCGGCGAGATCAAATCCTTTACGACAACGATCGGCCGCCGGGTCAGCCGGGATACACGCGAACAAGAACTTGAAGCACTGTGGTCTAAGCTGCAAAGCGCAGAAGCCGTCGTCACTGACAGGCTTCATGGCATGATTTTTTGCGCGCTGACAGGAACGCCGTGTGTTGTCATTCGCTCCTTTGACCATAAGGTGATGGAGGGCTATCAATGGCTTAAAGACATCCCGTTCATGAAGCTGATAGAACATCCGGAGCCAGAGCGCGTAACAGCCGCAGTCAATGAGCTTTTAACAAAAGAAACACCCCGTGCAGGCTTTCCGAGAGATGTGTATTTTAAAGGTCTGCGTGACAAAATCAGCGGTGAAGCGCAATGACCCCGCTCGTCAGCATTATTGTCCCGATGTATAATGTTGAACCATTTATAGGGGAGTGCATTGATTCTTTGCTTTGCCAAACGCTTTCGGATATTGAAATCATCCTCGTGAATGACGGAACACCGGATCGTTCAGGCGAAATTGCAGAGGACTATGCAAAACGGGATGCGAGAATCCGGGTCATTCATCAGGCAAACGGCGGGCTTAGTTCAGCGCGAAATACGGGAATAAAGGCCGCGCGGGGCACTTACATCGGCTTTGTAGACGGAGACGATTATGTATCATCCGCCATGTTCCAGAGGCTGACTGAAGAAGCGGAGCAAAATCAGCTTGACATCGTCGGATGCGGTTTTTACAAGCAGTCATCGGACAGGCGGACATATGTGCCACCGCAGCTTGAGGCAAACCGCGTGCTGACGAAACCAGAAATGACTGAACAGCTTAAACATGCTCACGAAACGAGATTTATCTGGTATGTATGGCGTTATCTTTACCGTCGTGAGCTTTTTGAAAGGGCGAATCTGTTGTTTGATGAAGACATCCGTTTTGCTGAAGACTCTCCCTTCAATTTGTCCGCTTTTTGCGAAGCGGAGCGGGTGAAAATGCTTGATGAAGGATTGTACATTTATCGTGAAAACCCGAACAGCCTGACAGAAATTCCTTATAAGCCGGCGATGGATGAACATCTTCAAAAACAATATCAGGCTAAAATCGCATTCTACAATCACTATGGCTTAGCAGGCGCATGTAAAGAAGATTTGAATGTGTACATTTGCAGGCATCAGCTTCCGATGCTTTTGGCAAATGCCTGTGCTTCTCCGAATTCGCCGAAAGACATCAAAAAGAAGATCAGACAGATTTTATCCTATGACATGGTGCGGCAGGCTGTCAGACATACACCGTTTCAGCATGAGAAATTATTAAGAGGAGAGCGCTTGGTATTAGCACTGTGTAAATGGCGGCTCACTTTTCTCATCAAGCTGTTTTTCGAGCAGCGGGGGACAATGAAAGGCAGTGCGAAGCAGGCATGAAATTCACGATAAATTTCAGCGCTAATCTCACGGCTTTTCTCTTGTCCGTTTTCCTATCGGTTTGGATGACGCCTTTTATTGTCAAAACGCTTGGTGTGGAAGCGTTTGGCTTTGTTCACTTGACACAAAATGTGATTAATTACTTTTCGGTTATCACCGTGGCGCTCAGCTCGGTTGTTGTTCGGTTCTTTTCTGTTGCTGCCCACAGGGGAGAGCGGGAGAAAGCAAATGCGTATATCAGCAATTATTTAGCGGCCTCTGTTTTGATTTCATTGCTGCTCTTGCTGCCGCTTGCGGGTTCGGCTTTTTTTATTGACCGCGTCATGAATGTGCCGCAAGCGCTTTTGGCAGATGTGCGTTTGTCGATTTTAATCGGCAGTGTGCTGTTTATTTTAACGTTTCTGATGGCGGGTTTCGGTGCTGCACCATTTTATGCCAACCGCCTTTATATCACCAGTTCCATTCAGGCGGTGCAAATGCTTATTCGGGTGCTGTCTGTGCTGCTCCTGTTTGCATGCTTTGCGCCGAAAATCTGGCAGATCCAGCTTGCAGCTTTAGCTGGTGCTGTCATGGCGTCTGTGCTGTCTTTCTATTTCTTCAAAAAGCTGATTCCGTGGTTTTCGTTTCGTATGAAGGATCTTTCATTCCGCACTAGCAAGGAGCTATTTCAAGCTGGCGCATGGAGCTCCGTCAATCAAATCGGCGTCCTGCTTTTTTTGCAGATTGATCTGTTAACCGCCAATTTGATGCTTGGGGCGTCCGCATCTGGGAAATACGCGGCAATTATCCAGTTTCCGCTGCTTTTGCGCAGCTTGGCCGGAACGGTCGCATCCCTGTTTGCGCCTATCATGACTTCATATTATTCAAAAGGCGATATGGACGGATTGATGAATTACGCCAATAAGGCAGTGAGGCTCAATGGTCTTTTGCTTGCACTTCCTGCTGCCTTATTGGGCGGATTGGCGGGACCTTTTTTGACAATCTGGCTCGGACCGTCCTTTTCGTCGATAGCACCGCTTTTATTTATTCATGCCGGATACTTGGTTGTCAGCCTCGCCTTTATGCCGCTGTTTTATATATGGACCGCTTTTAATCAACAAAAAACACCGGCGATTGTTACCCTGCTGTTAGGTGCGGTGAATGTGGTGCTGGCGGTCACGCTGAGCGGGCCGGCTCATCTCGGTCTGTACGGCATAACATTGGCAGGGGCCATTTCTCTTATTTTAAAAAATGCCATCTTTACGCCGCTTTACGTATCCCGCATTACAGGCTACAAAAAGCACGTGTTCTTTAAAGGCATCATCGGGCCTCTTTCAGCCGCTGTGTTTGCCTGGACGGTCTGTAAGGCAATTCAGTTCATTGTGAAGATTGACAGCTGGCCGTCATTGATAGCGACGGGAGTGACAGTCAGCTTTTTCTACGCTGTTTTCGCTTTTATGCTCGTTTGTACAAAAGAGGAAAGACAGCTGGTATTAAAACGGTTTCGAAAAACGAAAGGAGCTGTGAATCTTTGATCCTGAAACGACTTTTTGATCTGACGGCCGCCATTTTTTTGTTGTGCTGTACAAGTGTGATCATTCTGTTCACCATCGCCGTTGTCAGGCTGAAAATAGGATCACCTGTCTTCTTTAAGCAAGTAAGGCCAGGCCTGCACGGCAAACCGTTCACCCTATATAAGTTCCGGACAATGACGGATGAACGGGACGGTGAGGGAAATCTGCTGCCCGATGAAGTCCGGCTGACGAAAACGGGCAGGCTGATCAGAAAGCTGAGCATTGATGAGCTTCCGCAGCTCCTGAATGTCCTGAAGGGCGATCTGAGCCTTGTCGGGCCGCGGCCGCTTTTGATGGACTATCTGCCTCTTTATACAGAAAAACAGGCACGGCGCCATGAGGTGAAGCCGGGTATCACAGGCTGGGCGCAAATCAATGGCAGAAACGCGATTTCCTGGGAAAAGAAATTTGAATTAGATGTTTGGTACGTTGACAACCGGTCATTTTTTCTCGATTTGAAAATTTTATGTTTGACGGTGCGAAAGGTCCTTGTTTCAGAAGGGATTCAGCAAACCAATCATGTGACCGCGGAACGGTTTACCGGAAGCGGAGATGTGTCCTCATGAAAAACGTGGCCATTGTGGGTGACGGCGGACACGGAAAGGTGATCAGAGAGCTGATAAACGCCCGCTCAGATACGCGCTTAGCCGCGGTGCTGGATGATAAATTCAAAACGTTCGAAGGCGGAAAAGAATGGTACACAGGACCGCCGGAAGCCGTTACTGAACTACGCAGGCTCATTCCTGATGTGCTGTTTCTGATTGCTGTTGGGAATAACAGTGTCAGAAAACAGCTGGCGGAGCGACTGGGACTGAGGAAAGATGATTTTATTACATTGATTCACCCGTCAGCCATCGTCAGCAGGTCGGCTGTCATTGGGGAAGGGACAGTAATTATGGCGGGCGCGATCATTCAGGCGGATGCGCGCATCGGCGCTCATTGCATCATCAATACGGGTGCAGTGGCAGAGCACGATAATCAAATCAGCGATTACGTTCATCTGTCCCCGCGTGTCACGCTGTCAGGAGCGGTTTCTGTTCAGGAAGGCGCTCACGTCGGAACTGGTGCATCCGTCATACCGCAGATCACAATCGGGGCTTGGAGCATTGTCGGTGCCGGCTCCGCGGTGATCCATCCCATACCGGACAGGGTAACGGCGGCCGGTGCTCCGGCACGCATCATTTCTTCCATTCAAACATCAAACAAAGGATGATTCTATGCATAAAAAAATCTACTTATCTCCCCCTCATATGAGCGGCAGGGAGCAGCACTATATTTCAGAAGCCTTTCGCTCAAACTGGATTGCGCCGCTTGGGCCGCTCGTGAATTCATTTGAAGAACAGCTGGCAGAACGAGTCGGTGTAAAAGCAGCTGCTGCGGTCAGCTCAGGAACGGCGGCGATTCATCTCGCGCTGCGTTTACTTGAGGTAAAAGAAGGTGACAGCGTGTTTTGCCAGTCCTTCACATTTGTAGCAACCGCCAATCCGATTCTATATGAAAAAGCGGTGCCCGTCTTTATTGATTCTGAGCCTGATACGTGGAATATGTCGCCGACAGCCCTTGAAAGAGCATTGGAGGAAGCGAAAAGAAATGGAACACTGCCAAAAGCGGTGATTGCCGTCAATCTATATGGGCAGAGCGCGAAAATGGATGAAATCGTAAGCCTGTGTGATGCATACGGAGTTCCTGTCATTGAGGACGCAGCCGAATCTCTCGGCACAGTCTATAAAGGGAAGCAAAGCGGAACTTTCGGGCGCTTCGGCATTTTTTCATTTAACGGGAACAAAATCATTACCACATCAGGGGGAGGGATGCTCGTTTCAAATGATGAAGCAGCAATTGAAAAAGCAAGATTTCTCGCTTCGCAGGCACGAGAGCCGGCTGTTCATTATCAGCACAGTCAAATTGGACATAATTACAGGCTGAGCAATATCTTAGCCGGCGTCGGCATTGCCCAGCTTGAGGTGCTGGATGAGCGAGTGGAGAAAAGAAGGACCATTTTCACGAGATACAAAAATGCGCTCGGTCACATAGCCGGCGTCCGCTTTATGCCGGAGTACGCAGCAGGCGTATCCAATCGCTGGCTCACCACGCTCACACTTGATAACGGGCTCAGCCCATATGACGTAGTTCAACGTCTTGCTGAAGAAAACATTGAAGCCCGTCCGCTGTGGAAGCCGCTCCATACCCAGCAGCTATTCGATCCGGCTTTATTTTATTCTCATGAAGATACAGGAAGCGTATGCGAAGATTTGTTCAAGCGAGGAATCTGTCTCCCATCGGGGTCCAATATGACAGAAGATGAGCAAGACCGGGTCATTGAAGTGCTACTGCACTTATTCCAAACTGCCGAGGTGAAGAAATGGACAGCAAGCATTCGATGATCAGCCTGAAACAGAAACTGTCCGGGCTGCTCGACGTCATTCCGAAACAATCAGAGATTATATATGCTGACTATCCTCTATATGGGAATGTAGGGGATTTATTTATTATGAAAGGAACAGAAGCCTTCTTTAAAGAACACGGGATTCGGGTCAGAAAACGCTGGAATCCTGACAATTTTCCAGTCGGGCGAAAGCTGGATCCTAATCTCATCATCGTCTGCCAGGGAGGCGGAAACTTCGGGGATCTGTATCCGTATTATCAAGGCTTTAGAGAGAAAATCGTCCAAACCTATCCGAACCACAAAATTGTGATCCTGCCGCAATCGATTTATTTTCAAAACAAAGACAACCTCAAACGGACGGCAGAGATATTTTCTAAGCATGCGAACCTTCACATCATGACAAGGGAAAAAGCCTCCTATGCTACGGCACAGGCTTATTTTTCAAAAAATCACATTCAGCTTCTGCCTGATATGGCTCATCAGCTGTTTCCCGTCATTCCCACGCAGCAGCCGTCCAATCAAAAGCTGAGATTTATCCGAACAGATCATGAAGCAAACCAGGCGCTTCAGGAACACACAGAAACGGAAAGCTACGACTGGCGCACGGTGCTGTCAGCTTCAGACCGCCGGACGATTGCTTTTCTCCAAACGCTGAACGTCCTGAACAAAAAAGCAGGCAACCCTTTGCCCATTGCGTATATATGGGGAAAATACTCGGATTATATCGTCCAAAAAGCCATTCGGTTTTTCAGCCGTTACCAATCGGTGGAAACGTCAAGGCTGCACGGACACATCTTGTCCGCTCTTCTTCAAAAAGAAAACACGGTCATTGATAATTCCTATGGGAAAAACGCCAATTACTTTCATACCTGGATGGAAGGAGTGCCAGGCACCCGGCTCATCCAGCACGCCTCAAAGAAGGAAAACCTTCCTGCTCACATGTGAGCGGAAGGTTTATTTTGATTCTCCACGTTTGACTTTGTTGTATGCTTCATCTAAATGCTGAATCCGTTTCAGGACAACTGCGTTTTTGGTCAGCTGGTCCTGCACGAGCGTTGAGACGACGGAACGGTAGTAGCTGTTCATCGCGTGGATTTTATCCTCAGACTGATTCATTTCAATATGCTGTTTTAAATTCTCAATAAAATAAGGGACGGAAAAAAGTTCAGACATTTCTTTGGCAGCTCCTTTTTCATAAATGTATACGGTGTGATCTCAATCATGTACAATGAAGAAAGGGGAGTGAGCATGATGGATATGAAACTTCAGCAAGTACAAGTATTAAAGCCTCAACTGACACAGGAGCTCAGGCAGGCCATCACACTGCTTGGCTATCATTCGGCAGAACTCGCCGAGTACATTGATGAGCTCTCACTGGAAAACCCTCTTATTGAACGAAAGGAAACAGACACACCGCCACTATCTTACCATAAAACAAACAAAAACAGGATGAATGCACAGGAAGCGGGCCTTCAATTAAGTAATCCGCAAAAAACATTGCAGGATGCGTTAAAACAGCAGTCACTCGATATGAATCTGACCAACACTGAAAAAAAGATTTTTAATTATCTGATTCATTCGCTTGATTCAAACGGGTACTTGGAAGAAGATGTGGAGGAGGCAGCACGGCGCCTATCTGTATCGGCTAAGGAAACGGAGGCTGTTTTGGCAAAACTCCAGTCATTAGAACCGGCTGGAATCGGTGCGAGATCTTTGCAGGAATGCATCCTTCTTCAATTACAGCGGCTGCCGAACAGAAATGAACAAGCGGAAATGCTGGTTTCAGCTCATTTTGATGCTTTTGCGCAAAAAAAATGGAAAGCGCTTTCAGTAGAGACAGGAATTCCGCTTCATACCATTCAAGATATCTCAGATGATATCGCGGCTCTTCATCCTAGACCTGGCCTTCTGTTTGCCCGGCCAGAGCAAGATGTGTATATTGAGCCTGACATTTTTATCACCGTAAAAAACGGGCACATCGCAGCGGAACTGAATACCCGCTCGTTTCCCGAGATCGATCTGCATCCGCAGTACAGAACGCTTTTATCATCCGGCTCCTGTCAGGATACTGTCTCCTATTTATCTGCGAAATATCAGGAGTGGCGCTGGCTGAGCCGCGCGCTGAGGCAGCGAAAACAGACAATCACGAGAATTATCAATGAACTGATCACACGCCAAAAGGATTTCTTTCTGAAAGGGCGAAGCGCAATGAAGCCGCTGACTCTCAGAGAGGTGGCGGACTGTCTAAGCCTTCATGAATCAACTGTGAGCCGGGCCATTAAAGGGAAAACAATACAAACGCCTTACGGGCTGTTTGAGATGAAACTCTTTTTCTCAGCAAAAGCCGAGGCTTCAGGTGATGGAGATGCGTCGAATTATGCAGTCAAAACGCATCTTGAAGACCTGATCAATCAAGAGGACAAAACAAAACCGCTTTCAGACCAAAAGCTTGTCGATTTGCTGTATGAACAACATGGCATCCAAATCTCGAGACGCACCGTGGCAAAATATCGCGACCAAATGAATATTCCGTCATCGGCAGCGAGAAAGCGATATAAATAAAATCCTCCCTAGACGGGAGGATTTTTTTAAGGAATCATCCAGCTGAATATGTGATGCTGCAAAAAGGTGATGATACAAACGAGCAGCAGCAAAAACAGACTGTGTTTAATGGTAAAGCGGAAAAGATCTGACTCCTTTCCGGCGAGGCCTACCGCGGCGCACGCCACCGCAATCGACTGCGGCGAAATCATTTTTCCTGTGACACCGCCTGAAGAGTTGGCGGCCACAGACAGAACGGGGTCCATGCCGACTGATAATGCGGTGACTTTCTGCAGGTTGCCGAACAGCAGGTTGGCGGAAGTATCCGAGCCGGTAATGAAGACGCCGAGCCAGCCGAGAACGGGCGAAAAGAAGGTAAACATCGAACCTGTCAGCGCGAGTGTCATCCCGAGTGTCGTGCTCATTCCCGAGGAGTTGGTGACATAGGCAAAACCAACGACAGAAGCAATGGTCAAAATCGGAAGCTTCAATTCTTGGACTGTTTCTTTAAAAACGGTTCCCCACTCTTTCCACGAAATCGCCGTGATGAACTTTGACAGCACTGCGGCAATCAATATCGCGGTGCCGGCTGAACCAAGTACCTCAAGCTTGTAAACCGCCTCGATCGGCGTACCGTCAGCATTGACAATCTGATTGTTCAAAAAAGGCACACCGGGAGCAAAAGTCAATTTTTCTCCAACAGCATTCAGCCACTTCAAGAACACCGCAGAGCCTTCATAATGCCCGGTCAGTGCAGATTTGACAGATGGAATGCCCCATACGGAAATCATCGCCGTCAGCAGCAGAAATGGCGACCAAGCCTTAAAAATCTGTCCGCCGCTGTATGCAGGCGCTGCCGGATTTGTGCGCGCCGTTTCAATTGAGGCGGCCGACTCTTGTTCACCGGCAAACCGGAATGTTGTTTTCGGCTTCCACCATTTCAAAAACACAGCAAGCGCAGCCATTGAAACAAGAGCTGACAAAACATCGGGCAGCTCAGGCCCTAAAAAATTGGAACTGAGATATTGAACAACAGCAAAGGAAACACCGGATACGAGAATCGCCGGCCAGATCTCCAAGGCTTTCCTGAACCCGCTCATGATGATGATTAAATAAAGAGGAATAAATACGGATAAAAACGGCAGCTGCCGCCCAACCATTTGCGAAATCTCCATCGCCGGAATCCCTGTCGGCCCTTCTACGGCTGTAATTGGAATCCCAATTGCCCCAAAGGCAACCGGCGCCGTATTGGCGATCAAACAGATCCCCGCAGCATAAAGAGGATTAAAGCCGAGACCGACCAGCAGCGCGGCAGAAATGGCGACCGGCGCTCCGAAGCCTGCTGCCCCTTCTAAAAAAGCCCCGAATGAAAAAGCGATCAAGAGAGCTTGAAGCCGTCGGTCATCAGTAATCGAGAGAACAGAGCTGCGAATGATATCAAACTGTCCCGTTTTCACAGTGATTTTATACAAAAAAACAGACGTCACAATGATCCAGCCGATCGGCAACAATCCGTATACGGCTCCTTGTGTCGCGGACATCAGTGCTTTTTCCGCCGGCATACGATAAACCAATACAGCAATGATAAGGGCGATCCCCAATGTGGCCAAGCCTGCTGTATACCCCTTCATCCGTTTAATCGCGAGTGCCCAAAAAAAGAAAATAATCGGTACAAGTGCGGCAAGCGCTGATAATAGCAAATTTCCCCCTATAGGCGTATATGCCTGTGTCCATTGCATCCCAAACCCCTCCTTGAAACATAAACTGGCGCCATATGTAAGCGGTTTCTATAGATGATATGATCATCTGATGACTGGGTAATAAGACCAGTTACCTAGCATTATATTTTGAAAAAAATCAAAGTACAAGACTTTTTGACAAAATAGTCAAAATCTTTTGGCGGCCCACAAAACAGAGTATAATAGATCGTAAACAGCCAGACCTACAAGTTACGGGGTGAATTGCATTGAAATACAAACAGATTAAAACAAAAAAAATATATGAAGAAGTAGCAGATGCCCTATTAGATATGATCAAAAACGGCGAATTGAAGCCGGGGGATAAACTGGACTCTGTTCAGGCGCTTGCTGAGAGCTTTCAAGTCAGCCGTTCAGCGGTTCGCGAAGCACTTTCTGCGCTAAAAGCGATGGGGCTTGTCGAAATGAAACAGGGAGAAGGCACGTATCTGAAGGAATTTGAGCTCAATCAAATTTCTCAGCCGCTCTCAGCCGCCCTTCTGATGAAAAAAGAGGACGTCAAGCAGCTGCTCGAGGTCAGAAAACTGCTTGAAATCGGAGTGGCTTCACTAGCGGCTGAAAAAAGGACAGAAGCAGATCTCGAAAGAATTCTGGATGCACTAAAGGAAATGGGCAGCATTGAAGCGGACGGGGAGCTGGGAGAGAAAGCAGACTTCGCATTTCATCTTGCGCTTGCGGACGCTTCTCAAAATGAACTTCTTAAACACTTGATGAATCACGTGTCATCATTGCTGCTGGAAACAATGAGGGAAACGAGGAAAATCTGGCTGTTTTCCAAGAAGACCTCCGTTCAGCGGCTGTATGAGGAGCACGAACGGATTTACAATGCTGTGGCTGCCGGGAACGGTGTACAGGCGGAAGCCGCCATGCTGGCGCATTTGACGAATGTGGAAGATGTGCTTTCGGGATATTTCGAGGAAAATGTGCAATAACCAACTCATTTCCCGGGCAATTCCGCCGGTTCCGAATGATACGAACAACTGAGACTGAGCCGCAAATGGTTCAGTCTTTTTACATGGCAGCCAGAGGGCTTTGTGCACTTGACATTTGTGAAAAAGAAAGTAAAATATTTTACTAAAACAATGCTAGCTGAATAATGGAGGCAGATACAATGGCGACAATTAAAGATATCGCGCAGGAAGCGGGATTTTCAATCTCAACCGTTTCCCGCGTTTTAAATAACGATGAAAGCCTTTCTGTTCCTGATGAGACACGGGAGAAAATCTATGAAGCGGCGGAAAAGCTCAATTACCGCAAAAAAACAGTAAGGCCGCTGGTGAAACATATTGCGTTTTTATATTGGCTGACAGATAAAGAAGAATTAGAAGATGTCTATTTTAAAACGATGAGATTAGAAGTAGAGAAACTGGCGAAAGCATTCAATGTCGATATGACCACTTATAAAATAGCGGATGGAATCGAGAGCATTCCTGAACATACGGAAGGGTTTATTGCCGTTGGCACATTTTCAGATGAAGAGCTGGCTTTCCTCAGAAATCTCACTGAAAATGGCGTGTTCATCGATTCAACTCCTGATCCCGATCATTTTGATTCGGTAAGGCCCGATTTGGCACAAATGACAAAGAAGACGGTAAACATCCTGACTGAGAAGGGGCATAAGAGCATCGGTTTTATCGGCGGCACATACAAAAATCCGAATACCAATCAGGACGAAATGGACATCCGTGAACAAACCTTCAGATCCTATATGAGGGAAAAAGCCATGCTGGACGAGCGCTATATTTTCTGTCATCGCGGATTCTCTGTAGAAAACGGCTACCGCCTGATGTCAGCAGCGATCGACATATTAGGCGATCAGCTTCCGACTGCTTTTATGATTGCAGCGGACCCGATTGCAGTGGGCTGTCTGCAAGCCCTGAACGAAAAAGGAATTGCCATACCAAACAGGGTAAGCATTGTGAGTATCAACAACATCAGCTTCGCGAAGTATGTCTCGCCTCCTCTGACGACGTTTCATATTGATATACATGAATTATGTAAAAATGCTGTTCAATTACTGCTTGAACAAGTGCAGGACAAGAGAAGAACGGTAAAAACATTATATGTGGGCGCAGAATTAATCGTCAGGAAGAGTATGAATGAAGGATGACTTAGGACACTAAGTCATTTTTTTATTTAGGTAAAAAAATTTACCCTAGAAGGTAAATAGTTTGTTTACACATTTTCTCAGGCGTGCTATATTATCTTTAAAGCGCTTTCATTCCTACCGAAAGGGTGACAATCAATGAAAATGGCAAAAAAGTGTTCCGTATTCATGCTCTGCGCAGCTGTCAGTTTATCCTTGGCGGCTTGCGGCCCAAAGGAAAGCAGCAGCGCCAAATCGAGTTCAAAAGGGTCAGAGCTTGTTGTATGGGAGGATAAAGAAAAGAGCATCGGCATTAAAGACGCCGTTGCTGCGTTTGAAAAAGAGCATGATGTGAAGGTCAAAGTCGTTGAAAAACCGTATGCCAAGCAGATTGAAGATTTGCGAATGGACGGACCGGCCGGCACAGGCCCTGACGTGTTAACAATGCCAGGGGACCAAATCGGAACCGCTGTCACGGAAGGATTACTCAAGGAATTACATGTCAAAAAAGACGTTCAATCACTTTATACTGACGCTTCCATTCAGTCTCAAATGGTAGATCAAAAGCTTTATGGACTGCCAAAAGCGGTCGAAACGACTGTCCTTTTTTACAACAAAGATCTCATCTCCGAAAAGGAATTGCCCAAAACGCTGGAAGAGTGGTACGACTATTCCAAAAAGACTGCTAATGGCAGCAAATTTGGCTTTTTAGCCCTATTTGATCAAATTTATTATGCAGAAAGTGTGATGAGCGGATATGGCGGATACATTTTTGGAAAGGCCAAAGATGGGAGCTATAACCCGTCAGACATTGGAATCAATAATGAAGGAGCTGTCAAAGGTGCGGCGCTGATTCAGAAGTTTTACAAAGATGGCCTGTTCCCGGCTGGCATTATTGGAGAACAAGGGATTAACGTATTGGAGTCGCTGTTCACAGAAGGAAAAGCCGCCGCAATTATCTCTGGGCCATGGAATGTAGAAGCTTTTTCGAAAGCAGGAATCAATTATGGCATTACGAAACTGCCGAAGCTGGAAAATGGGAAAAACATGAGCTCCTTTATCGGCGTCAAAAGCTACAACGTTAGTGCATTTTCAAAGAATGAAGAGCTGGCGCAAGAATTAGCCGTTTTTCTGGCAAATGAAAAAAATTCTAAAACACGATATGAAGAAACGAAAGAAGTTCCTGCTGTGAAATCCCTAGCCAATGACCCGGCTATTATGAAAAGCGAGGCGGCACGGGCTGTTACTGAACAATCCCGTTTCTCAGAGCCAACACCAAATATTCCGGAAATGAATGAAATATGGACGCCGGCTGATTCAGCATTACAGACGGTTGCAACAGGGAAGGCAGATCCGAAACAAGCATTGGATCAAGCAGCTGAAACGGCCAAAGGACAAATTAAGGCAAAGCACAGCGGAAAATAAAGAGAAAGCTAGATTTGTATTGTAAGAGAGGTGAAAACGGTGCAGCATCGTCAAGTCGCTTTGTTGCTTTCTATCATTCCGGGACTCGGGCAATTTTATAACAAGCAATGGATAAAAGGTATTGTCTTTCTTTTCTTAGGCGCATCGTTTTTTGCGGTCTTTGGAGATCTGCTCAATATGGGGTTTTGGGGAATCTTTACACTGGGAACAGAAGTGCCGCGGGATAATTCCGTTTTTCTGCTGGCGGAAGGGATTATTGCTGTCATCGTGACCTGCTTTGGCCTTGCGGTGTATTATGTAAATCTTCGCGATGCGTTCCAAAGCGGAAAACAGCGTGATGAAAATAAGCCATTAAGTTCCTTAAAGGAACAATACCAGCATATCATTTCTGAGGGCTATCCTTATGTCGTCAGCGGCCCATCTTTGTTTATTTTAATTTTCGCCGTGATCTTTCCTATCTTATTCAGCTTTGCATTAGCGTTTACAAACTATGATTTGTATCATTCTCCTCCTGCAAAATTAATTGATTGGGTCGGTTTTCAAACGTTCGCAAATATTTTCACAGTTGATATTTGGAGGTCGACTTTTTTTGATGTACTGGCTTGGACGGTGGTTTGGACACTTGCTGCATCCACACTGCAAGTCACCTTGGGGATTTTTCTCGCGATCATTGTTAACCAGAAAGACCTTCGGTTTAAACGTTTTTTTCGGACGATTCTGATTTTGCCATGGGCCGTTCCCGGTTTTGTGACGATTTTAATTTTTGCGGGACTGTTTAATGATAGCTTCGGTGCGATGAATCACGACATCTTGGCTTTCTTCGGGATAGATCCGCTTCCGTGGATGACAGATGCCAATTGGTCGAGGCTTGCATTGATTCTCATGCAGGGCTGGCTCGGATTTCCGTACATCTTTCTCGTCTCAACAGGCGTATTGCAATCCATCCCGGACGATCTGTATGAAGCAGCTACGATTGATGGCGCTTCTGTCTTTTCAAAGCTGAGATACATCACGCTTCCGATGGTGTTCATTGCAATGGCTCCGATTATCATTACCCAGTTTACGTTTAATTTTAATAACTTTAATATTATCTATCTATTCAATGGCGGAGGTCCGGCTGTAACCGGATCAACAGCCGGCGGGACAGATATCCTCGTTTCATGGATTTATAAATTGACAATGCAGTCAAGCCAATATTCACTTGCTGCGGCTTTAACCATTTTATTATCTGTATTTGTTATCTCCATCGCATTGTGGCAGTTCAGACAGACAAAGTCTTTTAAAGAGGAGGCATAAGGCATGCTGGCAGATATGAAGGTCAGAAAATATATCCGTCTCCTTTTCTCTTACTTGTTGCTAGCCTTTATGGCGGTCATCATTGTTTATCCTCTCCTTTGGACGGCAGGCGCAAGCTTTAATCCCGGCAACAGCTTAATCAGTACATCCATCATTCCGAAGCATCCGACATTCGACCATTACAAGGAATTATTTGCGGGCAAAGAAAGCCTTCAATATGTGCAGTGGTATGTCAACTCAATGAAGATCAGCCTGTTTACAATGGCAGGGTCTTTGCTCTGTGTGACGTTTACGGCCTATGCGTTTTCGCGCTTTCGCTTCAAAGGCAGGAAATACGCTTTAACGCTCTTTTTATTGCTGCAGATGATTCCTCAGTTTTCAGCTTTAATTGCCTTGTTTGTGCTGGCGCAAATCTTGGGAATGATCAATAGCCACTGGCTGCTAATCTTGCTTTATATCGGCGGCCTGATCCCGATGAATACGTATTTGATGAAAGGGTACATGGATTCCATTCCGATGGATTTAGACGAAAGCGCCAAGATTGACGGAGCCAGCAGCACCAGAATCTTCTTCCAGATCATTCTGCCATTATCAAAACCGATGGCGGCAGTCGTGGCCATGAACGGCTTTACCGGTCCGCTCGGAGATTTTGTGCTGTCCTCAACCATATTGAGAACGCCTGAATCATATACATTGCCCGTCGGTCTATTCAATTTAGTGAATGATGTCATGGGGGCCAGCTATACGACATTTGCGGCCGGAGCCCTGCTTATCAGCATACCGGTTGCCGTCATCTTTATTATGCTGCAAAAGAATTTTGTGTCCGGATTAACCGCAGGCGGAACGAAGGGCTAAGAGAACAAGGAGGAGAATGTGATGTCAAAGCTTGAAAAAACGCACGTAACAGAAGCGAAATTTATGCTCCATGGGGGAGACTACAACCCCGATCAGTGGCTGGATCGGCCCGATATTTTAGCTGACGATATCAAACTGATGAAGCTTTCTCATACGAATACGTTTTCTGTCGGCATTTTTGCATGGAGCGCACTTGAGCCGGAGGAGGGCGTATATCAATTTGAATGGCTGGATGATATTTTTGAGCGGATTCACAGTATAGGCGGCCGGGTCATATTAGCAACGCCGAGCGGAGCCCGTCCGGCCTGGCTGTCGCAAACCTATCCGGAAGTTTTGCGCGTCAATGCCTCCCGCGTCAAACAGCTGCACGGCGGAAGGCACAACCACTGCCTCACATCTAAAGTCTACCGAGAAAAAACACGGCACATCAACCGCTTATTAGCAGAACGATACGGACATCACCCGGCGCTGTTAATGTGGCACATTTCAAACGAATACGGGGGAGATTGCCACTGTGATTTATGCCAGCATGCTTTCCGGGAGTGGCTGAAATCGAAATATGACAACAGCCTCAAGACGTTGAACCATGCGTGGTGGACTCCTTTTTGGAGCCATACGTTCAATGACTGGTCACAAATTGAAAGCCCTTCGCCGATCGGTGAAAATGGCTTGCATGGCCTGAATTTAGATTGGCGCCGGTTCGTCACCGATCAAACGATTTCGTTTTATGAAAATGAAATCATTCCGCTGAAAGAACTGACGCCTGATATCCCTATCACAACGAATTTTATGGCTGACACAGCGGATTTGATTCCGTATCAGGGCCTCGACTACAGCAAATTTGCGAAACATGTCGATGTCATCAGCTGGGACGCTTATCCTGTCTGGCACAATGACTGGGAAAGCACAGCTGATTTGGCGATGAAGGTCGGCTTTATCAATGACCTGTACCGAAGCTTGAAGCAGCAGCCTTTCTTATTAATGGAGTGTACGCCAAGCGCGGTCAATTGGCATAACGTCAACAAGGCAAAGCGCCCGGGCATGAATCTGCTGTCATCCATGCAAATGATTGCCCACGGCTCGGACAGCGTTCTCTATTTCCAATATCGCAAATCACGGGGGTCATCAGAAAAATTACACGGAGCGGTTGTGGATCATGACAATAGCCCGAGGAACCGCGTCTTTCAAGAAGTGGCCAAGGTCGGCGAGACATTGGAACGGCTGTCCGAGGTTGTCGGGACGAAGAGGCCGGCACAAACCGCTATTTTATATGACTGGGAAAATCATTGGGCGCTCGAGGATGCTCAGGGGTTTGCGAAGGCGACAAAACGTTATCCGCAAACGCTTCAGCAGCAGTACCGCACATTCTGGGAACACGATATCCCTGTCGATGTCATCACGAAAGAACAAGACTTTTCACCATATAAACTGCTGATCGTCCCGATGCTGTATTTAATCAGCGAGGACACCATTTCCCGTTTAAAAGCGTTTACGGCTGACGGCGGCACCTTAGTCATGACGTATATCAGCGGGGTTGTGAATGAGCATGACTTAACATACACAGGCGGATGGCATCCGGATCTTCAAGCTATATTTGGAGTTGAGCCTCTTGAAACGGACACCCTGTATCCGAAGGATCGAAACGCTGTCAGCTACCGCAGCCAAATATATGAAATGAAGGATTATGCAACCGTGATTGATGTAAAGACAGCTTCAGTGGAAGCGGTGTATCAAGAAGATTTTTATGCGCGCACGCCAGCGGTCACAAGCCATGAGTATCAGCAGGGCAAGGCGTATTTTATCGGCGCGCGTTTGGAGGATCAATTTCAGCGTGATTTCTATGAGGGTCTGATCACAGACCTGTCTCTTTCTCCAGTTTTTCCGGTTCGGCACGGAAAAGGCGTCTCCGTACAAGCGAGGCAGGATCAGGACAATGATTATATTTTTGTCATGAATTTCACGGAAGAAAAACAGCTGGTCACGTTTGATCAGAGTGTGAAGGACATAATGACAGGAGACATATTGTCAGGCGACCTGACGATGGAAAAGTATGAAGTGAGAATTGTCGTAAACACACATTAGGCTGATGCTCCGCTCGATATGGGCGGATTCTTTTTTCTATAGAGTGAAAACGCTTACTAAGTCTTGGGGGGATGAAATCATGAAAAGCAAAGTGAAAATGTTCTTTGCGGCTGCCATCGTGTGGAGTGCATGTAGTTCAACAGGATATGCCGCTGCCATTGAGAAGGAGAAGCACGTGTCAGAGCTTCGGACAGAGGATCTTTTTGTTAAAAAAGTAGAGGGGATGAACAAGGACTTTATCAAAGGGGCAGATGTATCCAGCGTTATTGCTTTGGAAAACAGCGGTGTCACCTTTTACAATACAAGCGGAAAACGCCAGGATATCTTTACAACTTTAAAACAGGCTGGGGTCAACTATGTTCGCGTCCGCATCTGGAATCACCCGTATGATTCAAATGGCAACGGGTATGGCGGGGGAAACAATGATGTTCAAAAAGCCATCGAAATCGGAAAAAGAGCGACAGCGAACGGAATGAAGGTGCTGGCCGACTTTCACTACTCTGATTTCTGGGCCGATCCAGCGAAACAAAAGGTGCCCAAAGCCTGGGCGAATCTCAGCTTTGAAGCAAAAAAAGCAAAGCTCTATGAGTATACGAAACAAAGCCTGCAAAAGATGATCAAGGAAGGCGTTGACATCGGCATGGTTCAGGTCGGAAATGAAACAACAGGAGGATTTGCCGGTGAGACTGATTGGACGAAGATGTGCCAATTATTTAATGAAGGAAGCCGAGCGGTCAGGGAGACAAATTCAAATATTTTGGTCGCCCTGCATTTTACCAATCCTGAAACGGCTGGAAGGTATTCATTTATTGCGGAAACACTCAGCAAAAACAAAGTGGATTATGATGTGTTTGCGAGCTCCTATTATCCTTTCTGGCATGGCACATTACAAAATTTGACCTCCGTGCTGAAGGCTGTTGCCAATACGTACGGCAAAAAAGTCATGGTGGCGGAGACATCGTACACCTATACCGCTGAGGATGGCGATGGGCATGGAAATACAGCACCAAAAAGCGGGCAGACGTTGCCATATCCAATTTCTGTTCAAGGCCAGGCAACTGCAGTAAGAGATGTAATGGAGGCAGTGGCGAATACGGGCAAAGCAGGACTTGGTGTTTTCTACTGGGAGCCGGCGTGGATTCCAGTCGGGCCGAAGACACAGATAGAGAAAAACAAAGTGTTATGGGAAACATACGGGTCAGGGTGGGCGTCCAGCTATGCTGCTGAATACGACCCTGAAGACGCCGGGAAGTGGTATGGGGGAAGTGCTGTAGATAATCAAGCTTTATTTGATTTTAATGGACACCCGCTGCCTTCCTTGCAGGTGTTTCAATATGCGGAGTCAGGACATATTCCAAAGAAACGCTGAAACAAAAAAATCCATGAGATGTAACAAATCATTGTTATGTCTCATGGATCATTTTATTTACATCAACTAATATAAAACATTCGTCATCACTCTTATGATGAGCTTCCTTTTGATGCTGCAGTGATGTAAGGATTTTCTCCTTCAGGTCAGCGATTGGCGAATCAGGATGATCCTTTAGTAAATCAAATAAATAACATGAAGCCGTAGGATCCATCACGCCATCCGTATACAGAAGCAATCTTCCATCCGCCGTGTATGAAAGGCTGCTTGACTGAAACTCTAAGTCTTCAAACATCCCGATCGGAGGCGAGGTCGCGTGAAGCAGATGTTGAGTTCCGCTATCGTCCTGCCAAAGTGCCGGCGGATGCCCTGCGTTGACATAATCAATTCTTTGCCGTGCTATATCAATCTCGAGATAAATAGCAGTGCAATAATGTCTTGCTTCCTCATCATTTTGAAACAAGCTGTGAAGGTGCCGGTCCAATTCCTTCATAACTTTAACGGGGCTGAGACCTTGCGTGATCTGGCGCTGGAACAAAGGATGAAGAGACATCGTAATCAATGCAGATGAAATTCCGTGCCCCATCACATCAAGGATAATAATGCCGTAACGGTGTTCATCGATTTGATAATATCCGTAAAGATCACCTGACAATTCACTCGATGCGTTGTAATAAGAGTCAATCTGAACCTGATCGTTTACAATCGGTTCAGTCAACGAGTTTTTCTGGATCTTTCTGGCGAGTTCAAGCTCTCTTTTGGTGTTTAATTTAAATTGTTGATTTTGTTTATTGATCTCAAGAAGTTCTTCTTGTTTTGCTTTCAGCGTTTCCAAGGCAATTTCTAACTCCGCATTGGCTTTCTGTTTGGCAAGCAAAGCTTCCTGAGCCTCATTTCTGGCTATCAGCAGCTCATTTTCATATTCATTTCGCTTTCGCATTGGAATCAGAACACAATCAAAGACAGAAGCCCCGCTATCGTGTCTCGCAATAGCATTGATAAGGACGGGAATTTCTTCTCCATCTCTTGCTTTCAGGGAAATGTATATTTCTTCGATGTGATGCTCCAATTTCAAAAGCGGAAAAAAATAAAGCTGGCAGAAAAGCTGCGCGGGAATGGTCAACATCATATTCATGTGCTGGCCGATAACCTGCTCCGGTTCATAATCCAGAATCTTGATAAGGGTGCGGTTGGCAGCTATGATCGACCCCTCTTCTGACAAAGCGAGGAAACCGCATGGTGCATCATTCAATTGTTTGTCCATCTAAGAGGGTCACCTCTATCCCTTTCGTTCCTATATCACACGTGTGCCTTTAAATAATCGCCGATCAGCTGTATCGTCTCATCTGGATGGCTCATATGAGGGCAATGTCCGCGAGCCTCCATTTGTTTCAGACTGCTATAAGGCAGATGCTGATGCATATACTTACCTACTGTTGCAGGTGCGATGATATCATCTGCACATTGGAGAATAAGAGAGGGAACCGTTACCTTCGAAAGATCCTCTCGGTGATCAGAAAAAAACGCCGCTTTCGCGAATTGGCGGGCAATGACAGGATCAGTAGAACAAAAACGGCTTTCAAGCTCTTCCTTAACTTCAGGCCGATCTAGCTGATTCAGAACGGTTGCCGCAAATACAGTTGCCCAGCCGATATAATTTTTCTCCATCATCTCCAGCAAGCCAAGGAGCTGCTCCTCTTCAAATCCTCCGTAATACTCAGGCGGATCATTCAAATAGCAAGGAGAAGGCCCCACCATCACCAGATGGGAAAAAAGCTCCGGGCGGCGGATGGATGCAAGCATCCCAATCAAGGCCCCGACGGAGTGCCCCACAAACACGGTTTCCTTCAGATCTAAAGCTTCACAAACATCAAGAACATCCTGGGCATAGCCGTCAAGTGTCTGGTAACGATTCATGTCATATGCGCGCAAATCTGAATGTCCCGAACCGACGTAATCAAATAAAATCACCCGATGATCTTCTTCAAAGGCAGGTGCCACGGCATTCCACACACTTTGATCGCATCCAAAACCAGGTGCGAACATGATAGATGCTTTGCCGCTGCCTTTCACCTTCACATGATTTCTAGACAAAATCGCTTCGTTCATGATTGGCTCCTTTCAGCCGGAAAGTAATATAAAGTTCAATATGTCTATCATAACACTCGGATGGTTTGAAGAGTGTATCTTTCTATGAATGTCACAGCAGTTTAAAAGAAAGAGGACATGGGAGATAGAAAAGATGGATGAATTGGAAGATGCAGGAGGAGGATTACCTAGACACCGGGGTGAGAAAGAAAATGACATTTGTCACTTCATCATCATGACACCCCATACTAACATCGTCTTCTCTGTCATTTTACAATCAATGTAAACGATCAGGAGGTGCTCATGTGATGAAAGAAGCAATAACAGTAAGCAACGTGTCAAAACATTTCCATCGAAAAACCGCTGTAAACCACATCAGCTTCAGTATTGAAAAAGGAGAAATTGCAGCCATTCTCGGGCCAAATGGGGCAGGGAAGACGACCGTCATCTCTATGATATTAGGATTGCTGAAACCAAGCGAGGGAGAAATCAAACTATTTAACCGGGTTCCCGATGATCAACTGGTTCGTGAAAAAATAGGTGTAATGCTTCAGGAAGTGAGTGTCATGCCGGGCCTTAAGGTGGATGAAATTCTTGAACTCTTCCGGAGCTATTATCCGAATCCATTGTCCATGAAAGAACTCGTTTCGTTAACAGCACTCACCAAAGAAGATTTGAAAACAAGAGCAGAAAAATTATCCGGCGGACAAAAACGCCGTTTGAGCTTTGCTTTGGCTCTTGCCGGGAACCCGGAGCTGCTTATACTTGATGAACCGACAGTCGGCATGGATACTTCATCAAGACATCGATTCTGGCAGACCATTCACGGACTGTCGGACCAAGGAAAAACAATTATTTTTTCAACTCATTATTTACAAGAAGCAGACGATGCCGCACAGCGAATCCTATTTTTTACTGAAGGACGGCTTGTTGCAGACGACTCACCAATGCAAATCCGCTCAAGAATTCAAAAACAGTCTGTTTCCTTTACGCTTCATTCAAGTGAATCATTGGAAAGGTTGTCTTGTCACCCGGAAGTCGAGAGAGTGATCCATGAGCATGAGAGAACCATCATCCAGACATCAAATACAGATAAAGTGTTGGCGCTGATCTTTCAAGAAAACATCCCAGCACGAAATATTCGAATTGAGCAAGCGACGCTCGATGAGGCATTTCGCCAGCTGGCTGACGGCAACAGGGAGGCGATGTGAGTGAACATGCTGCAAAAGCAAAGCATCGCTGAAATGAAAAGGGTGCTTAGGAACAAGTACTTTGTGCTTTGGTCTCTGATCATGCCGATTGCCTTTTATTATTTCTTTACAAATGTAGTGAATACCAACGTCCCTGATCAACGTGCATGGGAAGCCCATTACCTGATGTCGATGACAGTCTTCAGCGTGATGGGTTCCTCTATCATGACGCTTGGCATCCGAATGGTACAAGAACGGTCACAAGGCTGGACCGCCTTTATCCGCCTTACGCCTCTTCCGGATCATATCTATTTATCAGCTCAGATGATCGGCCAAAGTGTCATTCACGTTTTATCGATTACCGTCATATTTCTGTTCGGCGCAATCATCAATGATATTGCCTTGTCACCGTTTGAATGGATGATGAGCGGACTGTGGATTTTGTTTGGCGCATTGCCTTTTTTAGCATTAGGCACACTAATCGGCCTCATGAGAAAAGTAGAAACAGCGGCCGGAATCAGTAATGTGCTTTATATGCTGCTGGCTTTAGGCGGAGGGATGTGGATGCCGTTTGAGGTCATGCCTGACATGATGCAGAGCATTGGCCAGTGGCTTCCGTCTTATCATTTCGGGAGCGGAGCGTGGGAACTTGTCCGGGGTGGGAGTCCGACTTGGAAAAATATTCTGATATTAATCGCTTATATGATGCTCTTCATGCTACTATCTAAATATATAAGAAGAAAACAAGAAGCGGTGTAATACATGAAAAAGGCAATATCTATTTTCCCGAAGGAATTCGGGTTTTTCCCTTATATCTTTCTGGTGTATACGATTATGCCGTTCCTCTCTTTATTAAAAGAATCAGGTGTCAAACAGGGGATCGGATATGGCATGCTGCTCCTTTTTGTAGCGGCATATCGCCAGTTATTCTGCAGCGTGGGCAAGGCTTCGTTTACATATTGGCTTATCGTGCAAATGGCGGTTATTTTGATATATAGTGTGTTTTACAATACCACCTATATATACTTAGGTTTTTTCCCGGCAAACTTTGTTGGTTATTACAAAGAGAAAACGAATTTTAACCGTGCGTTCTGCGCTTTAATCTTTATACTGCTTTTTCCATGCCTATACCAATTTAGCGCGAATTCGGTCTCGCTTCGGGAGCTTTTTTCTGTTCTCCCGTTTCTCGTCATTATGCTCATTTCTCCATTCGGCATTCGTTCTATGTTTCGGAGGATTGAGCTTGAAAATAAGCTTGCACAAGCCAACGAACAGATAAAAGAACTCTCTAAAAGAGAGGAGCGTGTTCGAATCGCCCGTGATCTTCACGATACCCTTGGCCACACCCTGTCGCTGCTTACATTAAAAAGCCAGCTCATTCAGCGGCTGGCTGCATCTGATATAGAACGGACCAAGCTTGAGGCAAAAGAAATGGAAACCAGTTCACGCTCCGCACTCAAACAAGTTCGAGAGCTGGTTTCTGATATGAGAACGGTCACGATAACAGAGGAGCTCGTAAACATTCAGCACATATTAAGAGCGGGGAACATTACCTTTCAATACGAAGGAGCCGACGACTTTTCAGCGATATCTCCCGTCACTCAAAATATTATCAGTATGTGTATGCGGGAAGCCGTGACTAACATTATCAAGCACAGCAAAGCAACCCACTGTGCCATCACCATTTCTCAGTTTGCTGACAAAATGAGAATCGTGATACGGGATGACGGAAAGGGAGCGCCGAAGGAGAAAATGTTTGGGAATGGCCTGCGGGGAATGGAAGAACGGCTCATACTCATTGAAGGGGGATTAACGGTTTCAGATCATAACGGAACGGTTGTGGCACTGACGATTCCGCTTATTAAAAAAGCAGAATGATTGGAGGACGAAAAGAATGATTCGTCTGTTTATTGCTGAGGACCAGCGAATGCTTTTAGGCGCTTTGGGATCTTTGCTTGATTTAGAAGAGGATATGACAGTCATCGGACAAGCATTAAACGGGGAAGAGGCGCTACATGCTATTTTGAAGCTGGAGCCGGATGTATGCATTATGGACATTGAAATGCCGGTTCGAAGCGGGCTGGATGTGGCAGAGGAATTAATGAAAAAAGGCTGCGTCAGCAAGGTCATTATTTTAACCACCTTTGCCCGCCCCGGATATTTTGAACGCGCCGTAAAGGCCGGTGCACATGGCTATCTGCTGAAAGACGGCGAAATTGACGATCTGGCCGATGCCATTCGAAAATGTGTAAAGGGAAAACGTGTCTTCAGCCCCGAGCTGACGTTTAATATGATGCGAGACGAAAATCCGCTAACCGTTAGAGAGCAAGAAATTCTGAGGCTTGCGGCTTTAGGCAAGACAACAAAAGACATTACGCTTGAGCTCTATTTATCTCAAGGCACAGTTCGAAACTATATCTCAGAAATCATCCAAAAGCTTAATGCGAGAAATCGGACAGAAGCCGCCAGCATTGCTGAGGAAAAGGGCTGGATCTAACCATATACTGCACTCCTGGGAGATCGGGAGTGTTTTTGATATGCCACAAATGAAAATATCCCTAGAAAACCCTTTCCTTCCATTGTCAGAATAGTGTACGATATTCATATAGTTATTTTAACTCAGGTCATCAGATGACCTGATCATATATTGGGGATGAGAGAGGGGTTCATCATGAAAGTCTCACTTTTTGTCACTTGTCTTGTTGATATGTTTCAAACAAATGTCGGAAAAGCAACGGTTGAGCTGCTGGAGCGGCTTGGGTGCGAGGTTGATTTTCCGGAAGGGCAGATTTGCTGCGGGCAGCCGGCTTACAACAGCGGCTATGTACATGACGCCAAAAAAGCAATGAAACGGATGATCGAAACGTTTCAGGATTCCGAATATGTTGTCAGTCCTTCCGGTTCCTGCACAACGATGTTCCGGGAGTATCCGCACCTGTTTCAGGATGATCCGAAATGGGCCGATAAAGCGCAAAAGCTGGCGGATAAAACGTATGAACTGACAGATTTTATTGTGAACGTCCTTGGGGTAGAGGATGTCGGCGCGACCCTTCATACAAAAGCGACCTTACATACGTCGTGCCATATGACTAGGCTGTTGGGTGTTCGGGAGGAGCCGATGAAGCTGTTGAGCCATGTGAAGGGCCTGCAGTTTACAGAGCTTCCGGGCAAACATAACTGCTGCGGATTCGGAGGAACGTTCTCCGTCAAGATGGCGCAGATTTCTGAGCAGATGGTCGATGAAAAAGTCGAATGTGTGGAGGAAACGGGAGCAGAGGTGCTGATCGGTGCTGACTGCGGCTGTTTGATGAATATCGGGGGACGGCTTGGCCGAAAAGATAAGAATGTCAAAGTGATGCACATCGCCGAAGTGCTCAACAGCAGATAAAACTGGATACAGAGGGGGAAAGGATCATGGCGATGAAAATCGGTACTGACGCTTTTAAAGAGCGGGTATCACAGGGGATTGATAATGAATTTATGAGAGGCGCTGTTTCGGGTGCACAGGAGCGTCTTCGGACGCGGCGCCTAGAGGCAGCAGAAGAACTGGGAAACTGGGAGGAGTGGCGCTCATTATCAGAGGAAATCAGGCAGCATGTCCTTGAAAACCTTGATTTCTATCTTGGACAGCTTGCCGAAAATGTGGCGAAAAGAGGCGGACATGTCTATTTCGCTGAAACAGCGGAAGAGGCGTCTTCTTATATTCGCGATGTCATTCAAAAGAAGAACGGGAAGAAAATTGTGAAATCTAAATCAATGGTCACAGAGGAAATCAATCTGAATGAGGTGCTGGAGAAGGAAGGCTGTGAAGTCGTAGAAACCGATCTCGGGGAGTATATTTTGCAGATTGATGATCACGATCCGCCGTCACATATCGTAGCGCCCGCCCTTCATAAAAATAAAGAGCAGATACGCGATGTGTTTAAAGAAAGGCTGGACTATCAACATACAGAAAAACCGGAAGAGCTGGTGATGCATGCGCGCGCCATTCTCCGGAAAAAGTTTCTGGAAGCGGATATCGGCATTACCGGCTGTAACTTCGCCATCGCTGACACGGGTTCCGTCAGCCTTGTGACAAATGAAGGAAATGGACGGCTTGTGAGCACCTTGCCGAAAACACAAATTACCGTCATGGGAATGGAGCGGATTGTCCCGTCATTTTCTGAATTTGAAGTGCTCGTCAGCATGCTGACAAGAAGTGCTGTCGGACAGCGGCTGACAAGTTATATTACAGCTTTGACGGGTCCAAAGCTGGAAGGTGAAGTGGACGGTCCGGAAGAATTCCATCTTGTCATCGTTGACAATGGACGATCCAATATCCTTGGAACGGAATTCCAGTCTGTGCTGCAATGTATCCGCTGTGCCGCCTGTATCAATGTCTGTCCTGTGTACCGCCATGTCGGCGGACATTCATACGGCTCAATCTACTCGGGGCCGATCGGAGCGGTTTTATCGCCGCTGCTCGGCGGTTATGACGATTATAAGGAGCTGCCGTACGCGTCTTCACTGTGCGCTGCTTGTTCAGAAGCCTGCCCGGTCAAAATCCCGCTTCATGAGCTGCTACTCAAGCATCGTCAGAATATCGTCGAAAAAGAAGGCAGAGCGCCGATCAGTGAAAAGCTTGCAATGAAAGCATTCGGACTTGGCGCATCCTCCTTATCGCTTTACAAAATGGGCTCAAAATGGGCGCCGGCCGCCATGACGCCTTTTACAGAGGACGAAAAAATTTCGAAAGGGCCCGGCCCGCTTAAACATTGGACCCAGATCCGCGACTTCCCGGCACCGCATAAATCGAGATTCAGAGACTGGTTTGCGGACAGAGAAACAAGTGAACGCACGAAGGAGGAGCAGTGATGACGAAGGGAACCATTCAGAATCAAGAGAGCTTTTTAAACCGAATCGCATCCAGCCTGGGCCGTGAACGAAGAACAGGAGGCGTGGCAGTCCCTGAATGGGCGCATCAGCCGCAATATAAAACACTTGAAGGATATTCAGCTGATGACTTAGTCACAGTGCTCAAAAACCATTGTGTCAAAATCCATACAGAGCTGATTGAAACGGATTCAACCGGCCTTTATGATGCCCTGCGCGAGCAAGTCAGCCGCTTTTCCGGAGGCCCTGTCATCATTCCGAAGGACCCCCGCTTTGAAGAATACGGACTGAAAAGCCTGCTCACCAAGGACTGGCCGAGTGAAGGAACGACGGTCTGGGAGTGGGATGCTGATAAAGGCGAGGAAAATATCAAAAAAGCGGAGCAAGCCAATGTAGGGATTACATTCAGCGAAATTACATTGGCTGAGTCGGGGACGGTTGTCCTCTTCTCCTCAAAAGACATCGGCCGATCTGTCAGCCTTCTGCCTACGACTTATATTGCGATCGTGCCGAAATCAAGCATTGTACCGAGAATGACACAAGCCAGTGATATCATCCGCCAAAACATTGCGGACGGTGTGACTGTTCCTTCATGTATCAACTACATTACCGGACCGAGCAACTCAGCCGACATTGAAATGGATTTAGTTGTGGGGGTGCACGGACCAGTAAAGGCAGCATATATTCTCGTCTCTGACCGCTGAACTCAGGAAGCCCGGCAGGCATATGCCGGGCTTTTTGCTTGAAAAAAACTTCAACTTCCAATTTTTTGGCCGATGAGTAGAGTATAACTTGATACAGGAGGAAATGCGATGAAAAAATGGCTGATCATAGCGGTTTCACTGGCGATTGCGATTGTTCTGTTTATGTATACAAAAACAGAAGCGAAGGCAGCCGGTATGACATTAGGCTACACGACTGGGGATACGGCTTCATACAATTCTCTTACGAACTATCATACATACATGAATGCCATCGCAACCGATACATTTGCGTTTGAAAAAAACGGACAAATCATTGGCGATGCCCCAAGCAAGCAGCTGACATATGCGAAAAAGAAAAAAATCAAGACATGGGCTGTCATTTCAAACTATAATGATGCCATTTATGATTTTGACGGAGATTTAGCGAGTCGAGTCATGAGTAATAAAACAGCGAAAAAACGATTCACTGATCAGTTAATTACACTGGCCAAAAAGCACTCATATTACGGAATCAATATCGATTTTGAAGCAGTAAATCCAGAAGACCGCGCTGCATACTCGAACTTCATTCAATATGTCTCACAGGCTTTGAACAAGAAACATATTAAAACAATGGTATCCGTTCCGGCCAAAAGCGCCGATGATAAAAATGATGACTGGAGCTGGCCGTATGATTATGCGAAAATCGGCAAATATGCCGACTTCGTACAAGTCATGACCTACGATGAACACGGCATTTGGGGTGAGCCGGGGTCAGTGGCAAGCACAAACTGGATTAAAAGCTCTCTGCAGTTTTCAGTCAAAAAGATCAAAGCCAATAAAGTCATCATGGGAATCCCTGCGTACGGCTATGACTGGGATGTAAAAGACGGAAGTGCCAGCACAATAAGGGAATGGAATGAGCTCAAATCCCTCATCAAAAAACAAAAAGCAAAGCCGGCATTCAACAAAAAATCAGGTTCGATGACGTTTTCTTATGTTGACAAAAAGAAGCATAAACATGTCGTGTGGTATGAAAACGAAAAAACCGTTCAAACGAAAAGCCATCTGGCAAAGCAATATAAAATAGCAGGTGTTTCAGTTTACGCATTAGGAAACGAGTCAGAATCCTTTTGGAAAGCCATTCGAAAAGGGACAAAATAACAGTTTCTTTTTTCTCTGAAGTTATTGACAGTTAAAAGAGAAGCACGTATATTATGTTAATATATTCAGATCATAAAATTTGAGTTTTTCAGAAAACTAAAACACATAGATTGGGAGCAGTAAAAGAAAGTGATCAGAACAGAGAACTGCGGGGTGGTGCGACGCAGCCTGATTCTTCTTTGAACTCGCCCGGGAGTGGTAAGACGGAACGGAATAGATTGAATATTCCCTATGTTTTAACGGCTAACCTTCGTTACAGGTCAAAAGCAGGATTCTTCATGAAGAATCAACAAGAGTGGTACCGCGGTCAGCCGAAGGCTCGTCGTCTCTTTATCTATTAGATTAGGTAGGAGACGGCGGGCTTTTTTGTTTTTGAAAACGAGAAGGAGAGGTAGAAGAGGATGAAAAACGACAATCAAACGTTAAAACGCACGATGACGTCCCGCCATATTATGATGATGGCGCTGGGCGGAGCAATCGGCGCAGGTTTATTTAAGGGGAGCAGCTCAGCGATCGATGTGGCAGGGCCATCTGTCATTATCGCATACCTGCTCGGCGGGATTATTTTGCTGTTTATTATGCAGGGGCTGGCGGAAATGGCTGTTCGAAACCGTAACGCCAGAACCTTCCGTGATCTTGTCCAGCAGGTATTGGGAAATTACGCCGCTTACTTTTTGGACTGGATCTACTGGAAAATGTGGGTGCTTAACATTGCGGCTGAAGCTGTTGTAGCTGCGATTTTCATTCAATATTGGCTGCCGGGCTGCCCGATCTGGGTGTTGGCATTAGGAATTTCTCTTATCGTCACGATTGTAAACTTGCTTTCTGTTAAAATCTTCGCCGAAACTGAATATTGGCTGGCAATGATCAAGATTACCGTTATTATTATCTTTATTATTCTCGGATTGCTGCTCTTATTTGTATCATTCGGTGATCATACAGCATCCGGATTTTCCAACCTGACAGACCACGGCGGATTTTTCCCGCACGGCGGCACAGGGCTGATCACGGCGATGCTTGTCGTCATCTACTCTTACGGCGGTACAGAAATTATCGGTGTAACGCTTGCAGAGACAAAAAATCCGGAAAAGGTTGTCCCGAAAGCTGTCCGCAGCACACTGACACGGATTGTCGCGTTTTACCTGCTGCCGTTTTTCATCATCGTCAGCCTGATTCCATGGAACCAAGTCAATTCCGTTCCGGAAAGTCCTTTCGTGATGGTCTTTAAAATGGTAGGCATTCCGGGCGCGGATCATATCATGAATGCAGTCATCCTGCTGGCGATCATTTCTTCTATGAATTCAGGTTTATACGGATCATCACGCATTTTGTATACACAGGCAAGTGACGGAAGGCTTCCAAAGGTCTTCTCGAAGCTTTCATCGAAAAACGTACCGATGTTTGCGATTCTGATGTGCACTTCTTCTCTCTATATTGGCGTATTGATTTCTCTGTTCGCAGGAAGCCAAACATTTAATTATTTAATGGGATCATTGGGATATACCGTTTTATTCATTTGGCTGATCATCGGATTCGCTCATTTAAAATCGAGAAAACAGCAAACGGAAACACCGGCCTATTATGTAAAATGGTTCCCGTACACGACATGGTTTGCGATTGTGGCATTACTCGCCATTCTGATCGGGGTCATCATGACAACATCAATTGTCATTACCGGCATTACTGCGGCGATCTACCTTTTGATTACAGTTGTATATTTGGTCAAAGGACGCAAGCATCAGTAAATAAGAAACCCTCTTGCCGCATCCGGCAAGAGGGTTTTTATTATTGTGCAGCTTTCTCGTTTATACCAATCGCCGCAGCTTTCTGCGCTTTTGATTTTGTATTCACGAGACAGATGCTCGTGACAATCAGCAGCAGCCCTGCCAAGAGGCTAAGGGTGAGCGGTTCATGCAGGAAAATGGAGCTGGCCACGATTGATATGAGCGGAATCAAAAAAGTATAAGATGCGACCTTGCTTGCTTCGCCTGAACCGACAAGCGTAAAAAAGACAAGCCAGCCGAGCGCGATAACGAATACGGAGATGAACAGCAGGCTCGTGATAAACGGAGCTGTCCATTGGATCGCCGAAAAGCTTTCTGTCCAAAAGCCGGATATAAGCAGAAACACGCTTCCGATCGTCAGCTGCAGAGCGACCATCCAGATGGAATCGACGCGGCTGCCTGTTTTTTTCATATATACCGTCCCGAGCGCCCAGCTGATTGCGGAGCCGAGAGCCAGCAGAACCCCCATGACAGAAATATGCCCGCCAAAGCCCGCAGCACTAATGACGGCTACTCCCGCAAAACCGAGGATGAGGCCGATCACTTTCATTACAAACATGGATTCGCCGAGCCACAGCCAAGAAAATACACCCATCAGAACAGGCTGGAAGAAGACGATTGCAGAAAACAGGCCGGCCGGAAGATAATTCAGCCCGATCGTTTGCAGGCCGTAGAATAACGTAATATTTAAAAGAGCAGAAACAAGATAAATCGGCCACGTTTCTTTTAAGCGTAATTTATGAATACGCGGCAGTGCGACAATGACTAATAAAAGCCCGCCGATCAGCGTTCGGATGCCCGCGAACAATAATGGCGGAGAATAGGCGAGCGCGGCTTTGGACAGCGGCCAATTGACGCCCCACATGATGACGAGAAATGCGAGCAGGAGAGCTGTCCGCGTTTTTGAGAGCTGCTTCATTGTTCATTCACTCCTTGTAGAACTTTTCCATCATATGATACGGTAGAACATAAGATAAATAAAATGAATCTTTTTTATAAGGAGCATAAGTAAATTGTTATGACCATTACACAATTAAAGGTTTTTGTGAAAATAGCTGAAACGGGAAGCTTTACAAAAGCGGGTCAGGCGCTGAACATGACACAGCCGGCTGTCAGCCATGCGATTTCTGCGATCGAAGCTGAGCTTGATGTAAAGCTGATCATTCGTGACCGCCGCAATGGCCTGATGCTGACAGATACGGGAAAACAGATCTTAGTACACATCAGAGAAGTCTTAAAAGGCATTGAAAAAGTTGAGCAGGTAGCAGCAGCGGAAAAAGGGCTTGAACTGGGAACGATCCATATCGGCACATTCTCAACTGCCTCGGCTTATTTTATGCCGAAGCTGATTAGTGCATTTAAACAAAAATATCCGAAACTTGAGCTCGTGCTGCACGAGGGAACTGTAAATGAAGTCAAGGAGTGGCTTCATACGCGGATGATAGATGTCGGCATTCTTCTGTATCCAACAGAGGAGATGGAGTACATCCATTTGAAAAAAGACAAAATGGCTGTCGTGCTCAGGGACGATCACCCGCTTGCCAGTCATTCGGCCATTACGCTGAAAGATCTTGACCATGAACCGATGATCGTCTGTGACGGAGGCTATGAATCACCATTTGTCGATATGTTCAGGCAGGCGGGCGCTACGCTGCACCCAGCTTTCACGGTCTATAACATCAACACCTCGATCAGTATGATCAGAGAAGGCCTGGGTCTCGCGATTTTATCAGAAATGTCCATGTCGGGGATGCCGCTTCCGGAGCATGTGGTGACCCGGGAATTGGACCCGCAGGTATACCGTGATGTGCAGCTTGCTGTTCCGTCGCTAAAGGAGGCTTCTCTGGCGGCTAAGCTCTTTATTGAGATGGCTAAGGAGCTGTTTGGAGCAGAATAGCGGGCCAAACCGTTCGTTTTACATTGTTCGAATTTCATCGAATCAAATTCTTTTATTCCTGAATGCAGTTGTGTTATGGTGTGATAGAAGTTCTTTCAATCATGACCTGACAGCTTTGGGCTGTTTACTGATAACACATTTGCAAAGGAGAACAATATGTCTAACAACCAACGCAAAGATACCTTGCTTTCTGTCTTGAATTTATCTCCGGTTGTTCAGGGAGGAACGATTGCAGAATCATTCCGAAACAGCATGGACTTGGCGCGCCGGGCAGAGGAATGGGGCTATCACCGTTACTGGCTTGCTGAACATCATAATATAGAAGGTGTTGCAAGCTCCGCCACTGCAGTTTTGATTGGCCATATTGCCGGAGGCACGAAGAAAATCCGCGTCGGTTCCGGCGGCATTATGCTCCCGAACCACTCTTCATTAGTCATTGCTGAACAATTCGGCACACTGGAAACACTGTATCCCGGGCGGATAGATCTGGGGCTTGGACGTGCGCCGGGAACAGACCAGTTGACAGCCAGAGCGCTCCGCAGAAACATCAACAGCGGGGAGGATTTTCCAGAACAATTAGAGGAACTGCGCAATTACTTTAAACCGAAGGGAAATGTGCGCAATCAAGTCCGCGCTATTCCGGGAGAGGGCATAGATGTGCCGATTTGGCTGCTGGGCTCAAGCGGCTTCAGCGCCCGTCTGGCTGGTGAACTAGGTCTTCCGTTTGCCTTTGCCGCTCATTTCTCACCGGCGAATACGGTTCCTGCTTTGGAGCTGTACCGCAATTCCTTCACGCCGTCAGACGTGCTCGACGAACCGTATGCGATGGTCGGTGTCACCATTATCGCGGCAGATACAAACGAGAAAGCGCAGCACCTTGCGACTTCGCATTATCAAAGGTTTCTTGATCTTGTCCGCGGTACGCCGAACCAGCTTAAACCGCCTGTTGAGGATATGGATCAAATCTGGAGCCCGTATGAAAAAGCGATGGTCAATGAGCAGCTGAGCTCCACGATTGTCGGAGGTCCGGAAGAAGTGAAGGCGAAGCTTGAAGATTTCGTTAAAACGACACAGGCTGACGAAATTATGGTTAACTCAGAAACCTTTGAACACGCAGACAGAATGCGTTCGTTTGAAATCATCGCTGACGTTTGGAAAAACAGATAACAGCTATAAAAAAAAGCAATGTAGCGGGGAGACCCATACATTGCTTTTTTTATTCATTCAGTTTTCGTGCGGACTGGCGAATGATCAACTCAGGCTCAAATATGACATCCTCTTGCTTCGGCTTTTTATGCTCTAAGCAGTCAATGACATATTTGGCGGCTGCTTTTCCAAGCACTGATTTCGGATGTTTGACAGAGGTTAGTTTCACTTCTGAGATTTGGGCGAAATGTGAATCATCATACCCGACGATAGACATATCTTCCGGCACTTTAAGATCCATCTCCCTCAGCATATCAATCACCTTCAGCGCAATTTCATCGTTATAACAAAGAATGGCTGTCGGCATGTGCTTGCTGTTTTTCTCCAGTGTGGCTTTTACTTTCTCCAGAAGTTTTGATTCTTTTTCTTCCGTTGTAAATGTCACGATCATATCCGGAGAAGGAAACAACTCACGCTCCCGGTGCGCCTGTATAAATCCGTTCATCCGTTTCACGCCTTGTGTGTCATCAGCTTTAAAAATACCCATCATATGCGTGTGGCCGAGAGAAAGCAAATGCTCCGCCGCCATCATCCCGCCTTTCACATCATCCAAGGTAAAACTTGGCGCGGCAAGCTCGGCATATGACGCGTTAATCATCGCAAAAGGAATGCCGTTTTTCTCCAAGTTCAGATAATAGCCGATGTTTGGGGTTTGAAGGGCGCTTTTTGTCGGTTCTACGATGAGTCCGTCAATATGCTGGGACAGCAGGTTTTCTAAGCCTCTTCTTTCATTGTCCGGGTTGTTGTTTGTGCTTGTCAAAAGCATAGAATACCCCTGCTCGCTTAAATAGGACTCGATTCCTCTGATGATGCTCGGGAAAATATAGTCTGATATGTAAGTTGTCAAAACACCGATCGTTTTATTGGAATGCAGCGCTGACTTAGCAGAGCGTGAAGCGACAAAGGTGCCTCCGCCTTGCACGCTGTACAGCAGACCTTGTGATACGAGGTCTCCGATCGCTTTGCGGATGGTATGCCGGCTGACGCCGAATTGCTGCATTAATTCGTTTTCGGTAGGGATTTTTTGATCGGGCAGTATTTTGCCTTGATTAATCCAAGAACTGATTTCTTCTTTTACTTGCGCGTATTTTGGTAACATATCCATTCCTCCAAAATGTATACGGACAAATTTCAGTATATCACAGCGTTCTTTGTAAGAAAACATTGACAGAAAATGCAAACAAGATTATTCTATATTTGTACGTACTAATTAAGTGTAATTTTCGTTAAATTTTAATATAAGTACGTACAATTGAAAATCATAATGTAAACGCTTTACTCAACATTCGGGAGGGCAGGGAAATGAAGAATACTCCAACACAATTAGAACCAAATGTTCCTGTAACAAGAAGCCATTCAATGGGATTTGTCATTTTGATCTCATGTGCGGCGGGGCTTGGCGGCTTATTGTATGGCTATGACACGGCAGTGATTTCTGGCGCTATCGGTTTTCTGAAAGATTTATACAGCCTGAGTCCGTTTATGGAGGGACTTGTCATTTCAAGCATTATGATTGGAGGAGTTGTGGGCGTCGGGATATCCGGATTTTTAAGTGACAGATTCGGCCGGAGAAAAATTTTAATGACAGCCGCTTTGTTATTTGCGATATCAGCAATCGTTTCAGCGCTTTCTCAAGACGTGTCCACCTTAATCATTGCAAGGATTATCGGGGGGCTGGGAATCGGGATGGGCTCATCGCTCTCTGTTACGTATATTACAGAAGCGGCACCGCCCGCCATACGCGGAAGTTTATCTTCCTTATATCAGCTCTTTACGATACTGGGTATTTCCGCAACATACTTTATTAATCTAGCTGTGCAGCGGTCCGGAACATACGAATGGGGCGTGCACACCGGCTGGAGATGGATGCTTGCTTATGGAATGGTGCCGTCCGTCATCTTTTTCCTTGTCCTTCTCGTCGTCCCGGAAAGTCCGAGATGGCTGGCGAAAGCGGGCAAAACAAATGAAGCTTTAAAGATCCTGACACGTATTAATGGAGAAACTGTTGCAAAAGAAGAATTAAAGAACATTGAGAACTCATTAAAAATAGAACAAATGGGGTCGCTCTCCCAGCTGTTTAAGCCGGGTCTCAGAAAGGCGCTTGTCATTGGAATCCTGCTGGCGCTCTTTAACCAAGTCATCGGCATGAACGCCATTACTTACTACGGGCCGGAAATCTTTAAAATGATGGGATTCGGGCAAAATGCCGGATTTGTGACAACTTGTATCGTCGGGGTTGTAGAAGTCATCTTTACCGTTATTGCGGTGTTGCTGATTGATAAAGTCGGACGAAAAAAACTGATGTCCATCGGTTCTGCTTTTATGGCTATTTTTATGATTTTAATCGGGACGTCGTTTTACTTTGAGTTAACAAGCGGGATCATGATGATCGTCCTTATATTAGGTTTTGTCGCTGCTTTCTGTGTCTCGGTCGGACCGATCACATGGATTATGATTTCTGAAATCTTCCCGAACCATCTGCGTGCGCGGGCCGCGGGCATTGCGACCATCTTTTTATGGGCAGCAAACTGGGCGATCGGACAGTTTGTGCCAATGATGATCGATTCTTTCGGGCTCGCCTATACATTTTGGATCTTTGCGGTGATTAACATCCTTTGTTTCCTGTTTGTCGTTACGATCTGTCCGGAAACGAAGAACAAATCGCTCGAGGAAATTGAAAAGCTTTGGATAAAATGAAAACGCTTTAATGAAACAGCCCTTTCTACGGGAAGGGCTGTTTATATTGGGATGCACCATTTGGCGCTTTCTGTATAAGATAAAGATATATAGGATAAAATATTGCTGGATAAAACGACGCGGCATGAAAACTCTGCGAATATTGTCGATGAATTGGCTCTTAACAGTTGAATAAACAATTCCACCCTGTTAAAATAATTAAAGAAAGCAGAAATGATTTTTTTTGGCTATGATGGGACGTTTTTTGTCATAGCGGGACATATAATGTCCAGCAAAAAAGGAAGGAACGTTTGAGTCATGAACCAGTTAATACAAGCTCAAAAAAAATTATTGCCTGATCTTCTGCTCGTTATGCAAAAGAGGTTTGAAATCTTGCAGTATATCAGGCTGACAGAACCCATCGGGCGAAGAAGCCTGTCTGCCAGTCTCGAAATCAGCGAGCGTGTGCTGAGGGGCGAGGTTCAGTTTTTAAAGGAACAGAACCTGGTCGATATTAAGACAAACGGCATGACATTGACAGAAGAGGGCTATGAACTGCTTTCTGTTTTGGAAGATACGATGAAAGATGTTTTAGGTTTGACTCTTTTGGAAAAGACATTAAAAGAACGTTTAAATCTGAAGGATGCCATTATCGTATCCGGAGACAGCGATCAATCCCCATGGGTCAAAAAAGAAATGGGAAGAGCGGCTGTCGCATGTATGAAAAAAAGATTTTCAGGCAAAAATATCGTCGCTGTAACTGGCGGTACGACAATTGAAGCTGTCGCCGAAATGATGACGCCGGATTCTAAAAACCGCGAGCTTTTGTTTGTGCCTGCAAGAGGCGGTTTAGGCGAAGACGTGAAAAACCAGGCGAACACCATATGCGCGCATATGGCGGAGAAGGCTTCAGGCACTTACCGGCTTTTGTTTGTTCCGGGACAGCTGTCACAAGGCGCCTATTCATCTATTATTGAAGAGCCTTCTGTCAAAGAGGTGCTGAACACCATTAAATCAGCGAGTATGCTGGTTCACGGAATCGGCGAAGCTAAAACTATGGCTCAGCGCAGAAACACGCCTTTAGAAGACTTAAAGAAAATAGATGATAACGACGCGGTGACAGAAGCGTTCGGCTACTATTTTAACGCGGACGGCGAAGTGGTTCACAAAGTGCATTCTGTCGGAATGCAGCTGGATGACATAGACGCCATTCCCGATATTATTGCGGTAGCGGGCGGATCATCAAAAGCCGAAGCGATCGAGGCTTACTTTAAAAAGCCGCGCAACACGGTTCTCGTCACAGACGAAGGAGCCGCAAAGAAGTTATTAAGGGATGAATAATCCCTCAATATAAATATCTCTCACTTATTTAAAGGAGGAAACAATCATGGCAGTAAAAGTCGGTATTAACGGTTTTGGTCGTATTGGACGTAACGTATTCCGCGCAGCATTAAACAATCCTGAAGTTGAGGTAGTAGCGGTTAACGATTTAACAGATGCTAACATGCTGGCTCACCTTTTACAATATGATTCTGTACACGGAAAATTAGACGCTGAAGTTTCAGTTGACGGTAACAACCTTGTTGTTAACGGCAAAACAATTGAAGTTTCTGCAGAACGCGATCCTGCTAAACTTAGCTGGGGTAAACAAGGCGTTGAAATCGTAGTTGAATCTACTGGTTTCTTCACAAAACGCGCAGACGCTGCGAAACACTTAGAAGCTGGCGCGAAAAAAGTAATCATCTCTGCTCCTGCTAACGAAGAAGATATCACAATCGTTATGGGTGTTAACGAAGATAAATACGATGCGGCTAACCACGATGTTATCTCTAACGCATCTTGCACAACAAACTGCCTTGCGCCGTTTGCAAAAGTACTTAACGATAAATTCGGCATCAAACGCGGTATGATGACAACTGTTCACTCTTACACAAACGATCAGCAAATCCTTGATCTTCCGCACAAAGACTACCGTCGTGCGCGTGCAGCAGCTGAAAACATCATCCCAACATCAACTGGTGCTGCTAAAGCAGTTTCTCTAGTTCTTCCTGAACTAAAAGGCAAACTGAACGGTGGAGCAATGCGTGTTCCAACTCCAAACGTTTCTCTAGTTGACTTGGTTGCTGAACTGAACCAAGAAGTAACAGCTGAAGAAGTAAACGCAGCTCTTAAAGAAGCGGCTGAAGGCGACCTTAAAGGAATCCTTGGCTACAGCGAAGAGCCATTAGTTTCTGGCGACTACAACGGAAACAAAAACTCTTCTACAATCGATGCTCTTTCTACAATGGTTATGGAAGGCAGCATGGTAAAAGTAATCTCTTGGTACGATAACGAAAGCGGCTACTCTAACCGCGTTGTTGACCTTGCAGCTTACATCGCAAAAAAAGGTCTTTAATTTATAGCTGAAAAAGGACCTGACTTGGTTCTTTCGAATAGAAGCGCTATAATGAAAGCGGACAAGGGAAGGGGACGGACTCCCTTTCCCTTTTTCCATGAAGACCGGCTTTCAGAAAACGCTCTGTGATAGAGAAACGACCGCATTTTAAGCAGCTTTGCCGGCGCTTTCGCCTAAGGCCGCTGCCCTGGCTTTTAGACGAACTGCCCTGTGCCGAAAAAGACTGCGATCTGCCCTAGCGGAGTTATCGCTTGAACAGACGGTTTCACGTTTTTCGTGCTGTATGCAAACCATTTTGAAGGAGGATCTCCTAGGCATGAATAAAAAAACTCTCAAAGACATCGACGTAAAAGGCAAAGTTGTATTCTGCCGCGTTGACTTTAACGTTCCAATGAAAGACGGGGAAGTAACAGACGATACACGTATCCGTGCTGCGCTTCCAACAATCAAACACCTTGCAGACCAAGGCGCAAAAGTCCTTCTTGCGAGCCACTTAGGCCGCCCGAAAGGCGAAGTGGTTGAGGAGCTTCGTTTAACTCCTGTCGCTGCACGTCTCGGCGAACTGCTTGGCAAAGAAGTGAAAAAAGCGGATGAAGCATACGGCGATGCTGTAAAAGCACAAATTTCCGAGATGAAGGACGGAGACGTTCTTGTATTGGAAAACGTACGTTTCTATCCTGGTGAAGAGAAAAATGACCCTGAGCTTGCAAAAGCATTTGCTGAGCTTGCAGATGTATATGTAAATGACGCATTCGGTGCTGCCCACCGTGCTCACGCATCTACAGCTGGAATTGCCGAGCATCTGCCAGCAGTTGCAGGTTTCTTAATGGAAAAAGAGCTTGATGTACTTGGAAAAGCGGTTTCCAATCCTGACCGCCCGTTCACAGCGATCATCGGCGGAGCGAAAGTAAAAGACAAAATCGGTGTAATCGAAAGTCTTCTTGATAAAGTAGACAACCTGATCATCGGCGGAGGTCTTGCTTATACTTTCGTAAAAGCGCTTGGCTATGAAGTCGGTAAATCTCTTCTTGAAGAGGATAAAATCGAGCTTGCGAAATCATTTATGGACCGCGCTAAAGAAAAAGGCGTTAACTTCTACATGCCTGAAGATGTACTCGTTGCAGATGATTTCTCTAACGATGCAAACGTGAAAATTGTGCCGATCTCTGAAATCCCTAGTGATTTAGAAGCAATCGACATTGGTACGAAAACACGCGAAACGTATGCTGACGTCATCAAAAACAGCAAACTTGTCGTGTGGAACGGACCAATGGGTGTATTCGAAATCGACTTGTTCGCTCAAGGAACAAAAGCGGTTGCGGAAGCATTGGCAGAGGCGAAAGATACATACTCTGTCATCGGCGGAGGAGACTCTGCGGCAGCGGTTGAAAAATTCGGCCTTGCTGACAAAATGAGCCACATCTCAACAGGCGGCGGCGCATCCCTTGAGTTTATGGAAGGCAAAGAGCTTCCAGGGGTAGCTGCACTGAACGATAAATAATCTCAAAACTGCTATAAGGAAGTGGAACAGATGAGAAAACCAATTATCGCCGGTAACTGGAAAATGAACAAAACACTCGGCGAAGCTGTCAGCTTCGTTGAAGAAGTGAAATCTTCCATTCCAGCAGCAGACAAAGCTGAAGCTGTTGTTTGCGCGCCAGCGCTTTTCTTAGAAAAGCTTGCTTCTGCTGTTAAAGGCACTGACCTAAAAGTCGGCGCTCAAAACATGCACTTCGAAGAAAGCGGCGCGTTCACAGGCGAAATCAGCCCGGTTGCTCTGAAAGACCTTGGCGTTGACTACTGCGTCATCGGCCACTCTGAGCGCCGTGAAATGTTCGCTGAAACTGATGAAACAGTTAACAAAAAAGCACACGCAGCTTTCAAACACGGCATTGTGCCGATCATCTGTGTAGGTGAAACGCTTGAAGAGCGTGAAGCCGGCAAAACAAATGATCTTGTTGCTGACCAAGTGAAAAAAGGCCTTGCTGGTCTTTCTGAAGAACAAGTTGCTGCTTCTGTTATTGCGTATGAGCCAATCTGGGCAATCGGAACAGGCAAATCTTCTACAGCGAAAGATGCGAATGACGTGTGTGCGCATATCCGTAAAACCGTCGCTGAAAGCTTCAGCCAAGAAGCTGCAGACAAGCTTCGCATCCAATATGGCGGAAGCGTAAAGCCTGCAAACATTAAAGAATATATGGCAGAGTCCGATATTGACGGTGCTTTGGTCGGCGGCGCGAGCCTTGAGCCACAGTCATTCGTTCAATTATTGGAGGAAGGTCAATATGAGTAAAAAACCAGCTGCACTCATCATTCTTGATGGGTTCGGATTACGTAACGAAACAGTAGGGAACGCAGTCGCTTTAGCGAAAAAACCGAATTTTGACCGCTATTGGAACCAGTATCCTCATCAAACATTGACTGCTTCAGGCGAGGCTGTAGGTCTTCCTGAAGGGCAAATGGGGAACTCCGAAGTAGGTCACTTAAATATCGGTGCGGGACGTATTGTGTACCAAAGCTTAACACGCGTAAATGTTGCCATTCGTGAAGGAGAGTTCGAACGCAATCAAACATTCCTTGACGCGATCAGCAACGCGAAAGAAAACAACAAAGCCTTGCACCTGTTCGGTCTTTTATCTGACGGAGGCGTGCACAGCCATATCAACCATTTATTCGCACTGTTAAAGCTTGCGAAAAAAGAAGGGCTGACAAAGGTTTATATCCATGGCTTCCTTGACGGCCGTGATGTAGGTCCGCAGACAGCGAAAACGTACATCAACCAGTTGAACGATCAAATCAAGGAAATCGGTGTGGGTGAAATCGCCAGCATTTCCGGACGTTACTACTCTATGGACCGCGACAAACGCTGGGACCGTGTAGAAAAAGCGTACCGCGCAATGGCGTACGGCGAAGGCCCATCTTACCGCAGCGCCCTGGATGTTGTTGATGATTCATATGCAAATGGTATCTACGATGAATTCGTGATTCCATCTGTCATCACAAAAGAAAACGGTGAGCCTGTTGCGAAAATCCAAGACGGCGATTCTGTGATTTTCTATAATTTCAGACCGGACCGCGCTATCCAGATTTCCAACACGTTCACAAACAAAGACTTCCGTGACTTCGACCGCGGCGAGAATTATCCAAAGAACCTGTATTTCGTCTGCCTGACTCACTTCAGTGAAACAGTTGACGGCTATGTAGCGTTTAAACCGATAAATCTTGATAACACAGTCGGAGAAGTATTATCTCAGCACGGGTTAAAACAGCTTCGAATTGCAGAAACTGAAAAGTATCCGCACGTCACGTTCTTTATGAGCGGCGGCCGTGAAGCTGAATTCCCGGGTGAAGAGCGTATTCTCATCAACTCGCCTAAAGTTGCAACGTATGACTTGAAGCCTGAAATGAGTGCGTATGAAGTGAAAGACGCGCTTGTCAAAGAAATTGAAGCTGACAAGCATGACGCGATCATTCTTAACTTCGCAAACCCTGATATGGTCGGCCACTCCGGAATGGTTGAACCAACAATTAAAGCAATTGAAGCAGTGGACGAATGCTTGGGCGAAGTCGTTGACGCGATTCTTGCTAAAGGCGGACATGCCATCATTACCGCTGATCACGGTAATGCTGACATTCTGATTACAGAATCAGGCGAACCGCACACTGCGCATACAACAAACCCAGTCCCTGTGATTGTAACGAAAGAAGGCATTACGCTGCGTGAAGGCGGAATCCTAGGCGACCTTGCACCAACGTTATTAGACCTTCTTGGTGTTGAAAAACCGAAAGAAATGACAGGAACATCTTTAATTCAAAAATAATTTGAAAATCAAAAGGAGAGACAAAACTCATGCCATACATTGTTGATGTTTATGCACGCGAAGTATTAGACTCCCGCGGCAACCCAACAGTTGAAGTTGAAGTATATACAGAAACAGGAGCTTTCGGCCGCGCATTAGTGCCAAGCGGAGCTTCTACAGGTGAATACGAAGCGGTTGAGCTTCGTGACGGCGACAAAGACCGTTACCTTGGAAAAGGCGTGTTAACAGCTGTTAACAACGTAAACGAAATCATTGCTCCAGAGCTTCTTGGCTTTGATGTAACTGAACAAAACGCAATCGATCAGCTTTTAATCGAGCTTGACGGTACTGAAAACAAAGGCAAACTTGGTGCGAACGCAATCCTTGGCGTATCTATGGCTTGTGCGCGTGCTGCTGCTGATTTCTTACAGATTCCTCTTTACCAATACCTTGGAGGATTCAACTCAAAAACGCTTCCTGTACCGATGATGAACATCGTAAATGGCGGAGAGCATGCTGATAACAACGTGGATATTCAAGAATTCATGATCATGCCTGTAGGTGCTCCTAACTTCCGTGAAGCACTTCGCATGGGCGCTCAAATCTTCCACAGCCTGAAATCAGTATTAAGCGCAAAAGGCTTAAACACTGCTGTAGGTGACGAAGGCGGATTCGCTCCAAACCTTGGTTCTAACGAAGAAGCACTTCAAACAATCGTTGAAGCAATCGAAAAAGCCGGCTTCAAACCTGGCGAAGAAGTTAAACTTGCTATGGATGCTGCATCTTCTGAGTTCTACAACAAAGAAGACGGCAAATACCATCTGTCTGGCGAAGGCGTTGTGAAAACATCTGCTGAAATGGTTGACTGGTATGAAGAGCTTGTTTCTAAATACCCAATCATCTCTATCGAAGACGGACTTGATGAAAACGACTGGGAAGGCCACAAGCTTCTTACTGAGCGTCTTGGCAAAAAAGTTCAGCTTGTTGGTGACGACCTCTTCGTTACAAACACGAAAAAACTTTCTGAAGGTATTAAAAACGGCGTAGGCAACTCTATCCTGATCAAAGTAAACCAAATCGGTACATTGACTGAAACATTCGATGCGATCGAAATGGCGAAACGCGCAGGCTACACAGCTGTTATCTCTCACCGTTCTGGTGAAACTGAAGACAGCACAATCGCTGACATCGCTGTGGCAACAAACGCAGGACAAATCAAAACAGGTGCTCCGTCTCGTACGGACCGTGTTGCGAAATACAACCAGCTTCTTCGCATCGAAGATCAGTTGGCTGAAACTGCTCAATACCACGGTATCAACTCTTTCTACAACTTAAACAAGTAATAAAAAGACCGCCGAGATAAGTCTCGGCGGCTTTTTTATGCAAACTTTCCTAGCCTCAGCTTTTATTCTCCGCCTATCTCATTACCTCGATTTGGTAACTAATGTTCATTTTGTTGCATTTTAAAGGAATCAAGACAGCAAAACCGAAAAGAAAGGGGTGAATAAGAGGAGGAATGTAAAAATGAAAATGATTTTGATGTCAGCGGCACTGGCTGGAAGCGTCATATGGGGATCTTCAGCTGTACAGGTGAACGGGATACAGTCTCATTCTATTTCTGAGATGGCTCCGTTGTTTGATGAGGAGCATGCATATGAAACCATTCATGAACTGAGTGAGGTCATAGGTCCGAGAGAAACAGGGACAGAGAAAGAAAAAGAAGCAGCGTCATACATATCGAAACGGATTCAAGATGAGGGATTAGCTGTTCGCATTCAGCCATTTCATGTGAAAACATATTATTCTGGTTCAGTAATGGCAGGCGATCATGAATATCCAATACGATCAGCGGATAAGAGCGCTGTGGAAAATGAAGAGAGAGTGGAGGGTGCGGTCTTAGACGGAGGCTATGGGCTCAATCTTGATGAAAAAGAAGCCAAGGGGAAAATCGCCGTTATGAGAGAGGGAAAAATATCAGTATCTCAGAAATTAAAAAACGCCCAAGATGCCGGCGCAAAGGCTGTCATTATTTATAACAGCAAGACAAAGCCTCTCGCTATCCGACCGGTAAAACCAAAACATATCACGGTACCGGCTGCCGGAATGAAAAAAGAAGACGGGGAAGCTTTACTGAAAGAAAAGCAGGCTGTCATTCAATTTAAAAACTATCGAAACCGCACTTCACAAAACATAATAGGGACACGCAAAGCGCAGCACACAAAACACCCGGATATTCTTTATGTAACTGCGCATTATGACACAGTTAAAGATGCACCTGGGGCTGATGATAATGCATCAGGCACATCCGCCGTATTAGAGATGATTGAGCAAAGCAAGCACCTTCCCAAAAACAAAGAAATCCGTTTTATCTTTTTCGGAGCTGAAGAGCTGTGGTCAGCGGGTTCCTCATATTATGTCAGTACGCTTACCTCGGATGAAATCAAACACAGCCGTGCAAACTTTAATGCTGATATGATTGCGACTGACTGGAAAGACGCAAGCCAAATGTATATAACGACCCCGGATGGCAAGAAAAATGCAAGTGTCAATTATGCGGTGAATGCTGCCCAGAGAGCAAAGCTTAAAGCACCTCGTCTCACACAGCTGGGATACTCTGATCACGTGTCATTTTATGAAGCGGGCATACCTTCGGCTAATTGGATTTGGCTCAGTCCGGATACGCAAGAGCCTGGGCCATGGTATCACACCGAAAAAGACAACATCGCACATATCAGCAAAGAAAGATTGAACGAAGCGGGACAGCTCTTGTTATCTGCTGTACAAGAGGCAAATATAGATTAAAAAAACAGGCCTCGGCCTGTTTTTGAAATTTTCTATATATTCTTTCAAATAGAGGAAATATTCTCATTATCCCCCTGATAAATACCTTTTCTTAGGCACAAAAAATTCCACTTAATAGTAAATCGCATCATAATGCCCTACCAAATAAAAGGAGACAAAGCCCATTTACCGTTTTTTTACTTTTGTTATAATTGCAGTATCGATCGATAATTGTTTAATTATGTAAAAATATATCCTTTTCTATCTTATAGGGGGTCCAAAAATGAATCCTGTCACAAAAGAAGCTCGAAACCTCAGTCATAAGCTGCTTTTAGAATTGATTGAAACAAAACAGGCTGTTGTAGGTGTATTGGGGATGGGATATGTGGGTTTTCCTCTTGCATTAGAATGTGTCAATAAAGGATACAACGTCATCGGCTTTGATAGGAACAGCGAAAAAGTTTCTTTGCTGAAAGACGGGCACAGCCATATTCGAGATGTAGACGATAGCCAATTAAAAGAGGCACTTCACACAGAGCGTTTTCAAGTGAGTGAGAATATGTCTCTCATAGAACACTGCGACATTATTGTGATATGTGTTCCGACACCTTTGAACAAAAAAGATAAGATACCCGACCTTAGCTATATAGACAGTGCAGTTGACACCATGCTGGCTTACGGAAGGCCAAATCAGCTTTTAATTTTAGAAAGTACAACCTACCCGGGCACAACAAAACAAAAAATTGCTGACAGAATGGCAGCAGGGCGGCAGGTCAACATAGGCTCCGATTTCTTTATAGCTTATTCACCTGAACGAATTGATCCTGGGAACAGCCATTACGAAGTCGCCGATATCCCTAAAGTGGTCGGCGGAATGACCCGGACTTGCACAAAACTTGCCTCAGCGTTTTACAACACCATCGTTACAAGCATTCATCCAGTAACCTCACCTGAAGTAGCAGAAACAGCTAAACTCCTAGAGAATACCTACCGTTATGTAAATATAGCTCTCATCAATGAAATGGCACTCAATTGCCGAGAACTTGATATTGATATATGGGAAGTGATCAATGCGGCAGACACGAAGCCGTTCGGGTTTCAAAAATTCAGCCCGGGCCCTGGTGTAGGCGGCCATTGCATACCGATTGATCCTTTTTATTTTAAATGGATAGCTAACCAAAAGGGATTGCAGACAAAGCTGATTGATTTAGCGGATGAAATCAATTCTGAAATGCCATTTTCAGTGTCCGACTATGCCATGAAACTGGTTGATAAAGAACACTGCAATATTTTATTAATAGGTGCTGCTTATAAAAAAAATACCAATGATTCTCGTGAGTCTTCTGCATTTGCAATTATCGATGATTTAATGAAAAAGGGATGCATGATAGATTACTATGATCCTTTTATCAGTGAAATCTGCCTGGAAGACGGCAGCATCAAGCACTCCGTCCCTTTCACCAAGGAGCAGATCAACCAATATGATGTCGTTATTATTCATACCGATCATGATGATATCAATTACAGTATATTGCAGGATACAGCGCCTATTATTTTCGACACGAGAAACATTTGCAGAGAAAAAATAGCTGATAATGCAAAGCTTGTCACACTATAGGAGGGAACTGTCATTAGTAAACAATTTATCTCTTTTCACAGACCTGATATGACAAACGAAGAATTGGAAACTGTAGCTGAAACGATCAAGTCGGGGTGGATTTCAAAAGGTCCGAAGGTGATTGAATTTGAGAAAAAGCTTGGCGAATGTCTGGGAGCGGAGCACGTAATCAGCTGTAATTCAGGAACTGCTGCCTTACACATGGCTTTGCTTGCACTCGGTGTAGGAGAAGGAGATGAAGTCATTGTTCCAAGCTTCACGTTTTGTTCAAGTGTAAACGTCATTTTGCATGTAGGAGCAACCCCGGTGTTTGCCGACATTTGTGAGGATAGTTTATGTATAGATCCGGAAGATGTCAGACAAAAGCTTTCACCGCGGACAAAAGCGGTCATTGCGGTCCATTTTGCAGGTTATCCGGCAAATTTGGATGAGCTTAGCAGCATATGCAAGGAAAATGGACTGTACTTGATTGAAGATGCCGCACACGCGCTTGGGACAAGGTATAACGAGAAGATGATCGGCACACATGGAGATGCCGTATGCTTCAGCTTTTATGCCACCAAAAATATAACGACGGGAGAAGGGGGAGCTCTTATTCTTAAGGATGAAGAGGCTGCCGAAAGAGCAAGACTGTATGGATGGCATGGCATTACAAAAAATGCTTGGAATCGATACGGTGAAAAGGGCAGCTGGCGATATGATGTTTTACTTCCCGGCTTTAAGTACAACATGACAGATATCCAGGCTGCTCTTGGGCTCATTCAATTGAAACGGGCTGCTGAGATCCAAGAAAAACGGACCAGAATCGCAAACTATTATGCGTCTGAGCTTATCAATCATCCAGAAAGAGCAGAACTTCCTTTAACAGACATCCCAAGCCATATCACACATTCCTGGCATTTGTTCATTCTGCGGGTGAAAAAACACGGAGAAATGGACCGAGACCAGTTTATTGAAGAGATGAAAGCGAAGCATATTGGGTTGAGTGTCCACTTTATCCCTGTGCATATGCATCCCTACTATAGAGAGCATTTTCCTGCAAAGCTGCCGGTAACTGAACGCATCTTTCCTGAAATTGTATCGCTGCCTCTTTATAGCCAATTATCGAAGGAAGATTGTCAATACATCGTTCAATCAATTAAAGATGTTTTATCTTTAAGCCAGGAGGTCGGACAATGAAACACATTGCTATCTTAGGCGGAGCAGGTTTTATAGGAAGTGAATTAGCGGGGGTATTACAGAAGAAAGGCTATCATACGATCATCGCTGATCAAAAAAAGCCGGATTTTCAGGCAGAATTCCGCCAAACCAATATTTTAGACCGTCAATCGCTTCGGGAATCATTAAAAGGAGCAGATGCTGTCGTTCATTTAGCGGCAATGGTCGGAGTAGACAGCTGTCGCAGCAATGAAGAGGACGTAATCAAGGTGAATTTTGAAGGAACAAAAAACGTAACGGAGGTATGCAAGGAGCTGGGGATCAAGACCCTTCTTTTTTCCTCCAGCTCAGAAGTGTTCGGAGATTCGCCAGATTATCCATATACGGAATCAAGCCAGAAGCTCCCTAAATCCGCTTATGGAAAAGCAAAATTAAAGTCTGAGGAATATTTGAAGGAGCAGGCATCAGCCTCACTGCATGTCAGAGTTGTCCGATACTTTAATGTGTACGGCCCGAAGCAGCGTCAGGACTTTGTCATAAACAAGTTCTTCAGTTTGGCCGAAGCTGGCGCGGAGCTTCCTCTTTACGGAGACGGCGGCCAAATCAGATGCTTCAGCTACATTAGTGATATCGTGAACGGAACATACCTGGCGCTGCTGCACAAAGGGAGTGCCTATGAAGATTTCAACATAGGAAACGATCTGCCAATCAGCATAAAAGGACTGGCAGAGAAAATCAACGTGATGACTGGCAGGGAGAAAGAGCATTATACATTTAAAAAGCTGGGCGAGGATGGTGTCCGGGGGAAAGACATTGAAATTTTCAAACGTGCTCCTTCGATCGAGAAGGCAAAGCGTCTGCTTGGATATGCTCCTAAAATTAACCTAGATGAAGGCCTGAGGCTGATTAAAGTTGAAAGACAAAAACAAAAACTTCCATTATCCTGAAAACCCCAAACAGATCAAGTTTCCGATTTATCCGGGGCAGCTTTCAGGCAGAAGTTTTTTCACCCACTTAATCTCAGCTAAAAGAACAACGTTGGCAGAAAAATTGGAAAAACGCTATGGAAAGAGCATCGAATTGACTTCGAGTGGAAGCGCGGCGTTGGCGCTTGCATTGACATTATCCGGAGCGGGGCCTGGAAAAGAAGTGATTTTTTCATCATTTAGCTGTCCAAATGTAATTGATGCTGTGCTTCAAACCGGAGCTTCCCCAGTGTTTGCCAATCTGGATGATGATTTGTCCCTATCCTTCGAAGACGTGAAAAACAAAGTGACCGAGAGGACGTGCGCTGTGATTTTAACGCACGTTTACGGCCGGCAGGAAAACATGAAACTTATCGAGTGGGCGAAAGAAAAGCGTATTCGTGTCATTGACGATGCCGCTCAGGCCATGTTTACAAAACAAGATGGAACCTTTGCAGGCGGTTTGGGGGATTTCGGCATCTTGAGCTTTGGACCCTCAAAGCCCCTCGGCAGTATAGGGGGCGGAGCGTTAATCGCCCGAAAAGAAGTTCTGGACAAAAACGCCAGGCTGCCGATGGAACAGCGAAAGCAAGTCAATGCTGATTATGATGCTTATATGAGACAGCAGCGAATACAGGCTTTGATGAGATCTAGGACTCTATCTTTCTTATTCAGAAAAACGGGTGTTCAGACCTCTATGAAAACGAGCAAGCTTGAAGTCCTTCCGAAAAAACCTGCTACTGTCCCTTTATTGCGAATGCATCCGGTAAGGCAAGCCATTATCGAATACCAGCTGTCAAAGATGGAGCGGCTGGTGAGAGACTCATCTAGAAATTTGGAGACGGCAAGATACATTTTTGCACGGGCAGAAGAGTTATACGGGATCAAGATGATTCAGCCGCAGGAGGGAGAAAGCCTGAACTATTTGACAATCGTCTTCCCTCATGAAGGGGAAAGGTACGACTGCTCTGCTTATTTAGCGGCAAAAGGGATTCAAACCTGCTGGAACTACCTTCCGCTTCACCTTATTCCGCTGTATCAGCCTTATTCACGGCATGAGGATGAACATTCTCTGTGGAAAAGGGTTCTTTCACTGCCGTTCAAACCGCCTCTTGGCACAGAGCAGGTGAAGTATATTGCTGAAACCGTTTTAGCGTATGCAGAGCAAAAGAATAAGAAATGAATGTTGGTGATATATCATGCAAAAAACAGCATTTTCCGTAACGCCTCAGGCTTGGGAACGGGCTGCTGGCATTTTTCAGGCTGGATTGTTTCAAAGCTATGATTGGGGGAAGCTCATGGAGGAGCTCCCCAATACCTCGTTTCACCCTGTTAAGCTGACATCGGACGGCGGACAAGTGATATATGTTCCGGTGTTTGAGCAGAATGGCTTGCTCAGCGGGAATATGATAGGATACGGCGGCGTCATTTCAGACCGTCCGATTTCATTTGAATGGCTGCAAAGCGAAATCAAGGCTTTATTTGGACAGAAATTATCGCGGCTCCTGCTTCCGCATGGCCAAACTTCTTTTATCGAAGAAACGGGAGAACATTGGGCGGAAAAAGCCACACACATATTGCCGCTTCCCGATACATTTGAAGAGCTATGGACAAACTGTTCAGGAAAAGCCCGGACTGCCGTCAGATATGCGGAAAAGAAAAATGTGTCCGTCCGCCTTATCGGACAAGAATCACTCTCTGAGTTTTACGAATTGTATAAGGCGCATACAGCAGCTATCGGCGCAGCCTATATGCTGAGTCAGGATTTTTTTCAAAAGCTGCTAGAAAGCCTTGGAAGGCAAGTCTTTTGGGTGGGGGCGTTTCTTGAAGCTGACATGATCAGCAGCAGTATTTTTCTATATGACCATTCCCATTTCTATTATTGGCAGAATGTAAACAGCCCTGCCGGAAAAGAAACGCAGGCCTCTTATTTGCTGATGCGGAACGCTTTATCATTCGCCATCGGCAAGAAACTGCAATGGGTTGATTTTGGATATTCCCACAGTAAAGAAATTGCCAGACCGAAACGATATTGGGGAGCTGAAGAGAAACGATGTCGACATTTCACAGAAACGGAGTAAAAGTGGTAAGCGGCCATCAGTCCAGTTATCTCCCCTGGTATGGTTTTTTTGAAAAAATCCATAAATCAGATGTATTTGCCATTCACGATACAGCCCAGTTTGAGAAAAAGGGATTTCTCAATCGGAACAGAATCAAGACTTCCCAAGGCCCCATGTGGCTGACTGTTCCTTTGCAGATGAAAAATTATAAGGATATCGAGCTTCGTGATATGAAAATCGACCAAGAGCAGGACTGGCGGAAGAAACACTGGATGGCGATTAAAATGAATTATGCGAAGGCTCCCTATTTCGAGGAATATCAAATGTTTTTTAAAGATGTCTATCAGCGTGAATGGGAGTATCTTCATGATTTAAATATGTTCATCATTAATTTTTTTCTGCGGGAACTTCGCATATCGACGCCAATTTGCTATGTGTCGGAGCTCGAATGCCGTAATGAAAAAAAGAGTGATTTTGTGCTCGCGCTTTGTAAAGAACTTGGAGCTGATCACTATTATTCAGGCAGCCAAGGATCAGACTATTTAATAGAAAGTGATTTTGATAGAAGCGGAATTACAATCGAATACCAGCAAATCAGGGCCATCCATTATCCGCAGTTGTTCGGAGAGCACATTCCTCATCTCTCTATGCTTGATATGCTTATGAACTGCGGCGCGGATATTTGCGAGACGTTAATCAAAGGGGGACAATATGATGAAAGTAATGGTATTTGCGGCGCACCCGGACGATGAAATTATCGGCGTCGGCGGAGCGTTGGCGAAACATGTCCGTCAAGGAGACAGTGTGTCGGCTGTCATTATGGCTGAAGGAAAATCGTCTAGAAAAGAAGACTATGAAAAACCTTGTGATTCAATCATGCAGCATTCCTATAGTGAAACGGAACAAGCGCTTAGCACGCTCGGCATAAGCGATTTTGTCAGGTTAAATCTTCCTGATAACAGGCTGGATTCAATGGATTTGCTGGATGTCGTAAAAGAGGCAGAAAAACAAATTGAACGGTTTCAGCCCGATATTGTATATACACAATACGGCGGTGATATTAATATTGACCATGCCGTCGTATTCAGAGCGGTGATGACGGCAACCCGCCCGCTTCCAGGTCATTCCGTAAAACAGGTTCTGGCATACGAGACCTTATCCTCGACAGAGTGGAACTACTTGAAGAAGGATCAATTCCATGCGAATTTCTTCATTAATATAGAAGAAGAGCTTGAATTGAAGCTGAAGGCCATGGCGTGCTATGATTCGGAGCTGAGGGATTTCCCGCATCCGCGATCCTTGCAAGCGATAGAAAATAACGCATACGTATGGGGAGCTAAATCGGGTTTTTCTGCAGCAGAAGCATTTATGCTTGTGAGAGGAACGTGGTGACGGATGATTGCGCAAATACCGTTTTTCGGGTTAGACCCGAAGCAAATCGATAAAAAGTGGGTCGAAGCAGGATACGGTCTTGAAGCCAACATCTTCGACGGAAAGTCGTTTGAAGAAACCGATTATGTGAAAACCTTCAAGCGGACACTTGATTACACTAAACAGCTTGAGCTGTCATTATTGACACTTCATTTTCCCACCGACAATGCGGATTATGTTCACGAAGCGCATATAAAGGACCGTCTGCTGCATTTTGCAGAGCTTGCGGATATGTACGGCGCTAAGGGCATAACTGTTCATGCCAATCAATTTATGTCCGTTGAAGAATTTCAAAGCTATGACTTAGAAGGAAACCGCAGAAAAGTGATTGAATTTTTTGCGGCGTTTGATGATGAGCTGAAAGGAACAGATATATGGATTGGAGTCGAAAATCTACCGATTATCGGGAATCTGGGCGAAGACTTTGACCCGATATTTATTTATCCTGAGGATTTTGAGGAGTTGGTTCAGCTCGGTTTAAAACATGTCGGCATTACATGGGATCTGTGTCATTGGGCCATTACCTATCAGACACATCTGTCATCATCACTTATGTTCAGGGATGAAAAGCTGAGATACCCTGATTTTTTTCAGTTTCTTTCCTTAAAGGACAGCATTAAACATTATCATTTCAGTTCGTTTCGCCAGCTAGCCTTCCCGCATGGTGATGTCCGCTGTTTTGAAGGGCGTCATCCCGCTGAAGGAACGATTAATGAACCGTTGCTCAGACAAGCGGCGGAGATGTTAAAGGAGATACACCGCGGGGATGGCACGGGTATCGTATTTGAAGTGATGGAAGAGGACTATACACAAAGAAAAGAATCATGGAGAACATTAGAATGGTTCGGCGGTGCTTCTGATGAAGAAAAAAAGCGGACGTAATTCGGCATATCGAACACCAAATTATGCAAAGCTTTGGTCTGCACAAGTATTTTCCTCCGCGGCGGATGGCGTCTGGCTCATCGCGCTTCCGCTTCTAGTGCTCGATTTGACCGGAAGCAAAATATTGGTCGGGGTAATCTCTTTTATCGAGCTCGTTCCATTGACATTCGGAATGTTTACCGGACCTTTAATTGATTCATTACGAAAAAAATCCATATTGTATGTGTGTAATACCGGAAGAGCAGTCATCATGATTCTCTTGGCAGTCCTTAGTGCGAACGGTTTGTTAACTGTATGGATCATTGGTATATGCGCATTTTGTTTATCGCTGCAATCGATGCTCTTTTCCCCGGCGAAAGTGGCGCTTATTCCGCTGCTTGTCCCTCAGAAACATCTCGATCAGGCGACTTCATTAATTAACACTAGCGAACTTATTGGTCTGATCGTCGGAAAGCTGATTAGCGGCGTTTTGATTGCGGCGATTCCGTTTGGGCTACTGTTTCTCATAAATGGGACGGCATTTTTCGTATCCGCTGCATTGATTGCCCTTATTCACATTTCAGAATCTGCCGGCCTAAAAAGCAAAGGGGCAGAAGCCCTTAAGACAGGCTACAGAATGCTGAAGGGCAACTCATCTTGGATGACTGCTGTCGGTTATTTTTTTATCGTAAATCTTGTCATTGCCGGGTTTATTTCTGTAATGGGGCCGATTCTTGCAGTGGAACGTTTTCATGAGAACTATTCCGTATGGTTCGCCATCATGTATTCAATGTTTCAGGGCGGAATGCTCTTAGGGAATCTTGCTGTATTTTTCAAGTGGAATACGAAGCGGCTAGAACGGCTTTATCCCAGAACTTTAACAGCGGTAGGGCTGCTCATTATGTTTTTGTTTTTTCCGCTTAGCGGGCTGGAATGTGCCATTTTTTTGGTGCTGGGCGTCATCATCTCCTATATTGATGTGCAAACGGTTCTGTATTTTCAAAAGACGGTTCCGACTGAATACTTCGGAAGAATATTCGCGCTTATTTTTTCTATCGTAAAGATGGGAGAACCTCTTTCAGCAGCTGTTTACACAGTGCTTCTTGTGTTTATGGACGCTGATTATATTTTTCTGGCTGTCGGTCTGACTCTCGTCCTGACTTTTTTTATACTGTCAGTGAGGAAAGGAATGCAGCGGGATACCGGAAAAAAAGCGAATCAGTTTTTTTAATTTCTATATAAAAGAGCTGCCGATGATCATGCGGCAGCTCTTTTATTAAAGATCCAAATAAAGCCTCACCATATCGCGGCATTGAATCCCGTTTTCAAAAATGTCCTCATCATAATGTCTGAGAAAGAAATCGTGGTCGATCGCCTGAATGCGGAATCCGCATTTTTGATAGAGGGAAAGCTGATGAATGCTCGAATTCCCCGTGCCGATTTCAATCGTGTCCGCCCCCAGCTCCTTCGCTTTTTCGATGGCGTCAAGTACAAGCTGTTTGCCAAAGCCCTTCTTCTGAAGAGATTCTTTTACCGCAATATTTACAATTTCAACTGTTTGCGGCCTTGTTTTTAGCAATACATAAACACCTGCAAGCTCATCACCGGCCCAAGCTGTGTAACATTCTCCCCTCTCAAGATATTCATCTACAATGTCTTTCGATGGATCGGCGAGCAGCAATAGATCATATAATTCGTCATTTTTTTCTTCTCCTAATTCAATCCTGAGCTTTTGCATATTCGTACCACCTTTTTAGTCTGATAGACATTTAATTTTTTCATTCGTTCCCAATTTCATTCTGTTTTATTATAAAATATGAAAAGCAGTAAATGTTATCAAATTAGTAGAATAGGAGGAAAGTCATGTTTTTTTGTAAGAATTGCGGCTCCCAGAATAATGAAGGAGCCAAGTTTTGTAAACAATGCGGCACCCCGATCGGAGGGGGCAGCAAACAGGCAAATCAAGAAACAGCTAGCACTGCAGAAACAAGGCAGGCTCCGCGAAAACCGATCCCTAAGAAAACCATCATTTTATGGAGCAGCATTGCCGCGGCGTGCGTTATATTATTCGCCGCATATAAAACCGGAGCGTATTTTACTTCAAAGGATAGGTTAGTAGACAAGTTTGAACAGGCCGTAAATGATGGGGATCAGGACCAAATCGCGACTCTGCTTACACCGGTAAATGACAATCTTAAACTCACTAAAAATAATGTAAAACCGTTTCTTACATATTTGAAGGATCATCCAGACAAAAAAGATGAACTTTTTGCATCGCTCCGTGAGGAAACAGCCCAGAAGGATATCGTATACGCAGAAAAAGACGGAAAAAGCCTGCTGGTATTTGACCATTACGACTTAAAGGTAGCACCTGTTTATTTTGAAGTGACCAGCAATTATAAAAATACCGATTTATATGTCAATAAAGAGGAAGCCGGATCTGTAAAGAAAGCAGATCAAGCACAAACCCTCGGTCCGTACATTCCCGGCGAATATACAGTCTCAGCCAAACTGAAAAACGATGTCGTTGACCTTGTGAAAAAGGAAGACATTCAGGCGGTTGGCGATAACAGCTTTCGTGTTGATCTCTCATTGGAAGCAGACGATGTGACATTCAGCTTAGCGGATGACATCAAGAGCGGGAAGGGAGATTTGCTGATTAACGGCAAGTCGATTCATAAAGACCCATTCAAATCCGTAACATACGGTCCGCTGCTGACAGATGGATCAATGACAGCTTCAGTCGAGGCAGAATTTCCGTGGGGAAAAACAAAAACTGCCGGCGTTCCGATCGATGATAAAGAAATGGAGTTAACGTTAATTCCTGATCAAGATACACAGGAACAGATTATGAACACAATTGTCAAAACAACAAAACAATACTCCAAAGCTCTATCTGATGGGAATACAGCCCAGATGACAGAGGCAAGTGCCAATTGGAAGACAGAGACGAAGGACACCGTTGATTCTATGAAAAGCGCGGATTCATACTTAAAAGATAGATACTTGGAAACTGATTTTGACCTGGACACATTTGCCCTCTCTCAGAAAAACGACGGAACGTGGCAGGTATCGGTAACAGGAAAAGAACTTCACCAGTCTTCTTCGTATAACGACTATACAAAATCTGAAATGACTGACGACAGTCCGAGTTATGAATATCTTCTTTCATATGATAAAAAACAGAAAAAGTGGATTTTCGAAGATGCAGAATCAACATTCCAATCTGCAGGCACAAATATAAAGAAAATCAAAAATGATAAACCAGAGACATACACTTCCGCCTGGGCTGGCTCGAAAAACAAAGGCAGTGAAAGCTCTGCAAGCGGCGATGTTACAGATGAACAAGTGACATTATTTATGGGCAGTTATCTGCAAAGTCAGGCAGATGCCGTGAATCAAAATAATTTCTCACTGATGGAAGACAGCCTTGAAAAAGGCAGTTCCCTTTATTCCGACCAGCAGCATCTCGTGTCGAAATTAAATAAAGAGGGGACAACAGAAGACTTTAATAACTATGAAGTGAAAAGCTGGAGCCAAAATGGGTCGGCTATCACGATTAAGACGTATGAAGAATTCTACATCACAAAATCAGGCGGCAGTCCAAAGCTCAGAACATATAACTGGACCTATACCGGCGTAGTGAAGAACGGAAGAATTTACTTAACGTCTATTCAATAAAACAACCCCATCACCAGCAGGTGATGGGGTTGTTTTTAAAAGAGCATATAACGGAAAATTTCTTTGACATAGTGTTCGATAATAAGCTGAAATGTAACGCAGATGATCAGATAAATCACAATCGTTGAGTAAATGACATCAACCTTCCCTTTATATGAATGCTGGTAACTGCCCAGCATCGCAGGAGGAATGGCGAAGAATGCACCGATTAAACCAACGGCTAATATGGTAAAGCAAATGTCTGTATGTAATAAAAAGAAGAAAAGGGCAAGAATCAAAATAGCCGTAAAAGGAATGAGAAACGCTCCGAATCTTGAGAATGAATCCTTGAAAGACACTTGGTTTCCCGCGATTTTCAGGGCGAAAAAGATGCATGCATGCAGGCCTAATAGAAATAAAATAAAATAAATGGTTGGCTCTAAGAAGATTGCTGTAAAGCTTACGCTTCCGGGACCGTCTGAAAAAAGAATATAAAACATCAAAGGGGTCAGCAAACTGAAAAGAACCATCGTAATGATTGCGCTGATCAGCTGCTCTCCGCCTGTTGTTTTACATTCCTGATAAGGGCGTTTCAGGACGGATAAGACAAATGAGCCGAACTGTTTTGCTGCTTGCTTTGCAGCGGCTCCAGTTTGAGCTGCATGCTGGTGGCCTGATTGACCGGGGAGCGGTGATCCGCATTTCTCACAAAAATTTCCGCCATCTGTTTGATGGCCGCATTGAGGACAATACATAAAATAACTCCTTTATCTGTAATATAGGGAAAATAGACTGATAGTTTTATTATAAAAGAAAAAAGTTGTAAAGTAATCAATATTCATACAAAAAAAGACACGAGCCCGATAGCAGCTGTGTCTTTTTTTATCTAGTTATTCATATATTTCTCAAATACATCCCCAAAATCCTTAATATGATACTGCGAGCGAACGGATGTCAGCCAAGTAAATCCGAATTCGGTCAGCTCTTTGTATTGCGTTTCAATATTGACGTGCTCAGGGCGGGTATGGTGAAGAATCGTCACTGCTTTATCTAAGCTTTGCTCCGCTTGATTGATTAAAATGTCATTTTCATAGGTTGTTTCAGCGATGCGAAGCAGTGCTTTATAAAGGTCTTTTAACTTTTCAATCTGGTCTTTGTGGACATCAATGTCGAATTGTTCACCGCCCAGCTTGAACTTAATTTCAACATCCAAATCCACTTTTCCGGCAGTTTCAAGAAAAACGTCAGAGATTTTATATTGCGAATAAGGATAGCGTTTCAACGTTCGTTTCGAGGAAGTGGCGCGTTCGCCGTCTACATGGATCAGGGCCAGGTTCGTAAAGCAATACTCGTCTGCTTTTGTTTTAATCAAGAAATAAATTTTCTCATTATCTTCATGCATGACATAGTCATCTGCGTCTGTTTTGTCATAGTCCTGAGGTTCGATAATTTTTCCGATATCAGATAAGCCCAAGGCATCTGCCGCAATTTTTTTGAACATCTGTATACGTCCTTCCTATTCAATTTGTCACTTCATTGTAGCATGGCGCGTTTCTGACAGGCTATAAAGGTTTACCGGGAAATCGCCTCCGGGTAAAAGGGTGGAGAATAATTCTATTTCCTGTGCAGAGACTATCAACAAGGAGGTATATGATGTTCTCATTTATCGTTCACGTCTTCATTTCTTTATTCGCAGTATCGAATCCGATCGGAAACGTACCGATATTTCTGACGCTGACAGAAGGCTATACTGCAGCGGAAAGAAAAGCGATTGCCCGGAAGGCAGCTATTTTATCCTTTTTTATTCTCGCAGCTTTTTTGGTTTTCGGTCATCTTATCTTTAAACTGTTTGATATCAACATTCACGCGCTCCGAGTGGCGGGCGGCATATTCATTTTCGGCATTGCCTATAATCTATTGAATGCGAAAGAATCGCACGTGCAATCTCTTCACCATGATGAACATAAGGAAAGCAAGGAAAAAGCGGATATATCAGTCACACCTTTATCCATTCCGATCATTGCTGGGCCCGGAACGATTGCAACAGTGATGAGCCTTTCCGCCGGTCATAGCGGCATTGGTCATTATGCGGCTGTCATGATCGGCATAGCCGCCGTTATTGCCCTGACCTTTCTCTTTTTCCACTATTCTGCTTTTATCAGCAGCAAACTCGGAAAAACCGAGATGAATGTGATTACCAGACTGATGGGATTAATCTTAGCCGTGGTTGCGGTCGGGATGATTGGTGCGGGGCTGAAAGGCATGTTTCCGATCTTAACCTCATGATGCAAAAAGCAGCTCCTTATTTTAGAGAGCTGCTTTCTTTTGTTTTTGGCACGTACCGAAAGACTTCCTCACTCTCAAAAAATTCAATCAACCTGCTCAGCCAATCATAGTAATGAAGCCATTCTTTTAATTCATTCAGCAGCTGATTGACTTTCTCTTCCGCTTCCGGGGTAAGCCCGTCCCTTTGTAAAAGATCACTCAGCTCCCGGTTTAATTTTTTATACAGCACTTTGTTTTTGCTCACGACCTTTGTCCAATTCGCCGCGAATAAAGAAATGAAGGTTTGATAATAATCCTGCTCGACGTCATAAAGGTCTTTTCGTACGCCTTTTTCAAACACCTTTTCGGCGATATTGGCATCGATCATTTCCCGGACAACCTGGCTCATCCGTGTTTTGCTCATGCCCGTTGCCTCAGAGAGCTCGCTTAAGGTCATTGGTTTTCGATTCATATAAATAATTCCGAGCACACGTCCGACAGTTGAAGGCATTCCAAACGTATGCATATTTTCGGCAATCTTCTCAATGAGATGCTCTTCAGCATGTTCAATGATGTCGAGAGCGGTTTTTTTCACAGCTGATCATCCCTTCAAATGGCAATTGATGGTGTCAATATATCATATTTCTTCCTGGTGTTGAAAATAGCTGAATGCTGAGGAAGTGGGAGGTATCCGGCGTAATTGTAAGAACACCCTTTCCGTCTCGGTCATAACAATAAATAATCTATAAATAACATATAATTTCAACACATTGTAAACTTTTTATTTTACAAAGTTCAAACTATAATAAGGATTATACTTTTCAGAAAATTTAAAGGAAACCTGCGGAGGTGCACGGATTGCTGAAATTGGAACAAGTGTCAAAAGTATATAAAGGCGGCAAAAAAGCTGTGAACAGCATTGATTTAGATATTGCCAAAGGTGAATTTATCTGTTTTATCGGCCCGAGCGGCTGTGGAAAAACGACGACGATGAAGATGATCAACAGACTGATAGAACCATCGTCTGGAAGGATCTTTATCGACGGAGAAAATATTATGGAACAGGATCCGGTTGAGCTGAGGAGAAAAATCGGCTATGTGATTCAGCAGATTGGTTTGTTCCCCCATATGACCATCCAGCAGAACATCTCACTCGTACCAAAGCTGCTGAAATGGCCTGAGGAAAAACGGAAAGAACGGGCGCGCGAGCTGTTAAAGCTTGTGGATATGGGCCCGGAGTATTTAGACCGTTATCCGCATGAGCTCAGCGGCGGACAGCAGCAGAGAATCGGCGTGCTGCGCGCCCTGGCAGCGGAACCCCCTCTCATTTTAATGGATGAACCGTTCGGAGCGCTTGATCCGATTACGCGTGATTCCCTTCAGGAAGAATTCAAAAAACTGCAGAGAACCTTAAACAAAACGATTGTGTTTGTAACCCACGATATGGATGAAGCGATTAAGCTTGCTGACAGGATTGTGATATTAAAAGCGGGAGAAATCGTTCAAGTCGGCACACCTGATGAGATTCTTCGAAACCCGGCAAATGAGTTTGTTGAAGAATTTATCGGGAAAGAGCGCCTGATTCAGTCAAGACCGGATATCGAGCGGGTAGAGCAAATGATGAACAGAACGCCGGTGACGGTATCTGCGGACAAAACGCTTTCTCAGGCGATTCAGCTGATGAGAGAAAAACGTGTTGACTCGCTGCTCGTTGTGGACCGGCAAAACGTGCTGAAGGGCTATGTTGATGTGGAAATGATTGATCAAAACCGCAAAAAAGCAAGCATCGTTGGCGACGTATACCGCTCAGATATATATACCGTTCAAAAAGGGGCGCTTCTTCGCGATACAGTCCGAAAAATTTTGAAGCAGGGGATCAAGTATGTTCCGGTGGTCGATGAACAGAACCATTTAGCAGGGATTGTGACAAGAGCGAGCCTCGTTGATATCGTATACGATTCCATTTGGGGCGACGAGGAAAACCAGCTCATGACGATCTGACCAGGGGAGGAGCTCTTTTAAGATGAATCAAATGATGACTTTTTTGCAAACGAACGGCGGAGAGCTGTTGTATAAAACAGGAGAGCATTTATATATTTCACTCATAGCCGTTGTATTGGGTATTATCGTTGCAGTGCCGCTCGGCGTTGCTCTTACCAGAATGAAAAAAGGCGCAGGTGCGGTAATCGGTTTCGTAAACATTGTGCAAACCCTGCCGAGTCTGGCAATTTTAGCCTTTTTTATTCCGCTTCTCGGCGTAGGAAAAGTGCCTGCGATTGTCGCTTTATTTTTCTATTCGGTGCTGCCGATCTTGCGCAATACGTATACCGGCATTAAAGGTGTAAATAAAAACCTCCTGGAATCGGGGAAAGGGATTGGCATGACCGGCTGGGAGCAGATTCGGCTCGTTGAAATCCCGCTGGCGATTCCCATCATCATGGCGGGGATCCGCACATCAACGATCTATCTAATTGGCTGGGCGACACTTGCGTCGTTTATCGGGGGAGGCGGCCTCGGGGACTATATTTTTATCGGACTGAACCTATACCAGCCTGAATATATCATTGGCGGTGCCGTGCCTGTCACAATTCTGGCAATTATTATTGATTATGTGCTGGCTGTGACAGAACGAAAGGTGACGCCGAAAGGCTTGCAAGGGATGAAGGAAGTTTCGTAAGGAGTTGGCACTGTTGAAAATGACAAAAATCAAATGGCTTGGCGCGTTTGCTCTCGTCTTTGTCATGCTGCTAGGCGGCTGCTCTCTGCCGGGTCTAGGCGGCGCTTCTGACGATACGATCAAAATCGGGGCGCAGAGCATGACAGAATCAGAAATTTTAGCGAATATGATCGCGCAGCTTATTGAACATGATACAGATTTGAATACTGCTTTAGTGAAAAACCTCGGCTCAAACTATGTTCAGCACCAAGCGATGCTGGGCGGTGACATTGATATTTCAGCCACGCGCTATTCCGGAACAGATTTAACAAGCACCCTCGGCAAGGAAGCGGAGAAAGATCCGAAAAAAGCGCTGAACATTGTGCAGAACGAGTTTCAAAAACGCTTTTCCTATAAATGGTTTGATTCCTACGGCTTTGATAACACATATGCCTTCACCGTAACAAAAAAGTTTGCGGAAAAGGAGCATATTAACACCGTGTCCGACCTGAAAAAAAATGCCTCCCAATATAAATTAGGCGTCGACAATGCTTGGCTGAAACGAAAAGGCGACGGGTATAAAGGCTTTGTCAGCACATATGGCTTTGAGTTCGGCACAACTTATCCAATGCAGATCGGGCTTGTCTATGACGCAGTCAAAAATGGGAAAATGGACGCCGTTTTGGCTTATTCAACGGATGGACGGATTAAAGCATATGATCTGAAAATCTTAAAAGACGATAAGCGTTTCTTTCCACCGTATGACTGTTCACCGGTGATTCCGGAAAAGGTGCTTAAGGAGCATCCGGAACTTGAAGGTGTGATCAATAAGCTGATTGGGCAAATCGACACGGAAACGATGCAGGAACTTAATTATGAGGTGGATGGCAAGCTGAAGGAGCCGTCTGTCGTAGCAAAGGAATTTTTAGAGAAACATCATTATTTTGACTAAGAAAAGAGGTGGATCATATGGAAGTACTACAGCAGCTTGGCACATACTATTCGCAAAACGGCGGTTACGTGATGCAGGAATTTTACCGCCATTTTCTGATGTCGGTGTACGGCGTTTTATTTGCTGCCATTGTTGGAATTCCGCTTGGCATCCTGATAGCCAGATACAGAAGATTAAGCGGATGGGTTTTTGCGGTCACGAACGTCATTCAGACCATCCCGGCTCTCGCCATGCTCGCCGTGCTGATGCTTGTCATGGGGCTGGGCGCTAATACGGTGATATTGTCATTATTTCTGTATTCTCTTCTGCCGATTATCAGAAATACGTATACTGGGATTATCAGTATTGAGCACGCCTATCTTGAATCCGGAAAAGCAATGGGGATGACAAAATTTCAAGTGCTGCGGATGGTCGAGCTTCCGCTTGCGCTTTCTGTCATAATGGCCGGCCTGCGCACCGCGCTTGTCATTGCCATCGGCATTACGGCCATCGGGACATTTGTCGGTGCTGGCGGTCTCGGGGACATCATCGTCAGAGGATCAAACGCCACAAACGGAACCGCGATTATATTAGCGGGAGCGATCCCCACAGCTCTGATGGCGGTGATTGCCGATTTGGTCATGGGCTGGCTTGAACGAGCATTAAGTCCGATTAAAAAGAGAAAGAAGAAAAACTTGGCAGGTGCCGCATAAGAAAAAACGCCTTGTAATGACAGGGCGTTTTTTACGGCTTCGGCACATATTTAAAAATTTCTTCGCTCTCAAAAAACTCAATCAAACGGCTGAGCCAATTATAATAATCAAGCCATTCCTTTAATTCTTTCAGCAGTTCATTCACTTTTTCTTCCGCTTCAGGAGTAAGCTCTTCATCCAACACGCTAAGCAGCTCCCGATTGAGTTTTTTATGCATCATTTTGTTTTTGCTGACGACTTTGCTCCAGGTGGCTGAAAACAGCGTGATAAATGTTTGATAGTAGTCCTGCTCAACCTCATATAAATCTTTTCGCACGCCTTTTTCGAACACCTTCTCGGCAATGTTGGCATCAAGCATTTCCCGCACTACCTGGCTCATGCGTGTTTTGCTCATGCCGGTGGCCTCAGATAATTCCGTAAGCGTCATCGGTTTTCGATTCATATAAATAATGCCCAGCACTCGTCCGACGGTAGAGGGCATTCCAAATGCATGCATGTTTTCCGCGATTCTTTCTATAAAATGGTCCTCGGCCTGTTCAATGATCGTTAACGGATCTTTCTCCAACGGTTTCATCCTTTCAGCTAACAATTCCGATGTCAATATACCACATTTTTGATACGGCGAAAATGCTGTCAAAAGAGAATTTGGCAGGAAATTGGAGCAATAAGGAGATCAACACACGTCAATGCGGGTAAATCAGCGTTTACACATACTTTATAAATAATATGAACAAATTGTAAACTTTTTATTTTATAAACTTTATTCTATAATGGGAAGCATTCAATTGTCTGAAAAATTAAATTTAAACTGAACAAATTGAATAAACTTAATTTTGGAGGTGCGATGTTTGCTGACATTAGAAAATGTCTCGAAAACATACAAGGGCGGCAAAAAAGCCGTGAACAACGTAAATCTTAAGATTGCAAAAGGCGAATTTATCTGCTTTATCGGGCCGAGCGGCTGCGGAAAAACGACAACAATGAAAATGATTAACCGATTAATTGAGCCTTCCGCCGGAAAGATTTTCATTGACGGCGAAAACATCATGGATCAGGATCCTGTAGAGCTCAGGCGCAAAATTGGCTATGTGATTCAGCAGATCGGCCTGTTTCCCCATATGACCATTCAGCAGAATATCTCACTCGTCCCAAAACTGCTGAAATGGCCGGAGCAGCAGCGTAAAGAACGGGCCCGTGAGCTTTTAAAATTGGTCGATATGGGGCCAGAATATGTAGACCGTTACCCTCATGAATTAAGCGGGGGGCAGCAGCAGCGAATTGGTGTATTACGGGCACTTGCCGCGGAGCCGCCGCTTATCTTAATGGATGAACCGTTTGGGGCACTCGACCCGATTACGAGGGATTCCCTCCAGGAAGAATTTAAAAAACTGCAAAAAACCTTACATAAAACCATCGTATTTGTTACCCACGATATGGATGAAGCGATTAAGCTGGCAGACCGGATTGTGATTTTAAAAGCGGGAGAAATCGTTCAAGTTGGAACGCCCGATGACATTTTAAGAAATCCGGCAGACGAATTTGTTGAGGAATTTATCGGCAAGGAGCGGCTGATTCAATCATCCAGCCCGGATGTTGAACGGGTTGACCAGATTATGAACACACAGCCTGTAACGATCACCGCGGATAAAACGCTTTCTGAGGCCATTCAGCTGATGAGGCAGGAACGGGTCGATTCATTGCTGGTCGTCGATGACAAGCACGTTCTGCAAGGCTATGTCGATGTTGAAATCATTGATCAATGCCGGAAAAAGGCCAATCTCATAGGTGAGGTTTTACATGAAGATATATACACAGTACTGGGCGGCACACTGCTGCGCGACACGGTCCGCAAAATTTTAAAACGGGGTGTCAAATATGTTCCCGTTGTGGATGAAGACCGACGCGTGATCGGAATTGTGACGAGGGCAAGTCTGGTCGACATCGTGTATGACTCCCTCTGGGGAGAAGAAAAGCAGCTCGCAGCATTGTCATAGGGAGGGGCGATAAGTCATGCATCATATTGTTCAATTTTTGCAAACCAATGGGGGCGAGCTTCTTTATAAAACATACGAGCATATTACGATATCGCTCATTGCTGTGATCTTAGGTGTGCTGGTTGCCGTCCCCCTCGGGGTTTTGCTTACCAGAATGAAAAAAGGAGCCGGCACCATTATCGGCATTGTCAATATCATTCAGACGCTGCCGAGTCTGGCCATCCTCGCTTTTTTTATCCCGCTCCTTGGTGTAGGAAAGGTTCCGGCCATTGTGGCTTTGTTTTTCTATTCCGTATTGCCGATTCTTCGCAACACGTATACCGGCATTCGCGGCGTCAACAAAAATCTGCTCGAGTCTGGCAAAGGCATCGGAATGACGCCGGCTGAACAAGTCCGCTTGGTGGAGCTGCCGCTTGCCGCGCCAGTGATCATGGCGGGAATCAGAACATCGACGATTTACTTAATCGGCTGGGCCACGCTTGCTTCCTTTATCGGAGGCGGCGGATTGGGTGATTACATTTTTATCGGACTGAATTTATATCAGCCGGAATATATCATCGGGGGCGCGGTACCTGTCACGATATTGGCAATTGTGATTGATTATGTGCTGGCAGTTGCTGAACGAAAACTGACACCTGCCGGCATGCAGAGATTGAAGGAATTGTCATAAGGAGGCGGCTCATGAAAAGAAAATATCTCAAATTAATGATAGGTTTAGCACTTGTGGCAACGCTGACGCTGAGCGGATGTTCGCTTCCTGGTCTCAGCGCTGCTGCAGACCAGACCATTAAAATCGGCGCGCAAAGCATGAGCGAATCAGAAATCATCGCCAGCATGCTTGGCCAGTTGATCGAACACCATACAGATCTCAAAACAACAACGATTAAAAATCTTGGCTCCAACGCGGTGCAGCAGCAGGCTTTAATGAACGGGGAAATCGACATTGCCGCCACAAGATATACGGGAGACGCGCTGACAGGCACGCTGAGAATGGAACCTGAAAAAGATCCGGACAAAGCGCTGGCGCTTACTCAGCGGGAGTTTAAAAAAAGATATGATTTAAAGTGGTATGACTCCTACGGGTTTGATAATACATATGCCTTTACAGTCAGCAAGGAGCTGGCCGACCAATACCATTTAGAGACCGTATCAGACGTTAAAAAATGGGCGCCGCAATTAAAGCTGGGCGTTGATAACTATTGGATGAAGCTCAAAGGAAACGGCTATCAGGATTTTACGAAAACCTACGGCATGACATTTGGCGGCACGTATCCGATGCAGATCGGCCTTGTGTACGACGCGGTGAAAAGCGGAAAAATGGACATTGTGCTTGCGTATTCAACCGATGGAAGAATCAAGTCCTATGGTCTCAAAATGCTAAAGGATGATAAACAATTTTTCCCGCCGTACGACTGTTCTCCGGTTGTTCCGGAAAAGGTGCTCAAAGAACATCCTGAGCTTGAAGGCATCATCAAGAAAATGCTCGGAAAAATCGACACAGCCACGATGCAGGAGCTTAACTATGAAGTCGACGGCAATCTCAAAGAACCGTCTGTCGTTGCCAAGGAATATTTAGAAAAACATCACTACTTCGAATCGTGAAAGGGGGAAGAGGTCAATGAACGTGCTTGAACAGTTAATGACGTATTACGCGCACAATGGCAGTTACGTCATGGATGAATTCGGCCGCCACTTTCTCATGTCGGCTTACGGCGTTTTATTTGCCGCTGTCGTCGGGGTTCCGGCCGGAATCCTCATCGCGCATTTTCGCCGTTTGTCAGCCTGGGTGTTTGCCGTAACAAACGTTATTCAAACAATCCCGGCGCTCGCTATGCTGGCCGTCTTAATGCTTGTTATGGGGCTCGGCGCAAATACCGTGATTCTATCATTATTTCTGTATTCCCTGCTGCCGATTATTCGAAACACGTACACAGGCATTATCAGTATTGAGCATGCCTACTTAGAATCGGGAAAAGCAATGGGCATGACGAAATTCCAAGTGCTCAGAATGGTTGAGCTCCCGCTCGCACTTTCTGTCATTATGGCGGGCCTTCGCACGGCTCTCGTCATTGCCATTGGAATTACAGCGATCGGCACATTTGTCGGTGCCGGAGGCCTTGGGGACATGATCGTCCGCGGCTCAAACGCGACAAACGGAACTGCGATTATTCTAGCCGGAGCGATACCAACTGCGGTGATGGCGGTAGGGGCGGATTTGCTCATGGCCTGGCTGGAGCGGGCATTAAGTCCGGTGAAGAAAAAAAGAACCGGGGCGAAACACGTTCCATCAGCTGCATAGAATAGAAAAAAGAGGCTGGAGTCCAGCCTCTTTTTTCTATTTAAATCGTAAACTGCCCCATCTTCTCATTAAGCTCCTTCGCCAGCTGCTCAAGCTCTTCAGCATTTTGAAGCACTTGATCCATCGAATGGGCGGATTGCTCGGTTATTGAAAATGTTTCTTCAATGCCGGCGGCCGACTCTTCGGATACAGAAGCGATATTTTCAATCGATTGATTGATAGTAATCGATTGGTTTGTTAACTGCTTCAGGCCATCCGTTACTTCCTTAATGCTGTCTGCAACATGAGTGACGGATTGCTTGATATGCCGCATAGCCTGTCCGGTGTCTGTCAGGTTTTCCGTTCCTTTTTCGACTTCTGTAAAGCTGCTTTCCAAGTACGTAATGACAGTGTGGATCTCCTGCTGTGTCCCGCCTACAATCCGGGTAATATCCTGCACGGAATCAGAAACGCCGTCAGCCAGCTTTCTGACCTCCTCTGCCACAACGGCGAAGCCTTTGCCGCTTTCTCCTGCGCGGGCAGCTTCAATCGCGGCGTTAAGGGACAGCAAATTCGTCTGCTCGGCAATCCCGTTGATGACTTGAACGAGCTTGTTGATATCCTGAGAATGCTGTTCCAGTGATCTCACTTTATGCACGGCTTCTTCAACAATATGATGGATGGTTTTCATTTGCTGTAATGACGTAGCCATATTTTCGTTTCCGCTTACCGCGAGTTCGAGAACGTTTTGAGACGTATCGCTGATGGTGATGCCGTGATTATAGGCTTTATCAATGCTTTCAGTGAACTCATTCATCGATTCGGCAATCGTCACGGCGTCTTGGGCCTGCTGTTCAGAGCCCTCAGCCATTTCGTTCATCGTCTCGGTAATATGTTTGCTGCCGGATCTTGTTTCATTCGTTGCGGTTGCAAGCACCTGTGAAGAAGAAAGAACCCGGCTTGATATGTCTTTAGAATATCCGACAATATCTCTCAGATTCCCTACCATTTTTTGCAGCGCTTCATTCAGATCACCTAGCTCGTCTTTTGAGTTGAGCGGCTCCATATCGTTCGACAGATCGCCTTCGGCAATATGATTGGCAGATTCCTTCATGCGAATGATAGGCTTTACAATGTTTCGCGTGATATAAAGCCAGATGAAAATGCTGATGAGGATCGATGCTGCCACAAGCAAAGCAGTGTAAATGAGCCCTTTATGATAGACGGCCTTCGTTTCTTTTACCGCTGTGTTGCTGCCTTCTTGATTTAAGTCAACAAGCTGAGTGATTGTTTTTTTCATATCCTCAAAGCTGGCCTCAGTCTGGACCAATAAACCTCTTGCTTTGTCCATGTCATTCGTGCGGCCGCTTTCGATAATTTGCGCATGAATATCCATATAGGTATTCACTTCAGTTTGAAGCTGCTCGAACAGTTTCTGCTCTTTATCAGTGGAGATCGTTTTTTCGTAGTTATCGAGCTTTTGGTTAATGTCTTCCATGATTTGATTCATTTCTTGATCAAGTGTATCCATTTTGCTTTTGTCTGTATAAATCAGAAAGTCCTTTTCTTTAGAAGACAGGTGCTCGGTTACATAATTAATTGAAGTGATTCCTTTGATGCCGTCAATCCATTTTGTGTTGATTTCATCTGTTTTTTGAATGATATGCTGCATATTAAGAACGCCTATTCCGCCTACAAGTAAATTGATCAGGATCAGTGTCAAAAATACCAGGCTGAATTTGCGGGAAATCGTCAGTCGCATATAGTGGTCTCCTTTAAAAACGTAATGTGTGGATGTACTATATATCGGCTGAGAAATCGTTTTTTTACCTGGAAAAAAATAAAAAACGGCTCTTTTCTCGTCTTTGAGATCAGAACCGTTTTAGCAATTAGTCAAGAAAGGAAGGGTCAATCCATTCAGTCGCCCATTTAGAAATCTCACCTAGAATGGGGGCGAGTGCCTTTCCTTTATCAGTCAATGAATATTCGATGCGAACCGGAGTTTCAGGGATGACATCCCGCTTCACTACTCCTTCAAGCTCAAGTTCTTTCAGCCGTTCTGACAGAACTCTGCCGCTTAGATTTGGAAGTGCTGCTTCAATTTCGCTAAATCGCTGCGACCCGTTCAAGAGCTGAAATACGATTAAAGCGACCCAGCGTTTACTTAAGATGTCGACTGCTTTTTCAAATCTAGGACACATTTCTGATTGGTTCATACTTTTCACCTCGTCTGTCACTATTATAACGCAAATAACGAGGGAGGGTATGCAAGCGTGATTGATAAAATATAGAAAGAGAAACAGGGGATTATGAGGAAGAGGCCCGTTTTTTTGCTTCTGAAGACAAAAAATCGAAGTATTTGCTGAGATTTTCAATATCCTGCTTTGAGAGATGTTCCCATTTTTGACTATTGAAAATCGGGAGGTGCTCCGCTCCGCGCGTGACAGCCGTCTGGTAAATTTCATAAACGGATTGATAGCTTTCAGATGCTTCGCGGATTTCTTCAGGAAAGGCCTGAATATGGCCTGCGGCGGCCATTAGGTTTTCGTACGGCACTTTCAGGACGGCTGCCAGTTTTTTAATCGTGGCGGGTTTTGGCGTCCCGCGTTTGCCGTTTTCAATTTTTGAAATGGTGGCAGAGCTGATGCCTGAGTACACCGCAAGCTGATTCACTGTCAGTTTGCGGGCGCGGCGCAGCTCCCGTAATTGCTGTCCGAACGGTGACATGGTCTATCGCCTCACATTTCTATCAAGAGTCAGTCATCAGCAGACCGTTTTTTGGCTTCGTCTGAAATAAACGAAAAATAATGATCCAGCATGAGCAAATCTTCTTTATTGAGATATTGCCATTTTTCGTTCTCAAGAAGCGCAAGGTTTTTCAGGTCATAGGCCTCCGCTTTTTCGAGCAGCTTGCACTTCGTTTCATAAGGAGCCTTGGCTTCATGCACTTCTTCGATGTAACCAGCCTTGTACATAAGCCCCTCATAAGGAATTTTTAAGGCCTCTGCCAGTTTTTTGATGGTGGCAGGTTTGGGAACGCCCCGTTTTCCGTTTTCGATTCTGGAGATGCCGGCCGCGCTTACGCCTGAATAAGTCGCCAGCTGGTTGACTGTTAACTTTCTCTCTTCACGCAATGCCCGTAATTGTTCGCCAAAGCTTTCCATATATCTCACCCCGTCCCTCACTGTTACTCATATTTTAGTATGTTTATTGACTAAAGGGAATAGGTAGACTGGAAATGTATTGACAAAAGTTAACATAAGCCGTAATGTAAAAGTATAGAAAAAAGTTTTTCAGGAATGGAAGGTGAGGAAAGTGCCAGTAGAAAAGATACAGATTAGACGTGATTATGTCTTGCAGTATATGGTTAATAACGATTATTCCCTTAATCAGCTTGCGCTGGAAATCGGAGTCTCACCCGCCACACTGAGCCGCGTGCTGAATGGAGAAAGACGGCCGGGGCAGCTTGTGATCGGTAAAATGCTTCACTATTTTAATTTGAAATTTGAGGATCTTTTTTACTATGACTTTATTGACAAAAGTCAATAAAGTAACAAAAAACGCAAGGAAGCCAAGCGTTTTCTATTCCTATGAATGATGTGTCAGCACAAACCCTGTCACCAGCTCATTGCACGTTTTCCATTGTTTTGTCGGCAATTGATGTCCCTGATATTCCAATCTGAAAAATTCGGCATGTCTGCACGATCTTCGGTAATAGCCTGCGTTTGTAAAGGTCCAGTCCCGCAGGCCGCCATACATAAACAGCATTGGCATGTCTAGGCGGGGCAGCTGTTCAATGCAGTTGTAGCCAAGCGAATCCAGATAATACTGATGCCAATGGGCCTGGTCTGCTTTTTTCATATGGTCTGTTAATATGCTGCGAAGCTGTCTGTCTTTTGTGTGGCTGCCAGCGAGGATTTTCATGAGCAAACCGGGGTTTTTTTCAAGCAGATACATTCCCAGTTTGTGCAGCTTCTGGCCGATTACGTTATGAACAGCTGGGTAGGCGCCGGACAGAATAAGGTGTGACACTTTGTCCGGGCGGTTAAAGCCGATATGCTGCGCGATTAAGCCTCCGGCAGAATACCCGAATAACACAGCTTTATCAATGTGCAAAGCGTCCATGAATTGCGCGATCTCGTTTGCGTAATAGGAAATAGACGCTGGCTGATCGATGTGATCACTATCACCGTGGCCGCTTAAATCGGGAAAAATCACCCTGAAATGCTTGGATAGAAGGCGCTGATAATAAAAAACCTTGCGTCCCATGCCCGGCGGGTGGATAAAAATGATAGGGATTCCCTGTCCATATTCTTCATAAAAAAGATGTTTCCTGCTGTCTATGCTGATAAGCGGCATCGCTTTTCTCCTTTGACCTTTTCATATGAATAGGGTAACCAAGATAAAACGTCTTATCCGGCCTTTTGGCGTCTGATACAGCGTGACATGCCAACCCTTTTCATGTAAAATAGAAGTAATGTAGCCAGTGAGTCTGGAGGTGTATGGGATGCACGCAGTTTTGATTACCTTGTTGGTTATCGTCAGCATTGCACTTATTATTGTCGTTTTGCTTCAATCCAGTAAAAGCGCCGGATTATCTGGTGCGATTTCAGGCGGAGCGGAGCAGCTCTTCGGGAAACAAAAAGCAAGAGGTCTTGATTTAATTTTGCACCGCATTACGGTAGTGCTGGCAGTCTTGTTTTTCGTGTTAACGATTGCGCTTGCTTATATCCTATAGGGCAATGTTTGTATAAGGTCTGATGTGAAGTCAGGCCTTTTTCACGTTTCTGGCTGATATTCAAAACGTTTTTTTCTGATTAAACTGTGGAAAACTATAATGATCGTGCAGATAGAAAGGGAGACATGAGCATGAAAGTTGTGACACCAAAACCATTTACATTTAAAGGCGGAGACAAAGCGGTGCTTTTGCTGCACGGCTTTACAGGCAATACAGCGGATGTAAGGATGCTGGGACGATATTTGAATGAACGCGGCTATACGTGCCACGCGCCTCAATATGAAGGACATGGCGTCCCGCCTGAAGAACTTGTACATACGGGGCCCGAAGACTGGTGGAAAAACGTAATGGATGGCTATGAATACTTAAAATCTGAAGGCTATGAGAGCATTGCTGCCTGCGGACTGTCGCTTGGCGGGGTTTTTTCGCTGAAATTGGGTTACACTGTACCCATAAAGGGAATTGTCCCAATGTGCGCACCGATGCATATTAAGAGTGAAGAGGTCATGTATCAAGGCGTTCTTTCATACGCTCGCAATTACAAAAAGTTTGAGGGGAAAAGCCCGGAGCAAATTGAAGAGGAAATGAAGGAATTCGAAAAAACGCCGATGAATACCCTCAAGGCGCTGCAAGACTTAATTGCTGATGTGCGGAATAATGTCGATATGATTTATTCACCGACATTTGTGGTGCAGGCCCGTCATGACCACATGATTAATACCGAAAGCGCCAATATTATTTACAACGAAGTGGAAACTGATGATAAACAGCTGAAATGGTACGAGGAATCAGGGCATGTCATTACACTCGACAAAGAACGTGACCTCGTCCATCAGGATGTGTATGAATTTTTAGAGAAGCTCGATTGGTAATCAACAGGAGGTCGGATAATGGAAAAAGAAGCATTTATGGAAAAGCTTCTCTCGTTTATGAAGGAAGAGGCGTACAAACCTCTGACCGTTCAGGAACTTGAGGAGATGTTAAATATTACGGAAGCCGAGGAGTTTAAAGAGCTCGTCAAAGCGTTAGTCGCCTTGGAAGAAAAAGGGCTTATCGTACGGACGAGAAGCGACCGCTACGGCATTCCGGAGAAGATGAATTTAATAAAAGGAAAGATTTCAGCCCATGCGAAAGGATTCGCCTTTTTGCTGCCTGAGGATTCGTCGTTAAGTGATGTGTTTATTCCGCCTAATGAGCTAAATACGGCAATGAACGGCGATATCGTCATGGTGCGTCTGAATTCACAGTCAAGCGGCTCCAGGCAGGAAGGAACCGTCATACGGATTTTAGAAAGAGCGATTCAGCGGGTTGTCGGCACGTATACAGAAACGAGAAACTTCGGCTTTGTCATTCCGGACGACAAAAAAATCACGAGTGACATCTTCATTCCGAAAAATGGGAAAAATGGAGCTGCGGAAGGGCATAAGGTTGTTGTCAAGCTGACGAGCTATCCTGAAGGCCGCATGAACGCAGAGGGTGAGGTTGAAACCATTCTCGGCCACAAAAACGACCCGGGCATTGATATTTTATCGGTCATTCATAAGCACGGCCTGCCGGGAGAATTTCCAGCTGACGCGATGGAACAGGCATCAAGTACGCCTGACACGATTGATGAAAAAGATCTGAAAGACCGCCGTGATCTCCGTGACCAGGTGATTGTCACCATTGATGGTGCGGATGCGAAGGATTTGGATGATGCAGTTACCGTGACGAAACTTGATGATGGAAGCTACAAGCTTGGCGTTCACATAGCTGATGTCAGCCATTACGTAACCGAAAACTCGCCGATTGACAAAGAAGCGCTTGAAAGAGGGACAAGTGTGTATCTGGTTGACCGTGTCATCCCGATGATTCCGCACAGATTGTCAAACGGCATCTGCTCCTTAAATCCAAAGGTTGACCGCCTGACGCTTTCTTGTGAAATGACAATTAACAGTCAGGGACAGGTGACAGAGCACGAGATCTTCCAAAGTGTCATCAAAACAACGGAAAGAATGACATATTCAGATGTGAATAAAATTCTTGTTGACGATGATGAAGAGCTGAAGCAAAAATACGAGCCTCTTGTTCCGATGTTCAAAGACATGGAGCGCCTGGCTCAAATTCTTCGCGATAAGCGGATGGACCGCGGCGCCGTTGACTTTGATTTCAAAGAAGCAAAGGTGCTTGTTGATGACGAAGGAGCGGTTAAAGACGTTGTGATCAGAGAACGCTCTGTCGCCGAGAAGCTGATTGAAGAATTTATGCTTGTAGCAAACGAAACAGTGGCAGAGCATTTCCATTGGATGAACGTCCCGTTTATATACCGGATTCACGAAGAGCCGAATGCTGAAAAGCTGCAAAAGTTTTTAGAATTTGTGACGACATTTGGCTATGTGGTGAAAGGAACGGCGGGGAATATTCATCCGCGCGCGCTGCAAAGCATTCTGGACGCTGTGCGTGACAGACCAGAGGAAACGGTTATATCTACTGTTATGCTCCGTTCGATGAAACAGGCGAAATACGACCCGCAAAGCTTGGGGCACTTCGGTCTGTCAACGGAATTCTATACGCATTTCACATCGCCGATCCGCCGTTATCCGGACTTAATCGTTCACCGCCTGATCCGAACGTATTTGATCAACGGCAAAGTCGATGAAGCGACTCAGGAAAAGTGGGCTGAACGCCTGCCGGATATCGCCGAACATACATCATCAATGGAGCGCCGTGCAGTTGACGCCGAGCGTGAGACGGATGATCTGAAAAAAGCGGAATACATGCTTGATAAAATCGGTGAAGAGTTTGACGGCATGATCAGCTCTGTGACAAACTTCGGAATGTTCGTCGAGCTGCCGAATACAATTGAAGGACTCGTCCACGTCAGCTTTATGACAGATGACTACTACCGCTTTGACGAACAGCATTTCGCAATGATCGGCGAGCGGACAGGCAACGTCTTCCGCATCGGGGATGAAATCACAGTCAAGGTTGTCGATGTCAATAAAGATGAGCGCAATATCGACTTTGAAATTGTCGGCATGAAGGGCACTCCGCGGCGTCCGAGAGAATTGGACAGCAGCCGGAGCAGAAAACGCGGAAAGCCTGCCAGAAAACGTGTTCAAAGCACCAATACACCTGTTTCTCCAGCTCCGTCTGAGGAAAAAGGGGAGTGGTTCACTAAGCCGAAGAAGAAAAAGAAAAAACGCGGCTTCCAGAATGCTCCGAAACAGAAACGGAAAAAGAAGAAATAGCAGCTCAACCAGCAAATAGGGCCGCAGCGCTCTATTTGCTTTCTTTCGGAAACAGCTTTTCATTGTAGCAGTACGTGACATTTGGTAAAATAGAGCGTATCGCAAAAGGTGGACAGTTTTTCCTTAGAGAGAGGAGGTTCTGGCATGCCAAAAGGGTCAGGAAAAGTATTATCTCAAAATAAGAAAGCCAATCACGATTATTTTATAGAAGAAACCTATGAAACAGGCATCGTTCTGCAAGGAACCGAAATCAAATCGATTCGCGCCGGCCGCGTAAACCTTAAGGATTCCTTCGCCAAAATCGAACGGGGAGAAGTGTTTCTCCACAATATGCACGTCAGCCCATATGAGCAGGGAAACCGCTATAACCATGATCCGCTTCGGACAAGAAAGCTGTTAATGCACCGCAAGGAGATTAATAAGCTGATCGGGTTAACAAAGGAAAAAGGCTATTCTCTCGTTCCGCTGAAGCTGTATTTAAAAAACGGCTTTGCCAAAGTGCTTCTCGGCCTTGGAAAAGGGAAGAAGAACTATGACAAACGGGAAGATCTGAAGCGCAAGGACGCGAAGCGGGAAATCGAAAGAGCGTTCAGAGACAGTCAAAAAGGCTTCTAAGGCATAGTGCTTGATTCGAAAATCAGGCCTGTGCTATACTGTGTTCACGATCAGATCACGACGCCATTCATTTGAAGGATTTGACAATTGAAAAGAGCCGTGATCATGTTATAATAAGACTATAGCCAGTTTGAGTGAGAGCTTGATATTTTCTCCCGTATTTCCCTTATACCAAGGGGACGTTACGGATTCGACAGGGATGGATCGAGCTTGAGCTGCGAGCCGAGAGGCGATCTCGTAAACACGCACTTAAATATAACTGGCAAAACTAACAGTTTTAACCAAAACGTAGCATTAGCTGCCTAATAAGCGCAGCGAGCTCTTCCTGACATTGCCTATGTGTCTGTGAAGAGCACATCCAAGTAGGCTACGCTTGCGTTCCTGTCTGAGAACGTAAGAAGAGATGAACAGACTAGCTCTCGGAAGGCCCGCCCGCAGGCAAGAAGATGAGTGAAACCATAAATATGCAGGCTACGCTCGTAGACGCTTAAGTAATCGATGTTTCTGGACGTGGGTTCGACTCCCACCGTCTCCATACATACTGACAATAAAGCAGAACCTCTTAAGAGGTTCTGCTTTATTTTTTCTCCAAACCACAGGCACCAAAAAGTGCGTACTTCCATTTCGATCCCAGCTGTTTCATACTGATTGCAGAGCAGATGTTTCACCAATCAGATTTCTGTCAATAAATAAGAGGAATCAAAAACGGAGGGATGAATAATGAAGCTGAATTTACAAGGAAAAACCGCACTGGTGACCGGTTCGACATCAGGGATCGGAAAAGCTATTGCCTCTTCGTTAGCTGAAGAAGGTGCGGCAGTGATCATTAACGGACGCCGGGAAGAGAAAGTGAATCAGACGATAGATGAACTGAAAACACAACATGCTGAAGCGGTTCTTTATCCGGCCGCATTTGATTTGGGAACTGAAGAAGGCTGCAATGAGCTGTTTCAGGCATATCCAGAGGTTGATATTTTGGTCAACAATTTAGGGATTTTTGAACCGGCGGAGTACTTTGATATTCCCGACGATGAATGGTTTCGTTTTTTTGAAGTGAATATTATGAGCGGTGTAAGGCTGACACGCAGGTATTTGCATAACATGATAGAGAAAAAAGAAGGGCGTGTGATTTTCATTGCCAGTGAAGCGGCGATTATGCCGTCACAGGAAATGGCCCATTACAGTGCGACAAAAACGATGCAACTGTCCATTTCCCGCAGTTTGGCGGAGCTGGCAACCGGCACGAATGTCACAGTCAACACCGTCATGCCGGGCTCTACCTTAACAGAGGGTGTGGAAACCATGCTGAACTCGCTGTATCCTGGTGAAAACCTGACTGTTCAAGAAGCTGAGGCACGTTTTATGAAAGAAAACCGGCCGACATCTATTATTCAAAGACTGATCCGTCCGGAAGAAATCGCCCACTTCGTTACATTTTTAAGCAGCCCGCTTTCCTCTGCGATCAATGGCGCGGCACTTCGGGCAGACGGCGGTTTGGTCCGCAGTGTCTTTTAAACCTCTCCCAACAGGAGAGGTTTTTTTATGTATTGTTGATTTCCATAAATTTCTGCCGTATAATATTGGTACCGAAATAGTTTTCTTGGTACCGAAAGCGGGGGATTAATATGGATAAAAGAATTCTGGCGGAAACTTTCCGGCTGATCAAGCAAAAAGGATTTTCATTTACGATGAATGATTTGGCTGCAGCGCTGGGAACGAGCAAACGGACGCTCTATGCATATTATTCATCTAAAGATCAGCTTGTTGAGGCGGTTGTCGAACAATTTTTAGCCGAAATGAAGCAAATGGAAAGAGACATCTATGAAAATGAAAGTTTAAATGTGCTTGAAAAGGTGAAAAAAATGCTGATCAGCCTTCCGCAGGGGATGGAACTGCTGAACATGGGATTATTAAATGAACTAAAGAAATACCATTACGATGCGTGGCTTACATTAGACACGTTTATTAAGGCAGAATGGGCCATTGTCCTAGAATTATTAAACGAGTGCAAACAGCAAAAGAGAATCAGAAACATCAATCCGGACCTGTTTATTCACATGTATATAGGGAGCATCAATCAAGTGTATGACCCTGAATATCCACTGAAACATCAGTTCACGACAGGAGAGGTTCTTGAATCAATTGTAGATGTTTTGTTTAACGGTATAACAGCTGATGAGGAGGCTGATGCCACGTGAATTGGGTGTTTCTATGCTTGGCGATTTTGTTTGAGGTTGCGGGAACGGTCAGCATGAAGCTATCGTCTGGTTTTACAAAGCTTATTCCCAGTTTGCTGTTGATTTTCTTTTATGGAGGGAGTCTTTTCTTTCTGACGCTTACGCTTAAATCCATTGATGTATCAGTTGCTTATGCTGTATGGTCAGGGATGGGAATTGTCCTGATTACAGTCGTTGGTTTTTTGTTTTTTCAAGAACATGTTAGTGTCATGAAAGTCATTTCAATTGGATTGATTATTGCCGGTGTTGTGTCTTTAAACCTGATCGAGCATGCTGCGGTGTCTGAGCCGGTACATAAAAGCGGGCAGTACAAATGAGATATATGAAGCTGTTTTTTCTCGTGACTGATATCGGTTTTATCTTGTACTGGTTGTCAGCCGGGTTTTCGCTCATACCGGAAAGCTGGGCTTTTAAACATCATGACCATCCGTTTATGATCGCTTGGAACTGGTCTTTTTTTCCGCTGGATATCCTGATTTCTGTCACAGGGTTGTACAGCTTGTACCTACAGCGGGTGAATCGTGCTGACTGGAAGCTGATGGCGCTGATTTCTCTTGTGCTGACCTGTTGTTCAGGTCTGCAGGCGCTATCATTCTGGACATTCAGCAGTGACTTTGATCTTGTGTGGTGGCTGTTTAATGGGTATCTATTGATTTATCCTTTATTTTTTATTCACCTGCTCTTGAAGGAAGGCAGAAGGACAAAACAGTCCTGACAGGTGCCGCTTTTATAATAAACTGATGTAATGAAGCAGAGACGGTATAAGTCTCTGTTTTTTTATCGGGCGCACCAATTGAGAAGCTAACCGCGTTTTTGGGCATACTAAAGCGAAGAAACGGGAAAAGTTCTACACATTCATTGAAAAGGATTTTGTCAAATGAACAAAACTGCTGCGAACAATCAAAGAATCATGCCTATCGTGAAGGATGCCTTTCGCATTCATGCAAATCCATTTCCTTGGAAAAAGGCTATCGGATCAGGTTTCGCTTCAGGGTTTCCTGTGCTGGTCGGTGCATTGGCAGGTCACACGGATTACGGATTAATTGCAAGTATCGGAGGCTTTGTTTATTTATATGCGGGCGGTGAAGCGTACAAAAAGCGCGCCATGAAGCTGCTCTTGGTTTCCTTTGGGATCGCCCTCTCATTTGGTTTAGGGACGCTTTTGTCCGGGACGCTTTGGATGATGTCGGCTGTTTTGGGGCTGATCGGTGCAGCGGCGATGTTTATTTTTAGCGCGCTCGGCATTCAAGGCCCTGCGCCAATGTTTTTTGTCCTTGCCTTTTTAGTCAGTTCCGGGCTGCCGGCCGATCCTTCACAAGCGCTGTTCAGAGCGGGACTGACGTTTCTCGGAGGCATTTTCGCCATGGGTATCGCTTTAATCGGCTGGTTATGGAACAAACATGGACCGGAGGAAGCGGTGCTGCAAAAAACATATCATCAGCTGGCTGCATGTCTTTCAGCCGTCGGAACGCCAGGTTTTCATAATGCACAGCATCAGACGGTGCTCATGCTTAGAACAGCTCGCCAAACGGTTCTTGGGAAAGGGAATAAACGGAAAAAATCGCGGCATGATGAACGATTTTTTCGCCTCCTTGAGAAAGCTGACGACATATTTATTGCCATTATTCATTTTTCAGCTGAAACGCCGGACAGAGAGACCGCGCAGATTGAAAAGGCACTTCGCCAAACCGGAGATATGCTTGCACATGCACGGGTTTCCTGTACGTATCAGATTAATGAGAACGAATATGAGCCTAGGCGGAAGCTGTTTGAAGAAATCAATGAGGTTTTGCATATCGCTTCAGGACGTTTTGATAAGCAGCTTGACGGGGAACCAAGCCGCCTGCCATCCTCTTTTTACTTTTTGAGAAATGCCTTTGACTGGAAGTCTCCGGTTTTGATTAGAGCGTTAAAGTACGGAATTGTTCTGTTTGCCGCCGATATGTTTGCCCTCGCATTCGGCTTTGCACGCTCCTATTGGATTCCGCTTTCGGCAGCAGCGGTCATGCTTGGCACTACTGTTGTTTTTACGCTTCACAGGGCTATTCAGCGTTCGGCCGGAACGGTGATCGGTGTTATGCTGGCAGGCGCAATCCTGTTTTTTAAGCCGGGCGGTGTTTATATTGCGTTATGTATTGCAGCGCTGCAATGTCTTCTTGAGATGCTGATTGTCCGCAATTATGCGCTGGCTGTTCCCTTTTTAACAGCAAACGCGCTTGTTATCACAGAAAGTATGCATGGCGGCGCGGGAGCCGGTTATTTTATGATAGCGAGGCTGACGGACGTAGCTGTCGGCAGCGTGATCGGGCTATTGGGAACAATGCTTTTGTGGCGGCGGTTTTCAACGAAGCGGCTGCCTGAACTGATGAGGAACGTCATCCGGTTGGAAGGGCAGTTTATGGAGAAACTGTTAACCGGGCAGAATGCCGACGAACACAAGTTAAGGGTGAGCCTTGTCAGGCTTCGGGATGCGTATGACAAGGCGCTTGGCGAGTTTCCTCATGCGAATGCGGATGCGCTCTGGCCTGCCATTTCCGGTGCTCAGCACTTAGGGTACTATTTGCTCTCGGCCCAAGCTCACCGCCGTCCGCCTGCTCCGTTTTCTGATGAAGAGATCAACCAGCTGCGGGCGTTTTTTGAACAGGCTCAGCAATCCTTTATCATGAAAAGGATGCCTGCGGATATTCAAGTGCCGCATGTTCCTCATTATCCTCGAATCAGTAAAGAATTGTCCGCGCTGTATTCAGGCTTGAGAACAGCTTTTGAAAAGTAAGCTGTTTGGAAAGTTAAATAATCTTTAATTCGAGATGTTTTACTTGAAAGTAAATTTCTTTGTCTCTATAATAAAGTCTAAGAGAGACAGAATAATCATTATGCATCTGTATGATAATAATTGGTGTGTGATTTTTAAAAACGAAAGGGCTGGTAAAAATGGCAAAAGTATTATATATCACTGCTCATCCGCATGACGAAGCAACTTCGTACAGTATGGCAACAGGTAAAGCATTTATCGAATCTTACAAAGAAGCAAATCCAAATGATGAAGTTGTACATATCGATTTGTACAAAGAAAACATCCCGCACATTGACGCAGATGTATTCAGCGGATGGGGAAAGCTTCAGTCAGGTACAGGCTTTGAAGAGCTTTCTGAAAGCGAAAAAGCGAAAGTAGGCCGTTTGGGAGAGCTTAGCGATCAATTTGCATCAGCTGATAAGTACGTATTTGTTACACCTTTATGGAACTTCTCATTCCCGCCAGTGATGAAAGCGTATCTTGATTCTGTTGCCGTTGCAGGAAAGTCATTCAAATACACAGAACAAGGTCCTGTCGGCTTGTTGACTGATAAAAAAGCAATTCATATCCAAGCTCGCGGCGGCTACTATTCAGAAGGCCCTGCGGCTGAGATGGAAATGGGACACCGCTACATCGGCATCATGATGAACTTCTTCGGCGTACCATCATTCGAAGGCATTTTCGTAGAGGGACATAATGCGGAGCCTGATAAAGCACAGCAAATCAAAGAAGACGCGATTGCGCGTGCGAAAGAAGCAGGAAAAACATTCTAATGAAAAAGCCTCCCCTTATTTGGGGAGGCTTTTGTTTTAGTGCTCCAGCATAATGGTTCGTTTCTCTTTACTGCTTTTCATCGCGGCTTCAATGATGCGGATGACATTAATACCTTCCTCAGCAGTGACTGGCAGCGCAGCACCTTCCCGTATGCTTTCCGCTATTTTGCGGTAATAAGTAAGGTAGGAGCCATTTACTGATGGGATCGTTTCTGTTTTTTTGTCGGAGCCACGAATGGTTGTAAGCTGTCCGTAAAACTCCGGATCATCTGCACCCCAGTTGTCATCCTCTGGTTTTCTTCCCGCTCTGAGTGCGTCTTCCTGTCCGTCAATTCCGTATTTGATAAAGCTGGAATCTTTTCCATGGATTTGATAACGAGGTCCGTTTGCCGGAACGATTGATCCTCCGTATAGAATGGCTTGAAGCTTGCCATAGTCCAGGGTTAAATGAAAATAGTCAACCGTTTCGGCATTTTCCCGCTGGGCCATCACGTTTGCAGTCACGGCTTTAGGCATCCCAAACAAATGCAGGGTTTGGTCTATGATGTGGGAGCCGAGATCATACAGCGTACCAGTGGCAATGCCTTCTTTTTCCCGCCACCGCGCTTGAACTTCAGGTCTGTAGCGGTCATAGGAAACTTGATATGTATTGATGTCTTCAAGAGATCCCTCAGAGATCAGCTTTTTAATCGTTAAAAAGTCGTTATCCCAGCGTCGGTTATGATATACGCTTAATAATACGCCTTTTTCATCGGCAGCCCTTTTTAATGTTTCCCCCTCTTCGGCCGTTGCTGTCATTGGTTTTTCCATCACAACATGTTTTCCGGCCTGTATGCATGCCATAGCATGCTCGTAATGAAGGGCGCTCGGGGTGGTGACAATGACAAGCTCAATGGCAGGGTCATTTGTGATTTCCTCAAGCTCATGTACAACCTCAGCATCTGGAAAGTCCCGTTTCACTTCTTCTGTCCGAGATGTCATGATTTTACTGATTTGATATTCATCCAGAACATCCAGCAGCGGCCCGTGAAAAACAGAACCGGACAATCCGTATCCTAATATTCCAACCTTGATCGTATCCACTTTTCTTCTCCCCTTTAAAAGCGTTATCAACAGAAGTATATACCCTCCTGATCAAATGGTAAAACCTAACTGATTCATTTTTTGCGTCGGCATGCTTAGACAACCGTTTGGACAATCAGTATAATGGGAATTAATATCATTAAACAGAGGTGTACGCATGGAAAAGCATAACGAACATAAAACATTAAACCATAAAAGCTCGAAAGAAAAAGATCAGATTACAAACCGGCTTAAGCGGATTGAGGGTCAAGTCCGAGGCATTCAAAACATGGTGGAAAACGACAGATATTGTGTAGATATTCTTGTGCAAATTTCAGCTGTTCAGGCGGCAATGAAAAATGTGGCGCTTCATTTGCTTGAGGATCATGCCCATCATTGTGTAGCAGATGCCATCAAAAGCGGAGACGGGGAACAGGCCATTTCTGAGCTTTTGGACGTATTTAAAAAGTTCACAAAATCATAAAGCGTTTTTTTATTGTAATACCCTACGGGGGTATGGTAGGATGAAAATAGAAAGAATAAACAGGAGGAATTGATTATGGAACAAAAAACATTGCAAGTTGAAGGAATGTCTTGTCAGCACTGCGTCAAAGCAGTAGAAACAAGCGTAGGAGAACTGGACGGCGTCAGTGCCGTTCATGTCAATCTGGAAGCGGGTAAAGTCGATGTTTCGTTTGATGCTGACAAAGTATCAGTCAAAGATATTGCGGATGCGATAGAAGATCAGGGCTATGACGTAGCTGAGTGATTCAAGGTATCGCGCCTTTAGGGAGGCGCGATATTTCTTTCATTTTTATATACCCCCCAGGTGTATATAAAGGAGTGAGTATGTTGAGTGAACAAAAGGAAATCGCGATGCAGGTCTCTGGTATGACCTGTGCGGCATGTGCTGCCAGAATTGAAAAAGGCCTGAAGCGGATGCCCGGTGTCACGGATGCAAATGTTAATCTGGCAACGGAAACATCAAATGTAATCTACGATCCTGCTGAAACAGGGACTGCAGCGATTCAAGAAAAAATAGAAAAGCTGGGCTATCACGTTGTTACAGAAAAAGCTGAATTCGATATTGAAGGCATGACCTGTGCGGCTTGCGCCAATCGGATTGAAAAACGGCTTAACAAAATAGAAGGCGTCGCAAATGCACCAGTAAACTTCGCTTTAGAAACAGTTACGGTCGAATACAATCCAAAAGAAGCGTCTGTCGGCGATTTGAAAGAAGCGGTAGATAAGCTTGGATATAAGCTAAAGTTGAAGGGGGAACAGGACAGTGAGGCTGCTGCTGCTAAAAAGAAAGAAGAACGGAAGCAAACAGCGAGACTGATTTTTTCAGCTGTCCTGTCATTTCCATTGCTTTGGGCGATGGTGAGCCATTTTACATTTACATCATTCATTTGGGTACCCGATATATTTCTCAATCCGTGGATGCAATTTGCGCTGGCGACACCAGTCCAATTTCTGATCGGCTGGCCGTTTTATGTGGGTGCGTATAAGGCGCTCAGAAATAAAAGCGCCAATATGGATGTATTGGTCGCCCTCGGTACGACGGCTGCTTACGCTTATAGCCTTTATCTTACTTTTCAAAGCCTTGGCTCTCACGGGCATACAGATGGCCTTTACTATGAAACAAGCGCGATTTTGCTGACGCTGATTTTATTAGGCAAGTTGTTTGAAACAAAAGCTAAAGGCCGTTCCTCGGATGCGATTAAAAAGCTGATGAAGCTTCAAGCGAAAACAGCGACTGTTGTAAGAGACGGACAGGAGCAAATCATCCCGATCGACGAAGTGCTTGTTAATGACATTGTTTACGTCAAACCTGGCGAACGAATTCCTGTCGACGGAGAAGTGGTTGAAGGCGGTTCAGCGGTTGACGAATCGATGATTACAGGAGAAAGTCTTCCTGTTGACAAAAATCCTGGTGACAGCGTGACAGGTTCAACCGTTAACGCAAACGGTTTCCTGAAAATTAAAGCTGTCAACGTCGGAAAGGATACTGCGCTTTCTCATATCATCAAAATTGTTGAGGAAGCACAAGGGTCAAAAGCGCCGATCCAGCGTCTCGCTGACCAGATTTCAGGCATTTTTGTGCCCATTGTATTGGGGATAGCCGTTCTCACTTTTCTCATTTGGTACCTTTGGGCGGCTCCTGGCGATTTTGCTGAAGCGATCAGCAAGTTCATTGCGGTTCTTGTCATTGCCTGTCCTTGCGCCCTCGGTCTTGCCACTCCGACAAGCATAATGGCTGGATCTGGACGCGCTGCTGAATTCGGGATTTTATTTAAAGGCGGCGAGCATTTAGAAAAAACACATCGTCTCGATACCATTGTTCTTGATAAAACCGGAACCGTGACAAACGGGAAGCCGCGTCTGACGGATGCCATTCCATTCGGCCGTTTTGAAGAAAAAGATTTGCTTCAATTTGCAGCGGCAGCCGAAACGGGATCAGAGCATCCGCTTGGCGAAGCGATTATTGCTGGCGTGAAAGATAAAGGGCTTGAGATACCGAAGCTTACCCGCTTTGAAGCAAAAGTCGGCGCAGGCATTTTGGCTGAAGCCGGAGGAAAAAGCATTCTCGTCGGCACAAGAAAATTAATGGAGAGCGAACAGGTTGAGCATGGTGCTCTTCTCGCCCAAATGGAAGAGCTAGAGGCCGAAGGGAAAACAGTTATGCTTGTATCCATTGATGGAGAAGCAACGGGGCTAGTAGCGGTTGCAGATACGATTAAGGATACGTCACGGAAGGCTGTTGCCCGTCTGAAAGAGTTGGGACTTGATGTCATCATGATGACAGGAGACAATCGCAGAACCGCAGAAGCCATCGCGAAGGAAGCGGGAATTACGAATATCATTGCGGAAGTCCTTCCTGAACAAAAGGCAGCAGAAATTGCCCGCTTGCAAAAAGAAGGCCGCCAGACAGCAATGGTAGGCGACGGAATTAACGATGCGCCGGCGCTTGCCACAGCTGACATCGGCATGGCGATTGGAACTGGCACGGACATTGCCATGGAAACAGCAGACATTACACTGATTCGCGGCGATCTGAACAGTATTGCCGACGCAATCCGCATGAGCAGATTGACAATGAAAAACATTAAACAAAATTTATTCTGGGCGCTTGGCTATAACAGCCTCGGCATCCCAATCGCAGCACTTGGATTTTTAGCACCGTGGATAGCAGGAGCAGCAATGGCATTCAGCTCCGTTTCCGTTGTTCTGAATGCTCTTCGTCTGCAAAAAGTAAAATGAAAAACCGGCTATATGCCGGTTTTTGTTTTTCATTGACACTTTCTTGGAAAACAACATATAATAGGTGTAACTTATATATGAGTATATGCTCATATATATTAAAATGAATGCAATACTCATTGATACGCTTTGAAAAGGGAACCCTAAATCGGAAGGTAAGGTGAGACTAGTGAAACAGGAATACGTTCTGGACGGTTTGGATTGCAGCAATTGTGCCCAAAAAATCGAAAATGGAGTCAAAGGCATAAAAGGCATTGACGGATGCGCGGTAAATTTTGCGGCAAGCACCTTAACTGTCTCAGCCGATGGGAAAGAAGAGCAATGGGTCACGAATAAAGTAGAGAAAAAAGTGAAATCAATTGATCCGCATGTAACGGTTCGCCAAAAGCATATAAAGAAATCAGCTGATGATGGCTATCGTAATCGAATGGTCAATATGCTGATCAGAATGGCGGCGGCTGTCATTCTCGGCGCAGCGGCATATTTGGTTCATTCGGGAACCATTGAACTTTTCCTTTTCCTCGCTGCTTATTTGATCATCGGCGGTGACATTATGATCCGCGCAGTCAAAAACATCATCCGCGGTCAGGTGTTTGATGAGCATTTCTTAATGGCTCTTGCTACAATCGGCGCCTTTCTGATTCAGCAATACCCTGAGGGCGTCGCCGTTATGTTGTTTTATCAAATCGGTGAGCTTTTTCAAGGTGCCGCGGTCAGCCGTTCCAGAAAATCAATTAGTGCGTTAATGGACATACGGCCTGATTACGCCAATCTCAAAACAAAGAACGGCATCGAACAGGTTTCCCCGGAGGACGTTCAGACAGGAGACATCATTGTGGTTAATCCGGGAGAAAGCATACCCCTGGACGGTAAGGTCGTGCAAGGGTCAGCGATGGTTGATACATCTGCTTTAACAGGTGAGTCCGTTCCGAGAAAAGCTGCGGTAGGACAAGATGTAATGTCAGGCTTTATCAATCAAAACGGCGTTCTGCATATTGAAGTCACAAAGAGCTATCAAGAATCAGCAGTATCAAAAATATTAGACTTGGTTCAGAATGCGAGCAGCCGTAAAGCCCGGACAGAAAACTTTATCACGAAGTTTGCCAAGTATTATACACCTGCTGTTGTGATCATCGCGGTATTGCTGGCCTTTGTTCCGCCGCTTGTTCTTTCTGGCGCCGCGCTTTCCGATTGGGTGTACCGCGCGCTTATCTTTTTAGTGATTTCTTGTCCTTGTGCGCTTGTTGTCTCCATTCCGCTCGGTTTCTTCGGCGGAATCGGAGCGGCCTCAAAGGCCGGAGTGCTTGTAAAGGGAAGCAATTATTTAGAAGCTTTGAATCAAGTCAAATACGCGGTGTTTGATAAAACGGGAACACTAACAAAAGGAAGCTTTGAAGTGACAGAAATCAAACCCGCGGAAGGTTTTACAAAGGATAGATTACTTGAAGCGGCGGCATACGCTGAGCTTCATTCACAGCATCCGATTGCTGAATCTGTGCGTAAAGCTTACGGGAAAATGCTTTCCTCCGATGAGATTGAGTCATACGAAGAAATCTCCGGTCACGGCATTTTTGCAAAGGTAAATGGAACTGAGATCCTTGCTGGGAATAAAAAGCTCATGGAAAGAGAACAAATTGAGGATGTCCCGGATGAAAATGCTGGAACAATCGTACACGTTGCTGTTGATCAAAGCTATGTCGGAGCAATCATCATAGCGGATGAAGTAAAGGAAGACGCAGCACAGGCGGTTGCTGATCTGAAGTCGCTTGGGATCAAACAGACAGCTATGCTGACGGGTGATTCGAAACAAACGGGAGAAGCCGTCGGAAAACAGCTTGGGATTGGTGAGGTATATGCAGAGCTGCTGCCGCAAGATAAAGTCGCGCAGGTCGAAGCATTAGAAGCTAAGCTTTTGCCTAGTGAAAAACTCATTTTTGTCGGTGACGGCATCAATGATACGCCGGTGCTTGCACGCGCAGATATAGGGGTTGCGATGGGAGGCCTTGGCTCAGACGCCGCGGTAGAAGCCGCAGACATCGTGCTGATGACAGATCAGCCGTCAAAAATAGCAGAAGCGATTCGGATTGCGAAACGGACACGGCGAATCGTGTGGCAAAACATCGGCTTTGCTTTAGGTGTGAAAGCGATCTTTCTCATTCTTGGTGCATTTGGAATTGCGACCATGTGGGAAGCGGTTTTCTCAGATGTCGGCGTTACACTGCTTGCTGTGGCGAACGCCATGCGCGTCATGCGTCTCAAAAACAAATAAATTGTCGGAGAGAATTCATTTTTTCGGGGTTTTCTTATCAGCGCTTGTCTTGTTAAAATAAAGAAGTGGGTCAATTGCGATCCGCTTCTTTTTTAATTTTAAAACGATGAGGTGTCGGAGTGAAAAAGAAACAGCAGTCTTCTGCGAAATTCGCGGTCATCCTTACGGTTGTGGTTGTTGTATTGCTAGCAGCCATTGTCATCATTAATAACAAAACGGAACAAGGTAATGATGCGGTGTCCGGGCAGCCGTCTATCAAAGGGCAGCCTGTGCTTGGCAAGGACGATGCACCGGTAACTGTAGTAGAATTCGGAGATTACAAATGTCCGTCTTGCAAGGTGTTTAACAGTGACATCTTTCCAAAAATACAAAAAGACTTTATTGATAAGGGCGATGTGAAATTTTCTTTCGTGAACGTCATGTTCCATGGAAAAGGTTCAAGGTTAGCGGCTCTTGCATCTGAAGAAGTATGGAAGGAAGACCCTGACTCTTTTTGGGATTTCCATGAAAAGCTGTTCGAAAAACAGCCGGATACGGAACAGGAATGGGTAACCCCAGGCCTCCTTGGTGATCTTGCAAAAAGCACCACAAAGATAAAACCTGAGACGCTCAAGGAAAATCTTGATAAGGAAACATTCGCTTCTCAAGTGGAAAAGGATTCTGACCTTAATCAAAAAATGAACATACAGGCAACACCGACGATTTACGTCAATGATAAAGTGATCAAAAATTTTGCGGATTATGATGAAATCAAAGAGACAATAGAAAAAGAGCTGAAAGGGAAGTAACGATATGAAAAATAGAATCGTATTTTTATATGCTTCCTGGGTTGTGGCTCTTATCGCTATGCTGGGCAGCCTGTATTTCAGTGAAATCAGAAAGTTTATTCCATGTGAACTGTGCTGGTACCAGCGTATCCTCATGTATCCGCTCGTCCTGATTTTAGGCATCGCCACCTTTCAAGGGGACACACGAGTGAAAAAATATGTGCTCCCGATGGCGATTATAGGGGCATTCATTTCGATCATGCATTACTTAGAGCAAAAAGTGCCCGGCTTTAGCGGCATTAAGCCATGTGTCAGCGGCGTGCCGTGCTCGGGCCAATATATTAACTGGTTTGGTTTTATTACGATTCCATTCTTGGCCCTGATTGCTTTTATCCTGATTATCATTTTTATGTGCCTGCTGAAAGGCGAAAAATCTGAATAACAAAAAAAGCGCCCGCGTATGCCGGGCGCTTTTTTAATTTCGCAAACTCATGCCATTCATCAATGCGGCATTCCCTCTAAATTTATCTTTTTTTCTCATAAAAATGTTATTGATTTTACGCTTGAGCGATTATAAAATCTAGAGGTCGTCAGAAAATTTAACAAACATAAAAGGGAGTCATCAGAATGGCTTGGGAGCTGCTCAGTGTGATTGGCATCATTGCGTTTGCAGTCAGCGGCGCAATTGTTGCGATGGAAGAGGAATATGATATTTTAGGAGTTTATATATTAGGGATTGTCACCGCTTTTGGAGGAGGAGCGATCCGCAATTTGCTGATCGGAGTTCCGGTGTCAGCGCTATGGGAGCAGGGAGCGTACTTTCAAATCGCGCTTTTATCTATTACAATTGTGTTTCTGTTTCCGAAGCTGCTGCTGAAGCATTGGAATAAGTGGGGCAATTTATCAGATGCGATCGGCCTCGCTGCCTTTGCTATCCAAGGCGCACTGTATGCTGTCAAAATGGGCCATCCGCTTAGTGCCGTGATCGTGGCTGCGGTGCTGACGGGAAGCGGGGGCGGAATCATCCGCGACCTTCTTGCCGGGCGCAAACCGCTTGTGCTGAAGGCAGAAATTTATGCAGTCTGGGCGGCTCTCGGCGGTTTAATCGTCGGCTTGGGCTGGCTGGGGAACTCGTTCGGCTTGTACGTTCTGTTTTTCGTGCTCGTTGTTTGCCGGGTTTGTTCCTATATGTTTAATTGGAAGCTGCCAAACCGTTCTTTTCGCTTAGATAGTCAGTAAAATAAAAGAAACCTCTCCGTCATGGAGAGGTTTCTTTTATGGTAGCCTGCCGGGATCAAATAAAAAGTCCTTTTCGAATGCTGACCGCGCAGAGCAAAGCTATTGAAAATTAATAGGTAGCCCAAAAGGTATAGCTGATGGTTTTTTTAGTTCCTGTGTTAGTGAATTTGAATCTGTATTTTGTTTTGTAGCTTTTAGAAGCTTGTTTGTAACTTAAATTTGTAGAGCCTTTTTTCGTTGCATAAAAAGTTTTAACATTTTTCCAGCCTTTATTTGTCTTTTGTTGCAGAGTTGCTGTAATTTTCCCGCTGCCTGATCCGTTTGCTGTCATGTTGGCCCAAGTTCCTCGTCCTGGATAATAAATCTGAAATGTTGGCGAGTAAGTATAGTTTTTAAATGAGCCCGAATGGTAATGAGTACTCCATATTTGACCTTTTTTAACCCAATCTTTAGCTTCCGCTTTGTTGTTTACTAGGTCAATTGCCGTAAAACTTGTTACGGCTACGACGAATGCCAGCAACATCATAGATAGCTTTTTCTTCACTGAGTATTTCCTCCTAACTAATTCTGGTTCTTTCTTCATGTTCTTATCATAAACCGAGAGAAATAATGTAACATCGTCCTATTCTCCCAAATGAAAAACTTCAATTTGTTGAAATATGTCGAAATTGGATGAAAAATGACTATTTTACTGCGACTATAGATACGATAGCAAGGATGTAGTTGCTTTATGGAAGATGACAATAACAGCCAGTTTAGTCATTCTTCACGTTAGATGAACAGACAAACACGGTAAAGCTCTGCGGTGTTTTTAAAATGAAAAAGAAATATTATATCGAAGATTGAATGGAATAAGGAATCGATACTGATGAAAGAGAAGATTCGCAACCTAAGAAAAGCACCTCCAACAGTGATCAATGTGAAATCATAAGAGAAAAAACCGATTTCGAGTTGAAATCGGTTTTTTCTGCATATAAATAACCCAAACCTTGATTGGTATTGGGTGAATGTGCTAAGATAAATTGTATTTGCCAGTTTCGTCATACAATCGATATATGTATCCAATTATATTTTACAGTATTTCATCTATGTTTGTCAACTATTTTCTGGAGGTGCCGTTCATGAATCAGCAGGATAAGGAATGGAAGGAAGAGCAGTCGAGAATAGATGAGGTGCTGCAGGAGCTCGAAAAAAAAGAGCGGTTTCTGGAAACGTCTGCGGGCGGGTTGAAGCATGATATCATCGGATTAAGAAAAAGCTTTTGGGAGGATGTTAAGGTTAATTTTGATGATGCCCATGAAGCGATTGAAACGATGGCAAGCATTAAGCAGCAGGCAGAGCTGCTGTCTGATCGGGAACACAATCATCGGTGCATGGATCAGCAGCTCAAACGAATTCATCAATTAAAAAAATCGCCTTATTTCGGCCGGATTGATTTTATTGAAAACGGCGAGGAGCAGGCAGAGCGAATTTATATCGGTTTAGCTTCCTGTTTGGATGAGAAGGAGGAACACTTTCTGATTTATGACTGGAGGGCGCCGATATCAAGTTTGTACTACAATTATTCCCCAGGTAAAGCGGAGTACGAGGTGCCCGGTGAAACGATAGAAGGGGAAATGGTGCTGAAACGCCAGTTTATGATCAAAAACGGCACTCTCAAGGCGATGTTTAATACCGATATGACGATTGGTGATGAAATGCTGCAAGAGGTATTAAGCCATCACTCCGATACCCAAATGAAAAACATCGTGTCTACGATTCAGAAAGAACAAAATCAGATTATCCGTAATGAAAAAAGCAAGATCCTGATCGTGCAGGGAGCGGCTGGCAGCGGGAAAACATCGGCTGCGCTTCAGCGTGTCGCTTATTTGTTATACAGGCACCGTGGCGTCATTGATGCCGGACAAATCGTTTTGTTTTCTCCCAACTTCTTATTTAACAGCTATGTCTCCTCTGTTTTGCCGGAGTTAGGAGAAGAGAATATGGAGCAGGCGACGTTTCAGGAATATATCGAGCATCGTCTTGGCCGCAGGTTCAAATGTGAAAGCCCCTTTGATCAGCTCGAATATTGCCTGACCGAAACAAAGGGAGGCGATTTTCCAACAAGGCTTGCGGGAATCACATGGAAGGCGGGTTTATCCTTTCAGCAATTCATTAATGAATACGTCACACGGCTTTCCTCTGACGGGATGATTTTTAAAAATATTATATTCCGCGGACAAAAGCTGATCACAAAGGAGCAAATTCAATCCTATTTTTACTCATTGGATCAAAATCACTCCATTCCGAATCGGATGGAGCAAACCGCGAAGTGGCTGCTGAGTGAGCTTAACAAGCTTGAGAAAAAGGAACGGCGAAAGGATTGGGTTGTTCATGAAGCTGAGCTGCTTGACAAAGAGGACTACCTGGACGTGTACAAAAAACTGCAGGAAAGGAAACGGTTCAGCGAGAGTACGTTTAACGATTATCAAAGAGAGCAGCAGCTGCTTGCCGCCATCATTGTGAAAAAAGCTTTCAAACCGCTCAAACAGGCAGTCAGGCTCCTTGCATTTCTTGATGTTACACAACTTTATTTGCAATTGTTTTCTGGCTGGGGAGGAAAATTTCAGCATGAGAAGATGGCCGCGATAGCTGAGCTGACCCGTTCGGCATTTTCGGATAATAAATTGCTCTATGAGGACGCGGCACCGTTTCTTTATATGCAGGATCTGATTGAGGGCAGAAAGAAAAATACGAAGATCAAACATCTATTTATTGACGAAGCCCAGGACTATTCACCGTTTCAGATGGCTTACATGAGAAGTATTTTTCCGGCTGCCAGCATGACAGTGCTCGGTGATATCAATCAGTCCATCTACGCGCATACCATACATGGGGATCAGCGTATGGATGCGTGCTTTGAGGATGAGCCTGCTGAGTATGTTCGTTTAAAGAGAACATACAGATCAACAAGGCAGATTGTCGAATTTACCAAAGCGATGCTTCAAGATGGAGCGGATATTGAGCCGTTTAATAGAAGCGGGGAAATGCCGCTCGTTGTCAAAACTGAAGGACATGAGAGCCTTTGCCAAAAGCTCGCGCAAGAAATTGGCCGGCTCAAGAAAAAAGGGCACGAAACAATAGCCGTCATCTGCAAGACAGCGCAGCAATGCATACAGGCACACGCCCACATGAGTGAATATACAGATGTTCGCCTGATTCATAAGGAAAATCAACCATTTCAAAAGGGTGTTTGCGTGATTCCGGTGTATTTAGCGAAGGGAATTGAATTTGACGCAGTGCTTGTCTATGATGCATCTGAAGAACACTATCATACAGAGCACGACCGCAGGCTTTTATATACTGCGTGCACCCGTGCGATGCACATGCTGGCGGTATTTTATACAGGTGAAGCCAGTCCGTTTGCAACCGCTGTGCCGCCTCACTTATATCAGATGGCTGAATGAAGAGAAGGGAGTCCTTCTCTTTTTTCTATTTACATGAAGCATAGCCGTTTTATCATTAGGATTCTTAATAGTTATCATCATGTAAATATATTTTACTTAAGCCTAGTATTCCGGTAAAGTTCAATTAGATGCAATTTTCGATCAGTTTATAACTTTGTGAGGTGGATACGTTGCAACTTCAGGTAATGAACAGTCCGTTTAATCAGGAGCAGGCAGAGCTCCTTAACCGCCTTCTGCCGACCTTGACCGAATCCCAGAAAATCTGGCTGAGCGGATATTTATCCGCTCAATCTGTTTCCGCCCAAGAAGCTGCGGGTGCGCCGGCGGCAGCTGTGTCTGCGGAAGCACCGGCACCGGCCGTTTCAAAAGAAGTGACCGTTCTTTATGGTTCACAGACGGGAAACGCACAGGGGCTTGCAGAAAATGCCGGCAAGCAGCTTGAACAGAGCGGTTTTCAAGTGACCGTCTCATCCATGAGCGATTTTAAGCCGAATCAGCTGAAGAAGGTAACCAATCTTTTAATCGTCGTCAGTACGCATGGAGAAGGCGAGCCGCCTGATAACGCGCTGTCGTTTCACGAATTTCTGCACGGAAGACGGGCGCCTAAGCTTGAAGACCTGCGCTTTTCCGTTTTGGCGCTTGGTGACAGTTCGTACGAGTTTTTCTGCCAGACAGGGAAAGAATTTGATCAGCGCTTAGAAGAACTCGGCGGAAAACGGATTTCTCCGCGCGTTGATTGCGATCTTGACTATGATGAACCGGCAGCCGAATGGCTTGAGGGTGTATTGAAGGGATTAAATGAAGCTGGGGTCGGAAGCGCCGCGCCTGCGCCGGCGGCTGCGTCACAAACCGGTGAGTCTTCGTATTCCAGAACAAACCCGTTTCGGGCTGAAGTGTTAGAAAATTTAAATTTAAACGGCAGAGGATCAAATAAAGAAACACGCCATGTGGAGCTGTCTCTTGAAGGATCTGGCCTGACTTACGAGCCTGGTGACAGCCTCGGCGTCTATCCGGAAAACGATCCGGAACTTGTCGAGCTGCTCCTAAAGGAAATGAATTGGGACCCGGAAGAAATTGTGACGCTTAATAAGCAAGGTGATGTCCGTCCGCTGAAAGAAGCGCTGATTTATCACTATGAGATTACCGTTCTCACAAAACCGCTTCTTGAACAGGCAGCCCAGCTGACAGGGAACGATGAGCTTAGAGAGCTTTTAGCCCCGGGAAATGAGGAGAATGTAAAAGCCTATATTGAAGGGCGCGATTTGCTTGATCTCGTCCGTGACTATGGCCCATTTAGTGTATCTGCGCAGGAGTTTGTCTCTATTTTGCGAAAAATGCCTGCCCGCCTTTATTCGATTGCAAGCAGTTTATCCGCAAATCCGGATGAAGTGCATTTAACAATCGGCGCAGTCCGCTACGATGCGCACGGCCGTGAACGAAAAGGCGTCTGCTCGATTTTGTGCGCGGAACGTCTGCAGCCGGGTGACACACTGCCGGTTTATGTACAGCACAATCAAAACTTTAAGCTTCCGAAAGACCCTGAAACACCGATTATCATGGTGGGCCCTGGGACAGGCGTCGCACCTTTCCGTTCCTTTATGCAGGAGCGTGAGGAGACGGGAGCGGAAGGAAAGGCATGGATGTTCTTTGGCGATCAGCACTTTGTCACGGATTTCCTTTACCAGACAGAGTGGCAGAATTGGCTCAAAGACGGTGTGCTGACAAAAATGGATGTGGCGTTCTCACGTGATACGGAAGAAAAAGTATATGTGCAGCACCGCATGCTTGAACATAGCGCAGAATTGTTTGAATGGCTTCAAGAAGGAGCGGCTGTTTATATTTGCGGAGATGAAAAGCATATGGCGCATGACGTCCATCACACATTACTTGAAATTATCGAAAAAGAAGGCAATATGAGCCGCGAAGAAGCGGAGGCTTATCTTGCCGATATGCAGCAGCAAAAACGCTATCAGCGTGATGTATATTGATTTGACTTGAAAGGAGTTTTTCAACATGGTGACCAAAATTCTAAAAGCACCGGACGGCTCTCCAAGTGATGTTGAACGCATTAAAAAAGAAAGTGATTATTTGCGCGGCACGCTGAAAGAAGTGATGCTCGATCGAATCAGTGCCGGAATTCCGGATGATGATAACCGCCTGATGAAACACCACGGCAGTTATTTGCAGGATGATCGGGACCTCCGAAATGAACGCCAAAAGCAGAAGCTTGAGCCCGCATATCAGTTTATGCTGCGCGTGCGTATGCCAGGGGGCGTCTCGACGCCTGAACAATGGCTTGTCATGGATGACCTGTCCCAGAAATACGGGAACGGCACATTAAAATTGACGACACGTGAAACGTTCCAAATGCACGGGATTCTGAAATGGAACATGAAGAAAACCATTCAGACGATCCACTCAGCACTTTTGGATACGATCGCAGCCTGCGGAGACGTAAACCGTAACGTCATGTGTGCATCAAACCCTTATCAATCTGAAATCCACTCAGAGGTATACGAGTGGTCTAAAAAGTTAAGTGATGATCTGCTGCCGCGGACGAGAGCATATCATGAAATTTGGCTTGATGAGGAAAAAGTTGCCGGCACGCCGGAGGAAGAAGTCGAGCCAATGTACGGACCGCTCTATCTGCCGCGGAAGTTTAAAATCGGTATTGCCGTTCCGCCGTCTAATGATATTGACGTCTTTTCACAAGATCTGGGATTCATTGCGATTGTCGAGGATGGCAAGCTGATCGGTTTTAACGTGGCAATCGGCGGCGGTATGGGAATGACGCATGGCGATACTGCGACATATCCGCAATTAGCCAAGGTGATCGGATTCTGCCGGCCTGAGCAAATGTATGACGTTGCTGAAAAAACGATTACGATTCAGCGTGATTACGGCAACCGTTCTGTCCGTAAAAATGCGCGGTTCAAATACACAGTTGACCGCCTCGGTTTAGAAAACGTAAAAGAAGAATTGGAAAACCGTCTCGGCTGGAGCCTGGAAGAAGCGAAGCCGTATCATTTCGATCATAACGGCGACCGTTACGGCTGGGTGGAAGGCATTGAGGATAAATGGCATTTTACGCTGTTTGTCGAAGGCGGCCGTGTAACAGATTACGATGACTATAAACTGATGACAGGCTTGCGGGAAATCGCCAAAGTTCATACAGGCGAGTTCCGGCTGACGGCCAATCAGAACTTAATGATTGCGAACGTTTCAAGCGATAAAAAAGAAGAAATCAGTGCTTTAATTGAACAATACGGATTAACTGACGGCAAGCATTATTCAGCGCTTCGCCGCAGCTCGATGGCATGCGTCGCTCTTCCGACCTGCGGATTGGCAATGGCCGAAGCAGAACGTTATTTGCCGACCCTGTTAGATAAGATTGAAGAGATTATTGACGAAAACGGCCTTCGTGATCAGGAAATCACCATTCGTATGACAGGGTGTCCGAACGGCTGTGCACGTCATGCACTCGGTGAGATCGGATTTATCGGAAAGGCGCCGGGCAAATATAATATGTATCTTGGCGCTGCGTTTGACGGAAGCCGTTTAAGCAAAATGTACCGTGAAAACATCGGTGAAGCAGACATTTTAAGCGAGCTGCGTGTCCTTCTTTCCCGCTATGCGAAAGAACGCGAGGAAGGCGAGCATTTCGGTGACTTTGTCATCCGTGCGGGCATTATTAAAGCAACAACTGACGGTACGAATTTTCATGATTGAGAAAACTAAGAAGAGAGACAGGGAATAGCTTCCTGTCTCTTTTTTCTGTAATTTGCTCTGCTGCAAAAAAGTTCACTATGAGCATATCATGAGAAAAAATACCCTAAAAAGGGTACTATAAAAGAAGACAAGTGTGGAGAGAACTCCTGCGAAACCACATAGCGTATGCAAGGCCACCCTAGCTCAAGGGCTTTTAGACAAACAGATTTTTTGGCTCATCATGCCGACACACAACAGACGAAGGAGGTCATGCATTTGGACATATTTTTAGTTGTGCTCGTATTATTAACGATTATTGCGATTTCTAATATCGTGAACCGGTTTATTCCGTTTATTCCGGTGCCGCTGATTCAAGTGGCTCTTGGGATTCTTGCCGCCTCATTTCCACAGGGACTTCATTTTGAATTAAACACCGAATTGTTTTTTGTTCTGTTTATCGCGCCTCTGCTATTTAATGATGGAAAGAGGACACCGCGGGCAGAGCTTTGGAATTTAAGGGCTCCGATTTTATTGCTTGCACTTGGCCTTGTATTTGCGACTGTGATTGTAGGCGGCTACACGATTCACTGGATGATTCCTGCTATTCCGCTGGCAGCGGCCTTTGGACTTGCGGCCATTCTTTCACCGACTGATGTCGTCGCTGTCAGCGCATTATCAGGAAGAGTGAAAATGCCAAAAGGGATTCTTCGCCTGCTGGAAGGTGAGGGGCTGATGAATGATGCATCAGGTCTGGTGGCCTTTAAGTTTGCGATTGCAGCGGCAGTGACTGGTGCATTTTCATTAGCGCAAGCGGCTGTCAGCTTTGTCTTTATTTCTCTCGGAGGCTTGCTGTGCGGGGTTGTCATTTCATTTTTGATTATTCGTTTTCGCCTATTTCTGCGCCGCCTTGGCATGCAGGATGTCACGATGCATATGCTGATTCAAATTCTGACGCCGTTTGTGATTTATTTAGCAGCTGAAGAAATCGGCGTTTCCGGCATTTTAGCTGTTGTGGCTGGCGGTATTACCCATGCGGTTGAACAGGATCGTCTGGAATCTACGATGATCAAGCTGCAAATCGTCTCCTCAAGTACGTGGAACATTATTTTATTTATTTTGAACGGCCTGGTCTTCGTTATTCTCGGCACGCAAATCCCTGATGTTATTTCTGTTATCTTTAACGACACTGCCATCAGCAACATGAAGGTGATCGGCTATATCCTAGTCATCACATTTACGTTAATGCTCCTGAGATTCCTGTGGGTGCTGTTCTTCTGGAACGGCAAATGGTTCTTTAATAAAGATCAGAACATCTATAAACCGGGTCTTCGTTCGACGCTGTTAATTTCGATTTCTGGTGTGCGTGGAGCAGTAACGCTTGCAGGTTCTTTTTCCATTCCGTATTTCCTGGAGGACGGCACGCCGTTTCCGGAAAGAAATCTGATTCTCTTTTTAGCAGCCGGCGTCATTTTATGCACGCTTGTCATTGCTACCGTTGTGCTGCCGATTCTGACTGAAAAAGAAGAAGAGGACGAGGAACGAAACAAGAAGCTCCTGACGGCGAGACGCAAATTGATCAAAACAGCCCTTCAAACGATTAAAGAGGACATGAATGAGACAAACAAAACGGCCTCTCTTGCGGTGATAGCTGAATACAATGAGAAAATGAAAAATCTTCGTTTTCAGCAATATACATCGTCTAATCGCATCAAAAAGCACGAGCGTAAAGTCCGTGCCCAAGGGGTTAAGGCAGAGCAAGAGGCGCTGATGAAGATGCTGGAGCGGGGAGACATCCCGGAAGAAACAGCAAATGTGCTGCAAGAACGATTTAACGAGTTGGAAATTTTGTATGCGAACCCGTTTAAAGTCGGATTATCAAAAACAAGGCTCAAGAGGCTGATGTATTGGATTTTCTTCGGTGAACATAAAAAGCCGGAGATGTCGATTTTAAATGAAGCGGGATTGATACGGGCAACAAGAGTGAAAACGGCAAAAGCAGCGATGGAATATCTGGAAAAACACAAGACGGAAGAGCATAAAGAAGTGTTTTTATCTGTCATTACATTCTATAAACAGTTAATTTTCAGGCTGGAGCACAGCCATCATGAGCTGAAATCAAGCGCCCATTTTGAAAATCAAAAGCTGGAAGTGAAGCTGAAGGCTGTACAGGCGATCAGAAATGAAATTCAAACACTTTTCGAGGAAAGAGAAATTTCCCGGGACATCTCCCATGAGCTTCGCCAATACATTAATGATGTCGAAGCCGCCATGCTTGAAGGCGGCGAATAAATGCAGCAAAAAAGCTGGCGTTAGAGCGCCAGCTTTTTTTATATTAAGGGCGATGAAATGCGACAGTGCTGCCATCCCGGTCGAACCAGCCTCTGAAGGCCCAGTTGATCCAGCCGCCATCGCCTTTGTTTGTAAAGGTTCCGTCTTCAAATACCCAAATGCCATACGTAATGCCGTCGTAAACGGCTGAGCCGTAAAATTGCACACCGTTCAAATGATCTTCATATTCCTGGCTTAAATTAAAGACCATGACGTTATATTTTTGGCCGGACGCGTAGAAGGAAGACTCCATGAGGTTTTTCACAAAGCCATCCCTATTCTGTGCGGATTTGATGGCATCAGCGATTTGGTTGGCAATTCCAAGTACATCCAGGTTGACGTTTAAACCTACATCAGCGGCAGTTGTTCCAGCAGTAGTTGTCTGCGACATCTTCGGAGCAGGATTTTCTTCAGCGGAAGCAAAGGACAAAGGGGCAATTGTCAAAGCGGCACCAAGAGCAAGTGTCATTGGGATACGAATACGTTTCAAGTTGTTTCCTCCTTTGTTTTCATTTGGTTACACTACACGCATACCCTGCTCAATGTATTTGTAATCTCAATATTGTTAAAATAGGAAAAAAATAGTGTTTGAATTTGCCTGTGCTGTGAAAAAAGAAGCAAAAAGAGGGTCTTAAGCGTATTATTGGTATCGGCTGAGAGGAATGTGAGATAATATAGACGCTTATATTTCAGTGAAAGGGTGGATGTTCAAGTGCCAACAAGTTTAAAAGATACTGTAAAGTTACATAACGGAGTTGAAATGCCTTGGTTCGGTCTGGGTGTTTTTAAAGTAGAAAATGGTAATGAAGCGACTGAATCAGTGAAAGCGGCAATTAAAAATGGCTATCGCAGTATTGATACAGCAGCGATCTACAAAAATGAAGAAGGCGTTGGCATCGGAATTAAAGAATCCGGTGTGGCAAGAGAAGAGCTCTTCATCACATCAAAAGTGTGGAATGAAGATCAAGGCTACGAAACAACGCTTGCTGCCTTTGAAAAAAGCCTGGAAAGATTACAGCTTGATTACTTAGATTTATATTTGATCCATTGGCCTGGCAAAGATAAATATAAAGATACATGGCGCGCGCTTGAAAAGCTGTACAAAGATGGCAAAATTCGCGCGATCGGCGTCAGCAACTTCCAAGTTCATCATTTAGAAGAGCTGTTGAAAGATGCTGAAATCAAACCGATGGTGAACCAAGTTGAATTTCACCCTCGTTTGACGCAAAAAGAATTAAGAGATTACTGCAAAGCGCAAGGCATTCAGCTGGAAGCGTGGTCTCCGCTCATGCAGGGACAGCTTTTGGATAACGAAGTGCTGACACAGATTGCTGAAAAACACAATAAATCTGTGGCTCAAGTGATTTTGCGCTGGGATCTGCAGCATGAAGTTGTAACCATTCCAAAATCCATTAAAGAACACCGTATCATCGAAAACGCTGATATTTTTGATTTCGAATTGTCTCAAGAAGACATGGACAAAATTGACGCATTAAATAAAGATGAGCGTGTCGGCCCAAATCCTGATGAGCTTCTGTTTTAATCAAAAAACTCCCCGTTATGGGGAGTTTTTTTAGTGCGTTTTTTTCTGTTGAATGAAAAACAGCATCAAAAAGGAAATGACAACAATACAGACGACCCACGCCCAAGCAAGGGTATTGTTGCCGGAATCCAATGCGACATATATCGCCGTCGGCAGTGTTTGCGTAACACCGGGGATGTTTCCTGCAAACATGAGTGTTGCGCCAAATTCTCCGAGCGCCCGCGCAAGGCTGAGGATGCTTCCGGTCAGTAACGAAGGATAGGCAAGCGGGACGGAGATATGGATAAACACTTTCCATCTGCTAGCGCCGTCTACCATTGCCGCACCTTGTATATCGGGATCAATGTCAGCAAATCCGGTTTTGGCTGATTGATACATAAGCGGAAAGGCTACAACAGCCGAGGCGATCACAGCGGCCCACCAGGTGAAAATGACAGGCTGCTGGAAAATCCACTCGATGGCTTGTCCGATGAAGCTGTGCTTTCCGAAAATGACGATCAAAATAAAACCGACAACAGTAGGCGGAAGAACGAGCGGAAGCATAAAACATGTTTCGAGTGCCGTTTTTCCGAAAAATGATGCCCGTGACATCCATGCTCCAGCAAGTGTTCCGAGAATAATGACAACAATTCCGGCAACTGCCGCCACCTGAAAGGAAAGCGCAACGGGTGTGAAAAATTCTGAAGCGCTTATGCTACTAGGCAGTAAAGCCATATTTCTCAAATACTTTCATTGCTTCATCAGATTGCAGGTATTCGTAAAATTCCTTCGCTTCCTTACGGTGTTTTGTATCTTTTACGATTCCTAACGGATAGACAATTGGGCTGTGTGTATCTGCTTCTGCCTCGTCAATAATGTTGACCTTTTTCGAGACCAGGGCATCTGTTTTATAAACAATACCTGCGTCTACATTGCCGGTTTCAACATAAGAAAGAACTTGGCGAACGTCTTTTCCATACACAATTTTATCCTTCACTTTTTCCCATAAAGACAGCTTTGTCAGTGATTCTTTCCCATAAGCTCCTGCCGGTACGGATTCCGGAGTGCCAAGGGCGATTTTTTCTGATTCAGCCAGATTGCTGAAGCTTGTCACAGGTGAATCTCCGTTTTTCGGTACGACCAGCACAATTTCATTACCGACTAAATCAGTGCTGTCTTTTTTTGCGATATCTCCATCATCCACCAGCTTTTTAAATTTATCCTCAGCAGCTGAGAAGAACAGATCTGCTCCTGCTCCTTGAGAAATCTGTTTTTGCAAGGCGCCGGATGAGCCATAGTTATCTTGGATGGTAATATTTTGATGCTCTTTTTCATAATTTTTTTGGATTTCCTCAAGTGCATCCTGCGCGCTGGCGGCAGCTGAGATGGTTAACGTTACTTTTTTCTCGCTGTCCGTTGAAGACTGGTTTGAAGAACAGCCTGCTGCAAGGAGAAAAGCAGTTAAGGCTGCGATGAAAATAGAATACTTCTTAAACATGATTGCACCCCTTATCATTAGATATAACTAATTATAACTGATTATGTTTGGTTTATGTGGGTTTTTTTACATTCGGCGAAAAGGTATAATAAAATAGGAGAGTGATGATGATGAATGAAACCTCTTCCTATACGATAGAAGAAGTTGCAGGTCTGCTGAAGGTATCAAAGCTGACCGTTTATGATTTGATTAAAAAAGGCGTGCTGCCTGCTTATCGTGTCGGAAGGCAGATGCGTGTGGATGAAGAAGATTTAAAGCAATATAAAACGAATATGAGAATGTCTCAGCCCATCGCTGCAACAGAAGCGCCGAAACAGGTGCAGGAGGCTGAGCCGGACGGCAGACGGAATGTCATGATCAGCGGACAGGACATTTCGATGGATCTTCTCAGCAAGCATTTGGAGAATGCCATTCAGGAGACGCCGCTCCGTAAATACAAAGGAAGCTTAAACAGCCTGATTGATATGTATCAAGGCAAGTGTGACATTGTCAGCCTCCATTTGTACGATGCTGAAACGGACCAGTATAACGCTCCTTATGTAAAACGGATTTTGACAGGTGAACCGTTTTGTCTCATCAATGTCGTTCTCCGCAAAGCAGGACTGTATGTGAAAAAAGGGAATCCGAAAAACATTCAAGGCTGGAAAGACTTGAAAAGAGCCGATATCCGGATCATCAACAGGGAAAAGGGTTCTGGCGCAAGGGTGCTCCTTGATGAACAGCTTGGCTTGCTTGGTGTGAATCCAGCTGATGTAGTGGGATATAGCGATATCGTGACTGATCATTACGCTGCCGCTTCACAAGTTTCAAGCGGACAGGCTGACGCGGGAATCGGGGCGCAGCACGCGGCACATATGGGCAGTGTTGATTTTATCCCGCTCATCGACGAACAATATGATATCGTTGTTTTGAAAAAACATGAGCAGCTGCTGAAAGCCGTGAAGGAGATTTTGAATTCTGAGGAATACAAGGCGAATTTGTCTCATTTAAACGGCTATGAAACGAAGCTGACTGGCAAGGTGATGTTGGAAACGTAAAAAATCCCTCTTGATAGAGGGATTTTTTTATTCGGAAAACCTGAGCAGGTCACCATTTAAAATTTTATCAGAGAGAGAAAGTTCTTCGTTTGCTTTCTCCTTGTAATGGAGGCACGCATCCTGATCTTCCAGCACTTTACCTGTTTTTTGGCTATAGCACGTGTTCTTTGTGTATATATAATCGTTCGTAATAAAGCTGCCGTTTCGCAGAACGGCGAATGGGGTGCGGTCGCTGGACAGTAAATCATTGCCGAATTGGATATCGCCTTTTGTCTCAACGCCGAGCAAATGCATCAGCGTCGGCCTGACGTCGACCTGTCCCCCGGCATCAGGGATGGTTTCCGGCTTTTGATCGGTGATTCCCGGGATATGTATGATAAACGGCACCCGCTGGAGCTGAACGTTGTCATATGGTGTGATTTCGTCTTTCCCTAAAAACTCAGCCATTGCCTCGTTATGGGCTTCAGAAATGCCGTAATGATCTCCCATAAATACGATCATCGAATTTTCGTATAAGCCTTCGTCCTTCAGTTTTTTGATAAAATGCTTCAATGCCTCATCCTCATAGCGAACCGTGGTCACATAGCGGTTTAACAGATCACTGCTTGAGTCGAATTCATCTATCAGCTGATCCTTTTCATCAATCTCAAACGGAAAATGATTCGTTAACGTGATAAAACTGCTGTAGAACGGCTGCGGCAGGCTTTTCAGCTTTTCGGCGGACTGCTCTAAAAATTCTTTGTCTTTTAAGCCCCAGCTTGTCGATGTCCCGGGAGTGACATGAAAATCATCAACATCAAAAAAGCGGTCAATGCCAAATGTATCGTACATGACATCTCTGTTCCAAAATGTTTTATGGTTAGCATGAAAGACGGCTGAATAATAATCGTGCTGCTTCAGCGATTTATACATCGTATGAAATTGATGGTCGCTTTTCGTGAAAAAGACGGCGCCGCTAAGGGAAGGATACAGTGAGTTAGCGACGATAAATTCTGAATCTGATGTTTTGCCTTGTTCTGTTTGCTGATAGAAATGATCAAAGGAATAGCTTTTTTTAATGAGATCATTCATAAATGGGGTAATTTCTTTTCCATTTACTTTTTCATTCAGAACAAAGCTTTGGGTCGATTCAAGTGTTACAAAGATGACATTGCGCCCCTTTGCAAGACCGAATTTGCTTTGATCAGGCTTGCTGTAATCAGCCTCTGTGTAGTTTTTAATGGCAGTTATACTGTCTTCATCGGCAAAAGCTTTCGCGCTGATATTAACAGTCTGAGAAATTGTATCGTAAATATGGAACTGAAACAGACCGATGCTTTTGACTAGCATTTCCCGGTCAAAAGAATGTGCCAAAAGCTTCGGCTGCTGTACTTCTGCAAGTGCCAGTGTGCATAAAAGCATGCCGCAGGAAGCTGCATAGTACCGTTTGATCGTGCGGGGAGCGGCTTTTGTCTGTGGGTGTTTGGTTTTTCTGGCGAACAGCAGCAGACAAACCAAATCCACAAACAGGGCGATAAACAGAGGATGGAACAATTCTTTTACACTGCTTCCCATATCGCTCATGTTGCTCGCCTGAAATAAAACCGGAATGGTAATAAAATCGATATAAAAGCCGTAAAAAATCGTATTAGAGATCAAGATAACAGTCAGAACCAAATTGGCAATCAGCAAAAAAGCCCGCTGCTTGTTTCCTTTCAGAAGCAGGCCGATCCCGAATAAAGGAAGAATAAAGCTGAGCGGGTTGACCAGCAGCATTAGCTCCTCCAACAGAGTATCGATTTGCAAATCAAAGCCGAGTTTATATATCACATACGTTTTGATCCACATAAATAAGATCGAAAAACATAAAAACCGCTGATTGTGAAAAAAGGTTCCTTTCATCAATATGACTCCTCACGTTTTCTTGATCATCTGCATGAAATGCTTCTTAAGTAAAACCTACTAAAAACAGCCGGTTCAGACAAGTCTCAGCACTCATGTGTTTAAAACATGCGCCCATGAAACAGCATATAAAAGTAGTAACATGAAGCAAGGGTCAGGCCGGCTAGCACGAGCTGCTCAGAAAAACTGCCTGTCTTCATATATAATGGAAGCCGAACGCGGATCGTTGAAGGGAATAATAATTTGATTCCGTTCACCGTCCAAGCGTCAAGAATCAAGTGGCTCGCCATTCCGATCATCAGGCCGGCTGATATGTTTTTATCTGGAATGTATGTAGAAGTGATAAAAAACATGATGAGCATAAACAGCAAGCTGTGTGTAAATGTACGATGGCCAAAAACGGAGCTGACCACTTTCGATAAAATAGGAAATTTTCTCCCGATTTTGCTTTGTGTGTGGCAGATATCGGGTATTAATGCTCCAACCGCGCCTGATGCAGCCATAAGCACTGGATCAAATCCATAATAATAAGCCGCTGCCGTACAAGAAGCGATGCCTCCCATGATGTGTGTTTTTCCTGTCATTTGCCGCTTCTCCTTTTATCTTTTGCAAAAAATCTCTGAATTACAAATATATCAAGAGAATGTATGTTTGATCAACAGGACTTTGGACGATAAAAAATATCCCGCATAATTTTTCAGGAAAGAGGTATCTTAAACATGTACCTATTTTTTAAAAGAGGTGATACGAATGGGTTTCTTTAATAAAGATAAAGGAAAACGTTCCGAAAAAGAAAAAAACGTAATCCAAGGAGCTCTTGAAGATGCTGGTTCAGCTCTAAAAGATGATCCGCTTCAAGAAGCTGTGCAAAAAAAGAAAAATAATCGATAACCACATGCGGATAGAGCTTGGCTCTATCCGTATTTTCCATCTGTTCCCTTTGACAGATCATCCTTTCTTTGATAACCTTCTGGGAGTAACTGAATAATTAAATCCTCACTCTTTCTCAGTGAGGTAGAGGTTGCGCGGATGATAAGTCACACATGCCAGGCTGACAGGAGCTGTTAAACATGTGTAAAAGGCATCAGCGCCGAAGTGTGGAGAAAGCCGATCCTTCTCTATGCTGGGACTGTATCTGAATAAGTGCAGGACTGCCGCGTGCTTTTTCGCGGAGGGCTATCCGGAGATCAAGGGTGTGTGTTTCTTTAAGCATGGACTTTTGTTCAGGCTTTTTTTGCGTTTATATGATCTCGGGGTCTGGTCCGTACAAAGAATCATGGAGGTACTGGAATGGAACAGACAAAAAAATGGGGTTTTTGGTTATTAACGGCGTTTGTCGTTGGAAATATGGTTGGATCAGGAATTTTCTCCTTGCCGAGCTCGCTTGCTTCAATTGCGAGTCCGTTTGGAGCTACGTCCGCCTGGCTTTTGACAGGTGCCGGCGTGCTGATGATTGCACTTGTGTTCGGACACTTGTCCATTCGCAAGCCTGAACTGACAGCGGGACCGCAAAGTTATGCAAGAGCGCTGTTTTCTGACCCGAAAAAAGGCAACGCTGCCGGTTTCACAATGGTGTGGGGCTACTGGGTGGCGAGCTGGATCAGTAACGTGGCGATCATCACAAGTCTCGCCGGTTACTTGACTTCGTTCTTCCCGATCTTGGTTGATAAACGTGAGATGTTTTCGATCGGCGGGCAAGAGGTGACACTCGGCCAATTACTGACGTTTGCCGTATGTACGATCTTGTTATGGGGAACGCACGCGATTCTTGTTGCCAGCATTAACGGCGCAAGTAAATTAAACTTTGTCACAACGCTTTCTAAAGTATTAGGTTTTGTCTTCTTTATCGTTGCTGGTTTATTTGTGTTTCAAACGACATTATTCGGTCATTTTTATTTCCCGGTTCAAGGAGAAAACGGCACAAGCATTGGAATTGGCGGCCAGGTTCATAACGCCGCGATTTCTACACTGTGGGCGTTTGTCGGAATTGAATCCGCGGTGATCCTGTCCGGCCGTGCGCGCTCTCAGCGTGATGTGAAACGTGCGACAATTACCGGCTTGCTGATTGCCTTGAGCATATATATTATTGTGACTTTAATTACGATGGGTGTTCTGCCGCATGATAAGCTTGTCGGCTCTGAAAAACCATTTGTTGATGTACTCTATGCGATTGTTGGAAACGCGGGAAGCGTGATTATGGCGCTTTTGGCTATCCTTTGTTTATTCGGAACGATGCTCGGCTGGATTTTGCTTGGCTCTGAGGTGCCATACCAAGCAGCTAAAGCGGGAGATTTCCCGGCATTTTTTGCAAAAACGAATAAAAAGGGAAGTCCGGTCATTGCACTCATTATTACAAACGTCATGTCACAGGTCTTCATTTTCTCGGTTATTTCCCGGACAATAAGTGACGCATTTACATTTTTAACGACAGCGGCTACACTCGCATATTTAATTCCGTATCTAGTATCTGCAATCTACAGCTTGAAGGTAGTCATCAAAGGTGAAACGTATGACCAGCTGAAAGGCTCCCGTGTAAGAGACGGATTGATCGCGATACTGGCGTGTGCATACTCCGTGTTTGTTATCGTAACAGGCACAGCAGATTTAACGACATTTATCCTCGGCATCGGTTTATTCTTTGTCGGCTTAATCGTTTATCCATTTGTGAGTAAAAAGTTCCAGAAAGAAAAACATGCATAATGAAAAGACACCTGATTTGCTCAGGTGTCTTTTTTTATAAAAAACGAATTTCTACTGATCGTTAACATAGTTGACAGGAAAGCTGGATTCAAAAAATTAAGGGGCAATCCAATATGCAACTTCCTGTGATTTGGCAAGAAAATATCCGATCAAATTGAACGATCCTTATAAATGAGACAGCCGCGGGCAGGCGGCTCTTTTGTTTATTTAGTCAAGCTTTCGGTAATAAACTTCAGTTGTCCTTCTAATGAAATCGGGTCAGAGAAATAGAAACCGATCGGATCCATCTTGTAGATATGCCCATTTTTAACGGCGCTAAGGTTTTTCCAAATGGAGCTGTCAAATACCCCGCCATCGTCACCGCCAGATTGCCATGGGCCTGCGAAAATATAATCTCCGGCGAAGTCAGGGAGCTTCTCTAATGAAATACTTGTATATCCAGGCCCCTGGTCAATGGCTTTTTCTTTTGTCAGCTTGGTCGCCTGCAGGCCGAGGTCTTTGTAAATGATGCTTCCGCCTCTTCCAAAGTCTTTACCGAATACGTAAATGTCTTTTCCGTTCGTTTGCATAATGGAAATGGTTTTGTCACCGACCGCTTTTTTGATTTTTGTTTTAGCGGCCGCAACTTTTTTATCCCACTTGGCCAGCCATTTTTCAGCTTTATCTTCAGTTCCCGTCATTTTTGCAAATTCTTTCAGTTGTTCGATGTTGTCGAGCTTATCGTATTTTACTGCGACAGTCGGCGCAATTTTTTCAAGCTTTTTAATATCAGCGCCCTGTGTTGTCCAGACGATAATCAGATCAGGGTTCAAATCAATGACCTTTTCAACCGAAGTGCCGTCTCCGATGTTTTCAACGCCATCGGTTTTTCCTTTGTAGTAAGGGTTTTTAAATACATTCTCAGGCGCACCGACAACGTTGATGCCGAGTGTTTTGAAGTAGCCGTAATAGCCGTCTGCCATGACAACCACCCGTTTAGGATGCTTCGGGATTTTTACATTTCCGTTTTCAGCCTTGTATGTAAAGGTTTCTGCGCCTTTTGAATCAGAGGCAGAACCTTTGCTTTCTGAGTTATTCCCGCAGGCTGCCAGCGCTGCAATCAATAACAGGGCAAAAAACGCGGCTCCGAGTTTCTTGTATATATGGGTCATATCTCATACCTTCTTTCTAAAAGATAGATGAAAAAGAGAATCATTATCATCTGTGATTATACCACTGCAAGTGCCGGTTGACACGATATTTTTGCAAATGCATTTTCATTTTTGTTCAAAACACTCTATTAAATCAGCTGAAAAAAGTGATATACTGAAACAGCAATTGATAATCATTATCAGTAACAGAAAGGAAGTACGGCAGTTGAGTCAACATAAAAATATACAGACTGCATCAGAAGAAATCCAATGGACGTCAAGGACATATGGCGCGGTCATCGTCCTTATTGCAGGTCTATGCCTGCTTTGCCTTGGCGCATTTTTATCCATATCCCTCGGTGCAGCGGATATTCATTTGCGCACTGTATGGGACGCCATTTTTCATTATCAGCCGACAAAGACATCTCATCAAATTATACATGATCTTCGGCTGCCGAGAACGGCGGCTGCCGCGCTTGTAGGCGCATTGTTGGCAGTGTCGGGAGCAATCATGCAGGGGATGACGAGAAACCCATTGGCAGAGCCTTCGATTATGGGTGTGACATCAGGCTCTGCGTTTGCGGTTTCGATTGCGTTTGCCTTTTTTCCCGGGCTTTCTGCAATGGGGCTTGTGCTATGGTCCTTTGCGGGAGCGGGGCTGGGGGCATCGACGGTAATGGGCATCGGCATGTTTTCAAGGGGCGGACTTACGCCTGTAAAGCTTGCTCTGGCGGGTACGGCAGTTACTTATTTCTTTACCGGCATTTCAACTGCCATTGCAATCCGCTTTGATGTCGCTCAGGATATCAGCTTTTGGTACGCAGGCGGGGTAGCGGGTGTGAAATGGCCGGGGGTCCAGCTTTTGCTTATTGCAGGGACTGTCGGTTTAACGCTCGCGTTTTTCATCGCCCGGTCTGTTACAGTGTTAAGTCTCGGTGACGATCTGGCAAAAGGGCTTGGACAATATACATCAGCGGTGAAACTGGTTGGCATGCTTATTGTAGTAATTCTGACCGGAGCTGCGGTTTCCATTGCCGGCACCATTGCATTTATCGGGCTGATCATTCCGCATATTACCCGTTTTTTGGTCGGTGTGGATTATCGGTGGATCATTCCTTGCTCGGCGGTGCTCGGTGCTGTTTTGCTTGTTTTTGCTGACATAGCGGCCAGACTCGTAAATGCGCCCTTTGAAACGCCTGTCGGCGCGCTGACTTCTCTTATCGGCGTTCCCTTTTTCTTTTATTTGGCACGTCGTGAAAGGAAAGGGCTGTAATGAAAACAAAAACAAACAAACCGCTCGTTGTAATGGCTGTGACCTTTTTGCTTATCGTGGTGGTCTTTTTTATCAGTCTCAATTTGGGCGTTATCAAAATTGCACCGCTTAAAACGCTTCAGGTCTTTTTCGGCCAAGGAACGGCGCGTGATGAACTTGTCTTATTTGAGTTCAGGCTGCCCAGGATCATCCTTTCTTTGCTTGTTGGAGCAGGGATCTCCGTAGCTGGAGCCATTTTGCAAAGCGTGTCTCAAAATGAACTTGCCGAGCCTGGTATTCTCGGAATTAACGCCGGCGGTTCACTTGCTGTAGTGCTTTTTATATACTTTTTTCAAGGGTCAGCTTCAGATCTCAGCTTTTTCGGAACATTTATGCTGCCGTTCAGTGCTTTGGCAGGAGCAATCCTCGCTGCGTTTCTCATTTATATTCTGGCATGGAAAAAAGGCGTGACACCGATTCGGCTGATTTTAGTCGGCATAGGGGTGAATGCCGGATTCAACGCCCTGTTGCTGATTTTTCAGCTCAAGATGGACCCTCATGATTTTATGCAAGCCGCGGTTTGGATATCCGGCTCAATATGGGGGGCGAACTGGAATATGATCTGGGCGATTCTCCCTTGGATTGTGATCTTGCTTCTGTTTACTTTATATAAGGCACGCTATTTGAACATTATGCAGCTCGGAGACCAATTGGCGACCGGACTGGGCACCGCTGTTGAAAAGGAAAGACGGATTCTTCTTCTGGCAGCGGTCACTCTTGCCGCTTCATGCGTGGCAGTTGCGGGGGGCATTGCGTTTCTCGGATTGATCGCGCCGCATGTGGCTAGAAGGCTGACCGGTCCACGTCACCAGACGCTGATACCGGTCTCCGCCTTCATCGGCTCATTCCTGTTTTTGCTTGCTGATACGCTGGCGAGAAATGTATTGGCACCATCAGAAATTCCGGTCGGACTTGTCATTTCCGTGCTAGGTGCGCCTTACTTTATTTATTTATTGATGAAAGCGAATTAGAGGAGGGGGCCGAATATGAATTCATTATCAACGGAACAGCTTGGAATCGGTTATGGCGACAGGGTGATTGTAGAGGATTTAAATATATCGATTCCTAAAGGGAAAATTACCACCTTAATTGGCCCGAACGGCTGCGGGAAATCAACGATTTTAAAAACAATGTCCAGAATTATGCGTTCACATGCAGGTGCCGTCTATTTAAACGGCAAAGCGATTCATAAAATGTCTACAAAGGACATTGCGAAAGATATGGCGATTCTTCCACAGACACCTGAAGCGCCGAGCGGCCTAACAGTGCACGAATTGGTGTCGTACGGCAGGTTTCCGCATCAATCAGGATTCGGCAGATTAAATGACGAAGACCGCCGGATTATAAAATGGGCGCTTGAAGAAACAGGCATGGCTGAATATGCTGAACGGCCGATTGAGGCATTGTCAGGCGGACAGCGTCAACGCGTGTGGATTGCCATGGCGCTTGCGCAAGGTACGGAACTGCTTCTGCTGGATGAACCTACAACGTATCTTGATCTTGCACATCAGCTTGAAATTCTGCAGCTGCTTGACAGACTCAACAAAGAGCAAGGGCGGACGATTTTAATGGTCATTCATGATCTTAACCATGCAGCTCGTTTTTCTCATTATATGATCGCGCTCAAAAAAGGCACGGTCATCAAGGAAGGAACTGCACTGGAGGTCATGACACCGGACATTTTGAAGCAGGTATTTCAGATTGATGCCGAAATCGTGACTGATCCCCGTACAAATAAACCTGTATGCTTGACCTATGACTTGATTAAAAATGAAAAAGAGCTAGTTACTGTATGAAAAAATCCCGGTTTGAAGCCGGGATTTTTTTTATTCGGCTTTGAAAATACAATTTTTCTATTTGATGCCGTCATTTCAATAAAAGGATTGCAAGTCTTTTTGAATTAATAGATAATATTGGTTAGAATGTTTCGAAAATATTACATAGTTTACAGAAAGAGGAGATCGTTGTGTCCAAGAAGAAAAAATGGCTTATTGGCGGTGCGATATGTGCCGGTGTGCTTGTATTGGCTGGGATCGGCGCTGGCGGTTTTTACTTTTTTACTCACATGAACCAAGTTGCCGTATCATCGGAGCCCTATGCTGAATCGGTCGCGGTATACATGGGAGGAGATTCAGAATCAGGCCAAACGTTTTCTGGAAAGGTTGAACCTGAGAAACAGCAGAAAGTATACATAGATTCAGAAAAAGGCAGCATTAAAAAAACATACGTCAAAGAAGGCGATCAGGTTAAAAAGGGCGATAAGCTTTTTGAGTATGAGGGCGAGGATCATTCTGATGAAGTGGAGCAAGCCAATTTGCAAATTGAAATGACAAATCTGCAAATCAACCGTTTGCAAAAATCAATAACGGAAACGGAAAAGAAGCTGAAAACGGCAGGAAAAGAAGAGAAAACCCAGCTTCAAGATGAACTTAATCAGGACAATTTCGATTTGAAAACAAGCCAGCTTGAACTGAAGCAGCATCAAAAAGAACTGGCTGGCCTGACGAAAAACAAAGGTTCCAATGTCATTACAAGCAAGCATGACGGAATCGTTCAAAGCGTCAATCAGGATATCGCTGACGGTGCAACAGGTGACCAGGCAACAGGCCCGTATATCCAGATTGTTTCGACAGGCAAATATCTGGTCAAAAGCCAAATCAATGAGCTGTTAATGGACACGATCAAAAAAGGCAGCAAAGTCAGGGTCACGCTGAAAACAGGCGGTGAGGGCGAGTGGAAAGGAAAGGTCACCTCGATCGGCAAGCTTCCAGCGGGAGCAGGCGAGGGTGAAGAATCAGAAAGCTTTGCTGATGAAGAAATGAACCCCCAGTCCTCTAACTATCCTTTCACCATTTTATTAGACAGCCATAAAGGTCTTGAAGTCGGCTATCATGTCAACATCGAAGTGATGAGTGATAATGCTGATGCGGATACGATCAAGCTGCCGTCCGACATGGTCATTCAGGATGACGGCGAACCGTATGTGTGGAAAGCTGATGAGAATCACAAAGCGGTTAAGCAGCCTGTTGAAATCGGAGAGACTGATGAAAATGACATGGTGAAAATTAAGAGCGGCCTGACGCCGGAAGATTATGTGATCTATCCTGATCCCGCGGTCAAGGAAGGAAAGCAGGTTACAGTCAATGCTGACACTGAATAATATTTCGAAGTCGTACAAGCTGGGAAAAGAAGAAGTTCCAATCTTGAAACATATCAATCTGACTGTTCAGGCGGGGGAGTTTTTAGCTATTATGGGGCCTTCGGGTTCTGGAAAGTCAACGTTAATGAATATTATCGGCTGTTTGGACAGGCCAACCTCAGGAACCTATACGCTTGACCAGATCGATATATTGAAAGGGAAAGACGGGGCTTTAGCCGAAATTCGCAATGAATCAATCGGGTTTGTGTTTCAAACTTTCCATTTGCTGCCGCGTCTCACCGCGCTGCAAAATGTCGAACTGCCGATGATCTACAATAAAGTGAAGAAAAAAGAGAGAAGGCAACGGGCATATGAAGCGCTGGAAAAGGTCGGATTAAAAGACAGGGTCTCCTACAAACCGCCTAAGCTGTCCGGCGGCCAAAAGCAGCGGGTGGCGATAGCGAGGGCCCTTGTCAATCAGCCGCGGTTTATTTTAGCTGATGAACCGACCGGGGCCCTTGATACCAAATCAAGTGAACAAATTTTGTCACTGTTTTCTGAACTGCATCGGGAAGGCAAGACCATTATTATGATAACCCACGACCCGGACGTCGCCAAAAAAGCTGACAGAACCGTTTTTATCAGAGACGGAGAGCTGGTATTAGATGAGAGAGGGGATATCAGCCATGCTTGAACATATTCGAATCTCCTTTCAGTCCATTTTCTCTCATAAATTAAGATCCATTCTGACAATGCTCGGCGTGATTATCGGCATAGCGGCAATCATCGCGATTGTTTCAATGCTGAAGGGCCAAAGTGAGCAATTAAAGCAAAGTATGATCGGCATGGGAAACAACGCCATCAATGTTGTCTACCAGCCGTCTGACGGAGAAGAGGAGAGCGGCGGCCCTCAGGTGTCGTATGCGTCCGCGCCGCCTGTAGCGGAAGAAACAGTAAAGGCGATCAAATCAGACCCGATGGTCAAAGGATTATCCTTATATTACTTGTCAGAAGGCGCGAGCGTTTTTCATTTAACAAACGTTTCGTATCCCCAAGTGTATGGAGTGGACGATGATTACTTCGACATGTTTCCAATCCGAATAACCGAAGGAAGAAAGCTGACGGAAAATGATTTAAACAGCACACACCAAGTGGTGATGATCAATGAAGCTGTCAGAGATGAACTGTTTCCGGACGGAGAAGCTCTGCATAAAAGCATTGAGATGAATGGTGTGCCGTTTAAGGTCGTCGGTGTTTTTAAAGAAAAAAATCAACAGGAAAGCATGTTTGAAGGCGACTACGCGAACCCGGTTTTGTACGTGCCGAAAAAAGTGTGGCCGCTTATTGAAGGGTTTGACGCGCCAACGCAGATTGCCGTGCAGGCTGATTCTTCTGAGCATATCCAAGAAGCGGGTGTAATGGCTGCAGATCTTTTAAATCAGGGACTGTCAGAAGCTGAGCTGGAAAAAGCAGAGTACAGTGTAATGGATCTTCAGGAGATCGCGCAGGAAGTGGAGTCCTTTAATCAGTCATTTGCATTGCTGCTTGGCGGAATCGCCAGTATTTCACTTTTGGTGGGCGGTATCGGCGTCATGAATATTATGCTCGTTTCCGTAACGGAGCGCACGAGGGAAATCGGAATTAAGAAAGCGCTCGGTGCTAAGCGGCGTGTGATTTTATTTCAATTTTTAACCGAGGCTGTTGTGCTGACAAGCATTGGCGGAATACTCGGTGTGCTGGCGGGCTTCGGCATCGCCAAGCTGCTGACGGTCATTTTTCCGATGCCTTTTATCGTCTCCATTCCAGCTGTTGTCGGAGCACTCATCTTTTCAATGGCAGTCGGCATTATCTTCGGCTTGCTTCCGTCTATCAAGGCTTCGAAGCTTCAGCCTGTAGACGCGCTTCGCTATGAATAAAAAGAACGCATCCAATTGGAATGCGTTTTTTTTTTTTTAGCTGGGAAGGGCCGAGTTGCATTTGTCTAAAATCAAAAAAACGGCTGCGACAATCATTTCTTCTGTGGTGGACAGCCAGATGTCGCTGATCAATTGGTCTGTTGTATGAGCAGTCATCCACAAAAACAGCAGCTGTACGATGCCGGCAAGGAGAATGAATAGACGTTTTCCTGTCTTGAAAAATGTAAAGCTATGTATCATCAGCCTTTCAAATGGTTCAAAGCATAATCCTAGAACAAGGAATACCACGGCAAAAAGCAGGACATGAGCTGCTGAGCGGTAGCTCGTTCCCGCTAAAGAAAACAATATATAGATGACAGCAAAATAGGTCAACACCACTGCTGCTGCGGCCAGCAAGTACTTTATGGAGAGCCGCAATAAGCGTTTTGAAGGGTTTTGATGTTTCACTGGTTCAGCTCCTTATGAAGGCTTGCAGAGAACGAGTGCTCTCTGCAAGCCGCAAGTCTCTTATTTACTGCATTTCTTTTTCACTACTGGGTGCTTTTCTTTTGAAAGCACATCAGTAAAGTCTTTGCCCAAGTCAAGGTGCGCTTGAACAAATGTTTCAGGAAGCATGGCAAGCCATTGGTTTAAAGATACATCAGCATAATGGTCGTCTTTGAAGATTTCTAAAAAGACAAGCGGTTCATCCCCGATGTTTTCAACGTAATGACCCATTGCAAATGGTACATACCCGACATCACCGGCTTGGTAATTAAACGTTCTGGCATGGCCGTCAGATGCAAAAACGGTCATTCTAGCTTTACCGGAGATGTAGTATTGCCATTCGTGGGTATTCGGATGCCAGTGCAGTTCTCTCATGGCGCCGGGTTCTACTGTTACGAGCGCTGATGCGATGGTTTTAGACACTTTGAAGTTTGTCGAATCTGCAATGTATACTTTTCCTCCCTCAGATTCGATCGGCTCTTGTTCAAGAAGGCGGTAAGTAAATGGATAAGGCACTTCGCCATTCGGCCCTTCCACAATATCATCTTTTAAACTGCCAGGAAGTTGGTTTTCAAATATATATTTTTCTTTGCCAGGTAAATTGGCAATCTCTTCTTTTGTCACGCCGAAGTTCGCAGCAATAACTTCTTTTGGAGTGTGGGCAAGCCAATCTGTCAGCTGGAACGTGCTGTTTTCAGAGAATGATCCATCGTCAAACACGAGCAGGAACTCAGCTCCCTCATCCAGCGCTTGGATGGAGTGCGGCAGGCCTGACGGGAAGTACCAAAGGTCTCCTTCACCTACATCGTCAATAAAGCTGCTCCCTTTTTCATCTACAATTGTGACTCTTGCACTTCCGTAAATCATATAAGCCCATTCAGCTTCTTTATGCCAGTGAAGCTCGCGAATGGCGCCCGGCTTCAGCCGCATATTTACGGATGCAAGGTTTTCTGAAATCGGCAATTCACGTACTGTCACTTCACGGGCATATCCGCCCTTTTCTAATCGGTTATGAGTATCAGAGAACGAAAACTTCATATTGCTGACGGTGCCATGATCGGTTTCAGGCGGAATGAGCATATCAGGGTTTTGCCGATCTCTTTCAATATTGCGCGGGATTTTTACCGTTGCTCCTTTGTCTCCTCTAATTGGCTGCGGAATGTCATTTTGTTTTTTCATGAAATATTTCCTCCTTACATTTAAATGTGATAGCAGAAAGAGAAGGTGAAAGGCCTTTCGTTTTCCCTTCTGTTTTGTTAAGTGAAAAAAACCAGTGAAAAGTCAACTTCGATTGAAAAATTATTTTTTTGCATGATCTTTCAGTTCTGTCATTAGTTCTATTAGTTGATCAAACTTCTTTTCGAATCGGGTCAGCAGATACATTGCAATCAGCGCGGGAAACCCCAAATTGCCGATTTGTTTTACGACTTCCTCTATAAAAACCTGATCCATAGGAAAATACCTCCCTTCTTTTTCTGCAGTCATGTATGTAAGTGAAGGAAATCCGATAAAACGTAAACTGCTGCAAAGTATTTTGCAAAACACTAGTCGGAAAGTAGTAGTTTACTTTTTTTTGCTTTCCTTCATTTAATTTAGTAGGGAGGCGGTTTGATGGACTATCAAAGTCTTTTACGGTCAAAATGTAAGGAGATAATGAAGCATCCCATCGTGAAGCATTTTTTGAGCAATCCTCAGCATTACCGTTTGTTCAAAAACGTAATGGAAAGCCCTAACGAAAAAGATGCAAAATCATTGGACGAGCTATTTAAGCAGTTTTATAAAGAAATCCGCATCGTCAAGTATATGAATTCAATGATTCGCATCTTTTCTATTGATTTTGATAAGCGGGTTCGCAAAAATCAAAAACGGTATCCGCTGACGGTTGATCATCCGGAGGCAGGAGATCGGCTTCCTTCCGAAACAGGAAGCGATGCATTTGAAGAATTTTTAGACAGACAGGATGATTTGAGCCAGCATGTTCAGGATTATCAGCTCTACCAAGCGATTCAGAATCTGACTGACAAACAAAAAAGTGTGCTGACGAAAGTGTATCTTCACGGTGCCACGATGCAGGAGATTGCAGATTCATTAGGGGAGTCCCGACAAAACATCTCCAACATTCATAAAAAGGGGCTGGAGAATATTAGAAAGCAGCTAGCGGCGCAAAAAAAGGGGGAAAAGTAAGCTGTGAACGGCCAGTTTGAACAAAAAAAGAAACAAAAAGACGAGACTTATGACATTGAGGACCTGATTGCATGCTTTTCACCGATGATCAGAAAAAAACTCAGCAATACGTCCTATCAAGAAAGAGAAGATTTAGAGCAAGAGCTGAAGATCAAAATGTTTGAAAAGGCTGATATGCTTTTATGTCAGGATGTACCGGGGTTTTGGGAGTTTATTTTGTACATGGTAGATGAGAACTCATAATATTTTCATATGAAAAAACATCAAAAGGGAGCGCTTGTTTGCTCCTTTTTTGCTGTTTTGATTTGCCAAGCTCCAATGTATTCAAAAATGTACCATAAATAAACGATATAATGATAAGATGAAAAAAACAGTGACAGAAAGGAACATAAAAGTGGAAAATGCGTCAATTTTAATCGTAGACGATGAGAAAGCGATTGTGGACATGATCAAACGCGTTCTCGAAAAAGAAGGTTATCGAAATATACTGGATGCGGCAAGCGCAGAAGAAGCGATTCCCGTTGTGAAGGCCAATAAGGTTGACTTGATTGTGCTGGATGTCATGATGGGCGGAATGTCCGGTTTTGAAGCCTGCACATTGATCAGAGAGTATTCAGACGCTCCGATTTTTTTCCTGACGGCAAGATCATCCGACGCGGACAAATTATCGGGCTTTGCGGTTGGAGCTGATGACTATATCACAAAACCATTTAATCCGCTGGAATTAGCGGCGCGGATCAGAGCGCATCTCAAGCGTACATATCAATCGAAAGAAACGAGTTCAAATCAAACCTACACATATGATTACTTTACTTTTTCTCCGCAAAATGCCGAGCTGATCGTAGGCGGGGAAGCCGTTGCCTGTTCAGCCCAGCTTCTGCAGCTTTTGCAGTATTTTTGTGAACACCCTAACGTGGTGCTTTCCAAAGATCAAATATATGAAAAAGTATGGGGCTATCCTTCCTACGGTGACAACAACACCGTCATGGTACATATTCGCAAGCTTAGGGAGAAGATTGAGCGCGATCCGAGCAATCCGGAGTATATTGTAACCGTTCGAGGTCTCGGCTATCGTTTTATCCCAAATCCTGAAGGCAAGCGGTCATGAGGTTAAGATGGAAGTTTTTGTTTCACTTTTTCGGCCAGATGCTGATTGTGATCCTGCTGCTTACGGTTATGCTTGTTGCGTCGTTTTTCTATTTAGACGCTCGTTTTAGCGATGCGGAATCCAATTCAGGGCTGACGAAGGCAACGACCGACACACTTGAGGCATATCTCGATGTAAACGAAGACGGGACATGGGAAGTGGATAATTTCCTGAAGAAATCTGTTGATAAACAGCACGGCTGGATGCAAATCATTGATTCGGAAGGAAACACTGATTATTCCTACGGCGTGCCAAAAGACGTGCCGGGCACCTATACCAAGAAAGAGCTTTTGTCTATTTATAAAACCAAAAAGCTTCATAACTATAAACTGAATTATTGGGCCATCAATATTGAAGATAAGTCGTATCTTCTATTGTCCGGCTGGAAATCAAAAAGTGAACAGCTCCTGACTTCCGTTGAAAAGCGCGAACAAAAGATAGACTCGCTAGCGCACTATAAGTCCAGTACCGTCGACTATATTAAACGGAAAAAAGGCGCCATTTACCTGTTAGACAGCAATGGAAAGATTCTCGACAGCATCAACAGCACAAAAAGCGAAAGAAAAACGATGAACCAGCTGGAGCTGCTTAAATACAGCTCTAAGCCTTGGAACTATAAGCGGGAAATTTCCGTTAAGATCCTCAATAAAGACAGATGGATGGTCGCTACGGTGCCAAACCCAGTCTATGTAACCGATCAGGAGTTTAACAAATCATTCCTGAAGGTTGTATTAAAAGCGATGTTTCTCGTGATGGCCGTTTTGTTCATGTATATCATTTGGATGACCGTTTGGTATATGTTCCGATTCGGGCTGCCGATTTTTCACACGATTAGATGGCTGGTCAATCTGTCAAAAGGGAAGCTTGAGGAGCCCAGAAACCGGGAAGGCCGTCCTGTCAGCAAAAATAAAAAGGGAAAAATCAAACAGCCGTACCGCTTCTTCGGTGAGATATTTGAATCAATGGATCAGCTGACTGAAACGCTGAGAAGGGATAAAAGAAACAGAGAAAAAATCCAGGCGACAAGGGAAGAATGGATTGCCGGTTTGTCACATGACTTAAAAACACCGCTCAGCAGCATTTACGGCTACAGCATGATGCTCGAGTCGAAGCAGTATGACTGGTCGCCGGAAGAAGTGAAAGAAATGGGGCAGGTTGTCAGAGAAAAATCTGAATACATGTCCAAGCTGATTGAAGACTTAAATTTAACGTATCGGCTGAAAAATGATGCTCTTCCTATTGAGAGAAATCTCACTAGCCTTATCCCGTTTTTTAAAAATGTCATTGAGGATTTTAAGAAAAATCCGTTTTCTGAAGGCTATGATATCTCGTTTGTATCCAAAGAAGAGCATATTGAATTTGCCCTTGATGAAGCGTGGTTCAGGCGCATATTAGAAAACCTCCTTGGGAATGCCGTGAAACACAACGGCAAAGGAACAGAGATTCAAGTCATTCTGGAGCAAACAAAAAATCATATATCTTTAAAGGTGAAGGACAATGGGAAAGGAATGGATGAAGAAACGATTACCCATTTGTTTAACCGTTACTACAGAGGGACGAACACAAAAGATTCAACTGCCGGAACGGGTCTCGGGCTCGCGATTGCCAAGGAGCTTGTCCATCTCCATAACGGAACGATCCATGTGAACAGCAGAATGAACATTGGAACGGTCATTACCATCCTTTTTAAAAAACAATAAACATCAAGTGGTTTGGACACCTCTTTGCCGGGAATAACAATATATAGACTGAAGCTAAAGAGGTGTAACACATGGATGCAGTATTGGAAGCAGACACTCGGGCAGTGATTGGAGAAGGCCCGTTATGGGATGAAGAAAACGGCCGCTTATATTGGGTTGATATCCTGGGGAGCGAGCTCCATATCTTTGACCCTGAAGAAAAAATCAACCGATCAATCAAATTCAAATCCTTTGTGACGGCGCTTGCGAAATATTCAAAGGATGAACTGATTATGACCATGAAGGACGGGTTTTACCTGTATCATCTTCGGGATGACAGCTTGGAAAAAATTAAACAGCCGAAGGACATGCATGAGAGCCTGAGATTTAATGATGCTAAATGTGACCCGTACGGAAGGCTTTGGGCGGGGACGACGAGCATGGAAGGCGAGCAAAAACAGGCGTCGCTGTACCGTTTGAATCTAGACGGCAGTCTTGTCAAAATCAAGGATCAAGTCTCCACCTCAAACGGTTTGGATTGGGACCGCGAGCGGAATTTGATGTATTACATCGACACGCCGACGCAGGAGATTGTGCGTTACAGCTATGATCCTCAAAGCGGAGATGTTTCGAATCCAGAACCTGTCTATCGTTTTGATCAGTCAGACGGATTACCGGACGGCATGACAATTGACCAAAATGGCATGCTGTGGGTGGCGCTGTTTGGCGGCAGCCGCGTTGTTCACATTGACCCGTTTCAGAAAAAAGAAATCAATTCAATCAGCGTGCCGGCTAAATATGTCACGTGCTGCGCGTTCGGCGGCAGAGACTTAAAAACCCTTTACATTACAACGGCAACAGAACAAATGACAGAAAAAGAGAGATACGAGCAGCCTCACGCTGGAGGGTTGTTTTCAGCACAACTGGAAACAGGCGGATATCAGCCGGTACCATTTGCTGGAGACGTATAAAAAAACGCATCCGAAACACGGATGCGTTTTTTATACTACAGAGAACGGATAATGCCGCCTTCCACACGCTGTGCCGTGCCGTTAATGGCGGATGCGGCGTCAGACGCGAGGAATACGATTGTGTTGGCGACTTCTTCTGCTGTCGCGTATCGCTGAATAAGTGAGGTTGGCTCATTGACCTTGAAATAGTCTTTGATAAATGTAGCTGTATCCTGGCCGGCTGCTTGTGCGGCACCTTCCATATAGGATGCCACGCCCTCTGTCCAAGTAGGTCCCGGGAGCACTGAGTTAACCGTCACATTTGTGCCTTTTGTCATTTCAGCCATTCCTCTTGAAAGGCTGATCAGCGCCGTTTTTGTCATTGAGTATGGAATCATCGTTGGCAGCGGTTTGACGCCTGCTTCACTTGCAATATTTAAAATGCGGCCGCTGTTTTTGGCAAGCATTTTTGGAAGGAAGTGACGGCTTGTCCGAACGGCGCTCATCACGTTCACTTCGAAATATTGATTCCACTCTTCATCTGTCACATCGGCGAAGTCTTTTACCTCGAAGAAACCAAGGTTGTTGACAAGGATATCGATATCACCGATTTCATTTACTTTTTCGATAAAAGCCGCTGCTTCATCTGTTTTTGACAAATCGGCAGCAGCACCGTGCACTGTTCCATAGCCAGAAAGCTCTTCAATGGTGCGATCGACAGTCTCCTGTTTGCGTCCGTTGACAATGACTGCCGCACCCTCTTGCAGAAAGCTTTTTGCGGCGGCTTTCCCGATACCGGACGTCGAGCCGGTGATTAAGACGAGTTTGTCTTTTAGCTGTAAATCCATAAGAATCATTCCTTTTGATTGATGATGGTATTAAGTATACAAGATCAAATTTAGTGTTTACGAGGATTTTGCTCCCATACACAATATGGGGAAAAGTCATTCAGGACACATATACAAGCCTGTCAGTCATATAGTATAATTACTCCGAAAAAAGGATACGAATGTCAAATAGGTGCCGGTCCGTTAACAACAGCCGGCTTAAAAGGGAAACCGGTAAAAGCCGGTGCGGTCCCGCCACTGTAATTGGCCAAGCGCCAAGAGCCAGGATACCTGCCTGTTTGATCAGCACGAATTCTGCGAGGACAGATGATGTGTAAACAATAGGCTTTTTTGTGTTGTTTACAGCATCTTTACCGTCGTAGAGATGCTTTTTTAGTTCGTTTAGGAGGAAAAGATTATGAAAAAACGAGCCGGGATATGGACTGCGCTCCTGTTGGCTGTTGTTATGCTGGCAGGCTGCGGCAATCCTGCGGATCAGAAGGATTCAAAGGCAAAACAAAAAACAGAAGCGTTTCCTGTCACCATTGATGATGCGTCAAATCAAGATGTAACCATCAAAAAAGAGCCAAAAAAGATTGTTTCATTAATGCCGAGCAACACAGAAATTACATACGCTCTCGGACTCGGTGACAAAGTGGTCGGTGTCACCACGAACGATACCTATCCAAAGGAAGTCAAAAAGGTTGAGAAAGTCGGAGATATGAATGTAAACGTTGAAAAAGTCATTTCTCTAAAACCAGATCTCGTTCTGGCCCATGAGTCTTCCATGTCAGCATCAGCAGATGCCATCAAACAGCTGAAGGACGCGGGCATTACAGTGCTGACTGTCAATGATGCACAATCATTCTCCGAGGTGTACAAATCAATCGAAATGATCGGAGAAGCTGGCGGGGCGGAGAAAAAAGCTGATCAGCTCGTGAAAAGCATGAAATCAGATCTAAAGGATATTCAAGAAAAAGCGAAAACCATTTCAAAAGACGAGGAGAAAAGCGTATTTATCGAGGTTTCTCCTGATCCTGACATTTATACAACCGGAAAAGATACGTTTATGAATGAAATGCTGAATGTCATCCATGCTAAAAACGCAGCTGCGGATCAGACAGGATGGGTGCAAATGACAGATGAGGCGATCGTAAAACTCAATCCTGATGCAATTGTTACAACGGACGGTGTGAAAGCGAAAGCTGTGGAAAAACGCGATGGCTGGAGCGAAATCAATGCTGTGAAACATCATCGTGTATATGATGTGGACCCTGATCTTGTGACACGTTCCGGTCCCCGTCTGATCGAAGGGGTCGAAGAACTTGCGGAAAGCATTTACCCGGATACATTTAAGGAATAATCGTTATGCCGCATATATCATTGGTTTCTCATTTTTAGCCGTGAGCATCATCTTAGGAATTTCTTGCGGCAGCCTGCATATTCCTATTCCCGCTGTTTTTCGTGTCTTTTGGCATCAAGGCTTCGGCGGCTCTATCGGTTCTGATGATCCGATGTACACTAATATTATGATGAATATCAGACTGCCGAGAGTTGTGCTGGCCGCCCTTGTGGGGGCGGCTCTTTCTATTGCAGGGGCTGCTTTTCAAGGATTGTTGAAAAATCCACTTGCTGATCCCTATACGCTAGGTGTGTCATCCGGTGCTTCAGTCGGAGCTGTTGTGACTCTGTTCTTAGGTCTGCACCTTCCTGTCATCGGAGGGTTTACACTCCCGGTTGTGAGTGTAGCCGCGGCACTTGCCACGATGGCGGCGGTCCTTTTCTTCAGCCGCCTCGTTCATGCTTCGATGTCTGTTTCCACCCTCATTTTGACCGGTGTCATCACCAACTCTTTTTTGGGCGCATTTATTTCTCTTATCATCGCCTTGACAGGAGACAACCTGCTTCCGATTGTGCATTGGCTGCTTGGCAGCGTCTCAATGAGGGGCTGGAGCTATGTTATTTTGTTTCTCCCGTTTTTTCTTTTGGGAACCATTTTATTGATTATAAACGGAAGGGAACTGAACGTGATGACATATGGAGAAGATAAAGCAAAGCTTCTTGGAGTCAGCGTTCAGCAGAGGAAGATGATGATTCTAATAGCCGGATCTCTTTTGACGGGAAGCGCTGTGGCAGTATCGGGTACGATTGGCTTTGTCGGCCTTGTGATTCCGCATATCACAAGGCTTTTGTGGGGAACGGACCATCGGCATTTACTGCCGCTGTCCGCCTTGCTCGGGGCAGGATTTCTCGTTTTAGCCGACCTGCTTTCCAGAACCATCATTGAGCCGATTGAACTGCCGATCGGGATCATTACGTCCTTGGCGGGAGCGCCTGTGTTCGCTCTTATTTTAATTCGGCAGCACCGCGGGAGGAGAAGCTTATGATGAAGGCAGAAGGGCTGTCGGGAGGATACGGCGACAGCCGCCTAATCAACAATGTCAGCTTAACAGTGGAGAAGGGAGAATTTCTCGGAATTCTTGGTCCTAATGGAAGCGGAAAAACCACGCTTTTGCACTTGTTGACAGGTACGCTGCCGGCCAAGGAAGGCAGGGTTTATCTGGCCGGAAAACTGCTGGCGGACTATAAACCGAAGGAACTGGCGCAAATCATGGCCGTCCTGCCGCAAAAAACGGATCAAGCCTTCACCTTTACCGTCGAAGAAACTGTAGCCTTTGGCAGATATCCATTCCAAACGGGAATGTTCAGACAGCAGACTGAAAAGGATAAAGCCATTGTACAGGAAGCAATGGAGCAAACAGGAGTGGCCAATTTTGCACAAAGGCCGATTCGCGAACTAAGCGGAGGGGAACAGCAGCGGGTGTATTTGGCACAAGCTTTGGCGCAGCAGCCGCGTATTTTATTTTTGGACGAGCCGACTAATTTTCTCGATCTGGCTTATCAAAAAGACCTGCTTGATCTGATCAAATGCCTGACGAGAGAAAGCGGATTGGCAGCTGTCAGCGTTTTTCATGATCTGAACACCGCAAGCCTGTACTGTGATGAGCTCATGTTTATGAAAAACGGTGCCGCTGGTCCTAAGCAAAAACCGGAATATGCTGTCACAGAACAAAGCATAAAGGCGGTGTACGATACAGATGTCACCGCCTTGGTACATCAAAGCTCACCTAAACCGATGATTGTGATTCAGCCTGAAAAAGATAGCGCGAAGCGGCAGTCTATCCCATTTGAAGCATTGCTCCAAGCGGGGCGTGATAACATTCTTCTGCAAACGGAAATCCCGCTTCGAACATTGTCCTCGACGCCTATCGGTGCAGGGTTTTCGTGGAGCAGGACGCTGATCCATAAACGGCTGCCAGATCAGCCAGATCCGATAGAAGGACTTACGGCCTGTCTTTCAGAAAGCGGTTTTCAACTGCAGGAGACGTGTGCGATGGCTTCTTCAGAAAGACTTGACCGTTTCGTGTATCGAACGTATGAAGACAGAGAGTTATCCGTTTTCATATGCGTTCAGACCGGCTTTTCGATTTGGATTTTGATAAACGGCTATGCGGCAGATCAATTCTTCATCAAAGCTCTTATGGCTGCCGAAGCAGAACGGACGAAAGTGCTGGGAGACGGAGGAGGCACAGGTGATATTCTCATCGCCGCGACTCAAACTCAGCAATCCGAAAACATAGAACAGCGGCTGAATCAATTGATAAAGAAAGGGACAGCTGAATGTATAAAAGAGGCTGCTGAGTTGTTTGAATAAGTCTGTAAAGGAGATTCAGGGTATGAAACTATATACAAAAACAGGCGATAAGGGACAAACGGGCTTAGTCGGGGGCAGAACGGACAAGGACAGCCTACGCGTCGAAAGCTACGGCACGATTGACGAGCTTAACAGCTTTATCGGGCTTACTTTGGCAGAGCTTTCCGGGCAGCCCGGCTTTGAAGATCTGACAGCCGAGCTGCTGACCATCCAGCATGAGCTGTTTGACTGCGGAGGCGATCTGGCAATCGTCACAGAAAGAAAAGACTACAAACTAACGGAAGAATCTGTTTCCTTTTTAGAAACGCGCATTGATGCCTATACAGCAGAAGCGCCGGAACTGAAGAAATTTATTCTTCCAGGCGGATCAAAGTGTGCTTCGCTTCTCCATATCGCACGCACCATTACAAGGCGGGCAGAACGAAGAGTGGTGGCGCTGATGAAATCGGAGGAGATTCATGAAACAGTGCTGCGTTATCTCAATCGTCTGTCCGATTATTTCTTTGCCGCCGCACGGGTTGTGAATGCAAGAAACGGTATTGGCGATGTAGAATATGAAAGAAGTGCCATTGTGTTTCGGGACCGAGACAGCAGTTAATCATAAAAAGTGAAAACGAAAGCCGGCGTGTTCAAATACATGCCGGCTTTTTGTTTTTCACTCTGTCAATTTCCCATTTTACGACAAAAAATGAACCTTATGAATTATTGACTGAAAAATGGAAAAATGAGATATTGTAATAAATAGATGTAAAAAATAGGCAACGGGGGGCTCTGATGGATGGTGAAATTGATTGAAAGTGATAGCATCTGGAAGAGAAATTTCAATTATCTGTTTTTCTCAAGAATAGTCAAGATATCCGGCGATATGTTCGCATTTAATTCAATATTATGGTTTTTAATTTATGACGGCAAAGGTGCGATCGGCACTGCTTTATTGATTGCTGTCACGTTTTTGCCGGAAGCCGTTCTGGCGCCTGTGACGGGGCCTTTTATGAAACAGACCACGCTGAAATTTTGGATGTACTTTTCAGATCTGACAAGGGCGGCGATTGTTTTGATTATCCCTCTATGTCATTTTGCGGGCTTCTCTCCGCTGTGGTTTGTCATGACGCTTATGATTGTGCATTCAGCTACTGGAGCTGCCTACAATCCCGCCTCTATCGCTTTGATTCCTCAAATCGTCAATGAACAGGGCATTCAAAAAGCAAACGCTGTGCTGCAATCCTCCGCTCAAATTGTCCGGCTTGGGGCTGTCACATTATGCGGCGCTTTTCTTACATTTATCAGTCCTTCTTATACCATGCTTATCGCACTCGTGCTCTATTTGGTGTCAGGTTTTCTCGTTCTTTTTATTAAGTACACTGCGGTTGAATCTCAATCAGAGTCTGCGGTTGTTACACAGAGAGGCACATATATCGGAAGACTGAAACGCGGCTTTAGGCTCGTCAGAAAACACCAGATTTTATATCCGCTCGCCATTTACTGTATCTTTATGAATTTCGCGGCTGCCCCATGGGAAGCGCTCTCTGCCGTATACGTAGCGGAAGATTTAAACGGCCAGCCGATCGTATACTCGCTTTTAAAGGCCACCACCGCCGCGGGCGCGTTTTTATTAGGGTTTGTGCTGGCGAAAGTCAAGGTAAACAGGTACGGCTTGTTATTCGTCACTGCCGGCATTATTGAAGGATTTGCTTTCTTTATTACCGGGATGAATACCTTTTTGCCGCTCGTCTTTTTCGCTGCTTTTACCTTTGGCGCCGCAGTCAGTGCTGTTAATGTTCCTGAGTACACGATTATCCAGACGTCTGTGGACAGTGAGGATCAGCCGCAGGTTTACGCCGTTATACATATGATCTCAAATATTTCGATCCCTGCCGGAGCTGTCATTTGCGGGTATGCCGCTAATGCTTTCGGCTCAGGAACAGTGATTGCTGCCGGCGGGATTGTCGAAATTATTGCGGGTATCGGAATCTTGCTGTTTACAAAACTGGCCAAAGCAGAAAGGTCCGACCTGATTAAAGAAAGGGAAGCAAGTGTTCATCTGTAAAGGGTTTTAAAACGCCATGCCTCGTGCATGGCGTTTTTTTGTGCCAATGGGTCCGGTGCGAGATACGACTCCGGTCTTATATAAAAATCAATCTCTGATTCGTTTTGCATATCTTCCAACTTGTATAAGATGAAGACAAGGAAAACGAAAGGAGGATCTGCATGAAGATCAACAAGAAAACAATAGGCGGATTCTTATTAATTGTATTTGGGATCTCTGTCTTTTTTGGAGGAGGAAGCTTCGGCTTTATCATCCCGCTCGCCATCGGGAGCTTGATGACATACGCAGGAATCAAAAGGTTTGCCGCGGGAAAAACCATTACGGGAATCATCGTGGGCGGTATCGGGGCCATTATGCTCATCTGCTCACTTCCGTTTGTCGTCGGAATCGCATTGGCGGCCGCTATGGTGTATTACGGCTGGAAGCTGATGAAAAACGGATCAGCTGATAACGGTGTATCATCTTTTGATCCTGAACCGGCTTCTGCTGCCTACCAATCTCACTTTGATGACGAATGGGAAGAATTTTTGAAGAAAAAATAATATCAATATATTAGGAGGAATTAGGTATGGTATTAAAAAGAATCAGAGATATGTTTGTTGCGTCAGTTCATGAAGGACTTGATAAAATGGAGAATCCAAAGGTGATGCTGAATCAATATGTACGCGATATGGAAAGCGACATCGCAAAAGCAAAGCAAACAATTGTGAAACAGCACACGATTGTCTATCAATTTAAGAAAAAATATGAAGAAGCCGCTGAAGTGGCTGGCAAACGGAAAAATCAGGCACAGCTCGCATTTGACGCAGGTGAAGAAGAACTGGCGAAAAAGGCGCTGACTGAAATGAAGTATTTAGAAGGAAAGGCGGCTGAGCATAAAGCTTCCTATGAACAGGCAAACAGTCAGCTGGCCGATCTGAAAGAGCAGCTGGCTGCACTTGAAACAAAGCTTCAGGACGTAAAGGATAAAAAACAGGCGCTGATTGCGCGGGCAAATGCGGCGAAAGCTAAAGAGCATATGAATACGACATTTGACAAAATTGACAGTGAAAGCGCGTATCGTGAATTTTTGCGTATTGAAAATCGTATTGAAGAAATGGAAATCCGCGCGAATTATTCAAAGTCAGCGGAAGCCGGCGCAGAACTTACACGTAAAGAATTCGCAGACGATGTGGAAGCAGAGATTGAAAAAATGCGGACACTTTCACTGCAAAAATCAGACCAGACACAAGCGGCAAATGAATAAGCGGAACGGGGAAGGATTTGCGGTCAAGTCCTTCCCTTCCGCACGTATCAATTCGCAAGCTTTTCCTTTATAATAGAATGAATGAGAAGGATGAAACCGAATGAAAAAAATGCTTGGCAAACTGTTGATCACTGCCGGTATTCTGGTTTTTTTCGCCGTCGTCGTAAAAGATGTGTTTGCTGCAGGCCTGGGTTTCATAAATGGCACAGAAGCCGATTCAGCCAGCGCATCGCCGCGGGACATTGACAGTATGGTCATTGAGTCGGATAGCAAGGATGTCCGGATTATAGCGGAAGAACGAAGTGACATATCGGCAGGCATTTCAGGAGACTCAGGAAAGTTATTTGTTACTGAAAACAAAAGAAAACTGGAGCTGACCGTAAAGGAAAAAGAATTTCAATTTTTGAATGGGTTTAACCGTTCAACTCTTATCGTCAGGCTTCCGTATGATTATAAAGGTGATCTGGCAGTACGAACCTCAAGCGGTGACGTGTCTGTGGCCGGGAATGACCATCTTGCGCTTTCCGGGCTGAACGCAGTATCTGCGAGCGGAAATACGAGCGTGACGGACGTCCGCATTCAAGACCTGAAAGTGAAGGCATCATCGGGGGATGTTTCCATTTCAAATACCGTCTCCAAAACAGCCGGCATTGATTTAGCTTCAGGGGACGCAAATCTGGTTCATGTATCAGGCTCTCTTGATGTGAAAATGACTTCAGGAGATTTTAATGCTGTATTGAAAAAGGTAACCGGTCCCGTATCTGTCACGCTGACAAGCGGTGATGCTAATGTAAGCCTTCCCCAAAACGGCAGCTTTGCAGTCAATGCTTTATCAGCAAGCGGTGACGTCAGTTCGCCGTATTCATTTGCTGACAAAGCACATAAAGAACAGCATCACATCACAGGCACGCAAGGAAGCGGCCAGCATCCAATCGACATCAAAACGGACAGCGGGGATCTAGCGATACGGTAGCACCAGGCAGAAGAAAGGAGGCGGACACCAGGAATGACAAAAAAACAGCTTCTCGGATTGATCATTGCTTTATTCGGCATCAGTATGTTTTTGCAAATTATCGGAATAGGCGATCTGCTGTTTTGGCCGCTCTTTTTTCTGATTGCCGGCTATTTCCTTAAAAAATATTCCCGTGATTGGCTTGGCTCCGTCATGTATATCTTTGCCGCGTTTCTATTTTTGAAAAACCTCTTCAGCATCACCTTTAATTTATTCGGCTATGCGTTTGCCGCATTTCTGATTTACGCCGGCTACAGGCTTGTCAAAGGGAAGCCGATATTCGAACCGAATGAGAAACAGGTCAACCTCAATAAAAAAGAACATCATGATCCGCCAAAAGATGTAAAACATCCCGACATGCGCAGCTTTTTTATCGGTGAGCTGCAAATGATGAAGCAGCCGTTTGACCTGAATGATTTAAATGTCTCTGGTTTTATCGGTGATATCAAAATCGATTTATCTAAAGCGATGATTCCCGAGGGAGAAAGTACAATCGTCATTAGCGGAGTCATTGGTAACGTTGATATTTATGTACCATCGGACCTTGAAGTGGCTGTCAGCTCAGCTGTTTTTATAGGTGACATCAATCTGATCGGCTCGAAGAAAAGCGGATTAAGCACGAAGGTATATGCCGCGTCAACCGATTTCAGCGAGTCAAAGCGCCGTGTCAAAGTGTCCGTTTCCTTATTTATCGGTGATGTGGATGTGAAGTACGTATGAGAAAAAAAATGCTTGCCAGCCTCCAATGGCGCGCCATCCGCATGACAACGGGAATCAGCCTGCTCCTTTTTGTTTGCCTGATTTCCTTTATGATGTTTTACTATCGGCTCGATCCGCTTGTTTTGCTGTCATCAAGCTGGTTCGGAATTCCGTTTATCCTGATTTTGCTTCTAATCAGCGTGACCGTCGGTTTCGCCTCAGGATATATGTACGGCAACCGGTTGAAGACAAGGATTGATACATTAATTGAATCCATTTTAACCTTTGAAAACGGCAATTTCGCTTATCGGATACCGCCGCTCGGTGATGATGAAATCGGCCTGGCCGCTGATCAGCTGAACGAAATGGCGAAGCGCGTGGAGCTTCAAGTCGCATCCCTGCAGAAACTTTCCAATGAACGTGCGGAATGGCAGGCTCAAATGAAGAAGTCGGTTATCTCAGAAGAACGCCAGCGATTGGCTAGAGATCTTCATGATGCGGTCAGCCAGCAGCTCTTTGCCATATCGATGATGACATCAGCCGTGCTGGAACATGTCAAGGATGCTGATGACAAAACAGTCAAGCGGATCAGGATGGTTGAGCATATGGCAGGCGAAGCCCAAAATGAGATGAGGGCGCTGCTGCTCCATTTACGGCCTGTTACCCTTGAAGGAAAAGGGCTGAAGGAGGGCCTTACGGAGCTTTTGGACGAGTTCCGAAAAAAGCAGCCGATTGATATTGAGTGGGATATACAGGACACAGCGATATCCAAGGGTGTTGAAGACCACTTGTTCAGAATCGTGCAGGAGGCCCTTTCAAACGTATTTAGACATTCAAAAGCGTCAAAAGTAACCGTGATTCTGGGCATAAAGAACAGCCAGCTCCGTCTGAAGGTGATTGATAATGGAAAAGGCTTTAAAATGGACCAGGTGAAAGCATCCTCATACGGCTTGAATTCTATGAAGGAACGTGCAAGTGAAATCGGCGGGGTCGCCGAAGTGATTTCAGTAGAAGGAAAAGGCACCCAAATTGAAGTGAAGGTCCCGATTTTCCCGGAAGAAAAAGGAGAGAACGAACGTGATTCGAGTATTATTGATTGATGATCATGAAATGGTCAGAATGGGGCTCGCGGCTTTTTTGGAGGCGCAGCCCGATATTGAAGTCATCGGCGAAGCATCGGACGGCAGCGAAGGTGTTCGGCTTGCTGCGGAACTGTCGCCGGATGTCATTTTAATGGACCTTGTCATGGAGGGCATGGATGGCATTGAAGCTACAAAGCAAATTTGCCGGGAGCTTTCCGACCCGAAAATTATTGTGCTCACTAGCTTCATTGATGATGACAAAGTGTACCCGGTTATTGAAGCTGGCGCGCTCAGCTATCTGTTGAAAACCTCAAAAGCGGCAGAAATCGCCGATGCCATCCGCGCCGCAAGCAAGGGAGAGCCGAAGCTGGAGTCAAAAGTGGCGGGAAAAGTATTATCCAGGCTGCGCCACTCAGGTGAAAACGCGCTCCCGCATGAATCGCTGACGAAACGGGAGCTCGAAATACTCTGCCTGATCGCAGAAGGTAAGACAAACAAAGAAATAGGCGAGGAACTGTTTATTACGATTAAAACAGTCAAAACACATATTACCAATATTTTATCAAAGCTGGATGTCAGTGACCGGACGCAGGCGGCGGTGTACGCGCATCGAAATCATCTCGTCAAATAGGCGGCTCCTATTTGTTTGCGCCTTTCGTTCCGAAGTCTCTGACAATCACATTGACCCGGTAGTCTATTTCCGCATTGCTGAAATAATCATCATCCCATTTTCTTGCGATCTTTTTCCACTTTTGAGGATAATGAATTCTGACTTGGTTTCCCAATCCGGTCACATCCGCTTTGATCTCTTTCTGCAGCTTCTCTGTAATAAATGTCGTTACTGTTTTGTGTATTCGTTTTTCGACTGCCTTTTCAATGCTTTTAATATATGAATCCTTAAACGAATCTTCACTGGGATTCCAGTCCTCAGATAGACGACCTTCAATAGTGCGGGTGACGGTGAATTTGAACTTTCCGTCCTTATAGGCCGTCTTGATCTTCCGATTGCTCGAATATACTTCATAAGAAAAGAGATGGCCATCGCGCTTCAAGTCAATGACGCCTCCCTCGACAGTGCCTGAAAATAAGTTAATATTTTGAACCTCAATCGGGGTGAGATCCCGGTGCCATAATTTATTTTTTATGATAGAGGCTCCGTTTATCGCGAGCTTGCCGTTTTCCTTACCGACATGAGGGATGAGGAATGAATCGTCAGAGGTTAAGTGTTCTGAGACCTCCCCCAATGTAACTGGCTCCATCATTCTGATCGTCACCTTATTATTCTCTGTCAGATCATATATCACGTTGGATGCGGGTTCGCCTTCATCATTCATGTTAAATATATCCTTAGTTCGGCCGTTGGTGATAAAGACATAGGAACTCCTCCTTGTTCCGTTGTCTCTGACAAACTGGTTAATGATCGCGTCCATTCCAATTTGATCCGCAATCACGCTTTTGGAAAGCAGAATGAGACGCAAATGCTGTGAAAACGTAGGATTATGCTTTAATGCAGAGGTTCTCATCATTTGATGGACAGTTTCACCCTTTGTGATAGAAAGCTGTGTCGGATCAGATGAAGAGCCCTCCTTGGCACTGATTTTTTTCGGCACGAGAATTTGCTGTGTCAGCTCTAAATTTTCATCGTCAGGCTTGTCTAGCCCTACTCCGATCACTAAGCTTAATTCCTCGATATTCTCACTGTCCCAGCATCCGGACAGCAATAGGGTGCATATAAACATACATAAAATCCGGATTTTCATTTTGCTGTAATCCTCCTCTTGAGAGCTACAATGAAAAAGAGAATGAAGGGAAGCAGAAACAGGGAGACAAAAATATAGCCAAGATAATCGCTATACACCATGACTTGATTGGCGTCATCCGGCCAGAGAGAAAAATAAAAGACCGTTATGCCGATAATCACCATGCTTGTTTTAGTCGATAATCCGAATGTCTTCTTTAGCCCGTTAGCGGCAAAGTATCCGTAAATGACAAATGTGGTGAAAAACTGGATGATCCAGACCACCAGTAAAAACGATTCAAACCGTTCAATAAATATGCCTTTAAGCTCAAAGGACTGAAAGAGAGAAATAGTCGGCCAAATCAGCGTTTTTACCTCGGGAGCGGTCAAAGCTCCGACAACGATAATATACGTAAGGATATATAAGATAATCGGAATCAGAAATCCTAGAGACGCATATCTGAACGTGTATTTCTTTTTCTTCATATGTTCAGGAAGAAACAGCATCACTTCCATTCCTAAAAAAGAGATGGAAACGACGGTAAGGGAGTTTGCAATGGGTCCAAGGCCTTCGCCTAAAACAGGACGCAAATTATTAATATCAAAAATTTTAAAACTGATCCCAAACACAACCAGCAAAATAATAATGGTTACCGTTAAATAAAAGGGAAACAGCCGCGACACATCACTTAAACCCCCGACGATTAAATAAATACCGCAGCAAATAAACGTTAAAATAATGACTTGAATTGGGGTTCTCTCCAGCAGGAAAAACTTCACCATTTCAGCCATTGCCCGTGTCTCGAAGCTGGCTACGCCGAGGAAATAGCCGCAGATCAAAAGGCCGATGATGCTGCCGATCCATTTCCCAAGCCCTTCCTTCAAATATTCAAAGAGTGAAGGGTATTGATGTTTTTTCTGAATGAGCGTGTTTAAATAAATGAAGAAAATAAAAATGAAACCTTCTAATATCAGCGTGATCCAGCCGTCAGGCGTATTAGCCTTAGTGGTCAGCGCTCGCGGCAATGTTAAAAGTCCGGCCCCAAGCATTGTATTTGCAACAATAGAAATACCTTGAAAGGTATTAAGTTTCAGTGGAGTCTGTTTTTGGCTCATTTGGATTATTCGCCTCTTTTGGTTTGTTTTTAATTGGGAGACGGATAATGGAGTCATCCGTATTTTTCAGGCTAAAGAATCCGTTTGGCGAAAAATACGGAGACCCAAAGCTCGTTTGTCTCGTTAAGTGCGTATAAACGACAAGCATAAATAAAATAATGCCGTACAGCCCTAAAATAGCGGCGGAAAACATCGAAATAAAACGCAGCACCCGGAAAGACAGACCCATTCCGTATTGAGGAACGGTAAAGGATGCCAGGGCAATGACACTGACGACAATGACCATAATCGAACTGACGAGATTCGCTTCTACAGCAGCCTGTCCGATGACTACGCCCCCAACGAGGCCGATCGTCTGTCCGAGCGGATTGGGGAGTCGCAGTCCGGCTTCCCTTAGCAGCTCGATGGTGACTTCCATCAGCAGGGCTTCAAATATCGGAGGGAACGGCACGTTTTCCCTGTTCGCCGAAATCGTGACGGCGAGTGCGGTCGGCAGCAGCCCCTGATGGAAGGAAACGAGTGCAATATAAATCGATGACAAAAACAATGTGATGAAGATAGAAGCAAAGCGCAGCGACCGGATAAGAGATGCTGAAATCCAGCGTTCATAGTAGTCATCCGGGGATTGCATCAGGATGCCGAGAGAAACCGGCACCAGCAGCACAAATGGTGAACTGTCGACCAAAATTGCCACACGGCCGTTAAACAGGGCTGAAGATACTTTGTCAGGTCTTTCCGTATTTTGAATCTGCGGAAATGGTGAATATTTATTATCTTCAATGAGTTCCTCGAGCGTTCCGCTGTCCTGGATATCTTCCAGCTGGATATTTTTAAGCCGCGCCTTCACTTCTTTTATGACGGACTTTTTTGCTTTACCTTCAATGTACATAATGGCTGCAGGCTTCAGCTTGTTTTCGCCGATCATGATTTTTTTAGTGATCAATTTCGGATGAGAGGTTCTTTGTCTAATCAGAGCGAGATTTGTATCGAGATCCTCTACAAACGCTACTTTTGGGCCGCGAACCACTTTTTCAGTTGTCGGCTCTGTCAGGCTTCTTGTTTTTTTCTTTCCTGTGGTCAGAATATAGGCTTTATCCAATCCGTTGATAAACACAGCACAATTGCCGTTGAGAATCGATTCAATCGTTTTTTTTGCGGTTTCAACAGGTCTTGCGTCAAGCTGGTCAAGGCGTTTTTTGACCTGGTCAAGCGTTAAGGTCTCCTCATCTTTAATCAAAGTTTTAATGGCTTCTGACACCTTATTCTCATCAGTCATTTCACTGAAATAGAGATAGTAAAAAACCAGTCCGTTCGCAAGCATTTTTTTGTTTTTCACCAGATCATCGTTTTCTTTTAATTTTGGCAGCACCAATGCTAAATTATCGTGTATATATTCCTTAAACTCTGTTTGTTCCAATGAGGTCACCTCTTATCCAAAACCTTAGTAGAGGTTATCTTTTCCTGTTAAAAAAATGATATACTGTGTTAGAGTATTTCATGGAATAAGTTTTTTTATGAAAGCGGAGGATACGAAGTGGCACAGGTAAGGCTAGCTGGTAAACAAGAAGAAATTGAACAGCTCATTAGATCATTTGAACAGCATTATGATGTCTCTTATACATCAAAGGAGTACGGAAGGACGAATCCAAAATACAAATATTCAAAGGATTCCCGCGTATATCTTGAATTAAAATTAAAATCTGCCAAGATCGAAAAATAAAAAGGATTTTTTGTGTCATTGGCGAATTATGATCTATTGAAGCAACCGTTATGGAGGGATACATAAATGGAATACAGAATTGAACGAGACACCATGGGAGAAGTAAAAGTTCCTGCTGATAAATTTTGGGGCGCCCAAACACAGCGAAGCAAGGAGAACTTTAAGATCGGTTCTGAAAAAATGCCGATGCGTGTTGTGAAGGCGTTTGCAATTTTAAAACGAAGCACTGCTTTAGCTAATAAACGCCTCGGCAATCTGGATGCTGAAAAAGCAGAAGCGATTGCAGCGGTTTGTGATGATGTGCTCAAAGGCAAGTACGATGACAACTTCCCGCTTGTCGTATGGCAGACCGGAAGCGGCACACAAAGCAATATGAACATGAACGAAGTGGTAGCCAACCGTGCGACTGCTTTATTAAAAGAGAAGAACTCTGATCAAACGATTCATCCAAATGATGACGTGAACCGAAGCCAAAGCTCAAACGACACATTCCCGACGGCGATGCATGTTGCCGCTGTTTTGGCTGTTTACGAGCAGCTTGTGCCGGCGCTTGATCAGCTTCGCAATACACTGGATGAAAAAGCAAAAGCATACAATGATATTGTCAAAATCGGACGCACGCATCTTCAGGATGCTACGCCACTGACCCTCGGACAGGAAATCAGCGGATGGGTTCACATGCTGGACCGTTCGAAGGAAATGATTTTGGAAGCGACAGATAAAATGCGTGCGCTTGCAATTGGTGGAACGGCTGTCGGAACGGGTATCAACGCCCACCCAGAGTTTGGAGAGCTTGTCTCAGAAGAGATCACTAAGCTGACCGGCCAAACGTTTAGCAGTTCACCGAATAAATTTCACGCGCTGACAAGCCATGACGAAATCACTTATGCGCATGGCGCATTAAAAGCGCTTGCGGCTGACTTAATGAAAATCGCGAACGATGTCAGATGGCTCGCAAGCGGACCTCGCTGCGGCATCGGGGAGATCGTCATTCCTGAAAATGAGCCGGGAAGCTCCATTATGCCTGGTAAAGTCAACCCGACACAAAGCGAAGCGTTAACAATGATCGCAGCGCAAATCATGGGGAACGATGCTACAATCGGCTTTGCTGCGAGTCAGGGAAACTTTGAACTGAACGTGTTTAAGCCTGTTATTATTTACAACTTCCTGCAATCTGTGCAGCTGCTCAGTGACGGCATGAATTCATTCCATGATAAATGTGCTGTCGGTATTGAGCCTAATAAAGAAACCATTCAGGAAAACCTGTCAAATTCATTAATGCTTGTTACGGCGCTGAACCCGCATATCGGTTATGAAAACGCGGCGAAAATCGCTAAGCTTGCCCATAAAGAGGGATTGACGCTCAAAGAAGCAGCTTTGAAGCTTGAATTGCTGACAGAGGAGCAATTTAACGAAATGGTTAAGCCGGAAGACATGGTAAAACCAAAGGCGTAATAGAAAGAAAGAACGGCTGCTTTTTAAGCAGCCGTTCTTCTAAATATGTTGCTGTTTTAATAAATATTTAAGCTGTTCCGCATCTTTGGCGAGAGCTTCAGACTCCGTCAGATTATGAATCATTCCTTTTATGATCGCCAGCTTCGGTGTTTTTTTCTTCATTTCTGCTTCAAGTATGTCCAAGCTCTCCGATAATTCAAGAGAGGAGTTTGTGTTTAAGCTGTTAATTTTGTCACGTAGGCTTTTCACAATCGATTCAGTCAGCGGGTCAGGCCGTCCGTGCGTAAGAGGCCCGAATAAAGAGCTCGCCTCTTCCAATGTGATGAAAGGCTTATCGTTTCGTTCAGACATGCCTTTTACCATATCATCAATTCGATTCATAATGATATCAGCTAATTGAGACGGCTTCACAGTGTACCCGAGCAAAATCATGCATTCCAGGTAAATCTGGCTGATGCCCTCTATTAAAAAACAAAGCTCAGCAGTGTACGGTTCCGCTTTTTTTCCATAGATGTTCAGCAGGCTGTCGATATGAAATTGAAGTGAGGACTGGCGGATTTTTTTTGCGCATTGCTCCACTTCTTCTGTGTAAGGCAGAGAACCCTCCTTCAACTGCATGCTGATAAAATCTTTGTGTTCAAGAATGTTTTCATAGAGGACGGTCAGCTGTTTACGGTAAGCCGTTCTGGGGCTGTCGCCCTTCGTTTTAATATTTAAAATTCGGGTAAACGTTTTATCATAATAGTAGTTCAGCATAGAGAGAAGAAGCGCTTCTTTCGAAGGAAAATAAATATAAAAAGCGCCTTTAGATATTTTGCATTCTTTTGCGATTTCCTGGACTGATGTTGAGTTGTATCCTTTTTGGGCAAATAGTTTTAAGGCTGTTTCAATAATCAGTTTTTCTTTTTCCTTCAATGGTTCCACCCTTTCGGAGCCCGGAGGCCTGCTAGGATATGACCATATAGTCACACCGTCTGTTATAAAATTAACCTTATTGTAACTTGTTTTTTTATCATGTATTATTTATATTATAAATTGAGATGACCGAATGGTCAAAGCTCAAGCGAAAGGGTGAATCTAGAATGAGAGAATTGGACGAAATGATCAGCCGCTTGCGAAACAGAGGAATCAAAGTGGAGAAAGTCAAATATCCGAAGCAGACCTTGTCAGAGAAAAAATGGGTTCATCAATGCAAACAGCCGCTCAAAACAAATTACAGAGATTTTAACGGCTATTCTTTCACATAAAAAAATAGACTGCAAAACATCTACAGTCTATTTTGGCACTGCTATGCGGTACGTTACACCCGTTTTGTCATTTTCAATTGAGATAGATGCCTTATGAAGAGTTAAAATTCGTTTTACGATGCTTAGACCAATGCCGAATTCGCCTTTCTTCCCTTTATTAAAAGGCTCATAGAGGCTGGAGAGCATCTCATCTTCAATATGCGGACCGTCATTTTTAATGGTGATCACGATATTTCGATCATCTTGTTTCATGCTGATTTCTATTTTTGTCTCAGCATAGCGGATTTGATTTTCCAGAATGTTTTCGAGGAGTTTGTTCCATTGCTCCGGATCGCCCGGCATCAAAATATCCTCTTCTACATCAATTTCCCACGATAGTTCTTTCCGCGCCCACTTCAATCGTTCGATGACTTCTTCTGTCACTTCCACAATACTGAACATGTCGTGCTGCACTTTTTGCTTCGCTAAATAATCCAGCTTCGTTAAATATAATAAATCCTTTATTTTTTTCTCCAGCTTAAGGGCTTCGCATTCAATAACATCTACAGTGTTTTCAAGGTCTCCTTTAGGAAAAATCCCGTCTTTAATTGATTGTGTATAGCCTCTGATGACCATGACCGGCGTTTTTAAATCATGGGAGATATTTTGCAATAGAGTTCTTTCTGTTTCATCCTTTTGCACAAGCTTTTGGCGCATCTCTTCGATGGTATGGCCCAATTTGCCGATTTCATCTTTCCGGTCCACTTTTACTGGGTCATCCCAATCCTGTTCAGAAATCCGTTTGACGTGTTTTTCAAATGATACAAGAGGCCTTGATAAATACTTTGCAAGCCAAATAGCCGGAATCCAGCTTAATAAAATGACGACAGCTATAATAAACAGAAGCTGTTTGAACAAGGTATAGGCCAAATCGTCCCGATAAGAATCAAGCGCGTAAGAGAGCATCATCGCTGATTGTCCATTGACGGAAAGTCCCTTTTTAATGACAAAAAACACTTTCTCTCCATTGACGTCGGCGCTGTAACGTTTCTTCTTAGCTTCCTGCTTATCAGCCAGCTTGTACACCTTGTGGATAAATGAAGATGACAGAATGCTTAAATCCTTGTCTGAAGAAGCCTCTTCATTTTCAGGAAGGAGCACGTGCTGGACGGAGCGGACAGTTGTCGGCGCCGTCGCTTCCTCGCTGTAATAGCGCCTTTCAATCGAACCTGGCAGGCGGTACTCTGTCAGAACATGCTGCTCATTTTCAATCGTCGTATACGTTTCATTAGTGAAAAAATCTCGCAGCGTGTTTGAAAATAACACAAGCAGTAAAATCGATATCGCTAACAGGATGCCGGATATGACAGCCCATATCTGAAACGCGAGCGGCTTGTTTTTCATGATGACATCATCCTGTAGCCGAAACCGTAAATCGTCTCCACCTTCAATTCAGGCATCTTTCTGCGCAGTCTCCGGACGAGATCATCAACGACCCGGTCTGTTCCGAAGTAGTCATGTCCCCACACTTTTAGGAGGATATCCTCACGAGAGTACGGATGCCCTTTATGATGGATAAATAATAGCAGCAGATCAAATTCCTTTGACGTCAAATTGATGATATTCCCGTTTTCGTCATAGACCTCGCGGGCGTCTTCAGCGACCCGATACGAGGAGACGGCAATTTCATTTTTCTGTACAGGAGGAGCTTCCTTATATACGAGCTGCAGCAGCTTTTGCACACGGATAATCAGCTCCCGCGGCAGAAACGGCTTGGAAATGTAGTCATTGCTGCCAAGCTCTAAGCCAAGCACTCTGTCAATATCCGCATCTCGGGCGGAAATAAAAATGACCGGCACGTCAGGATCTTTCGCCTTGATTTCTTTTATTAATGTATAGCCGTCGGTATCCGGCAGCATGATATCGAGAATCCATAGGTGGGGAGACGGTGTCATTTTCTTTCTGGCGTCTTCACCTTTCGTAAAAGATGTAATGTTCCAGCCCTCATTCTCTAAATACTTCGTCAGCAGTTCATTCAGGTTATCCTCATCTTCAACTAGATAAATGGTGTATGACAAGGCTCTTCACATCCTTTCAACGTCATTATAAACTAGTTTTAACATACGGCAGGCAATTTTCATAATTTCACATATTCTTTTCATTTTTATCCCACAATGTTTGTTTATGATATGTATAAGGGAAGAAAGGAAGAGAAAAAGAGCGAGGAAGATGTAGGATGATCAAACATATTCTATTTTGGTGCTTTGCTTTTCTCCTCATTATTGGGACAATTGAACTTGTACATTCGATGAATATGTAACGATAAATGAATAACCGTTAAAGGAGTGTAAGAACATGGATTATCGACGTGATGGCCAAAACGATCAACATCAAACTGAACCTTCACATACAGAACAGCAGAATACAGAAAACCATAAGCTGATTGGACATTCTGAACAAGAATTGCTTGACGCGCCTGTGTCGTATGAAGCGGGACGGCAGGAAACGGCTTCTGCTTTAGAAATGGAAAAGCAAGAAACGGCTGTGAAAAAAGAAAAGAAACGGAGAGCCGCATGGCTGAGCCCGATTTTAGGCGGTATTATCGGCGGGGGCCTCATGCTTGGCATCGCGCCTTATCTGCCGTCAGACCAAAATCAGGCGACCGAGACCGCTTCCGCAAATAAACAGGTGCAGTCTGATAATTTTACAACGGCGCCAATAACGAACGCATCAAACATCGCTGATATGGTAGAGGATTTAGAGCCTACGATTGTCGGAATCTCAAATATCCAAACCTCTCAAAATAACACATTCGGCACGGGAGGAGGCTCCAGCTCAGAAAGTGAAAGCGGAACCGGGTCAGGTGTTATTTTCAAAAAAGACAGTGATAAAGCGTATATCATTACAAACAACCATGTCGTTGAAGGCGCGAACAAGCTGACTGTTACGCTATACAACGGAGAAACGGAAACTGCCAAGCTTGTCGGCAGCGATACCATTACTGATTTGGCAGTTTTGGAAATCAGCGGCAAGAACGTCAAAAAAGTGGCGAGCTTTGGTGATTCTTCACAGCTGCGCACTGGCGAAAAGGTAATCGCTATCGGTAACCCGCTCGGACAGCAGTTTTCCGGTACGGTGACACAAGGCATCATTAGCGGACTGAACCGGACAATTGATGTGGATACAACACAAGGGACGGTGGAAATGAACGTGCTGCAAACCGATGCAGCGATCAATCCGGGGAACAGCGGAGGCCCATTAATCAATGCAAGCGGCCAGGTCATCGGCATCAACAGCTTGAAGGTGAGCGAAAGCGGCGTGGAATCACTTGGATTTGCGATCCCAAGCAATGATGTCGAGCCGATTGTTGACCAGCTGCTGCAAAACGGGAAGGTGGACCGTCCGTTTTTAGGCGTGCAGATGATTGACATGTCACAAGTTCCTGAAACCTATCAGGAAAATACGCTCGGCCTGTTTGGAGATCAATTGGGCAAAGGTGTTTATGTAAAAGAAGTTCAAGCAAATTCGCCGGCAGAAAAAGCAGGTATTAAATCTGAGGATGTCATTGTCAAACTAAACGGTAAAGACGTGGAAAGCAGTGCGGATATCCGTCAGATCCTTTACAAAGACTTAAAAGTCGGAGATAAAACAACAATCCAAGTGCTGCGAAAGGGAAAAACGAAAACGTTGAACGCGACACTGACCAAGCAGACAGAAAGCAGTTCAAGCTAAGAAAAAAACAAAAAGCTGAACCCAAATAGGGTTCAGCTTTTTTTATCCTAAGTAAGAGGAAAGCATCCACACTTGTTTTTCAACTTCTTCAATTAATCCGACAAACAAGTCCGCTGTCGCATTGTCTTGATTTTCTTCAGCCAGGCCGATCACGAATTTAGATTCGCTGCTGATTTGTTTGTAGTCGTTTACCAATGCTTGTACCATTTCTGAAGCTGATGTTTCGTTTCCGCCGTCTGTGATAGATGCATGCTCAGTGTATTCTTTCACTGTGGCAACAGGCTGTCCGCCAATCGCCAGCAGGCGCTCAGCGATGGTATCGACTGTTTCAGCCGCATGGTCATAAAGTTCTTCAAATTTCTCGTGCAATGTAAAGAAATGAGGCCCTTTCACATACCAATGGAAACGGTGGAGCTTAGAGTATAAAAGAAACCAGTTTGATAATTGTGTGTTCATTGAATTCTCAACTAATGTTTGATTTGTTTTTGCATTTTCAGTTTTCATAAGATAACGTCCTCCTTGTGATCTGTTGACTTAATTATATCATATACTAAATAAAAATCAATACTAAATTATAATAATTATAATTTAGATCAGCTGAATAGCTTTTTCTTCAGGATAGACTCCCACGCAGACCAAGGAAAAAGCGATCGGAACAGCAGGGTGAGCTTGATGCCCTTTCCGATCGGGTATCGCAATTTCTTGATATGCTGTTTTGTTGCCAATTGATAAATGAGGTCGGCAACCTCTTGGGGATCTCCGCTTTCTTCTCCGTTTTTTTCAACGTAGGAAAGGATCTTTTTATAGTATTGATGATAGGCTGAATCGTCAGCAGGCACCGACATAAAATTTGATAATGACGTTGACCAGATCGATGTCTTGTATGAGCCCGGCTCGATCAAAGCGGTTTCGATACCGAACGGAAGCAGCTCGATACGCAGGCTTTCAGAAAAACCTTCCAATGCATGCTTGGAAGAAACATATGGCGACAGCGCTGGGAATCCGGTCAGTCCGCTGATGCTGCTCACGTTTATAATCTTTGCGCCGCCATGCTTTCTTATGTAAGGGAGAACGGTTTTTGTCACATGGATCACACCGAAGACATTCGTTTCAAATTGTTCTCTGAAATGTTCCATCGGCACATCCTCAATAAATCCTCCATAAGCCGTTCCGGCGTTGTTAACGAGTAAGTCGATCGGGGCATAAGCACTAATGGTTTTTCCGAATGAGACTATAGATTGTTCCTCGGTGACATCAAGAGCTGTAATGAGAATGGAATCAGACACATTGTGTGCTGCAGCCAATTCTCGAAGCTGTTCCGCTTTTTCAGGCTGTCTTGATGTGGCTATCACGAAAAATGATCGGGCAAGCTTTACAGCTGCCAGCAGACCGAAGCCGCTGGACGCTCCTGTTACGATGGCTATTTTTTTATTCATCCTATACCTCCTATTAAACGGCTACAGCTATTGTACTATCCTGAACAGGAGATGACGCCTGTAAAAAGAAATTTTTATACAACAATTCAGAATTGTTCTATAATAGAACGAAAGAAGGAAAGGGGTTTTGTGATATGGCGCTGCAAGGGGTAGGCCAAAGATGGGATCTTGATTCATTTTTTAAGGGCGGGAGCCAATCGGAAGAATTCAAAGGTTATATTGAGAAGCTGTCACAAAGTCTGCGTGCATTTCAAGACAGGACTGATGCGTTTCAGGTGCCTGAATCGCCTGAAGAGGCTGAAGGGCTGACCGCGTTGCTTGATTTATTCGAACAGACATCCGTCAAGCTTCAGCAGGCCGGCGCGTTTGTTGCCTGCCTCCAGGCCCAGAATATCAATGATCAAAAGGCTATAGAGCATCAGGCACTCATGAACCGGCTTTCCGCAGATTTTCAATCGTCGCTCGTTACATTAGATCATAAACTTGTGGACATTAATCAAGACGTGTGGAATGAATTGTTAACAAAACCGGGATTGCGCGATGTTTCTTACATATTAAATGAAAGAAGACAGAGGGTTGCCGAAAAGCTTAGCCCCGGTAAAGAAAAACTGATCGGAAACCTTGCGGTGGACGGATATCACGCTTGGAGTGACTTATACAATATGGTTGTCGGGAAAATGACGATCCCGTATGGGGAAAATGGTGAAAACAAGCAATTGTCTGTCGGTCAGGCGGAGAATATGATGGACCATCAAGACCGTACTGTCAGAAAAACAGTATATGAACGTTTCCGCCAAGCTTGGGAGAGCAAGCAAGATATTTTCAGCAGCACGCTGAATCATTTGGCGGGATTCCGGCTCGAAACCTATAAAGCGCGCGGCTGGGAGAATGTCCTGAAGGAACCGCTGCAAATTAACAGGATGAAAAAAGAAACACTTGATACGATGTGGCAGGTCATCACTGAAAACAAGAAGCCGTTCGTTCAGTTTTTGAACCGGAAAGCATCCATGCTCGGCCTTGAAAAACTCAGCTGGTACGATGTCGAGGCACCGATCGGTTCTGACGGAAAGGTCTATTCGTATGATGAAGCCGCAAATATCATTACCAGCCAGTTTTCAACGTTTGGCAAAAAGCTGTCCTCATTCACTGAAAAAGCGTTTCGGGACGGCTGGATTGAGGCGGAAGACAGGAGCGGAAAAAGAGTCGGCGGCTTTTGCACCAGTTTTCCTGACAGCGGGGAATCCCGGATTTTCATGACATTTTCGGGCAGCGCCTCAAATGTCTCTACCCTTGCGCATGAACTCGGGCACGCGTTCCATCAGGAAGCAATGCTCAACGTCAGGCCGTTAAACCGCTCCTACGCCATGAACGTTGCAGAAACAGCTTCAACGTTTGCAGAGATGATAGTGGCGGACGCGACTGTCCAGCAGGCCGAGACCAAGGAAGAAAAGCTTGTTCTTCTGGAGGATAAAGTGCAAAGAAGTGTTGCGTTCTTCATGAACATTCACGCAAGATTTCTATTCGAAACGAGATTCTACGAGGAACGAAAGCGGGGAGTGGTACCGGCCAGCCGCTTGAATGAGCTGATGGAAGAGGCACAAAGAGAGGCATACTGCAATGCGTTAGAAGAATATCATCCGCTTTTTTGGGCATCAAAACTTCACTTTCACATCACGAGGGTGCCGTTTTACAATTTCCCTTATACATTCGGCTACCTGTTTTCTCTTGGCATTTACGCGCTGGCGCTTGAAGAAAAAAACGCATTCGAAGAGAAGTATATGGCGCTATTGCGCGATACGGCTTCTATGACAGTGGAGGATTTGGCGATGAAGCATTTGGGCGCTGACATCACGAAGCGCGATTTCTGGGAGAATGCCATCAAGCTGGCTGTGCGTGACGCCGAAACCTTTATACAAATGACCGAATCTTAAAGAAAAAGCCGTGGCGTTAAATGCCCCGGCTTTTTCAATTCTTCTCTGAATGAGGATTTCATTCTCTGGATATACCTAAAATAAATGGAATCCTACAGGGGGGAAACATATGCATTTGATCAGAGCAGCCGGGGCTGTAGGTCTCGCAGTGGTTCTGATTGCGGGCTGCCGTTTCAATGAAGACCAGCAGCAGGCAGAAGGAGAAAATACAGCCGTCACCCAGCTGAAGTCCGTTCCCTACAGTAATTTTTCGCTTCGTGTGAGCTACGGGGATGGTGAGCATAACCGTTATGAAGGAATCTATACAAAGAACGGAACTCAGGAAAAAGCGGAAATACAGGATAAGCTCTCCGGTGTCAATCAGGAGGGAGAAGAAGCATTGGATGAGATGAAAATGATTTTGAGCGAGCTTTCCGTAACAGACCAAATGGCTGAAACAGAAGTGATACACAGTGTGCTGGCAACATTTAATCTGGACAGTCATTATGATCATATCGATTTAAAATTGAAGCTGAAGGACGGCTCCATCAGAGAAATCAAGAAGTAATCTTGTGATAAAAAACCCATAAACGTCAATTATGTCCATAAAACTAATTGAAAATGATTTTCAAAGTCAGTGTTTTCTGCTACAATGAGGGATATATGACCATATCAAATGGCTGAATATCGGAATCACTTGCATTGATGATAATTGACTTAAAAGCATGTATATAGAAAACGTGCAATACATAGTGCTGCTAAAAAGCCAGCAAAAAGGAGCGGTTATGGGTATGAGTGCAATTTCTACAGAAACGCTGAGCTTAGGATACGGGGATGCCGTTATTATTGATGAGTTGAATTTAACAATTCCCAAAGGTGAAATTACCGTATTTATTGGCAGCAATGGCTGCGGAAAATCGACACTTTTACGTTCATTAGCGCGCCTGATGAAGCCGAGAGGCGGTTCAGTGCTGCTGGAAGGAAGAGCGATTGCCAAGCTTCCGACGAAGGAAGTCGCAAAAGAGCTCGCAATCCTGCCTCAAGGTCCTTCGGCTCCTGAGGGGCTGACGGTGCATCAGCTGGTGAAGCAAGGAAGATATCCTTACCAAAACTGGCTGAAGCAGTGGTCAAAAGAGGATGAGGAAGCAGTTGAAAGAGCGCTTAAAGCAACAAAGCTTGAGGACATGGCTGACCGCGCCGTTGATTCTTTGTCAGGCGGACAGCGCCAGCGGGCTTGGATTGCGATGACGCTTGCCCAGGAAACGGATATCATCCTTCTTGACGAGCCGACGACGTATTTAGACATGACGCATCAAATTGAAATTCTTGATTTGCTGTTTGAGCTGAATGAAAAGGAAGGCCGGACGATTGTTATGGTACTCCATGACTTAAACTTGGCGTGCCGCTATGCGCATCATCTTGTGGCCATAAAAGATAAACGGATTTATGCAGAAGGCCGTCCGGAAGAGGTCATCACTTGTGATCTTGTGCAAAATGTATTTTCTATGAACTGTCAGGTTACACAGGACCCGCTCTTCGGAACGCCTCTTTGCATTCCTCATGGCAGGGGTAGATGCATTGTCCAGGAAGCGGCTTTCACATCGCATGGATAAATAACGCAGCGAAGGAGCTTTCAATTGAGAAAGCTCCTTGCTGTTTTTTCGAAAGGAAGATGGCAAATGGAACAAAAACTTCAGGAGCAGCTGGATGGATTGCTGGAGAAGTATACTGAGCTTCTGCTTGGTGAGACAAACGATGAGCTAAAAGAAGAAGTGAAGCAATGGATTTTGTACACCCATATAGCCAAAAGCATGCCTCCGCTCGCTAAGCATTGGAATGCGACATACCCTCATGCAAAGCAGGGCATTAAAGAGATCATTCAGCATATTAAGGAATTAAATGAAGCGCATCGAAACAAACAATAGCCAAAAAGCAGTCTGTTCATTATTGCAGACTGCTTTTTTGTGATTCAGCCGTTTTATCTGGCGTAAAGGAATCCATAAAGGTTCTCAGCGCGCTGCTGATAAACGAATCTTTTCGAACAATAAACTCTGTTTTCATCTGGCTGAGCGCTTCAGGCAGCGGGTACAATCGAATTGATCCTTCTGCTTCATGTTTCTGCACAACCGTTCTTGGCAGCAACGAGATGCCAAGACCTGCTGTAACCCCGCCGATAATTGCTTCAAGCGTCCCAAATTCCATAATGACCGGCTGTGTGACACCGACGGAACGCAGCCATTTTTCAAGTGTTTCTCGATACGAACAGCCTGTGCTGTAAACGAGAATCGGCTTTGTGATGGCTTCCTCAACATCGGGCACGGAGGCAGCCGAAACAACTACTGGTTCTTCCTCAAACGCAGGATAGGATTCGAGCTCAGGATGATGGCATTCGCATCCGATAAACGCGCCATCCAATTCATAACGAAGAACTTTATCAAGGAGAAATTGCGTATGTCCTGTTGTTAAAGATAGCTGGACGTTTGGATGTTCTTCATAATAAGATGCCAGGAGCTTTGGAAGCCTTACCGCGGCGGTTGTCTGAGTGGAGCCGATCATAAGCGGCCCGCTTGGTTCTGCGGAGGATGAGAGCGCTTTAGACGCTTCATCAAGCAGGCCGATAATTTTATTTGCGTAGTCCAGCAGCAATTTTCCGCTTGCAGAAAGTGTCATGCCCCGATTATGGCGCAAAAACAGTGTGGTACCCAGCTCAGCTTCCAATTGCTGAATTCTGGCCGTGACATTCGATTGTACATAGCCAAGCTGCAGGGCTGCTTTCGTAATGGTTCCTTCATGAGCTACCATTTGAAACACACGTAAATCTCCGCTTTCCATTTTGAACTCCTCCGTTCGTTTGCTATCAATCTAAGTGATATCTAGTATCTTTAACAATCATTATACGTAACATCAAAGCTGGATTACAATGGAATCAGAAATATACTTTAGTCAACAGCAAGGAGTGGCGGCAATGAATGTCTTGAACAAAATAGCTCTCGTAACGGGGGGCGGCACAGGAATCGGAAAAGCAGCCAGTATGGAATTGGCAAAGCGCGGGGCGATTGTGGCGGTGAATTATTCACGCTCGCAATCAGAAGCGGAGGAAACAGTGGAAAAGATTCGAAAAGCTGGCGGGCAAGCCTTCGCCATCCAAGCAGATGTATCCAAAAACAGCGACGTGCAGGATATGGTTCAAACAATCGTGAAAACATACGGCCCGATTGATGTTTTAGTCAACAATGCCAGCATTACACGGCATATTCCAATGGATGATCTTGAGGCTGCGACAGAAGACGTCTGGGATGAGCTGTACGCCGTCAATGTGAAAGGGATGTTTTTCTGTGCGAGGGCAGTGGCTCCGTTCATGAAGAAAAGCAAGGCTGGAACGATCGTAAACGTCGGCAGCATTGCGGGGTTAAACGGTGCGGGCTCATCTATGCCTTACGCAGTATCAAAATCGGCGGTGCACGGTTTAACGAAATCATTGGCTCACGCCTTAGCGCCTGAAATCAGAGTGAGCGGTGTAGCACCAGGAGCTGTGGCAACGAGATGGTGGGCTGGCCGGGAAGAAAAAATGAAAAGCATGATTGGCTCTTTGCCGCTGCAGTGTATTGCTGAACCAGAGGAGGTTGCCAAATTGATTTGTTCATTAGTTGAACAGGAATCACTCACAGGCCAAATTATCACAATTGACAGCGGACAGACGCTGTAAAGAAAGGGGTGCAGGGAGATGCCATTTGTACAGATTCATTTACGGTCGGGAAGAAGCGAAGCGTGGCTTCAAAAACTGAGCAGGACTGTCCACCAATCGATGATTGAAGAAATCAATGTGCCGGAAGATGACTATTTTCAAGTCATCAGACAATATGAAAAAAGCGAATTTTTTTATGATCCATTTTATCTCCAAGTCGAGCGTACTGATGAACTGATATACATTCATTTTACACTGAAACAGTCAAGAACAACTGAACAGAAAAAAGCACTTTACCGCTCAATCGCGAGCCGGATTCATTCCGAGCTTGGTGTCAGAAAAGAAGATGTGTTTATCATGCTGGCCGGAAATCAGGCTGAGGATTGGTCTTTCGGAAATGGAAGAGCCCAGATGATTGAATAAAAAACCCCGCGGATTGATACCCGCGGGGTGCTCTATTAATGGGAAGGTGATTCAACGGCTTTTGCCGCCTTCTCTTTTTCTTGTTGGTCTTCCGCTTTCTTATTTGATAGCTTGATAGGTTTTAAGAACAAGGTGAATACGGCTCCGACTGCGATAAAGATCAGGCCCGTATAAAACACGCTGTGGAGCGAATCCATCAACGATGTTTTTAAAATCGGCACAATATGGGATGAGAAAGCCGCAGGGATTTGTTTGACCGCGTCCGGACTGAACAGTGATTGCAGCAGCCCTTGCGGATTTGTATCAATCATACCCTTTAGCTGGGCGGCAAACGAGCTTGCCTGTGCCGGAAGAGAGTCTAAATATGGAACCAATTTATCTGTTAATAGATTTCCTGATCTCGCATTCATTACGGCTCCCAGCATGGTAATGCCGAATGTTCCGCCGATAGAACGGAAGAATTGGCTGGATGAAGTGACAACTCCAAGCTCCTCCTTCGAAAAGCTTTCCTGTAAAGCCAATGTCAGAATCGGCATAACAAGACCCATTCCCAGACCAATAATCGCCATAAAAGATGTAGCGACAAGCTTGCTCGTGTCGAGATCCAATGTCGTTAACAGCAGGAATCCGCCGGCCATAACCAGCATGCCTGTAATGATTTGCGGTTTAATCCCGATTTTATAAACAAGCTGTCCGCCGATGATACTTGTGATAATCATAGAAATCATCATCGGTGTCATAATTGTACCCGATTCAGACGCACTTACACCGACAATTCCTTGCATAAAGAAAGGAACAAACGTAATGGCGCCAAACATACCGATACTCATAAAGAAGCCGATCAAGTTTAGAAATGTAAATGTTCTGTTTTTAAATAAATACATTGGCAGGATTGGCTCTTTTGCTTTTGATTCTACGATGATAAAGCTGACAATGCCGATCAGTGCGAGAGCGAACAACCCAAGAATCTGCCATGAATCCCATGCATAATCTTTTCCGCCAAAGCTTAAGGCGAGCAGGAGGCTGACCACACCCACAATCATTGTGAAAATACCAGCGATATCGAAGTTGATCGGCCCAGTCTGCTGGCGTCCCTGTAATCCCCTGGCAATAAAAATAACCGCAATAATTCCGACTGGCAGGTTAATATAGAAAACCCATTTCCAGTTTAACGAGTCTACAATCCAGCCGCCGATTTGCGGCCCAATCACTGAAGCCAGCCCGTAAATTGCGCCAAAGACACCTTGGAATTTAGCACGCTGTTTTCCTGTGAACAAGTCACCGATGACAATCATCGCCATTGGCATCATGATGCCTCCGCCGATTCCCTGCAGTCCACGGAAGATAATCAATTCCGTCATGTTGTTGGCCATTCCGCACAAAGCAGAAGCTGCCATGAAAATAATTAAACCTGATACATAGACAATGCGGCGTCCCAATAAATCAGCAAGTTTACCGGCAATTGGAACAATGGTTGTTGATGTTAACAAATATGCCGTTGTCAGCCAGGTCATCATGCTCAAACCGCCCAGATCACCGACAATTTTCGGCATGGCCGTTCCGACAATAGTACCGTCAAGGGCTGAAAAAAACATGGCAATAATTAAGCCTGTTATTAATAACGTTCGTTTTGATTGTTTGCCTTCTTTACTCATTTTCATCCGTTTCCTCTTTTCATGTTTTGCTTTTCATCCGTTTCTGCTGCTTGTGCGAGCTTTGCAGTAATATGCGCCGCCTGCAGCATTTCCTCCTCCGTCAAAAAGGAAAGGTAGCGCGCCATAATGGCCTTTCTGCCTGCCAAAATCTCCTCGAACTTTCTGTCTCCTTCGTCAGTAAGACTGAGATCAATCACTCGCCTGTCTTTTGTGTTGTGTGTTCTGGCGATAAGATTTTTTTGTTCAAGGCGATCTGCCATCAGCGTCACCGCGCTTGGCTTCACCTCCATACGCTCGGCAATTTCAGAAATTTTGAGGCTGCCGTGTTTCTTTAGGCTGGCCAGCACAAACAGCTGCGCTGGGGTGACACCTTGTTTCTCCATGCTTTCCAGCATTTCAGGCTGTATCTTTTGAAAGAGCGCCTGAAGCGATAATTGAATATCGGACATTAACTGATCCGCACTCTTCATATTCATTTCCCCTCTGTTACATACACTGTATATATATTTTAATGACAAAATAGTTAATGCTTATTAAATATAAATAAGCGTAAATGAAAAGTCAACTGATTTTACACAAAAAAAGGATAGATGCCCGAAAGAACATCGTATCCTTTTTACTAATGTTGTTATTGCTGATAAGGAGACTGCTGCTGAATGGTCTGCTGGAATTTTTGATAGGACTGCTGCAGCTTTTGTGCATCCTCCGCTTCAACAGAATACCATCCATATTGGAACATGAGATCATATAGTTTTCTTTGCGCTTTTTGTGACTCATCAAAAATGGATTGAATATCCTGATAAAGAGACTCGTGGCTGAATTCGTGCAAAGCAGTGCAATAAGCTGTTGTCATGTATTTTTCGGTTGTCAGCAATTCGTTGACGAAATCTCTGTCATTCATTTCCGATGTTGTCGGTACAGGTGTCTGCGGGTTGCTGATTTTTTGATTTTGCTGATTCATTCTGGCGCCTCCTTATTGGATGTAGCCGGACTGCTGCTGGCCTGGCTGCAGGTGCTTTAATATTCTTTGATAGTGATCATGATGCATGTGTCCGACGCGGTCGAGTTCTTGCTTTAACGTTTGATCCTGGCACTGCTGCGCCATGAAATGCGCTTTTTTCATCGCGAGCAAATTCCAGTTCAGCATGTCATTGAGATACAAATGATCCTTTGTCGAAATAACGGAAGGCGGCATTTGAGATTGCTGCTGATTATCCATTGTGATCCTCCTTTGGTTTCTGTTCATTTTATAGTTTCCTTCAGACTGGGAGTTATATACAGGGTTTTGAAGATGACGGCGGGAGGGAGTCGGATGTTGAGACATGTGTTTTTATTCTTATCTCAAAATAAAACACTTACCAAGTTCGCAAAAGCATACGGAACGCGGCTTGGAGCACGAAGGTTTGTCGCAGGGGATACGATTGAATCGGCGGTTAAGACCGTCAAAAGGCTAAACAGATCCGGTTTGTGTGCAACAATTGATTATTTAGGCGAGTATGCAGCTTCGGAAAAAGAAGCAAACCAAGTCGCAGAGGAATGCAAGAAAGCCATTCAAGCCATTGCCGAACATCAATTGGACTCAGAGCTTTCACTTAAGCTGACCTCAATCGGGCTCGATCTTTCAGAAGAACTTGCTCTTACTCATTTGCGCGCCATTCTTTCCGTTGCGAAGCAATATGATGTTGCTGTGACCATTGATATGGAAGACTATTCTCATTATGAACAGACACTTTCTATTTACAGGAAATGCAAACATGAATTTGAGAAGCTCGGCACGGTCATTCAGGCGTATCTGTACCGGGCGGCAGAAGATATCAGAAAGATGCGGGATTTAAAGCCGAATCTCAGACTTGTAAAAGGCGCTTATAAAGAATCTGCGGCTGTAGCGTTTCCTGACAAAAGAGGAACGGACCTTCATTTACAGAGCTTAATAAAGCTGCAGTTGTTAAGCGGGAACTACACGGCTGTCGCCACACATGACGATGACATCATTGCATTTACGAAACAGCTCGTCGCCGAACATCAAATCCCCGCGTCGCAATTTGAGTTTCAAATGCTATACGGCATCAGGCAGGAGCGTCAGAAGGAACTCGCCAAGGAAGGCTACAGAATGCGTGTGTATGTCCCATATGGAACGGACTGGTTCAGCTACTTTATGAGAAGAATTGCCGAACGGCCTGCCAATGCAGCGTTTGTGTTAAAAGGAATTTTGAAAAAGTGAAAGCAGCCGCGGGAAGCAGCTGCATTATGATTGTTCCATGTTATGTTTTTTATACTGCTGATTTTGACTTGTCCGTTTTCCGCCGCCGTAATGCTGAGTCGGACCGGCATCTCCCTTTACGCTCGCCGCGCTGACTGCCGCTGAAGACGGATTTTTTTTCTCTCGTACCATTCCCTTCACCTCCGGGCTTAAGTTGCCCGACTTTTATAGGCTTCATACAAAAAAATAACAAATTAGCTATTGAAGTCGAACCGGAAATCTTTTAAGATGAAAGAAGAAACGGGTTTCATTTTTTTTAGTCAAAAAATGAATGACTATTCATTCAATGTTCAAGGGGGATATCTCATGCACAAACACATTCGGAAGGCAGCCGTTTTAGGATCGGGGGTAATGGGTTCCGGGATTGCGGCGCATTTGGCTAACATCGGAATTCCTGTCCTGCTGCTAGATATTGTGCCGAACGATTTGACAAAGGAAGAGGAAAAAAGGGGGCTGACGAAGGACAGTCCGGAGGTGCGCAGCAGGCTGAGCCGGCAGGCGATGAAAAAACTGCTGAAACAAAAGCCCGCTCCCCTCACATCAGCGAAAAATACCTCCTATATTACACCTGGCAATCTGGAGGATGATGCAGAAAAACTGAAAGAAGCAGATTGGATTATTGAGGTCGTTGTCGAAAACCTTGAAGTCAAAAAGAAAATTTTCGCTCTTGTGGATGAACATCGAAAGACTGGAAGCATCGTCTCAAGCAACACATCCGGCATATCAGTGCAGGAAATGGCTGAAGGCCGGTCGGATGATTTTAAAGCCCATTTTCTCGGAACGCATTTTTTTAATCCCGCACGCTATTTAAAGCTGCTGGAGATCATTCCGATTAAGGAAACGGATCCTGATATTTTAAAGTTTATGACAGCTTTCGGAGAAAATGTCCTCGGGAAAGGCGTTGTTACAGCAAAGGACACACCGAACTTTATCGCAAACCGAATCGGGACATACGGGCTTCTCGTGACAGTCCAAGAAATGCTGAAAGGCGGTTATCAGGTCGGGGAGGTTGATTCGATCACAGGACCGCTGATCGGCAGGCCGAAAAGCGCCACCTTTAGAACGCTTGATGTGGTCGGCCTCGATACATTCGCCCACGTTGCCCGAAATGTGTATGACAAAGCTGATGGCGATGAAAAAGAAGTGTTTCGCCTTCCAAGCTTCATGAACGATATGCTGGAAAAAGGGTGGATCGGAAGCAAGGCCGGCCAAGGCTTTTATAAAAAAGAAGGAAAAACGATTTATGAGCTTGACCCAGTGACGCTTACTTACGGCGAGCGGACAAAAATGAAATCACCGGCACTTGAAGCGGCAAAACAGGCAAAAGGGACAAAAGTCAAAATGAAAGCGCTTATTTATTCGGATGACAGGGCCGGCCGTTTGCTGTGGAATATCACTTCTCAAACCCTGCTTTACTCAGCCGAGCTGCTTGGCGAGATTGCCGATGATATTCATGCGATTGACCAAGCCATGAAGTGGGGATTCGGCTGGGAACTGGGACCTTTTGAGATGTGGGACGCCATCGGCCTCAGGCAGTCAGCGGAAAAGCTCGAGCAGCTTGGAGCAGATATGCCTGGCTGGATAAAAGAGATGCTGGACAAAGGAAATGAAACCTTCTACATCAAAGAGAACGGAACGGTATTTTATTATGACCGCGGCGAATACAGAGCCGTGAAAGAAAACAAAAAACGAATTCATTTACAAGCACTTAAAGAAACAAAAGGCGTGATTGCGAAAAACAGCGGAGCAAGCTTAATTGACCTTGGAGATGATGTCGCCCTTCTTGAATTTCATTCGAAAAGCAATGCGATCGGCCTCGATATCATTCAAATGATCAACAAAGGATTAGAGGAAACAGAGCGGAATTACAAGGGCCTTGTCATCGGCAATCAAGGGAAAAATTTCTGCGTCGGCGCGAATCTCGCCATGATCTTAATGGAAGTCCAAGATGACAACTTTTTGGAAGTTGATTTTGTGATCCGCCGTTTTCAGGAGACGATGATGAAGATCAAATACAGTGCGAAACCGGTCGTCGCCGCGCCATTTGGCATGACGCTCGGCGGAGGAACGGAAGCATGCCTGCCTGCGGCGCGCATTCAAGCGGCAAGCGAAGCCTATATGGGCCTTGTTGAATCAGGTGTCGGCCTCATCCCTGGCGGAGGAGGTAACAAAGAGCTGTACATCAATCATCTACGCCGCGGCCTTGATCCGATGAATGCGGCAATGAAAACATTTGAAACGATTGCGATGGCGAAAGTGTCCGCTTCCGCTCAAGAGGCTCGTGAGATGAACATCTTAAAAGAAACGGATCACATCAGCGTGAATCAAGACCACCTGTTATACGATGCGAAGCAGCTGGCCGCATCTTTATACGATACCGGCTGGCGGCCGCCTGTAAAAGAAAAGGTCAAGGTGCCGGGAGAAACCGGTTATGCGGCACTATTGCTTGGCGCTGAGCAGATGAAGCTGTCCGGCTATATATCTGAGCATGATTTCAAGATCGCGAAAAAACTCGCTTATGTCATTGCGGGCGGAAAAGTGCCGTTTGGTACAGAGGTTGATGAAGAGTATTTATTGGAGATCGAAAGAGAAGCGTTTTTGAGTTTGGCAGGAGAGGCAAAATCTCAAGCGAGAATGCAGCATATGCTTGTGAAAGGTAAACCTTTACGGAATTAGGAGGGAGCTTATGAAAGAGGCAGTCATTGTGTCAGGTGCAAGAACACCGGTTGGAAAAGCAAAAAAAGGATCGTTGGCCACCGTTCGCCCGGATGATTTGGGAGCGATTTGTGTAAAAGAGACACTGAAACGTGCAGGCGGTTACGAAGGCAATATTGACGATTTGATTATTGGCTGTGCAACGCCTGAAGCGGAGCAGGGGCTTAATATGGCGAGAAATATCGGTGCGCTCGCGGGCCTGCCGTACACAGTTCCGGCGATTACAGTTAACCGTTATTGCTCTTCAGGCCTTCAGTCTATTGCATATGCAGCAGAAAAAATTATGCTCGGCGCCTACGATACAACGATCGCCGGCGGAGCGGAATCCATGTCGCAAGTACCGATGATGGGGCATGTTACCCGTCCGAACCTTGCTTTGGCAGAAAAGGCACCGGAATATTATATGAGCATGGGCCACACAGCCGAGCAAGTCGCGAAAAAATACGGCGTCTCCCGTGAGGATCAAGACGCGTTTGCCGTTCGCAGCCACCAAAACGCCGCTAAAGCCCTTGCAGAAGGAAAATTTAAAGATGAAATTGTACCCGTAGAAGTGACGGTGACAGAAATTGGAGAAAACCATAAGCCTCAGGAAAAACAATTTGTATTTTCTCAGGATGAAGGTGTTCGCCCGCAAACGACTGCAGACATCTTATCGACATTGCGCCCGGCCTTTTCCGTTGACGGGACGGTGACTGCGGGCAATTCCTCGCAGATAAGTGACGGAGCGGCGGCTGTCATGCTGATGGACCGGGAAAAAGCCGATGCTCTTGGCCTGGCGCCGCTTGTGAAATTCCGCTCCTTTGCCGTAGGCGGCGTGCCGCCGGAAGTGATGGGAATCGGACCGGTGGAAGCAATTCCGCGCGCTTTGAAGCTTGCCGGACTTCAGCTACAGGACATCGGCTTGTTTGAACTGAATGAAGCTTTTGCCTCACAGGCCATTCAAGTAATCAGGGAATTGGGAATTGATGAAGAAAAAGTGAATGTCAACGGGGGCGCAATCGCGCTTGGACACCCGCTTGGCTGTACGGGCACAAAGCTTACACTCTCACTCATCCATGAAATGAAACGGAGAAACGAGCAATTTGGAGTCGTGACCATGTGTATCGGCGGCGGGATGGGAGCGGCCGGTGTATTTGAATTATGCTAAAGGGGGAAAAACAAATGGCAAAAAAAGCGGCTGAAGTACAAAAAGGCGGCGGATTTTTAATCGAGGATGTCACATACGATCAAATGTATACACCGGAGGATTTCACTGACGAGCATAAAATGATTGCGAAAACAACAGAGGATTACATCGAGCAAGATGTTCTTCCTCATATAGATGATATCGAAAACCATCAATTCGAGCATTCTGTCAGACTGTTGAAGAAAGCGGGCGAACTAGGGCTGCTTGGCGCCGATGTGCCGGAAGAATACGGAGGACTCGGCCTAGATAAAATCAGCTCGGCACTCATCACTGAGAAATTTTCGCGTGCGGGAAGCTTTTCTCTTTCTTATGGCGCGCATGTCGGTATCGGTTCCTTGCCGATCGTCTTTTTCGGGTCAGAAGAACAAAAGAAAAAATATTTGCCTGGACTCGCTTCAGGCGAAAAGATCGCCGCTTATGCTCTGACTGAGCCTGGCTCTGGGTCTGATGCACTTGGAGCAAAAACAACAGCTGTGCTGAATGAAGCAGGAACCCATTATGTATTAACAGGGGAAAAACAGTGGATTACCAACTCTGCTTTTGCCGATGTATTTGTGGTTTATGCTAAGGTAGACGGCGACAAGTTTTCAGCCTTTATTGTAGAAAAAGAGTTCCCGGGTGTCTCCACGGGACCGGAAGAAAAGAAAATGGGAATCAAGGGATCATCGACAAGAACTCTCATTCTGGATCAAGCTGAAGTGCCAAAGGAAAACCTGCTCGGAGAAATCGGCAAAGGGCATGTCATCGCCTTTAATATTTTAAACATCGGCCGTTACAAACTGGCGGTTGGCACAATCGGCGCATCTAAACGCGTCATCGAGCTGTCTTCGGCATACGCAAATCAGCGCCGCCAATTTAAAACGCCGATTGCTGGTTTTTCATTAACACAGGAAAAAATCGGGACAATGGCCTCAAGGCTGTATGCGATGGAAAGCTCTGTATACAGAACCGTCGGGCTGTTTGAAGACAATATGAGCCAGTTCACGGCCGAAGATCTCAAGGACGGCCGGCAAATCGCCAAATCGATTGCGGAATACGCCATCGAATGCTCTCTGAATAAGGTATTCGGCTCTGAAACGCTTGATTATATCGTTGATGAAGGCGTGCAGATTCATGGAGGCTACGGCTTTATGCAGGAGTACGAAGTAGAAAGGGCCTATAGGGATTCAAGGATCAATCGGATTTTTGAAGGCACAAACGAAATCAACCGGTTAATCGTGCCAAGCACCTTCCTGAAAAAAGCGCTTAAAGGCGAACTGCCTCTATTTGAAAAAGCACAGTCACTGCAGGAAGAACTCATGCTGCTTATGCCTGAAGAGCCTGGAAGCGGCGTCTTAGAGCAGGAGAAATATATCGTCAAGCAAGCCAAAAAAATTGCGTTGTTTGCTGCCGGCCTAGCCGCGCAAAAATACGGAAAAGCGATCGATCGTGAGCAAGAAATTCTCGTGAACGTAGCGGATATCGTCAGCAATGTATACGCAATGGAATCAGCCGTGCTCAGAACGGAAAAGGCCATTGCCGCACAAGGCGCTGAAAAAGCAGCGCAAAAGGTGCTCTACACAGAAATTTTCGTTCAAGAGGCCTTAAACGAAATTGAAGCGCATGCGAAGGAATCCCTTATCGCAATGGAAGAAGGAGATTCACTCCGCATGATGCTTTCCGCTCTGCGCAAGCTGACACGCGTAACGCCTAAAAACGTGATTCAGAAAAAACGCGAGGCGGCGGCAGGCATTTTTGAGGCTGAGAAATATACTGTCTGATTGGCCAAGAGCTCCGCATGCGCGGAGCTCTTTTTTAAGAAGCACTGTTTTAGGTTTTTAAAACAAACTGTGTTAAAATAACCTCGATTATTTTATTGAGGGGGAAGAAGATGTCGTTAACTTTTTACTGGTACCCTAAATGCGGAACGTGCCGCAAAGCAAAGAAGTGGCTTGAAGAGCATGGAAAAGAAATAAACGAAATACATATTGCTGAGCAGCCGCCAAGCAAAGAAGAATTAAAAGCGCTTTATGAAAAAAGCGGGCTGGATCTCAAGAAGTTTTTCAACACGAGCGGCATGAAATACCGCGAACTCAATCTCAAGGAAAAGCTGTATCACATGTCAGAGGACGAACAGCTCGAGCTGCTGGCTTCAGATGGTATGCTGATCAAACGCCCGCTTACAACAGACGGCGAAAAAGTGACTGTCGGATTTAAAGAAGACCAATTTGAAGAAAACTGGGCTTAATGTAAATTTTTTTTGAAAAGTGTGGTATCTTCTTATTGTAGTGCTGTAAAAAATGGAGGGATTCAATTGAGCATACCAAAAGATTTGCGTTACTCAGGAGAACACGAGTGGGTAAAAGTTGAAGGAGAAAAAGCCAGAATCGGAATTACGCATTTTGCCCAGTCCGAACTAGGCGACATCGTGTTTGTCGAACTTCCTGAAGTGGGCGCTGAAATCAAAGCGGACGAGCCATTCGGCAGTGTTGAATCCGTTAAAACGGTATCTGAGCTTTATGCACCGATTAACGGAACGGTTGTGGAAGTAAACGAAGATCTTGATGACAGTCCGGAATTCGTCAACGAATCTCCGTACGAAAAAGCATGGATGATCGTCGTTGAGCCATCCGACGCTTCTGAAATTGAAAAACTGATGACAGCAGAGCAATACGAAGAGATGACACAAGAAGACTAAAACAGGATAGCCGTAAAAGCAATTGGACACGCTAACGTTATGGGAGGTGTCCAATATGGCTTTCGACAAACAAAAGCTCGATGTCACCAATGACGTGACAGGCCGCTTTCAAAATGGCCGGCTCTCGTTATATCATGATAACGAGATGATCGGCCAAATGACAAGCATGAATGAATATGAGCTTAAGTCCGGTTATTCCTTTGAAAATGAGAAATTTTATAAGACAGCCGATGTGGTCTCTGGAGACGACGCAAAATATGTAGATTGTGACTACGAAAACGGCTGGTGTTAATGTTGGCGGTGAATTTCACTGCCTTCTTTTACAATCTGAACGTTTCAAATTTGACGCGGCAGGTGAACAAGATGAAGATGGATGAGCTGGAAAAGGTTATGATTGTCGAGGGGAAATCAGATAAAGAGAAAATCGAAAGCGTCCTGAATGAACCGGTGCGCATTATCTGCACAAACGGAACAATCAGCCAGCTGAGGCTCGAGGAATTGGCTGACGAGCTTTATGATAAAGACGTCTATATATTAGTTGATGCTGATGAATCAGGTGAGAAATTGAGAAAACAGCTGAAGCGTGAATTTAATGAAGCCTGCCATCTCCATATCGACAGAGCCTATAAGGAAGTAGCGGCTGCGCCCAGGCACCATGTCGCCTCTGTATTGCTGCGTGCGAATCTGAATGTCCATACTATTTTTCTTGAAAGAAAGTCCCGAGGTGTATAGCATGAAAGAACTCCAAGAACACGAACTTGATCACATTGAAGATGATGTGTACCTTCTATATTTATATACTCCGTTTTGCGGCACCTGCCAGCTTGCAAGCAAAATGCTGACAGTGGTGAAAGAAATGCTGCCGGATGTCGCCTTCTATCAAAACAATGTCAATTACTCTCCGACATTCGCAAAAGCGTATCAAATTGAAAGCGTCCCTTGTTTTCTGCTGTTTAAAGGCGGAAAGTTGGTAGAAAGAGGATATGCATTTCATTCCGTTTCTTATTTATATGAGCTGATCAAACAAAAATCATCTTCCGCATCCCATTTATGACATATTTCTCAGCATATCCAATGAAATTGTCGTTCGTTTTATAAAGGGGTTCTTGCGACAAAGAGAGAAATGTGTATGTATGACCAACAAATAGGAGGTTGTACATATGGAGAAAGCGGAAGTTTTAGAGGATGAGTATCAGCATCTGTTTTTAAAACCCCTTTTGAATGCCTCAACATTGCTCATTACCTTCCAAGGAGAAGCAGAAGCCTTAACCGTCTCAATAAACGAACAGGGAGAAATGAAAAAAGTTTCTCCGCCCCAAACGTCCAACCTGACCTTTTACGGAAACCAAACGGAAATTATTGATTTATTGCACGGAGACATTTCCCTGCAGCACCTCATTCAGAGCGGAAGCCTCAAAGTAAAGGGGTCATTCAGGGCCCTGTTAAAACTGGAAGCCATTCTCTGGCTGACAAATGGATTTTTTCAGAGGATTTTAAAAAATTAAAAAATAATAAATTATTATAATAGTAAAAGTTGACATCATTTATTTTATTGACATTTAATCATTCGCCGTGCTATTCTACATTAAGAATTTCCGGACGAAAAAGACTATATATTTCTCTTATCAAGAGAGGTGGAGGGAAGTGCCCTATGAAGCCCGGCAACCATCAACACTGTTGAAATGGTGCCAATTCACACGAAGCGTTCAGCTTTGAAAGATGAGAGAAAGGCATTTTATATAAGCCTTTCTGCTCAAGTGTGCAGAAAGGCTTTTCTTTTGCAGAAAAAACCGGAAGATTTCTTAGAATAGTGTTAAGGCAGGTGATTGTTTTGATCAATCTTCAGGATGTTTCAAAAATTTACAAGTCGAAACATGGAGATGTCAATGCTGTCCAAAATGTCTCGCTTTCCATTAAAAAAGGTGAGATTTTTGGAATTATAGGATATAGCGGAGCTGGTAAGAGTTCCTTAATCCGTCTGCTGAACGGCCTTGAGAAACCAACCTCAGGAACCGTGGAAGTGGCGGGAACCAAGATTAATGAAGTAAATGGACGCGGTTTAAGAAAAGCACGCCATGAGATCAGTATGATTTTCCAGCATTTCAATTTGCTTTGGTCGCGGACTGTCAGAGATAATATCATGTTTCCTTTGGAAATTGCCGGAGTGAAAAAGAGCGAGCGGATCAAGCGCGCCAATGAACTGATTAAACTGGTAGGTTTAGAAGGAAAAGAAAAATCATATCCGTCCCAGCTGAGCGGCGGTCAGAAGCAGCGTGTGGGAATTGCCAGAGCGCTTGCAAACAATCCGAAGGTTCTTCTTTGTGACGAAGCGACATCAGCATTAGATCCGCAAACGACAGATTCAATTCTGGATCTATTGTCCGATATTAATGAAAGACTCGGTTTGACGATTGTGCTGATTACGCACGAAATGCATGTCATCCGCAAAATCTGCAACAGAGTCGCCGTCATGGAAAACGGCAAGGTGGTCGAAGAAGGCGAGGTTCTCGATGTCTTCAAAAATCCAAAGGAACAAATGACAAAACGATTTGTTCAGCAGGTGACAGAGCCGGAAGAAACGAAAGAGACGCTTCAGCACCTTCTTGATGATACAGCATCAGGAAAAATGGTTCAGCTCACATTTGTCGGTGAGTCAGCTGAACAGCCTCTGATTACAGAGATGATCAGAAACTTCAATGTCAGCGTCAATATTCTGCAAGGGAAAATTTCGCAGACGAAGGATGGGGCTTACGGTTCACTGTTCATCCACATTGACGGGGACGAGGAAGAAGTGCAAAACGTGATCCGATTCATTAATGACAAACAGGTGAAAGCAGAGGTGATCACGAATGTTTGAAAAATACTTCCCGAACGTTGATTTAACTGAATTATGGAACGCGACATATGAAACACTTTATATGACGCTGATTTCTTTACTGTTTGCTTTTGTCATCGGGGTCATCCTCGGCTTGCTGCTCTTTCTGACGAGCAAAGGAAGCCTCTGGCAGAATAAAGCGGTCAACTCTGTGATTGCGGCCGTTGTTAACATATTCAGATCGATTCCGTTCCTTATTTTAATTATTTTACTATTAGGTTTTACGAAATTTTTAGTCGGCACGATCTTAGGGCCAAACGCCGCATTGCCGGCGCTGGTAATCGGCTCGGCACCATTTTACGCGCGCCTTGTTGAAATCGCGCTGCGTGAGGTGGATAAAGGTGTGATTGAAGCCGCTAAATCAATGGGCGCGAAAACGTCTACGATTATTTTCAAAGTGCTGATTCCGGAATCAATGCCTGCTCTTATTTCTGGCATTACGGTTACTGCCATCGCTTTGATCGGCTCAACGGCAATTGCCGGAGCCATTGGTTCAGGAGGCCTTGGAAACCTTGCGTACGTAGAAGGATATCAGTCTAATAACGCTGATGTTACCTTCGTTGCTACTGTGTTTATTTTAATCATCGTGTTTATTATTCAAATCATCGGTGATCTAATAACAAATATTATAGACAAACGATAAGGGAGGATTTACATTGAAAAAGCTATTTTTGGGTGCATTACTGCTTGTATTTGCAGGAGTCATGGCTGCCTGCGGTTCGAATAACGGCGCTGAATCCGGCAAGAAAGAAATTGTCGTTGCGGCAACAAAAACACCGCATGCGGAAATTTTAAAAGAAGCTGAACCATTGCTGAAAGAAAAAGGCTATACGCTGAAAGTGAAAGTGCTTAGTGATTACAAAATGTACAATAAAGCTTTAGCTGATAAAGAAGTGGACGCGAACTACTTCCAGCACATTCCTTACCTTGAGCAAGAAATGAAAGAAAACACAGATTACAAACTTGTGAATGCCGGCGCTGTTCACTTAGAGCCATTCGGTATATACTCTAAAACATACAAATCACTGAAAGACCTTCCAGACGGTGCGACAATCATTCTGACAAACAACGTTGCTGAACAAGGACGTATGCTTGCAATGCTTGAAAACGCTGGATTAATCACTCTTGATTCTAAGGTAGAAACAATTGACGCAACACTGAAAGACATTAAGAAAAACCCGAAAAACCTTGAATTCAAAAAAGTGGCGCCTGAATTAACGGCAAAAGCATATGAAAACAAAGAAGGAGACGCGGCCTTCATCAATGTAAACTATGCGATCCAAAATAAATTAAATCCTAAAAAAGATGCAATTGAAGTAGAATCAACGAAAAACAACCCATACGCTAACATCATCGCAGTAAGAAAAGGCGAAGAAGATTCTGCAAAAATCAAAGCGCTGATGGAAGTTCTTCACTCTAAAAAGATCAAAGACTTCATCGAGAAAAAATACGACGGAGCTGTGCTTCCTGTATCTGAATAAGGCTGAAACCCCGGATGAGAAATCCGGGGTTTTTTTCGCGTATTTTCCTAAAAGCTGTTCATAATAAAAAGGAATGTTAAACAGATGGAGGGATTTTCTTTGAATCAAGACAGAGGAAGCATGCAGGACGCGTTAAAACAATATAAACATGGTTTAGGTACATTTGAACAAAAGATGCCGCTGATGGGAAGGAAATTTAACGAATTTACTGAACAGTGCTTTGCCGGGAATTCTCTGACTGAAAGAGAAAAACAGCTGATCGCCCTCGGAATTGCCATCAATGCTCAGGACGAATATTGCATGATCTATCATACAAAAGGCTGTCTCGATCAGGGAGCGACAGAAGAAAACATTCTCGAAGCCGTCAGTGTGGCAGCGGCATTTGGAGGCGGCGCAGCTTTCAGCCAAGGCGTGACAGTTGTTCAACAGTGCATTGAGGAATTCGGAAACACCACGCATTAAGAGAAGGAATATTCCGAAAAACCATTCTCATTTGTTCTGAAAGGATGCTTTCGTCTCATCTGCCGCTATTTCACGCCAAATCGTTTTTGCGGCATCCAACGCAGCACTGGTACAATAAAAAGCAAATATATGAAGGGATTGATTCATTATTTGCAGCAGCCAGGACAGACTGAACCTCGATTATACGTCAGAAATGGAAAAAGCGATGCAGCTGTCACACGGAATTGGATACGAGGAATATGGACGCCGGCTGGAAACAAGAATGAAGGTAGAGCGGCAGAGAGAGCTTGATTATGAAAAAAGCAAGCGGATTTCTGCGGGAGCTTATTGAGAAAATCAATCTTTTAAAAAAGGGTGGGAATCCACTCTTTTTCTTTTTCAATCGCTTTAATAAAGTGCTGATCTTTGTTAAACTTGAGGAATGTGCAAGGCACGATAAAAAGTTGTATTTACTTTTCATTTGTTATAAAATTAGAATGAGAATAAAATGAGAATAATGATTATATATTTTTGGAGGTATAGATATGGCTGCTTCAACATTAACGATCAAAGATCTTCACGTTGAAATCGAAGGGAAAGAGATCTTAAAGGGTGTAAACCTTGAAATAAAAGGTGGAGAATTCCACGCAGTAATGGGCCCGAATGGAACTGGTAAATCCACATTATCAGCTGCTATTATGGGGCATCCTAAATATGAAGTAACAAAAGGCAGCATCACGCTTGACGGCAAAGATGTACTGGAGATGGAAGTGGACGAGCGTGCGCAGGCAGGCTTATTCCTTGCGATGCAGTACCCAAGTGAAATCAGCGGTGTGACAAATGCCGACTTCCTTCGCTCAGCAATCAACGCGCGCAGAGAAGAAGGCGATGAAATTTCTCTCATGAAATTCATCCGCAAAATGGACGAAAACATGGAGTTCCTTGAAATGGACCCTGAAATGGCTCAGCGCTATCTTAACGAAGGCTTCTCAGGCGGGGAGAAAAAACGCAACGAAATCCTTCAATTAATGATGATTGAACCGAAAATTGCCATCCTTGATGAAATCGACTCAGGTCTTGATATTGACGCTTTGAAAGTTGTATCAAAAGGGATCAACAAAATGCGCAGCGAAAGCTTCGGCTGCCTGATGATCACTCACTATCAGCGCCTGTTAAACTACATCACTCCGGATGTTGTTCACGTTATGATGCAAGGCCGCGTTGTAAAATCCGGCGGTGCAGAGCTTGCTCAGCGTCTTGAAGCAGAAGGTTATGACTGGATCAAACAAGAACTTGGCATTGAAGACGAAACTGTTGGCCAAGAAGCGTAAGCGTTAGGGGGATTAATATGACACTAGGTACAAAACTATCCGTAGATCAGGAGTATCTCAAAAGCTTTTCCGAAAAGCACCAAGAACCTGCCTGGCTGAAGAACCTGCGCTTACAGGCTCTTGAACAAGCTGAGGATCTGCCGATGCCGAAACCTGACAAAACAAAAATCACAAACTGGAACTTCACGAATTTCACGAAGCATACAGTGGATAACGAACCGCTTTCTTCATTAGAAGATTTGACTGATGAAGTAAAAGCGCTGATCGACGTTGAAAACGAAGATAAAACATTATACGTACAGCGTGACCAGACGCCGGCATATCTTTCTCTTTCTCAAGAATTGAAAGACAAAGGCGTCATCTTCACTGATATTCTGACTGCTGCACGTGAGCACAGCGACTTGGTGGAGAAATACTTTATGAAGGACGGCGTGAAAGTTGACGAACATAAGTTAACTGCACTTCACGCGGCTCTTGTTAACGGAGGAGCATTCCTTTATGTTCCGAAAAATGTTCAGGTGGAGACGCCGGTTCAGGCTGTTTATGTCCACGAAAGCAATGATACAGCTCTATTCAACCACGTGCTGATTGTGGCTGAAGACCACAGCTCTGTAACATATGTAGAAAACTACATCAGCACTGTAAACCCGAAAGACGCTGTCTTCAATATTATCAGTGAGGTCATCACAGGTGATAATGCCAGCGTGACATACGGTGCGGTGGATAATCTGTCAAGCGGTGTGACAACTTATGTGAACCGCCGCGGTGCTGCGCGCGGACGCGACAGCAAAATCGAGTGGGCTCTTGGCCTGATGAACGACGGCGACACGATTTCCGAAAATACAACAAACCTTTACGGTGACGGCACATACGGCGATACGAAAACGGTTGTTGTCGGAAGAGGAGAGCAAACAGAAAACTTCACAACACAAATCATCCATTTCGGTAAAGCTTCTGAAGGCTATATCTTGAAGCACGGTGTGATGAAGGATTCCGCTTCTTCTATCTTTAACGGAATCGGCAAAATCGAACATGGCGCTTCTAAAGCGAATGCGGAGCAAGAATCACGCGTGCTGATGCTTAGCGAAAAAGCACGCGGAGACGCAAACCCTATTCTTTTAATTGACGAAGACGATGTAACTGCAGGACATGCGGCATCTGTCGGCCGTGTGGACCCTATTCAGCTTTACTACCTGATGAGCCGCGGAATTCCGAAAGAAGAAGCAGAACGCTTAGTCATTTACGGATTCCTTGCACCGGTAGTAAATGAACTTCCGATTGAAGGCGTTAAGAAACAATTAGTTTCTGTTATCGAAAGGAAAGTGAAGTAATGAATATCACAGATATTCGTGAACAGTTCCCGATCCTTCATCAGCAAGTGAACGGACATGATCTCGTTTATCTCGACAGCGCGGCGACTTCCCAGAAGCCGCGTGCTGTCATTGAAACACTGGATAAGTATTATAACCAATACAATTCCAATGTTCACCGGGGCGTCCATACACTTGGAACCAGAGCGACAGATGGTTATGAAGGAGCGCGTGAAAAAGTCCGCAAGTTTATTAACGCGAAGTCAATGGCTGAGATTATTTTCACAAAAGGCACGACCACATCACTGAATATGGTGGCGTTAAGCTATGCACGCGCCAACCTGGAACCTGGTGATGAAGTGGTCATCACCTACATGGAGCATCATGCGAATATCATTCCGTGGCAGCAGGCTGTAAAAGCAACTGGCGCCACATTAAAATATATTCCGCTGCAGGAAGACGGAACGATTTCTTTAGAAGACGTCAGAGAAACGGTCACAAGCAACACAAAAATTGTTGCGGTGTCTCATGTATCTAATGTCCTCGGCACGGTCAACCCGATTAAAGAAATGGCGAAAATCGCTCATGACAATGGGGCTGTCATTGTGGTGGACGGTGCACAAAGCACGCCTCACATGAAAATTGACGTGCAGGATCTCGATTGCGACTTCTTTGCGCTTTCTTCCCATAAAATGTGCGGACCTACCGGTGTTGGTGTGCTGTACGGAAAGAAAGCCCTGCTGGAAAACATGGAGCCTGCCGAATTCGGTGGTGAAATGATCGACTTTGTCGGGCTTTATGAATCAACTTGGAAAGAGCTTCCGTGGAAATTCGAAGCGGGTACGCCGATTATTGCAGGAGCAATCGGTCTAGGTGCAGCCATTGATTTTCTCGAAGAAATCGGTCTTGATGAGATTTCCCGCCATGAGCACAAGCTTGCAGCTTATGCGCTTGAACGCTTCCGCCAGCTTGACGGCGTAACGGTTTACGGGCCGGAAGAGCGTGCCGGGCTTGTTACATTTAACCTTGATGATGTTCATCCGCACGATGTGGCGACTGTGCTTGATGCGGAGGGAATCGCAGTCAGAGCCGGCCACCATTGCGCGCAGCCGCTGATGAAATGGCTGGATGTAACTGCTACTGCAAGAGCAAGCTTTTATCTGTATAATACAGAGGAAGAGATTGATAAGCTTGTGGAAGCTCTTCAAAAGACAAAGGAGTATTTTACAAATGTCTTTTAATGCAAACTTAGATACATTGTACAGACAGGTGATTATGGATCATTACAAAAACCCGCGCAATAAAGGGGTTTTGAATGACAGCATCGTCGTGGATATGAACAATCCGACATGCGGCGACCGCATCAGACTGACAATGAAGCTTGACGGAGACATCGTGGAAGATGCGAAATTTGAAGGGGAAGGCTGTTCCATTTCAATGGCATCCGCTTCGATGATGACTCAGGCGATTAAAGGGAAAGATATTGAAACTGCCCTTTCCATGTCTAAGATTTTCTCGGATATGATGCAAGGGAAAGAGTATGATGATTCTATAGATCTCGGGGATATTGAAGCCCTTCAAGGCGTTTCAAAATTCCCGGCCCGTATCAAATGTGCAACCCTGTCATGGAAAGCACTTGAAAAAGGAGTCGCGAAAGAAGAAGGCGGCAATTAAAAGGATTGGAGTGAAAATGGATGGCTAAAAAAATGCCTGATATTGGTGAATACAAGTATGGTTTTCACGACAAGGACGTTTCCATTTTCCGTTCAGAGCGCGGATTGACAAAAGAAATCGTAGAAGAAATTTCTCGCATGAAAGAAGAGCCTCAATGGATGCTTGACTTCCGCTTGAAATCACTTGAGCATTTCTACAACATGCCGATGCCTCAATGGGGCGGAGATTTAAACTCACTGAACTTTGACGAAATTACGTACTACGTAAAACCGTCTGAGCGTTCAGAGCGTTCTTGGGATGAAGTTCCTGAAGAAATTAAGCAAACATTCGACAAGCTCGGTATTCCTGAAGCTGAACAAAAATACCTTGCGGGTGTTTCTGCTCAGTACGAATCTGAGGTTGTATACCACAACATGAAAGAAGATCTTGAAGCGCAAGGCATCGTCTTTAAAGACACTGACAGCGCGCTGAAAGAGAATGAAGATATTTTCCGTGAGCACTGGGCAAAAGTAATCCCGCCGACTGATAACAAGTTTGCGGCGCTTAACTCAGCTGTTTGGTCCGGCGGATCTTTCATCTACGTGCCTAAAGGCGTGAAGGTTGAAACACCGCTTCAAGCTTACTTCCGTATCAACTCTGAGAACATGGGTCAGTTCGAACGTACACTGATCATTGTTGACGAAGAAGCAAGCGTTCATTATGTTGAAGGCTGTACGGCGCCTGTTTACACAACAAACTCACTTCACAGTGCGGTCGTTGAGATCATCGTGAAAAAAGGCGGCTACTGCCGTTATACAACGATCCAAAACTGGGCGAACAACGTTTACAACCTTGTAACAAAGCGTACAGTCTGTGAAGAAAACGCAACAATGGAATGGATCGACGGCAACATCGGTTCTAAGCTGACAATGAAATATCCGGCTTGTATCCTAAAAGGCGAAGGCGCGCGCGGTATGACGCTTTCTATCGCTCTTGCGGGTAAAGGCCAGCATCAGGATGCAGGTGCGAAAATGATTCACCTTGCACCAAACACATCATCTACAATCGTATCAAAATCGATTTCAAAACAGGGCGGAAAAGTAACGTACCGCGGAATCGTCCACTTCGGACGCAAAGCGGAAGGCGCCCGCTCTAACATCGAGTGCGATACGCTCATTATGGATAACAAATCAACTTCAGACACAATTCCTTACAATGAAATCTTAAATGATAACATTTCATTGGAGCACGAAGCGAAAGTGTCTAAAGTATCTGAAGAGCAGCTCTTCTACTTGATGAGCCGCGGTATTTCTGAAGAAGAAGCAACTGAAATGATCGTAATGGGCTTTATCGAGCCATTCACAAAAGAGCTTCCAATGGAATACGCAGTTGAAATGAACCGTTTGATTAAGTTCGAAATGGAAGGTTCTATCGGTTAATGATGAAAACTCCTTTGTTTATCAAGGGGTTTAGAGATAGTTTTTAAAATGGCCGGCGTGCCGAATTTGATTGTAGAAGACGAACTTTTGAAGTTCGTCTTCTTTTATTTTTCAGAGACATATCCACTGTTATTTTAATGGTTTTAATTCCTTATCGATTAGAACATTTCAGACCTGCGCCGGATAGGTTCAGTTCCGATATCACGCAACCATACAGTTGCTTATGCTTGACATGCAACTAATGAGTTGCTTATACTCAATATATGAATTGGAACAAAGACGCTATATTCAAAGCACTCGGCGATTCGACTCGGCGGCTTATATTAGACGAATTATCTGAACGCAACGAGCTGACGTTGTATGAACTTACGATACGTCTTATTACAAAGTACGACCTTTCTATTACGCGACAGGCGATAGCTAAACACCTTTCTGTACTGGAGGATGCAGGACTCGTAACATCAAAACGAAAGGGAAAATATCGAGTACTTATATTCAACAACGAACCGCTTAAAAATTTGCTGAAAGGATGGATAGAGTAATTTTATAAAACCAGCACTGACTTTCTGTAAAATATTGGTTTGTTTTGCTTGAAGCCGGATTGTTTGCACAGTACCATACACCATAAATATCAAAGGAGGAAACAACAATATGAAAATCATTGTGACTAGTATATTCGTGCAAGATCAAGACAAGGCACTGAAGTTCTATACAGAAAAACTGGGGTTTGTAAAAAAGGAGGATGTTCCCATGGGGAAATTCAGGTGGATAACGCTTGTTTCTCCAGATGATCAAGACGGAACCGAGCTTTTACTCGAACCGAATGAACATCCTGCCGCCAAGGAGTATCAAAAGAAGATATTCTCCGAAGGCTTACCGGCCACAATGTTTGGCGTTGCAGATATTCAAAAAGAGTACAACCGATTAAAGGAAAAAGGCGTGACGTTTACGATGGAACCGACAAAAATGGGCGAAGTCACAATTGCTGTCTTCGATGATACATGCGGTAACCTTATTCAAATTGTACAGAAGTAACCGATTCAGTCGCGTCCTTTTTGTATGCAGAAGAAAAACCGCTGGCCGAGGGGCCGCGGTTTTTTACTCTTCTTCTGTCTCTTGATTGATAATTTGCTTTACAGATGATCTGCTGTTATTTTCTCTGTTCATCTCTCGCAATTGAGTATAAGCCATATCGAATTCCTCTTTTGTCATCTGCTTTGCGGCTAATGCAGAGCATAATATAGCAAAAGCAATTGGCATTGTATCAATGTGAATGTCGATATGGACCTCTGAGTTGCCGCTGTTTTTGATAACAGATTCAGTAGTGGGTATCTCTTGAGTATGTCTGTTGAGAGGAATGATGTTTTCGTTCATTAGTCTTCTCCGTCTTGTGACTGCGCCTGTGCCTGATCCTGATCTGTATTCACGTTGACCACGACTTTTGCATTACCGCTGTTTTGGACTTTTGCGACTGCCGCATCGCGTCTGTTTTCTTCATTTTCATGACGATTTTCGCTCATGGTATCATCCTTTCTCTATTGATAGTGACAGGATATTCGATAGGAGAGTAAAGAGATTGGACGAACTTCGCGGTTTTTCCACATTAGGGCAAAAGGTCGAAGGAAAGCATTCTATTTGGTAAAATGAATAGACATTATAATAGAAAAGGTGTTTGCATATGAATTCGTACATCATCGTCGGCGCAGGGATTCTGGGTGCGTCGACGGCTTATCATCTCGCAAAATCAGGCGCTCGCGTTACTGTCATTGATCGGAAAGAGCCGGGACAAGCGACTGATGCGGCGGCGGGGATCGTCTGTCCATGGCTCTCGCAACGCCGTAATCAGGATTGGTACCAGCTTGCTAAGGGGGGAGCGCGGTACTATAAGGATTTAATCCATCAATTGGAAAAAGACGGTGAATCGGATACAGGATACAAACGTGTCGGTGCCATCAGCATTCATACTGACGCGTCTAAACTCGATAAAATGGAGGAAAGGGCGTATAAGAGACGGGAGGATGCGCCGGAAATCGGCGACATTACCCGCTTGTCTGTAAGTGAAACGAAAAAGCTGTTTCCGATTTTAGCTGACGGCTATGAATCGGTTCATATCAGCGGTGCCGCCCGTGTGAACGGAAGAGCGCTGTGCCGGTCGCTTTTAAGCGCTGCAGAGAAACGCGGCGCAACGGTCATCAAAGGAAATGCGTCTTTGCTTTTTGAAAACGGAACAGTCACCGGCGTGCAAACAGATACAAAGCAGTTTGCGGCTGACGCGGTCATTGTGACGGCGGGAGCATGGGCCAATGAGATATTGAAGCCTCTTGGCATTCATTTTCAAGTGTCATTTCAAAAAGCGCAGATTATGCATTTTGAAATGACAGATGCAGATACAGGATCGTGGCCGGTTGTAATGCCGCCGAGTGATCAGTACATTCTGTCGTTTGATAACGGCAGAATTGTAGCCGGCGCCACACACGAAAACGATGCCGGTCTTGATGATCTTCGTGTGACAGCCGGAGGCCAGCACGAAGTATTGAGCAAAGCGTTAGCCGTTGCACCGGGTCTTGCTGATGCGGCTGCTGTTGAAACAAGAGTGGGCTTCAGGCCGTTTACACCGGGATTTCTGCCGGTCGTAGGGGCCGTGCCGAATGTTCAAGGCTTATATGCTGCAAACGGTTTGGGTGCTTCTGGACTGACGATGGGGCCGTTCTTGGGTGCAGAGCTCGCAAAGCTAGTTCTTGGAAAGCAGACAGAATTAGACCTTAGTCCTTATCATCCAGCCGGAGCACTTGCATAATAAGTAAGAGCATAACAAACAAATATAATAAAGCTGTTCTAGCTTTTCTTTTCTGTATGTGTTAGCATTTATCTTTAATGAAAAAGAGGACGTGAACTGATTTTGATAAAAATTGATATACCCGCACCGAATGTCACCATCACTGAACGACAGCAGTCAGCTAATGATAACGAGCCGAAGATAAAACCGATTCACGGATTCATCGACTTTCACCAGATCCCAAGGGACAAAGGCGGCATTTTTATGTTTTACAACATTCATGACGAGCTGCTGTTTGTCGGGAAAGCCAGAAAGTTAAGACAGAGAATTAAGAAGCATTTCGAAGACACTGTTTCACCAATCAAACATCACAGAGATGAAGTTTATAAAATTGAGGTATGTGTAGTTGATGATCCAATGGAAAGAGAGATTTACGAAACATATATCATCAATACACAGCACTCGAAGTACAATATAGACAAGGTATTTTTTAAATAAGACGTCAGTCTGCGGATTGAACAGCGAAGCCAGAGCTTAAGTCAAGTTCTGGCTTTTGATTTGGGCATTTTTTCGCTTATAGACCCTTTGTCTATCTTTCGAATAAATTATTGAGAAATTTCAGAAAATAATATTGACAATCCTACCCGCGGACTTTAATATAACAATATATAATGTTATATAACGTTATATAATAAAAACGGGGAGTGAAGGATTTGAGTCAGGCCACAGCAAAAGTAAATCGTGAGGTTCAAGCTTTCTTGCAGGATTTGAAAGGGAAAACCATTGATCATGTATTCTTTGTCGCATGCGGAGGGTCTTCTGCCATTATGTATCCGAGTAAGTATGTGTTTGACAGAGAGTCAAAATCAATAAACTCCGACCTCTACAGCGCCAACGAATTTATTCAGCGCAATCCTGTTCAGCTTGGTGAAAAGTCTCTTGTTATTTTGTGCTCGCATTCGGGAAATACCCCGGAGACAGTCAAAGCTGCTGCGTTTGCAAGGGGCAAGGGCGCACTTACGATTGCGATGACGTTTAAACCGGAGTCTCCTTTAGCGCAGGAAGCGCAATATGTTGCCCAGTACGATTGGGGTGATGAGGCGCTTGCGATCAATACAAACTATGGCGTTTTGTATCAAATCGTTTTTGGAACCCTGCAAGTATTAGAAAACAATACGAAATTCCAACAAGCAATTGAAGGCTTAGATCAATTGCAGGCTGTATATGAAAAAGCCCTTAAGCAGGAAGCTGACAACGCCAAGCAATTTGCAAAAGCCCATGAAAAAGAAAGCATTATTTATACCATGGCAAGTGGTGCAAACTACGGTGTCGCTTACTCCTACAGCATCTGCATTCTCATGGAAATGCAATGGATTCATTCCCACGCCATTCATGCCGGAGAATATTTTCACGGACCGTTTGAAATTATTGATGAATCCGTGCCGTTTATCATCCTGCTCGGTTTAGATGAAACAAGACCTCTTGAAGAGCGGGCGCTTACCTTCTCGAAAAAGTATGGCAAAAAGCTCACTGTGCTTGATGCTGCATCTTACGACTTCACTGCAATTGACGATTCAGTTAAAGGCTACCTTGCTCCGCTTGTTCTCAATCGTGTGCTGAGAAGCTATGCAGACGAGCTGGCAGAGGCGAGAAATCATCCTTTATCTCATAGAAGATACATGTGGAAAGTTGAGTATTGATCTGAAAATGAAGAACCATTATGCATTAGACTATAATGTTATATAACATTATAGTCTAATGTCCAGAGGAGGCCAACCCTTTGAAGAAAATGTTGTTGTTCTTGATCATTGCAGCTGTCAGTATGCTCACCATCGCAGGCTGTTCGAGCCAAAGCAGTTCAGCGGACGGAAAGGTGACATTGAAATTTTTCCACAGATGGCCAAAGGAGCCGGAAAAAAGTTATTTTGAAGAGGTTGTTAAGGAATTTGAAAAAGAACATCCGGATATCGACATTCAAATTGAAGCCGTTTTAAATGACTCCTATAAAGATAAAATTAAGGTCATGCTGGGAACCACCAGCCCTCCTGACATTTACTTCTCTTGGAGCGATGAGTTTGCTTTTAAATTTATCAGAGGCAATAAAGCACTTGATCTCTCGTCCTACTACAAAAATGACACCGATTGGTCATCACAGCTCGTTCAATCGCAAATTACACCATTTACTTATGAAAACAAGCAATATGGCGTGCCGTGGCAAATGGACGCTAAATCATTCTTCTATAATAAAGACATTTTCCAAAAGCTGAATCTTGATCCCCCGAAGACGTGGGATGAATTAATCGATGTGTCAAAAAAGCTGAAAGAACATGGCTACACACCGATCAGCTTCGGAACAAAGGCGACTTGGACAATCTCGCACTATATCGGCACGCTTAATCAGCGGATGGTCGATGAAAAAACGCGAGACAAGGACTATAACGCCAAAACGGGTGAATTTACTGATGAAGGCTATGTAAAAGCCCTTGAAAAGCTTCAAGAGCTGATGCCTTATTTTAATAAACATGTAAACTCCGTCGACCACGAATATGTGAGACAGCAATTTAAGAGCGGAAAGTCGGCGATGATATATGCGGAAACAGCGGAAATCAAGCTGGTTGAACCGGTTAATCTTGGGATGTTCCCATTTCCTGAAATCAGCGGGCAGAAAGGATCTTCAGAAGCGTTAACGGGAGCGCCGGAAGGATTCATGATTTCCTCAAGAACAAAACATCCGAAGGAAGCGATGGAATTTTTGCAGTTCTTGACATCGAAAAAAATGGGCGAAAAGCTCGTGAAAGATGTCGGGAAATACAGTGCAGTGCAAGGTACGGCTACTGAAGAAAATGCAACAGCCATTCAGCGTGAAGCCGTTCAGCATATTGTTGATGCCAAATCAATGGTTCCATGGTTTGATATGGATGTCGATGTTGAAGTCGCAGATGCGTACCTAACAGGCGTCCAGCAAATGCTTGGCGGCGACATGACACCGCAGCAGGTGATGAAAGCCGTTCAAAAGGCAGCAAAGCAGGTGAGGGCGTCAGCTGAATAAATCAAAGAAAAGGTGAAGCTTCGCACCTTTTCTTTTTATAAAGGAGATGAGATACCCTTGGTCAATCAGAATAAAATAATCCCCTATTTGTTTTTGGTGCCCGCTCTCGTTTTTTTACTTTTCGTTTATATCCCGATTTTTGAGAATGTATTCCTCAGCCTGTTTCAGTGGAGCTCATTTTCTCCGGAAAAAACGTTTATCGGCTTAAAAAACTATGTTGAATTATTTCATGATCCTGTCTTCTATCAGGCACTTACCAATAATGTGCTTTATGCAGTGATCTCAATTGTATGCCAGGTATTTGGCGGTTTGATTTTGGCGGCGGTGCTTGAGGATAAGCTGGTCAGAAAATGGTCGCCGTTTTTTCGTACCGTTTTCTTTTTGCCGGTTGTCATCTCAATGACGGTGATCGCGCTTTTGTTTGATTTTATTTACAATCCGGAGACAGGGCTTTTGAATCAGCTGCTTCAGGCCATCGGTCTTGATCAGCTGACGAGGGCCTGGCTCGGGGATGACAGCACAGCTATGCTTTCTGTCATTTTTGTGTCCCAGTGGCAATCTGTCGGTTATATTGCGATGCTGTACATCGTGTCGATTCAAAAAATACCGGATGAACTGTATGAAGCGGCCCGGCTTGACGGCGCGGGTAAAATTCAGCAGTTTTTTCATATTACTGTTCCCCAGACGAAAGAGATGTCTTTTGTTGCGGTGGTCATGACGCTGACCGGGGCCTTTACGGTCTTTAATGAGCCGTACATTTTGACAGGCGGCGGGCCGGGAAACGCGTCAGAAGTCTTGAGCACGTTTTTATATAAAAGCGCCTTTACAAAGGATATGATGGGCTACGCCTCAGCGATTGCCACTGTCGTGTTAATCATTACGCTTGCATTATCGCTCATGCAAATGAAGTTCTTTAAAACCGGAAAGGAGGAGTAACTGATGCTGCCTCAGAAGAAGACAGATTCGTTCAGATTGGAGCCTGTGCCTGACCAGCACATTGAGGTTAAAGATAAGCCTAGACGAAAATGGTATATCGGAGAAACGTCTGTGTGGGTTTTTCTGTTTCTTTATCTGATTGCGATTGCCTATCCGCTTCTCTGGATGGTGATGAGCGCCTTTAAAAACTCTGACGATATTTTTGAGCACAGCTGGTCGCTGCCGTCTTCGTGGCATCCGGAAAATTTTGTTTCCGCCTGGAACCAGGGGATTTCTTCTTATTTTATGAACAGTGTCATCGTTACGGCGCTGACGTGTGTGATCACTGTCTTTATCAGTGCATGGGCAGCGTATGGTCTTTCCCGGTTTGAGTTTAAAGGAAAAGGATTCTTTTTGGTGCTATGTCTTGGCGGATTGATGCTGACGCCGCAGGTCAGTCTTGTGCCGCTTTATTCTATTATTCAGTCGCTTGGCCTGTACAATACGTATTGGGCGTTAATCCTGCCGTATGCGGCTTATCGGATCCCATTCACCATCATTTTGATCCGCTCTTATTTTCTTTCTATACCCAAAGAATTGGAGGAGGCGGCCTATTTGGATGGGTGTACAAGTTTTGGAGTATTTTTCAGAATTTTCTTACCAATGAGCGTGCCAATTTTGGTGACATCCGGCATTTTGACGGCTTACCATACATGGAATGAGTTTATGTTTGCGATTATTTTCATAGATGATGAGAATTTGCGGACCATTCCAGCCGGGCTGATGCAGTTCAGAGACGCGCTGCAGACAGACTGGGGCGTCCTGCTGGCGGGGTTAACGATTTCAGCCGCGCCGATTATTATTCTATTTTTATTGATGCAGAAATATTTTGTCCGCGGGATTGCAAGCGGCAGTGTAAAAGGATAAAGGAGGAAGCGCTATGAAATTGATTGCGGTTGGAGATAATGTTGTAGATTATTACCAGGATCAAGAAACATTCTACCCGGGAGGAAATGCCTTAAACGTTGCTGTGCTTGCCAAGCGGCTCGGGCATGAGTCTTCCTATATCGGAATCGTCGGCAATGACGAAGCCGCGGCGCATCTGTTGAACGTTCTCAAGCTGGAGCAGGTCAATGCAGATTATATCCGCCAGGCGCACGGAGAAAACGGGATGGCGATTGTCACCCTTGATGGACAGGGGGACCGCATTTTTGTCAGATCAAATAAAGGCGGCATTCAGTCCCGGCTTCGCCTCGCGTTTCAGGAGAAAGATGTATCTTTTATCAGCGGGCATGATCTGCTGCATACGAGCGTGTACAGCAGGCTTGAGAACGATCTTCCGCAGCTGTGCGGGCTGGTCCCTGTCTCATTTGATTTTTCAACCAATCGGGAGGATGATTATTTGAGGAGGGTCTGTCCTTATGTGACGTATGCGTTTTTTTCAGGAAGCGATTTGAGTGAGTCGGAATGCGGTGAGCTTGCCAAAACAGCTCATGGGTACGGAGCCAAAATGGTTTGTATGACCCGAGGGGGCCAAGGAGCAATCCTGTCTGCGGGTGATCGAGTCTATCATCAGCCGATTGTGGAAGCTGATATAATAGATACACTTGGAGCGGGAGATTCTTTTATAGCAGGCTTTTTGACTGCCTTTTGCGTGAAGCAGGATATAACGTATGCTTTGCGCCAGGCTGCTGAAACGGCTGCGAAAACATGCGGTGTGTACGGAGCTTTCGGCTATGGCTATCCTTATCGCTTGGAGGACGGGGGAAGCAGTGAAAAAACGAGAATACTATAAGCAGTGTCTCGTTTTTTATGCCTGTTATGTGTAGGGGCTGTTGATGGTAAAAGTGACACGGTTTGTGTGCATCAAAAACAATGAGCAATAGATTGGCTGGTCGTTTGATGTAAAAGCCGTTTTATCAATTTCAAACAGCGCATCCCCGATATCACAATCCAGGTATTTGCTTTCCTCCTGTTGGGCATATACAACGTTTAATAGCTTCGTATTGTGCGTGGGTACAACTTTGTATTGCTGTTTCAAAATATCATGCATGGAGACGCCGTCAGCAATAAAGGTATCAATGCCGGGAAACAAATCAAGCGGATAATGCGTCACTTCAAAGGTGAGAGGCTGATCATCATTATATAAAATCCGTTTTAATTCAACGACAGGGCTCTCGGGATGGATTTGAAGCTTTTCAGCGATGGGTTTTGACGCTGGAATGATGTCATGGGACAGCACATGATGCTTCGGTTTTTTGCCGGTTGATTCCATAAATTCCGAGTAGCCGTTTACAGCGATCAGCTCTCGTTTTAATTTAGGGCTTTTAACGAACGTTCCCTTTCCCTGCTGCCTGATCAGATAGCCTTCTTCGACTAAATCGAGAATGGCTTTCCTGACGGTGATGCGGCTGACGTTATACTTGGTGCAAAGCTCGTTTTCGGTAGGTAGCTTGGCGGTTGGGGAATACACGCCCTTTTTGATGTCATCAGTGATGATTTGTTTTAGCTGAATGTATAAAGGTGTAGAACTTCCGTTGTTTAACAAAGGGTAGCCTCCTTTTAACCTATTATTTATATTATAATGTATTATGACGTTATAAAACAAATTTACATTTTTTATTTTAGAAATATAGCAAAAATGGGAATCGATTACTCTAAAAATAACAGAAAGACCAAGTTGTTTCCAGTGACGAAATAACGGGTCAAAAGATAGGGGGACTTTTCTGATGGCTTCATTAACATTTGAACACGTCAAAAAATCATATCACTCACAATTAACCGTGAAGGACTTTGATTTAGATGTAAAGGATAAGGAGCTTTTGGTGCTGGTGGGGCCGTCAGGATGCGGAAAATCGACAACGCTGCGGATGGTGGCTGGATTAGAAAGCATTTCTGATGGAAATCTTCTTATTGATGGGGAGCGGGTCAATGATCTTCCGCCGAAAGAACGTAATATTGCGATGGTATTCCAGAACTATGCGCTTTATCCGCATATGACGGTTTTTGATAATATGGCGTTTGGATTAAAGCTCAGAAAGATGGCGAAACAGGAAATTGCCGAGCGGGTTCATGCGGCAGCTAGAATTTTAGAAATTGAACATTTGCTGAAGAGAAAACCGAAGGCGCTCTCCGGCGGGCAGCGGCAAAGGGTGGCGCTTGGCAGGTCGATTGTGAGGGAGCCGAAGGTCTTTTTAATGGACGAGCCGCTTTCTAATCTGGATGCAAAACTAAGAGTGACGATGCGGACAGAAATCAGCAAGCTGCACCAGCGATTAGAGGCAACGATCATTTATGTCACGCATGACCAGACCGAAGCAATGACAATGGGAGATCGGATTGTCGTCATGAATGAAGGGGAAATTCAGCAAGTGGCGAAACCTCATGACATTTATCATTACCCGGCCAATTTGTTTGTCGCAGGCTTCATTGGCTCTCCTGGGATGAACTTTTTGAAAGGCATCATAGAACAGCAGCATGGCGAGCTGTTTTTCACAAATTCTTCGATCCGGCTTCATATTCCTGAAGAAAAAGCAAAGCGGCTGAAGGAAAAGGGATATGCCGGAGAACAGATGATTGCCGGTGTACGGCCGGAGCACATCACACAAATGACAGGAAATGACCAGTTGTTTGATTCAGTGTTTCAAGCGAACGTGGAAGTGAATGAAAATCTGGGCTCGGAGCTCATAGTGCATGTCATGGCTGGGGACGAGCGGCTCAAGGTCCGTCTGGACGGAAACACGCGAATCGATGCAGGCGATTTAATCCAGCTCTCAGTGAAAATGGACCACGTCGTCTTTTTCGATGTGGAAACGGAAGAGGCTGTGTATTAGAAAAAGGTGCTCCTAAAAAGGAGCACCTTTTTCTTACGGCCAAATCTCATCCGCCCATTCAGGGTGGTCGATAAATGGATTGCGGTTGTGCTGATATTTTTCATAAATGATTTCATTTCTTTTCCGCTCGCGGTCGTCAACCGGATCCTGCTTATTCCATTCGAGCAGGACAGATTGTTTGCCATGATAAGGAGCTGAGCCGTTGCCTGTCTTATCATTAAGCTCAAGATCAGGATAGCCGTCATCACCCTCGTAACGGACAGCCATGTAAAACAGCATGCGGGCAACATCGCCTTTCACATCATCGCGGGGCTCCCATGAATCGCCGTCATAATAATTTCCGGGTGCCTTCGCATATTCAGTGCCGCCATTGTCAAAATCCATATTTCCTCTGGCGCTGTTAACTTGAACATCAGCCGGGCGCAAATGATGAATATCAGTACCAGGTCCCTTGCTCGTGCCAAAATCGCCATGGGATTTCGCCCAGACATGCTCGCGGTTCCAATCGCCGACATTGCCGCCGTTCAGGTTTTTGGACCGCGATTCATTCGTATAGAGCAGGATGACGTTATTCGGATTTCTCGGGTCTTCATCCGTTTCTTTCAGCGCGTTCCACACTTCGCTGTAGGACAGCATCGTGTGTCCGCTGATAATACGGTGCAGGGTGCTTTTTAGCGAGTCTCCTGTTTTACCTTCAGCCCCTTCATAATAGGTATCTGTGTCAGCATAGGGTGCAGCGGGGGCGGCTAATGAGAGAAGGCTTCCTGTTCCTGAAGGGGAAGACGCCAATCGGTCATTAAGGCTTAATGTGGTTTGCGCGCTTGCTGAAGCTGCCGGTGCAAGCCATCCGGAAATCAGTAATACACAGACGAGTGGCAGAAACCATGCTTTTTTTGTCATCACTTGCCCTCCTTTTATCAGATCATGTCTATTATCTAAAATTGAAATAAAGGATAGAAGTGTCATTTTGTATATTTTTCATTAAAATTGTAAATTAGTCCCTTTGGAGGAGGCGGAAAGATCTCCTGTTCCCATATCTTTAGGTCCTGTTTTTGCGAGCTGCCGGCATTTCCGTTTTCATCTGTTCCGCAAACATCGCCTCTCCGGCAAGCTTAGCTTGTTCATATGAAAGGCATTTTGACCCTCTCTTTCGCTCTTGCTGGCTCTCTTCCTTACCGTGTTTTCTTTTGAGCTTTACATCAAAATAGTTGTGACTTGTAGGGTGAATCTGGTTGCTGGATAGATACTGTGACTAAAAAATAAACGTTTTTTTGGTTAATCTGTCAATGAACTATCATGTTCCTCCTTCTATAATGAAGTCACCATAGCGGCCAGAGGGGGGAGTACATGGAAAAGCAGAAGCTTTCAGTAAAAAACAGCATCACAGATTATATTGAATGGCTCGCCCAATACGGTGCGTCTGCGGATGGCGGCGTAACGAGGCTTTTATACACAAAAGAGTGGATGGACGCACAGCTTGCTGTAAAAACGGAAATGTCTTCTTTCGGGCTTGATACAAGATTCGACGATGTCGGCAATGTGTTTGGAAGGCTTTCGGGCACCCAGTCTCCGGATGAAGTCATTGTAACCGGTTCACATATCGATACTGTCATCAATGGGGGAAAATACGACGGCGCCTATGGTGTTCTGGCGGCAATGCTTGCGATAAAGCGGCTCAAAGAGACATATGGAGCGCCGAAAAAAACACTCGAAGCGGTATCCTTATGTGAGGAGGAGGGCAGCCGTTTTCCAATGACCTATTGGGGATCAGGGAATATGACGGGGGTTTTTTCATTACAGGATGGAGCAGAGCCAAGAGACGAATCAGGAGTCTCGCTGCAACATGCGATGCATGAGAACGGTTTTGGCAAAGGTGTGTTTCAGGCAGCATATCGGACAGATATCAGCGCTTTTGTTGAGCTCCATATTGAACAGGGACAGACATTGGAAATGTCAGGACGGGATCTCGGGATTGTGACAAGCATTGCGGGGCAGAGGCGATATCTCGTCACGCTGGAGGGGGAATGCAATCATGCGGGAACCACCTCCATGAAATGGCGCAAGGACCCGCTCGCAGCCAGCAGCCGTATCATTCATGAGCTGCTGCTGCGGTCGGAGGAGCTGCCGGAGGAGCTCCGTCTGACATGCGGAAAAATAACGGCAGAGCCCAATGTAGCCAATGTCATACCGGGCCGCGTCCAGTTTTCAATCGATATTCGCCATCAGCATCAGCATGTGCTGGAGCAGTTTCATCAAGACATGGTTCCTTTGATCAACGGCATTTGCCTACAAAAAGGAATTCGCGCCGTGATTGATGAATATATGCGGATAGAGCCTGTGCCGATGGACGAAAGGCTGAAGGCTGCGGCTTTTGAAACAGCATTAGAAAACGGCTTCAGCTGTGAGGAAATGGTGAGCGGAGCAGGGCATGACGCGCAAATGATCGGAAGGCGCTATCCTGCTTGTATGCTGTTTGTGCCAAGCCGAGGCGGCGTCAGCCACTCACCGAAGGAATATACGTCAGCCAGACAGCTTGAGATCGGCGTCCGCGCACTGACTGATTTATTATACAAACTGGCTTACTGATAAAGGAGGAATGGCTGTGTCAGGCAGAAGAGAATTATGCACCCCGTTAAGAACGATTATGACGCCAGGGCCTGTTGAGGTTGATCCGCGTGTATTAAGAGTAATGAGCACCCCGGTTGTCGGCCAATTTGATCCGGCGTTTACAGGTATTATGAATGAAACGATGGAGATGCTTCGGGAGCTGTTCCAAACAAAAAACCGCTGGGCATACCCGATTGACGGCACTTCAAGGGCGGGAATTGAAGCAGTGCTGGCTAGTGTGATAGAGCCGGAAGATGATGTGCTCATTCCCATTTACGGCCGTTTCGGTTATTTGCTGACTGAAATCGCAGAGCGATATGGGGCAAATGTTCATATGCTTGAGTGCGAATGGGGAACGGTTTTTGACCCGGAGGACATCATACGGGAGATAAAAAAAGTGAAGCCGAAAATTGTGGCAATGGTGCATGGAGAAACATCGACAGGACGGATTCACCCGCTGAAAGCCATCGGCGAAGCCTGCCGCACCGAGGATGCATTGTTTATCGTCGATGCAGTCGCAACGATTGGGGGCTGCGAGGTTAAAGTCGATGAATGGAAGATTGACGCTGCCATCGGCGGAACGCAAAAATGTTTGTCTGTGCCTTCAGGAATGGCGCCGATTACATATAATGAGCGGGTGGCGGACGTGATTGCAGCTCGCAAAAAGGTGGAACGCGGGATTGCGACACAAGCTGACAGGGCAGCACTTTCGGGAAATCGGCCAATTACAAGCAACTACTTTGATTTGAGCCAGCTTGAGGATTATTGGAGCGAAAGACGGCTCAATCATCATACAGAAGCGACGACGATGCTGTACGCCTTACGTGAGGGAGTCAGACTGGTGCTTGAAGAAGGTCTTGAGACGCGTTTCGAGCGGCATCGGCACCATGAAGCCGCATTAGCAGCAGGGATAAAGGCAATGGGGCTACGATTGTTTGGAGATGACAGCTGCAAAATGCCTGTTGTTACCTGTGTCGAAATTCCCGGCGGCATTGACGGCGAGTCTGTCCGTGGCATGCTGCTGGCACAATTCGGTATTGAAATCGCCAGCTCATTCGGCCCGCTCGCAGGGAAGATCTGGAGAATCGGCACGATGGGGTACAGCTGCAGAAAAGAAAACGTGCTATTCGTGCTTGCCGGGTTAGAGGCTATGCTTCTCAGACATAACGCAGGAATCGAAGCAGGAAAAGCGCTCCAAGCAGCGCTGAATGTGTATGAAAACGCTGGCCGCCAGGCAGCGGTGTAAAGAAAAGCTTGCGGAACTCCGCAAGCTTTTTAGATATGATTTCGTGTTTTCTCCAATCTAATTTTCTTCGTTTGACTCTTTTTACAAATCCTCTTTCTATGTGTTTCATTTTCTGACAAATCATGAGTCATTTTTTCTTCCATCGTCTATTCTTTATACAAGTTACCTATAAAATCACGCTGAACTAGTTGTTTCTCACGGCAATTTTCGAGAGGAGGATGCGGCATTGGGGAATTTTCACACGATGTTAGATGCGCTCCTGGAAGACCAGGAGGAGGCTGTACTGGCGACACTTGTTCAAGTGGAAGGCTCCGCGTATCGAAAAGCAGGCGCCTCTATGCTCTTTAAGAAAAATGGCAGACGGATTGGCTTGCTGAGCGGCGGGTGTGTGGAAGAAGATGTATTCCAAAGAATCAGTGCGCTGGGCGATCAGCTCACACCAACGCTGATTCCCTACGACATGCGGTCGGAGGACGATCTTTCTTGGGGCATGGGAGCCGGGTGCAATGGCATTATTCATGTTCATGCAGAGCGAATCACTCAGGAAAAAAGGCGGCACTATGAGAAAGTGAGGGACTGCCTTCAATCAGGCAAAGCTGTCACTTCCGTTACAAAGATTGGATCCTCCCATTATTTATTTCTGACGGAGAACGGGCATTTTGGCAACTGGCCGGACGCGCCTCTGCAAGATATTCAACGTACTCTTTCAACGCTTCATTTACCGCATTTCGATCCACCCACTAACATGTTTATTCAGCGAATTGAACCGAAGCCGCGCCTCATTCTGTTTGGGGCGGGTCCGGATACTGTACCGCTGGCCAATTTGGCGGCTGACACAGGGTTTTCTGTTATCGTGACGGATTGGCGGCCCGCTTATTGTACATCCTCTCTTTTTCCAAAAGCGGATCAGCTGATTACCGCTTTTCCGGAACAAATGCTTAGCAAATTTCAATTTTTTCCGCATGATGCAGCTGTTGTGGCAACCCATCATTATCAGCACGATCAAACGATCATCAACTTCTTATTTTCTCAAAACCTCCATTATATTGGACTGTTGGGTTCGGCAAACCGCACGAAACGGCTGCTGAACGGAAAACATCCTCCGTCTCACTTTTACAGTCCGGTCGGGCTGAAAATCGGTGCGGAAGGTCCAGAGGAAATTGCGGTAAGTGTAGTTGCAGAAATCATTCAAACAAGAAAACGGATAGCGGTTGTATGAGAAGCCCCTATCTGATCGGCGTGTTTCTCGCTGCCGGCAAAAGCAGAAGAATGGGCCAAAACAAGCTGGCTTTGCCGCTAAAAGGAGAAAACATAGGCTCACTTTCTTTGAAAACTGCTCTGTCGTCCCGCCTTGATCACGTGCTGGTCGTCGAGCGGACAGAACATGCCTCCCTTGAGTGGATAGGAGCGCCGTATCACGCTCCGCCTTTTCAAAAACGCTGGAGCCTGCACGTTTGCCAAGACGCAGAAAAGGGTCAGGGGCATTCAGTCGGCAGCGGGGTGAGAAAAGCAGAAAGCATGGGGGCGGACGGCGTTGTCATTTTGTTAGCCGACCAGCCTCAGCTTTCCGTCGATCATCTCAATGCCCTTGTGGCACTGGCCCCTGAGTCATTTGCCGTGTCATCGTTTTTAGGGGCGTTCACCCCGCCAATCTACTTCTCGTCGACATGTTTTCCTTATGTAAAGGGGTTAAAGGGAGATGAAGGGGCTCGCAGGCTCCTGAAAAGCGGACAGCTTGGAGCAGGAGCGGTTTTGGAGGCAAAGGATAGCGGCGAGTTGGACGATATTGATACACCCGAGGAATATGACATGGTAAGGAGGGCGATGGCTTGAACGGCCAAGTGACAAAAGCAAGGATGAATATTCAATTATGGAGGCCGACAGCGCTTGATGAGGCCTATTCGCTTTTAGAGAAGCTTGCTCCGGATGTGTGTGCCGCATCGGGAAGCACGCTGCTTCAGCTTCAGTGGGACAAAGGAACTCTGCCGAAACAGCACCTTGTCAGCCTTGAAGGGATTGACGAGATGCGAGGGATCAGCGCCAGTGACACCCACGTGTCGATCGGGGCGCTCATATCACTGAATGAATGCAGAAAGAACCCTTTGATCAAGAGAGCGCTTGGCTGTTTCAGTGACGCTGCTTCCGCTGTCGCTGCACCGGGGATCCGCAGCCGTGCCACAATTGGCGGCAACATAGCGAGTAAAATCGGTGATTTCATTCCGCTTCTGCTTGTGCTTGGTGCTGAGCTTATCGTATATCAAAAGGAGCTAATCAGGCTGCCGCTTGGCGCTTGGCTCAGTGAGGAAGACTTTAGAACGGCTATCGTCACGCGTGTCATCATCCCGCGGGCGGAGGGAGAGCGTGTATTTTATCACAAGCTTGGGAGGCGCCAGGCTTTTACAGGAGCGGCTGCTGTTGCAGCTGGACGTTTTTTGAAAGACGGCGGCATTCGCCTCGCCGCTGGCCATGCCGATATCACCCCTAGGAGATTATTGGACAGCGAAGCGAAATGGATGGCACCAGGGTGGGACTCGCATGAGCTGTACAAAACACTTATCCATGAGCTGCCGTTTTCCTCAGATGCTTTTATGTCAGCGGCATACAGAAAAAAAGCCGCTGCCAACGTCATCATGGCAGAGCTGATGGCTGAGGGAGGGGAATAAATGATCATCAACAAACCGTCAAGAGTCAGGCCGGATGGAAGGGATAAGGTCACAGGGGAATTGAAATATATGACCGATCTCAGCTTTCTGGGAATGCTGTATGGCAAGGTGCTGAGAAGTGCTTATCCTCATGCAGAGATTGTGTCGGTTTGCACCATAAAAGCTGAGAAAATGGAAGGCGTGCAAGCCATCGTCACGCATAAAGACGTTCCTGGCTTAAACCGATTTGGCATTGTCATCCCTGATCAGCCGGTTTTATGTGAGGACAGGGTGCGGTATGTCGGGGATGCGATCGCCGCAGTTGCTGCGGAAACGGAGGAAATCGCGGAAGCGGCGCTGGAGCTGATTCGAGTTGAGTATAAAGAGCTGGAAGTCATAGATTCACCAGAAAAAGCGCTTCGGCCGAATGCGCAAAGACTGCATGAGGACGGGAATATCCTGCACCGCACATTTTTTTCAAACGGCGATGTGGAAGAAGGGTTTCAAGCATCTGATACAGTCCTTGAAGAAACCTATGAGCTGCCGCGGCAGATGCATACGTATATGGAAACGGAGGGAGGCGTAGCCGTTCCGGAAGACGACGGGGGTTTTACGATGTATGCAGGAACTCAGCACGGCTATAAAGACCGTTTCCAGCTTGCCCGTATTTTTGATATTCCTGAAGAGAAGATCAGAATTGTGTCAAGTCCGATGGGCGGCTCGTTCGGAGGGAAGGATGAGCTGAATATTCAGCCGTATGCTGCGCTTTTGGCCCTGAAAAGCGGACGCCCTGTCAAAATCCATCAGACACGAAAGGAATCTGTACGTTCTGGCATTAAGCGCCATCCGATGAAGATTACGATAAAAACGGGTGCAGATCATTCGGGAAATCTATTGGCGCACGACGTGAAAATTGTGGCGGACACAGGCGCTTACGCCACGCTTGGGCCTGCCGTTCTAGATTTTTCTGTCGAGCATGCCGCGGGGCCGTACCGTATTCCGAATATCCGGACTGAAGGAATATCAGTATTTACGAACAACGGGGTGGCGGGTGAATTTCGAGGCTTTGGCGGCAACCAAATCACATTTGCACTCGAAACCCATCTCGATCGTCTCAGCGGCATGCTCGGCATCGACCCGCTGGAGCTGAGAAGAAAAAATATCAGAAAACCGCATGACTTGGGGCCGCTGGAGCATCGGATTGCATCGACTGACGGAGCGGCACAGGTGTTGAATGCCATATCTAAATCTCCCATTCTTAAAAAAACAAGCCGGAACTGCGGGTATCTGCAAAGAGGCACGGGAGCGGCAATTACAATGCACGGCGGCGGGCTGGGGTTTGGCCGAATGGATGCGGCAGGAGGCCGTTTGTCTCTTTCGAGTGAAGGCAAAATCACAGCATCATTTGGATTTGAAGAATGCGGACAGGGGATTCTAGCAGCGATTGAACAGATTGTCATGGAGGAGCTGGGTTGTGCCGCAGAGGATATTTCCATTGTTATTGGGGATACCGCAAAAGTGCCGAAGTCAGGCTCCTCCACAGCATCCCGCGGCACAAGCATGGTGTGGCACGCGATCCAGCGTTTGAAGAAGCCGTTTCTATCTCAGTTGAAAAAACGGGCGGCAGAATGGAGCGGCTGTTCAGCGGAAAACCTTATTCCCGGCGCTGCAGGCTTGCGTGACAAAAACACAAAGGCGCTCGTGGTGACGTATAAGGAGCTGGCTGAAAAAGGCCCTTTGGCAGAGGAAACGGCCTTTGACTTTCCAACAACGCCTGATCCTGTGGTGGGCGGCCATTTCCTCTACTCATTTGGAGCGGCTGCCGTTGAGGTGGAGGTAGATCTGTTAACAGGCGATGTCAAATTGATAGATTGTGAGCACGCTATTGCGGCAGGTCCGGTTGTCAGTCCGCAGGGATATCGAGGTCAAATTGAAGGCGGCGCTGCCATGGCACTCGGCTATACGCTGATGGAGGAAGCGAAAATGACGGACGGCCGTTATGCCGCAGAAAATCTAGATCACTATTTGATCCCTGGAGTCAAAGACGTTCCTGACATGAAGGTGATCGCAATAGAAGAACTAATGAAGGGTGATGCATATGGACCACGCGGTGTTGGCGAAATTGGAACAATCGCCATCACTCCGGCGATTGTAAAGGCAGTACATGATGCGGTCGGATGCTGGATAAACAAGCTGCCAATTTCAAGAGAAGAGCTGCTTGAAGCGATAGACAGAAAGGGGCTGAAGCAATGGACGTAAAAGAGGCCGGGCCATTTCCTGTAAAAAAGGAACAGTTCCGGATGACCGTGAATGGGCAGGAGTGGGAGGTTGCTGCCATTCCTACGACACATCTGAGTGACTTGCTTAGAAAGGAATTTCAGCTGACCGGGACAAAGGTGTCCTGCGGAATCGGCCGCTGCGGAGCCTGCTCTATTTTAATCGACGGAAAACTGGCCAATGCGTGTATGACCATGGCTTATCAAGTGGACGGCCACTCCATTACAACAATCGAGGGCGTACAACAAGAGGAACTGGATATCTGCCAAACCGCTTTTCTGGAAGAAGGAGGCTTCCAATGCGGCTACTGTACCCCAGGAATGATAATTGCGCTTAAAGCACTGTTTCGGGAAACCCCTCAACCTTCTGACAAAGATATAGAAGAAGGGCTGGCGGGGAACTTGTGCCGGTGTACCGGGTATGGCGGGATTATGCGGTCAGCTTGCAGGATTAGAAGAGAGTTGAACGGGGGTAGTCTGGAGTCCGGCTTTTAAGAGCCGGACTTTTTTAGCCTCAGTCAGACAGCGCGATCAAGACGCAGAAGCGTTGTGGGAAAACACACGATAAATCTCGTAGAACTTGACAGCTTCTGGATTAGAAAATGATTAGTGAAACACATAGCAAAGACGCCATAAAAACTTCTTATGGCGTCTGTCGGACAGGGAGGTGTTGGATACGGCGGAGGCAAGGAAAGTTAAACTTAATAATTAAAGATAGCTGCTCCAACAATGATCAACAAAATGAATAGCACCACGATCAAAGCGAAGGAGCTCCCGAAACCGTTTGAGTAACCAGAGTTTCCACTGTATCCACCAGAATTGTAGAATCCCATAATGTCACCTCCTTTAGTGGAGATAGTATAAGATATGCCAAACGATCATTTTCGACATAGATTTAAGTCTAAAAAAGAAAAAATGAATATTTTGTCTAAAGGTGTAAGAGAGAACGCATTATCAAAACTATTAAAACCGCAGCAATTGTTTTCAGAGTAATTTTTCGAGAAAAAACGCGGTCTGTTTATAGGATTGGAAAAGGGAGCTCGGCTTCTAAGAGCTGACTTATTAGTTTGAAACCCCGATTTATAAATGAAAGGACTACAGGATATTTTTCTCGTAGGCAATTATCCTGAAAAATATTGGTGAATGTTTATTCTAGCTGTTGTTTCACTAAGTGTGGGATCACTGCAAGTACTGTCCTAGGATTAAAAGTTTATTGAAGTGCAAATAGAAGCCCGCCTTACCGGCGGGCTTTCTTCTTAACTCCCCCTATACACCTGATAACCAAACGGCGACAGCAAGAGCGGGATATGATAATGTGCATCTGGATCTGCAAGCTGAAAACGGACGGTGACGATGGTTAAAAACGGCTGGTCGATCGTATTCACGTTTTTATTCGCAAAATAGTCTCCTGCATGAAATTCCATCACATACTCTCCGGACACCAGCTCTTCACCAGCCAGCAGAGGGACATTGGCTCTGCCGTCATTGTTAGTGTAAACCTCTTTCATAATACTTTCGCCCAGCCGCTTCAATTCAATTTTTACGTTCGCCGCTGGTTTGCCGCTGGTTAAATCTAAAATATGGGTTGTCAGTTTTCCCATCAGGCTTTCAGGCTCCGACATTTTTCAGCGGCTTTCTGTTTTTCTTTCTCGGCGTCTTCTCTTGTCACGGTAAAATGTTGGAAACCGTATGGCGGGCGCGGTTCGGTGTAGACTTTTCCTTTTGAGCCCGGGATTTCTTCGACAACCGTATCCCACGTGTGATTTTGAGATTGGAAGCTGACATCAGTGAGCTGCGGGAACCTCGCTAATATTCTGCAGCCGATATGATAGATTAAGTTTTGGATTGAAAGGGTTTCGAGCTCGTGAAAAACGGTGCTCGCTAAGTCGCGGACTTGTTCAGCCGCAACGTAGCGGGATGGATCAAAAGCGTATGCGTCATTGGTATTTTCATATTGCCAGCTGATGTTTAAATAGACAAACAGCGGGCGGTTGCCGTCTTCCGGGAGAGTCGTATATTCGTCCCGGATGAAGCCGACGAAGGAGTTGCCGCTCACCTTGACGAGCTGAAGATCCATGATTTCGCTGTATTGCTCTGTAATCGTTATGGTATTCCCGCTTCGTTCTGCTTTCAGCACAGAGCGGCTTCGTTCATTACGCGATCTTCTGAAGACGAGGCGGCTTGTGCTAAGCTCTTTCTCCTCGTATGCAGGCATTGCTTCAAACGGAATGTCTTCGCCAGTCAGAGTGATCTTGTCCATATGAGAATAGGTATCTAAAAATCGGTGAGCTACATAGTGTAGGAACCCCTCGGTTGTCGTTCCTTCATAGGATGCGAGATGGCGCTGGATAAAGTTTTTCATTGAATCCGTTGCCACGACGAGAGTATTGTCTCCGTCTGTAAATGATGGCAGGAAGGCTTCTCCGCCAATTTCGCATGTCACATCAACGCCGACAACGGTATTGCTTCTCCCGGCAAAAGATGATTCTGGGATTTGCTTCACTCCAGTGAGCGGTTTTAAAAACGTTCGGTATGCAAATACATTTCCTTTGCCATAAGACATAGTTCTTTTCATTTGCGTCTCTCCTTTTTCAGTGATGATGTCAGCCAGACGAAAGCGGGCGATTCGGTAAATTTCTATAAGGGCCTGCTGGAACTCCGTTTCTCGTTCGCTCTCAAGCCTTGCCAGCAGGGCTTGGTGAATGTCCTGTTTCGTCTTTCCCTTCACCGCTAAAATAAAAGGAAAGCCGAAGCGATCATAATAGTGTTCATTCAGCATGAGAAACTCCTCGTATTCCTGCTGTTCTAATTTGCTGAGCCCCGCGTTCTGCTGCTCTCGTACCGAGTCATCGCTCATTGTTTTCTTTGTTCCGAGCCGGGGATGCTTTTTGATTAAATCAAGCTGTGTCTCGCGATCCGCGGCTTTTACTATGCCAGTCATTTTGCGGTGAAGATCAGAAAGGGACGAAAACGGCCGTAGTGCTGCGGATCTCTCCGCAATCCATGAAGAGTGTTCAAAAATAGAGCCAAGTGTGTCTGTCAGTGTTTGTGTGTCCATTTGGTTCAGGTCATCCATTGTGAACATTGGCATCTTCCTTTACGTTTTTATGTCTGCGCCATTCGACTGTTTGGTTTGAAAAAAAGCGTGCAGTGCAATGGCCGTCAAACTGCCGATCACAATTCCGCTTCCTGCCAAGACAGAGGCCGCGCCCGGAAGAGATGAAAACAACGCGGGAACTGTTGTAGCGCCAAGCCCTAAGCTGACGGAAGAGGCGATAATCAGCAGGTTGCCTTGCGAATCAAGGTCAACGCTGGATAGCATTTTGATCCCGTAAGAAATGACCATACCGAACATGACGATCATTGCGCCGCCGAGAACTGGGGTGGGGATCACTGTTGTCAGGGCCGCTGCTTTTGGAACCAGGCCGATCGCGACCAGTATGATTCCTGTGATGGCGATGACGTTGACACTTTTCATCTTTGAAAGCTGAACGATGCCGACATTCTGCGAGAAAGCTGTATAAGGAAACGCGTTAAATAAGCCGCCCAGCAAAATCGCAAGGCCTTCTGCCCGGTAGCCCTTTTCCAGATCCTTCTCCGACAGTCTGCGGTTTGTGATATCCGCAAGCGCAAAATAAACACCTGTCGATTCAACGAGGCTGACAATCGCAACGAGAAGCATCGTGACAACAGCCGGCAGCTCAAAGGTTGGCGGTCCGAAATAAAACAGAGACGGAACATGAAGCCAAGACGCTTCCAAGACCTCAGAAAAATCGACCTTTCCCATCAAATATGCAGCCGCTGTTCCTGCGATAAGACCGAGTAAAATCGCTATGGAGCGGATAAAGCCTTTAAAGAAATAAAATAGCAATAAGATAAAAGCTGTGACGCCAAACCCGAGGAGCACGTTGTCGAGTGAGCCGAATTCTTTGCTTCCTTCACCTCCGGCCAGGTTATTCATTGCCGTTGGAATCAGGCTGATGCCGATGATCATGACGACTGATCCGGTTACGACAGGCGGAAAAAAACGGACAAGCTTCCCGAAGAAGCCCGCGGCTAAGACGACAATCAGTCCTGCGGCGATAATGGCACCATATATCGCTGGGACACCGTAAGTGCTGCCGATGGAAATCATCGGGCCGACTGCGGTAAACGTACATCCGAGCACAACGGGAAGGCCGATGCCGAAATATCGGTTTCTCCAGAGCTGCAAAAGAGTTGCCGCCCCGCACATAAACAAATCAATCGCGATTAAATACGTCAGCTGCCCCGCATTCAGCCCGATCGCCGCTCCGACGATCAGCGGAACGAGAATGGCTCCCGCATACATGGCAAGCATGTGCTGAAGCCCCAGCATCATCAGCTGTAAGGCATTGTGCTGTTCCTTCATCTTTTTTACACCTCTTTTTCTAATGCGAGTGTATGTTCTAATACCGGAAGTTCTGTTTGCTGTGCTGTTAATTCTTTTTTGTCGCGCAAGCTGAAAAATAGATTCAAAAAGATGGCGGTCAGGCTGCCAGTGATGGTGCCGTCACTGACCAGAATCCGGATCGGAGCGGGGAATTCAGCAAAAATCCCGGGGACCGTGCTGGCGCCGATGCCGAGTGCGATTGAGCATGCGATGGTCAGGAGGTGGTATTGATTTTTGAGATCCGCTGTGCTCAGCATTTTGACGCCAGAAGCAATCACCATGCCGAACATGACGAGGGTCGCGCCTCCAAGTACAGCAGCAGGAACGACAGATGCAAGGGCGGCAATCTTCGGAATCAGCCCGAGACAGACAAGGATACAGCCTGCGGTAACGACGATGTTTCTCGTTTTCACTTTGGTCAGCTGCAATAAGCCGGCGTTTTGCGCAAAGGTATTATAAGGAAAGGCATTGAACAGCCCGCCGATGAGAATGGCGATTCCTTCCGCTCGATAGCCTTTGACGAGATCTTTTTCAGTTAAAGGTTTGCCGCATATCTTTCCGATTGCGTAAAAAACGCCGGTTGATTCCACAATAATGACGATTCCGACGATCAGCATCGTTAAGATCGGACCGATTTCAAACGTGGGGGCTCCGAAGTAAAAAGGCTTCGGGATTTGGAAGAACGGTGCTTCTGTAACAGAAGAAAAGCTGACTTTGCCCATGATCGCTGCTGCCGCTGTTCCGGCGGCGATGCCGATCAGAACGGACAGTGTTCGGGCAAATCCTTTGAGAAAGCGGTTGAGGACTAAGATCAGAACAAGGACACCGACAGAGAGAAGAAGGTTTTCGAGCGAACCGTATTCGGGGTTGGCGCTGCCGTTTATTTTTTCGCCGCCAGCCATATTTTTCACACCTGTCGGAACAAGTGAAAGGCCGATCAAGGTCACAACGGTACCTGTTACGACAGGAGGAAATAACACAGTCAGCTTGCCGAAAAAACGCGCAAACAAAAAGATGAACACACCGGCCGCGATGATGGAACCGTAAATCGCGTGAATGCCGTAATTGCTGCCGATTGCAATCATCGGGGTGACGGCCACAAATGAACTGCCAAGCATGACGGGAAGCCCGATGCCGATGTATGCTCCGCGCAAGGTTTGCAAAAGCGTCGCGACGCCGCACGTTAACAGGTCAATCGCCAATAGGTAGGACAGCTGTTCAGTTGTTACATTCAGCGCCCTGCCGACAAGCAGGGGCACCAAAATCGCACCTGCATACATGGCGAGCACATGCTGCAGGCCAAGCGTAAACACCTTAAACGATCTTTTTTTCACTATAGTCCCTCCCTGTATGTGAACTTTAGTAACATGATATCGTGCCGGCCGAGGGGTGTCATTGGATACAGTAGCTGAAAAAGACAGGTGTGATTGCTGAAAGTGACGAAAAATGATTCATTTTGTAGGAAAATGTGACAAACGTTAGCTGATCAGCCGTTGCATACGTAAGGCAAGCCGCAAACGCATCGTTGTTTCAGGATCTTTTAAGCTTTTACCCAGAAGCTCTTCGCATTTTTCAAGGCGGTATATGACCGTATTGCGATGAACGTACAGACGCTTTGCCGTCTCTGAAATTTGGCAGTGTGTCTCTAAATAGACGGAAAGCGTATGAAGCAGGCTTTGATCCTCCTGCTGTTTTTCAGCGAGGCTCTGAAGCGTGGAGTTGTAAAATTTCTTCAAATCCTCAACTGGGAGCAAGCGCAGAAGCTCAGGTACATCTTTGGCGTGATACACCTGGATAAATGCGGTGCTTCTTGACAAATGCCCCGATTGCAGAGCATCAGAAGCTTCTGTGAAAGCGTCGGGAACATCAATGAGCTTTTGGCAGATATTGCTGATGCCAAAGGACACGGTTCGTTTAAATTGAGCGCTGACCTGTGTTTGAAACTGTTCTAAAAAGCTGATCACCGAGGCGTGCATTTCACTCCAGCTGTCTGTCGCCTCGATTAGAATAATGCCGACATTTCCTTTCATAAAGAAGTGAGGCGGAAACGGGAAGGCTGATAGTTCACCTTCAAGAAATTCGAATACGCTGTCGGAAGCGAGCTGATTTTCTGTAAAACTGATTGATTCATCATTCCGATCGAGTTTGCCGGCAATGCACATGTATTTTTGATCCCAGCGCAGCTTGAATTCTTTCGCCCGGTTTTTGATTTCGTCATCTGAAGAAAAGGACCGTTCAATAAAATTGTTGAAAAACTCATTGCGAGCCCGCCGGCTGAACTGCTTCAGCGCATTTTCCTTCAGCAGTTCAAAGGAAATGACGTTGGCCGCTTGTTCAATCGTGAGGATCAATCCTTTATCGCCGGCCTGGACCATGTCCGGTATCAGCAGGTATCCGCAGTTTTTTTCGTGATTATAAATAGGCAGGACAGAATATGTTTTCTGATCTGAGATTGTAGAGAAACAAGTGAAAAACGGCCCGGATACGGTATTCAGGGTGCCTTTCAGCTTTTCAGTCTCAACTGAAATCTGATGAGACGCGGACAGCATTTTGGCATGCTGGTCAAGCAGCAGCACGGGAAGCTGAAGGAGGTCTGACACCTTTTTAAGGAGGGATTGCAGCCCCTTGCCGCTCATAATGTGGTTTGTGAATTTTTTGTGCGCGTAAATGGCTTGCTGCAGCTCGTTAGAACGCATATCGAGAATGTGGCTGAGTGTGGCATTTACAATATTGCCGAGGCGGATGTGTTCTGGAAGTTCAATGATCGGAAACGCATATGAATCGGCCAGTTCGATGATTTCCTTCGGGATATCTTCCAGATAGCGCTTTGTTTTAATGCCGAGGCCCGCGCAGCCGCGTTTTGCCATTTGCCGAATCAGTTCAGATAATTGATGCGGGTGATCCTTCAGGTGATAGGCGGTGGTGACGAGCAATTCATTCTTATGCAAAAAGTCTGCGATATCCGGAGCGTCCATCATATTGACATGCTGAACCTCTCTTTCCCCTCCTGCTTTTCCAGCGATTAAATTGGCGTTTTCAAAAGCCGGTATTTTCATCACATCAAAAATATTCATAGCGCATTCTCCTTTTCTATAAAAACATTGGTTAAGGTGAATAATTTTCAATAGGAATTCTAGCGGTTTTGCTGATGTAATACGATCATAGTAGCAGTAAACTGTTGAAAATAGAACTGGTTGTGTTACATAAACTGACATGAAAAATCGTCATCCTGACATGGGGGGATCAATATGGCTTACGATATGGTGATAAAAGGTGCGAAGGCAGTTACGCCAGATGGCGTTATAGAAGCTGAGATTGCAGTTCAAAACGGTGTCATTGCCGAGATAGGTTCTGACATTGAAGCAAGCGGGACGGAAATCATCCAGGCAGACGGGAAATACGTGTTTCCTGGTGTGATAGACTGCCATGTTCATTTTAATGAACCGGGCAGGGAGGATTGGGAGGGGTTTGAAACAGGTTCTCAAATGATGGCCGCAGGCGGCTGCACCACCTATTTTGATATGCCGCTCAACTGTATTCCATCAACCGTGACGGCAGAGCATCTTCTCGCAAAAGCTGAGCTAGGCAGGCAAAAATCTGCCGTGGATTTTGCGCTATGGGGCGGCCTTGTGCCAGGCCATATCGAGGACATCCGTCCGATGGCTGAAGCGGGAGCGATCGGGTTTAAAGCGTTTTTATCAAAGTCAGGCACTGATGAGTTCCGCTCTGTTGATGAACGGACATTGCTCAAAGGCATGGCAGAAATCGCGGCTGCAGGAAAAATCCTCGCTCTCCACGCGGAAAGCGACGCGATCACAAGCTACTTGCAGATGGTTTTGGCCAATAAAGGAAAGGTGGATGCGGATGCGTACGCCGCCTCCCGCCCGGAGGAAGCAGAAGTTGAAGCGGTGTATCGCACGATTCAGTATGCGAAGGTGACAGGCTGTCCGGTTCATTTTGTCCATATCAGCACGGCGAAAGCGGTCCGGCTGATCAGAGAGGCGAAACAGGAAGGTCTTGATGTTTCGGTTGAAACATGCCCGCATTATGTCTTGTTCAGCCATGACGATTTACGGCAAAGGGGCTCTGTCGCAAAATGCGCGCCTCCGCTCCGGTCGCGGCAATCAAAAGAGACGCTGATCGAGACGCTCATTGCCGGGGACATTGACATGGTTTCCTCAGACCATTCCCCCTGCCGTCCATCCTTGAAGCGGGAGGATAACATGTTTTTATCATGGGGTGGAATCAGCGGCGGGCAGTTCACTTTATTAGGAATGCTGGAACTGGCGCTTGAGCATCAGATTCCGTTTGAAACCATCGCAGAATGGACAGCGGCGGCCCCTGCAAAACGATTCGGCCTTCAGAAAAAAGGGCGGCTTGAGGCGGGGTGTGATGCAGATTTCGTGCTCGTCAGCATGGAGCCGTACACTGTTACAAGAGAATCGATGTTTGCAAAGCATAAAAAAAGCATTTACGAAGGACATACATTTCCCTGCAGCATTTCGGCCACTTACAGCAAAGGCCGGTGCGTGTACAATGATGGGGAAAAAGTCACTGAAATTGACGGAGCTCTGGTCGTTCCTTCGTAAGCCCGGCGGATTTTACCGCCGGGTTTTTTGATTTCCTCCGTTCTAGTTTTTAAAATCTCATCAACGTGGTATCTTTTTTTAAAGGAGGCGGAGGCAATGGAGCATGTCAAATACATACTTAAGCAATCCTGGTCGCGTCATTCGAGCTCTAAATGGACGGAAGAATGCCCGTCATGCGGCCAATGCGGCGTGACGGCATTGGTGATTCAAGACCATTTCGGCGGCACGATTTTCAAAACAAAAGTCGGTGAGAGCTGGCATTTTTACAACAGCATCAATGGTGTGATGTACGATTTTACGAGTGAGCAGTTTCAGGCGCCTATTGAATATCAGCATATTCCTTCCTCAAGAGAAGAGGCGTTTTTAGATACGAATGAGGAACAATATCAGCATCTTCGTTCTGCATTTTCCCGCCATATGAACAGCATTTCCAAGGAAACCTGAAAACACGTGTGATAAACTGGAAGAGAGGTGAATGAGTGTGATTTATATCGGACTGACGGGGTGGGGGGATCATGACAGCATCTATCCGCCGAAAACGGCCAGCCAGAAAAAATTGCAGGCCTATTCCTCCCATTTTCCGATCGTGGAATTAGACGCGAGCTTTTACGCGATTCAGCCGGCGCGCAATAATGAAAAGTGGGTGAAGGAAACGCCCGAAACCTTCCAATTTATCGTGAAAGCATATCAGGGCATGACAGGGCATCAGCGCGGCGAAATTCCCTTTGACTCAAAAGAGGAGATGTTTGATGCGTTTAAGGTGTCTTTAACGCCATATTTACATAGCAATAAGCTCGCCATGGTGCTGTTTCAATTTCCGCCGTGGTTTGACTGCAAGAAGGAGAATGTCGCCTATTTGAGATGGTGCAAGCACCAAATGGGAGATATTCCTTGCGCGCTTGAATTCAGAAACCGTTCCTGGTTCTCGCCGCCATTTTATGAGCAGACGCTTTCATTTATGAAAGCGGAAGGCTGGATTCACAGTGTCTGTGATGAACCGCAAATCGGAGAAGGCAGCGTTCCGACCGTGTTGCGCGCGACCGATGAAAACAAAACGCTCGTCAGGTTTCACGGACGCAACAAGCAGGGCTGGATGAAGCCTGATGGCGGGAAAAACTGGCGGGAGGTCAGGTACTTATACCGCTACAACCAACAGGAGCTGGAGGATTGGAAAAAGCACCTGAATGAATTGCAGCAGCAATGTAAGGATGTTTTTGTCCTGTTCAACAATAATTCCGGCGGTGACGCTGCGGATAATGGCAAGCAGATGCTTGAACTGCTTGATATCGAGTACAGCGGACTTGCTCCGAGACAGCTCGATTTATTTTAGAAAAGAGGTTTTTATTGATGTCGTTTGTGATTTTGGTCGTACTGGGATTAATCGCAGGTACGGTAGGAAGTCTGATCGGGCTTGGCGGCGGAATTGTCATTGTGCCGTCTCTGATGTTTTTAAGCACAGTGACGCAGCTGTTTCAGGATGTGACGCCGCAGGTTGCGATTGGAACTTCGCTTTTGGTCATTATTTTTACGGGCCTTTCTTCAACTTTGGCTTATATTAAATATAAAACAGTTGATTATAAGAGCGGGCTCATTTTCTTTATCGGTTCAGGTCCCGGCAGCATGATCGGGGCTTACGTGTCAAAGCTGTTCAATTCAAACTCGTTTTCCGTTTGGTTTGGCATTTTTATGATTCTGATTTCATTATCCTTAATGCTGAAAGCGAAAGCCCGGCCAATCAACAAAGCGCACAAAGGAATTATCCGGACATTTCAGGATGATGCCGGTGAGCCTTATACGTACTCATATCAGGCCTCTGTGGGTATTGCCATTGCCTTTGTTGTCGGTTTTTTAGGCGGACTTTTCGGTATAGGCGGCGGATCACTGATGGTTCCGGCGATGATGCTGTTATTTCTGTTTCCGCCGAAGGTTGCGGTGGCAACGTCCATGTTTATTATTTTCCTGTCTTCTATGACAGGGTCTGTTTCACATATGATTTCCGGGCACGTCAATTGGCTGTATGCCCTCGCGCTTGTGCCCGGCGCTTGGTTCGGCGGAAAGCTTGGCGCCGCCATCAACAGAAAAATGCAGACGAAAACGATCGTTATGATCATGCGGATCGTATTGATTTTGATCGGCTGCCAGCTCATTTATGAAGGCATTTTCAGCTGAACGATTAGGGAGAGATATTATGAAGGAGAAGCTCCGCTTATATCATACAAATGATTTGCACAGCCATTTTGAAAATTGGCCGAAAATTGTAGATTATATCGAGCAGAAAAGAAAAGAGCATCAGTCAGACGGCGAAGAGACGCTCGTTTTTGATATTGGCGATCATCTTGATCGTTTTCAATTCGTGACAGAGGCGACATTCGGAAAAGCGAATGTCGATCTCTTAAACCGCCTTCACATTGATGGATCGGCGATCGGCAATAACGAAGGGATTACGCTTCCGCATGAAGAGCTTGCTGCCTTATATGATCATGCTGAATTTCCTGTCATCGTCTCTAACCTGTTTGATAAAAATGGAAACCGTCCGTCCTGGGCGGTGCCTTACCATATCAAATCATTGAAAAACGGTATGTCCATTGCTTTCTTAGGTGTAACTGTGCCGTATTATCCTGTATATGACAAGCTGGGATGGACAGTAACGGATGCTCTTGAAAGCATAAAGGAAACCATTCGGGAAGTGAAAGGGCAGGCTGATATTATCGTTCTGCTGTCACATTTAGGCATTCTTGATGATCAGGCAGTGGCTGAAGCGGTACCTGAGATTGATGTAATCCTCGAATCACATACCCATCATTTGCTTGAAGATGGACAAGTGGTGAATGGGGTACTGCTGGCCAGCGCCGAGAAATACGGGCATTATGTCGGCTGTGTAGAAATCACGGTGGACAGCGTACAGCAAAGCATCATCAGCAAAACGGCTTCTGTGCAGAACATGGCGGAATGGACAGGAGAATCCGCAGAAACAAAAGCGTTTCTCAATGAAAAAGAACGTGAAGCCGAGGAGAAACTGTCCGATGCCGTTGCAGAGCTTGCACAAGATGCTGAGGTGAAGTGGTTTGAAGAATCAGAGCTACCTTTGCTTTTGGCATACGCCTTAAAGGAATGGTGCGAGACGGACATCAGTATGGTCAATTCAGGTGTCATTCTCGGTCCGCTAAAAGCAGGTCCTGTGACAAAGTTGGATCTGCACCGCATCTGTCCGCATCCGATCAACCCGGTGGCTGTCCGCCTGACGGGAGAAGAATTGAAGGAAACCATTGTCCATGCCGCTTCCGAACAAATGGAGCAGCTCCGGATCAAAGGACTTGGCTTCCGCGGAGAAGTGATGGGGAAAATGGTGTATGCCGGCGTGGAGGTAGAAACGAAACGGCTCGATGACGGGATCACCCACGTCACCCGGATCACACTGAACGGGGAAGATATTAAAAAACATAAACAATACTCCGTTGCGGTGCTTGATATGTTTACGCTCGGCAAACTGTTTCCGTTGATTCGCGACGCTGCAGAAAAAGAATATTTTATGCCGGAATTTTTGCGGGATCTGCTTGCTTGGAAGCTTGCGCAATAAGGCAGTCAGCCCACAACAAGCTGTGCCCTTCATCATAAAGTGATGAATGAAGGGAGTGGTTGACGTGGTAAACCTGACACCGATCATGATAGAAGGACAGCCTTTTACAGCTGTGACAGTAAAGCTTCCCAAAACGAATTTTATGGCCGTCGCCAATGATCACGGATATATTATGTGCGGTGCGCTGGATGTGGCGCTGCTGAATGAAAAATTAAAGGAGCGCGGCATTGTGGCGGGACGCGCAGTTGGTGTCCGCACCATTGACCAGCTGTTAGACGCACCTTTAGAATCCGTCACGTACGCTGCGGAAGATCTTGGCATCAAAGTCGGCATGAGCGGCAGAGAAGCGCTTTTAAAAATGGTGAAATAAAATAAATTGGCCCCGGCTATTACTATGTCCCCTCTTACAAGCATACATTGTGATATGTAAGGGGGGATTTTCTTGCCAAGATATCGCGGCCCTTTTCGCAAGAGAGGACCTTTGCCTTTCCGTTACGTGATGCTCCTGTCCGTTGTCTTTTTTATCCTGTCAACAACGGTCAGCCTTTGGATGATCAATGGCTCGATCAAACCTGTTTTAATGGACATCGGCGAGATGGAAACGAAGCGTATAGCGACAGAGGTGATCCAGGATTCGATTGAGGACTATATGTCTGACAGTGAAAATATGAAAGATATGTTTCAAATGAATTCTGATGAAAACGGAAACTTAACGACAATCGATTTTAATACACAGGTTGTAAACAGTGTGAAAACAAAAGTGACAAAGCAGCTTCAGGCTCATTTGAAAGAGATGGAAACCCATACCGGACACAGCGGCGCCAGTGAAAACATTATGATCAACATTCCGCTGGGACAGGTAACCGGCAACAGCCTTCTTGGAAACCTCGGGCCGAAAATCCCGGTCCGGTTCAATTTAATCGGTGACGCTTTTACAGATGTCAAAACCAAAATCAAGCCGTATGGCATAAATAACGCACTTATTGATATCAGCATCTTTGTCGAAATTAAAGTGAAGGTCATCATTCCATTTGCCAGCAAAACCGCTGTCGTCACAAATAATGTTCCTGTATCGATTAAAGCAGTGCAGGGCGAAGTGCCGCAGTTTTATAATGGAAGCGGCGGCTCGGGTGTCACGCCTTCTGTCCAGCTCCCGAGCAGCAAAGAAGAAGACGGTGCTGATTCAAAAAAAGAAAAAAGCAGCAAATAAGCCGCCTGTCGAAGAGGCGGCTTTTTGTTACTTCTTTTTTTGGTATTCATATCGCTCCCACGCCCTCAAATGCGGGTATGGATCAAATGACCATTCGGTTCTTCCGTTATCTTTGTACATGCCATAGTGCAGATGCGGCGGGAACTTCCCGGCGGTTCCCGGCGGGCCGTATCCGGAGCTGCCGACTGATCCGATCACTTGGCCAGGCTCAACGATTTGTCCTGTTTTAATCCCTTTGGCAAACCCATTGAGATGGGCAAAATAATGATACGTATTGTTAATGTCCCTGATGCCGATTCTCCATCCTCCGAAGCGGTTCCAGCCCTTCATTTCAACTACCCCGTAACATGTGGATTTGACAGGCAGGCCGTAATGGGCAAAGATATCCGTACCTTCATGAATCCGCCTTCCTCCGAAGCCGCGGGCATCTCCCCATGTGCTTCGGTAGCTGTAATCGGTTCTGATCGGAAGCGGGAATGCATGCTCGCCCAGATCAATATGGCCGTAGGCTTTAAACAGCTTCATGAATTCAGATATAATCCCCACTGTCTGATCACGCCGGTAATAATTCCAAAGCCCGATGCGGATGTTGTCTTCATCTGTGCCATACGACAGTAAGTATTGGCTGAACGTATACAAGATATCTTCATCGTTGCTGACCTCGGCTTTCCCGTCTCCATCGCCATCCATTCCGATTCCGTCAAACACTTTAATGCTTAACGGCGCATCGTCTTTCGGATTCGGGTTTTCAGGCCCGCTCCAGATATCATCGGGTATATAGATGCTGATGATTCCCGCCTTTTCAGGCAGATCTTTCCGGTTGCTCCGCACGTTTTCTTCGTATTGATCAACAGCGGCGAGCGCATACCAAGGGATCTGCGTCACAGCTTCGATTTTATGATATAATTCCATCCGTTTCGACAGCACTGGATCTGAAAGTTTTTTTCCAGACGCAGAAGGCTCAAATGCAAACAAAAGGAGAAGAAGAGCGGATAACAAAACTTTCACAAAATAATCTCCTTTCATATTGAATACACATAGTTTGCGGCAACCTGGCTTAAAAATGTCAGTAATCATCTTCCCTTGTCGAGAAATTTTTCCTATGTTAAAGTGTCTAAAGAAAAGACTTTCTTTAGTTAGAAAAACATTATTTTTGTTGCAGAACTAAAATCTGCACCTTTCTCGTTTTCAGAATGTTTCGTGTCAGAAATTGAGTATATTGGATATTGGAGATGATGGGAATTGGCAAAGAAAGACGAACACCTCAGAAAGCCCGAATGGCTTAAAATTAAATTAAATACAAATGAAAACTATACAGGGCTCAAAAAACTCATGCGGGAAAACAACCTTCATACCGTATGCGAAGAAGCAAAATGTCCGAATATTCATGAATGCTGGGCTGTCAGACGTACAGCGACATTTATGATTTTAGGTTCTGTTTGTACAAGAGCATGCCGTTTCTGTGCTGTCAAAACAGGCCTTCCAACTGAGCTTGACCTGCAAGAGCCGGAACGCGTAGCGGATTCAGTCGCGCTTATGAATCTGAAGCACGCGGTTATTACGGCTGTTGCGCGTGACGATCAGAAAGATGGAGGGGCAGGCATTTTCGCGGAAACTGTCCGTGCGATCCGCAGAAAAAGCCCGTTCACAACAATTGAGGTGCTGCCGTCTGATATGGGCGGAAACTACGATAACCTAAAAACCTTAATGGATACACGCCCAGACATCCTGAATCACAATATCGAAACGGTTCGCCGCCTGACGCCAAGAGTCCGTGCGCGTGCGACGTACGACCGTTCATTGGAATTTTTGCGCCGTGCGAAGGAAATGCAGCCTGACATTCCGACAAAATCAAGTATCATGATCGGGCTCGGCGAAACAAAAGAAGAGATTATTGAAGTAATGGACGACCTTTTGGCGAACAACGTGGATATTATGGCAATCGGCCAATATCTGCAGCCGACGAAAAAACACTTGAAAGTCCAAAAATACTACCATCCTGATGAATTTGCAGAATTAAAAGAAATCGCGATGCAAAAAGGCTTCAGCCATTGTGAAGCCGGTCCGCTTGTCCGTTCCTCTTACCATGCGGATGAACAAGTAAACGAAGCATCTAAAAAGCGTCAAGCCCAAGCATAATGCCAAAACGCCAGATCATCTGGCGTTTTTGTCATTCCTATCGATTTTCATGTCCTGACGCGTTTCTCCATTGGCATTTTCATTCTCTGAGACAGGGCTTCCTTGCGGGGAGGTTTTCATTTCTTGAATCGTCCCCGACATGATCTCTCTGATATCCCTTGAACCAGAGCCGAGATTGCTGTAATTTTCGACGGACTGCATATGGTTTGGATTATCGGAAATATACACGTGATAGTATCGCGGTATCACGGAAGCCGCTGTTTTTTTCACCTGATCGGCGGTCAGCTCCCGGTTTTTAGAATCGGTTTTGTATACGACAAGCGCTTCTCGGTCAGTCACCAATGTCGCAGCATCTTGAATATGGGGGAGCTGAACCGTTAAACTTGATATCATGTGAGCGGTTTCTTCCCGGTTCATCACCGGCGTTTTCTGCTGGTCTCCGTCAAATTGTTCTTTTTGATAGCGGACATAGCCAAATTGTTCGTTCTCATTATGCCTGTTAAAAGCCTCGTTGCGGTCCGACACATGAATGGGTTTGGTTTGATTCTGCGTCTGATTCCGGACATTTTGGGCATTATCCAATCCTGCGCCTCCGCACCCGGATAATAGTCCGGTCAGCAGGCAGAGGCTGACAGCGGTTCGTTTCATTTATCAATCCCTCCTCATGTGTAGGGTAGCCAAATCGCATGATTTATTCTTTAGCAATTGATGGGGACGGGGCAATGAATTATGATAGGAATGAGTGAAAAAGAGGTGAGATCATGATTCTTATTCAAAATGCCGAATTTGAATTGGTGCACAATTTCAAAGACGGCTTCAACGAAGAGGCTTTTAAAGCCCGCTACTCCGATATATTAAATAAATACGATTATATTGTGGGAGACTGGGGATATGGTCAGTTAAGGCTCAAGGGCTTCTTTGACGACCAGAATCAAAAGGCAACCTTCGAAACGAAAATCAGCACATTAGATGAATATATTTACGAATACTGCAATTTCGGCTGTGCGTATTTTGTCTTGAAACGGATCAGAAAATAAATATACACAAAGGGGATGCTGTCATGTATTTTGTTGACAGAAGCAAAATCGAGAAAACACTAGGGTTCTTCGAGCACCAGCTGGCGCTATTTGACTCACAAACAGACTGGCAGTCTGAAATCGGGGAATTGGCACTTCAGCGTATAGGCCATCTGTTAATCGAATGCATTTTGGATACAGGCAATGACATGATTGACGGCTTTATTATGCGGGACCCGGGCAGCTATGACGACATTATGGATATACTTGTTGATGAGAAAGTTGTCACGGAAAAAGAGGGTGATGAGCTCAAAAAATTGATCGCCTACCGCAAAACGTTGGTTCAACAGTATCTGCTCGCTGACAGCGGCGAGCTTTACAGGCTGATCAAGGCGCATCAAACAGCTCTTCAGGACTTCCCGAAACGGATCAGAAGCTATTTGGAAACAGAGCTAGGACCTGTTTCTGCGTTTAAATAACAACTGGAAAGCCACAGGAGTGTTGGATATGAAAACATATAAAGGGTATTTAATTGATTTAGACGGAACGATGTACAATGGCACGGAAAAAATCGAGGAAGCGTGTGAATTTGTCAGAACGCTGAAAGATCGCGGCGTTCCTTATCTTTTCGTGACAAACAACTCTTCGCGCACACCGAAGCAGGTAGCGGACAAGCTCGTGTCTTTTGATATTCCGGCAACAGAAGAGCAGGTCTTCACGACCAGCATGGCAACTGCCCAGCACATTGCACAGCAGAAAAAAGACGCGTCTGTGTATGTGATTGGGGAGGAAGGAATCCGCCAGGCGATTGAAGAAAATGGCCTGACATTTGGCGGAGAAAACGCGGACTTTGTCGTTGTTGGCATCGACCGTTCCATTACATACGAAAAATTTGCTGTCGGCTGCCTGGCAATCAGAAATGGCGCCCGCTTTATTTCCACTAACGGAGATATTGCGATTCCGACTGAAAGAGGGCTTCTGCCGGGAAACGGCTCACTGACATCAGTGTTAACCGTATCTACAGGTGTACAGCCTGTATTTATCGGCAAGCCGGAATCAATTATTATGGAGCAGGCGATGCGCGTTCTCGGCACAGATATGTCTGAAACACTCATGGTCGGCGACAACTACGCCACTGATATTATGGCCGGCATTAACGCGGGTATGGATACGCTGCTCGTTCACACAGGCGTAACGAAAAGAGAACATATAACAGACGATATGGAAAAACCGACTCACGCCATTGACTCTCTGACTGAATGGATTCCATACATTTGAAAAAAGGGCGCCCTAAAAGGGTGCCCTTATTCTGTATGCCGCGCGCGGTGAGCAAGTCTGCTTGAAGCCGCGGCGGAAATCGCTCCGACGATGTCATCTAAAAAAGTATGGCATTCACCGGTTGATTTATCATTCAATCGTTTAAGGATTCCGGGTTTTTCTTTGTCGATGTAACCGTAGTTCGTAAACCCGATCGATCCGTAAATGTTCACAATGGAAAATGCCAGAACTTCATCTACTCCATATAGGCTTTCATCTATTTCCAGCATCGTTTGCAGCGGTTCAGACAGTTTTTTCTGCTCAGCAAGAACATCCAATTCAATGCCCGTTAAAATCGCGTTTTGCACCTCGCGTTTTGCGAGAACACGATTGACGTTCAGCGTGCATTCATCAATGGTTAGATCCGGATGATATTTTTTCTGCAGAAAAAAGACAAGCTCGGCAATGTCTGATACCTCAACGCCGCGCTCCTTCATCCGTGCTCTTGCTTTAGCTTCCATCTGACTGAATTGTTCGTTTTCTGACATCAGCTTCACCCAATCTTTTTTACTAGTTTATACAAAATGCTTGAGAAGTTTACGACTTTTTCTTGCGCCTTCTTCGGATTAAAATATGTATTCATAATTCCGGCTGTGTATGACTACGATGTGATGAGCCCTAATTCAACAGGCAGGTGATCTTGGTGAAAGGTACAATAAAAGAAAAATACGGCATTCACATCAGGCAGCTTTCCATGTACCAGCACACATATCAATGCTTTCAGACGCCTAATTCATACTTTCTGATTGTCCCCGTTTCCCAATTCTCAGATACAGAGCTGGCGGAGCTTTATTACATGAGTCAGTATTTACAAGAACAAAGTGACCCATACGTTTCGGTTTTTATCTTTACAAAAGAAGGTGAGCTGACATTTGAACATGATGGAAAAACGTACGCTCTGCTGAAGGCGGCCCCCCCTTATTCAAACAGGGCGTTCTCCATTGGAGCGGAGCTGGCGGAATTTCACCGAAAAGGCCGAGGATATCCGTATGAGGTGAAGGCAGCCGGAAGAATCGGCCAGTGGAAGGATCTGTGGGGAAAACGAATTGATCAGCTGGAAGCATTTTGGCAGAGAAAGGTTCAGACCCCTCCGCATGAGCCATTCGATAAAAAAATGATCGAATCATTTCCCTATTATTTAGGACTGTCAGAAAACGCGATACAATATTTAGTGGACACTGAGCTGGATGACAAGCCCCAAGCCGCTGATTCAGGAACGATATGCCATCAGCGGATGGAAAGGCATACATGGTCACCGGAATCATTGATCAGGATTCCGGCCGATTGGGTGTTTGACCACGCTTCCCGTGATTTGGCTGAATATATGAGGCATACGTTTTTGCATCACAGACAAGATTTTAATCAGCAGGGCTTTCTCTTTTTACAGGAATACGAGCAAGTCACACCGCTGTCTTCATTTTCGAAACGCCTTTTATACAGCCGCCTGCTTTTTCCGCTTCATTATTTTGAAATCGTGGAAAGCTATTACATGTCATCAGAATCAGAAAAGCATTATTTTGAAGAACAGCTTGACTTCATTCTTAATGACTGTGGGCGTTATGAACAATTTCTCAATACAGCGCAGGAATTCATGAATATGAGGGCGCAGAAGCTGTTTGTTCCACGCGTCAGCTGGCTCGGCAAAGGCAGCTCAGGGTGAGGAGAAAATCTGACAAAAATAATTAGAAAATAAAGAATCTTGTCATATCAATGCGTTAAGCGTTTACATTCGCAAAATTCAGCCTAATGCTGTCTTGTCAAAATAGGAGCGGGCTTATATAATGTTTGTAACTTATATGTCTGTGTTGAGTTAACAATTGTCTTTTTCAAGAGGACAATCAAAAGAAAGGTGGAGTTTTTTTGAAAGCGATTCGTGTAGGGCTTTTAGGTTTAGGTACCGTCGGAAGCGGTGTCGTTAAAATTATTCAAGACCATCAGGATAAGCTTATGCATCAGGTCGGCTGTCCGGTTACGATAAAAAAAGTGCTTGTAAAAGATGTAGAGAAAAAGAGAGAAGTAGATTTGCCGAAAGAAGTGCTTACAACAGAAGTGTATGATGTCATTGATGATCCAGATGTTGATGTCGTCATCGAGGTGATCGGCGGCGTTGAGCAGACAAAACAATATTTGGTCGACGCGCTGAGATCGAAAAAGCATGTTGTCACAGCAAACAAGGACTTAATGGCTGTATACGGCTCCGAGCTGCTTGCTGAAGCGAAGGAAAATGGATGCGATATCTACTTTGAAGCCAGTGTTGCCGGCGGGATTCCGATTCTGCGCACGTTAGAGGAAGGCCTCTCATCTGATCGAATTACAAAAATGATGGGAATTGTGAACGGCACAACAAACTTTATCTTAACCAAAATGATCAAAGAGAAAAGCCCATACGAGGAAGTGCTTAAGGAAGCGCAGGATCTCGGTTTTGCCGAAGCTGATCCGACTTCTGACGTGGAAGGACTTGACGCCGCACGGAAAATGGCGATATTGGCGCGCCTCGGCTTCTCGATGAACGTAGATCTGGAAGACGTCAAAGTAAAGGGGATCTCCCAAATTACAGACGAGGACATCAGCTTCAGCAAACGCCTCGGCTATACAATGAAGCTGATCGGGATTGCTCAGCGTGACGGCAGCAAAATCGAGGTCAGCGTACAGCCGACACTGCTTCCTGACCACCATCCGCTTTCTGCTGTTCATAATGAGTTTAACGCTGTTTATGTATACGGCGAGGCTGTCGGTGAGACGATGTTCTACGGGCCGGGAGCCGGAAGCATGCCGACAGCGACATCCGTTGTTTCTGACCTCGTCGCTGTCATGAAAAATATGCGCCTCGGTGTAACCGGCAACAGCTTTGTCGGACCGCAATATGAGAAAAACATGAAATCGCCGTCTGACATTTATGCACAGCAGTTTTTAAGAATTCATGTAAAAGATGAGGTTGGTTCATTCTCGAAAATTACATCTGTGTTCTCAGAGCGGGGCGTGAGCTTTGAAAAAATCCTTCAGCTGCCAATTAAAGGCCATGATGAGTTAGCTGAAATCGTAATTGTCACACATCATACATCAGAAGCTGATTTCAGTGATATTTTGCAAAACCTAAATGATTTGGAAGTCGTTCAAGAAGTCAAAAGCACATATCGTGTAGAAGGGAACGGTTGGAGCTAATGTGGAAAGGACTTATCCAGCAATATAAAGAATTTTTACCTGTAACAGATCAAACACCGGCGCTAACTTTACATGAAGGAAACACACCTCTTATTCACCTGCCGAAGCTGTCTGAGCAGCTCGGAATTGAGCTTCATGTCAAAACGGAAGGCGTCAATCCTACGGGATCATTTAAAGATCGCGGAATGGTTATGGCTGTGGCAAAGGCAAAAGAAGAAGGCAATGACACGATTATGTGCGCGTCAACAGGTAACACTTCCGCTGCTGCGGCAGCATATGCAGCCCGTGCTAACATGAAATGCATTGTCATCATCCCGAACGGAAAAATTGCATTTGGAAAACTCGCTCAAGCTGTCATGTACGGAGCCGAGATTATCGCAATTGACGGAAACTTTGACGATGCGCTTAAAATTGTCCGTTCCATCTGTGAGAAATCACCGATTGCCCTTGTCAACTCAGTCAACCCTTACCGCATTGAAGGTCAAAAAACTGCTGCCTTCGAAGTGTGCGAACAGCTGGGGGAAGCGCCTGATGTTTTAGCGATCCCGGTCGGAAACGCGGGAAACATCACTGCGTACTGGAAGGGCTTCAAGGAATATCATGAGAAAAACGGCACAGGCCTTCCGAAAATGCGCGGCTTTGAAGCTGAGGGTGCGGCGGCAATCGTGCGCAATGAAGTGATTGAAAATCCGGAAACAATAGCGACAGCCATTCGTATCGGAAACCCGGCAAGCTGGGACAAAGCTGTAAAGGCAGCCGAGGAATCCAATGGGAAAATTGACGAAGTCACTGATGATGAAATCCTTCACGCATATCAGTTGATCGCCCGTGTAGAAGGCGTGTTTGCAGAACCAGGTTCTTGCGCGTCTATCGCAGGAGTGCTGAAACAGGTGAAATCCGGAGAAATTCCGAAAGGCAGCAAGGTCGTAGCTGTGTTAACAGGAAACGGACTGAAAGATCCGAACACAGCGGTCGACATTTCAGAAATCAAGCCTGTCACATTGCCGACTGATGAAGACAGCATCCTTGAATATGTAAAAGGAGCGGCCCGTGTATGAACGAAGCCGACATGCTGTTCTCTGTCACTGTTCCCGGAAGCACAGCTAACCTAGGCCCCGGCTTTGATTCAGTCGGAATGGCGCTCAGCAGATATTTGAAGCTGACCGTCTTTGAAAGCGACAAATGGTCTTTTGAGGCTGAAACAGAAACAGTCGCCGGAATTCCGGCGGGTACAGATAACCTGATCTATCAAGTGGCTAAACGGACCGCAGATTTGTACGGAAAAGAAATGCCTCCTGTCCATGTGAAGGTGTGGAGCGACATCCCGCTTGCACGCGGCCTTGGCAGCAGCGCCGCGGCGATTGTAGCGGCCATTGAACTGGCTGATGAATTATGCGGCTTAAAGCTGTCTGAAGCGGACAAGCTGCATTTAGCCAGTCTAGAAGAAGGACACCCGGACAATGCTGGCGCTTCTCTCGTCGGCGGACTTGTGATCGGTCTGCATGAGGATGACGAGACCCAAATGATCCGCGTCCCGAATGCTGACATTGACGTAGTCGTTGTGATTCCTTTTTATGAAGTGCTGACAAGAGACGCGAGAGACGTGCTTCCGAAGGAGTTTCCATATGCCGATGCCGTAAAAGCAAGTGCTGTCAGCAATATCCTCATTGCTGCGATCATGTCCAAGGATTGGCCCCTTGTCGGGAAAATCATGAAGAAGGATATGTTCCATCAGCCGTACCGGGCGATGCTTGTGCCTGAGCTGTCAAAAGTAGAGCACGTCGCCGAGATGAAGGGCGCATATGGAACGGCTCTCAGCGGAGCAGGCCCAACGATTCTCGTCATGACCGAAAAAGGAAAGGGAGAAGAGCTAAAAGAACAGCTCGCGCTTCATTTCCCTCATTGTGAAGTAGACGCTTTGACCGTTCCGAAAGAGGGAAGTATAATAGAGCGAAATCCTTTATATCAAGTAAAAAGTGTATAGATCATGCCAAGCGTTCCTCAGCGTCAGCGGAGGGCGCTTTTTTTTGCTGGAGATAAAGGAGTTTTTATTTAGAAAAACGAAATACATGTAAAAAGAAGGAGATGAATATGAAAAAGCTGATAACCGCAGACGACATCACAGCGATTGTCTCTGTGACCGATCCTCAATACGCCCCAGACGGCACCCGTGCCGCATATGTAAAATCACAAGTAAATCAAGAGAAAGATTCGTATACATCAAATATATGGATCTATGAAACGAAAACGGGCGGGTCTGTTCCTTGGACACATGGAGAAAAGCGAAGCACCGACCCAAGATGGTCTCCGGACGGGCGCACGCTTGCCTTTATTTCTGATCGAGAAGGCGAAGCGGCACAGCTGTATATGATGAGCGCTGAAGGCGGAGAAGCGAGAAAACTGACTGATATCCCGTATGGCGTGTCAAAGCCAATATGGTCCCCGGATGGCGAATCGATTCTGGTCACTGTCAGTTTAGGAGAGGGAGAAAGCATTGATGACCGAGAAAAAACGGAGCAGGACAGCTATGAACCTGTTGAAGTGCAAAGCCTCTCCTACAAACGGGACGGCAAAGGGCTGACGAGAGGCGCGTATGCCCAGCTTGTGCTTGTCAGCGTAAAGTCGGGTGAGATGAAGGAGCTGACAAGTCACAAAGCTGATCATGGTGATCCTGCTTTTTCTCCTGACGGCAAATGGCTTGTTTTCTCAGCTAATTTAACTGAAATAGATGATGCCAGCAAGCCGCATGATGTTTACATGATGTCACTAGAGTCTGGAGATCTTAAGCAGGTTACACCTCATCGCGGCTCATTCGGATCTAGTTCATTTTCACCAGACGGAAGGTATCTTGCTTTGCTTGGAAATGAAAAGGAATATCAGAATGCAACGCTCTCAAAGGCGTGGCTCTATGATATCGAACAAGGCCGCCTCACATGTCTGACTGAGATGCTGGACGTTCATTTAGCGGATGCGCTGATTGGAGATTCATTGATCGGTGGTGCTGAACAGCGCCCGATTTGGACAAAGGACAGCCAAGGGTTTTATGTCATCGGCACAGATCAAGGCAGTACGGGCATCTATTATATTTCGATTGAAGGCCTTGTGTATCCAGTTCGCCTGGAAAAAGAGTACATCAATAGCTTTTCTCTTTCACCTGATGAACAGCACTTTATTGCCAGTGTGACAAAGCCGGACAGACCGAGTGAGCTTTACAGTATCCCGCTTGGACAGGAAGAGAAACAGCTGACTGGCGCGAATGACAAGTTTGTCAGTGAGCATATCATATCAATACCTGAAGAGATTCAATATGCTACAGAAGACGGCGTGACGGTGAACGGCTGGCTGATGAAGCCTGCACAAATGGAAGGTGAGACAACATATCCACTTATTCTCAACATACACGGCGGTCCGCATATGATGTACGGACATACATATTTTCATGAGTTTCAGGTGCTGGCGGCGAAAGGATACGCGGTCGTTTATATCAATCCGAGAGGAAGCCACGGCTACGGGCAGGAATTTGTGAATGCGGTCAGAGGGGATTATGGAGGAAAGGATTATGACGATGTGATGCAAGCTGTGGATGAGGCTATCAAGCGAGATCCGCATATTGATCCTAAGCGGCTCGGTGTCACGGGCGGAAGCTACGGAGGTTTTATGACCAACTGGATCGTCGGGCAGACGAACCGCTTTAAAGCTGCCGTTACCCAGCGCTCGATATCAAACTGGATCAGCTTTCACGGCGTCAGTGATATCGGCTATTTCTTTACAGACTGGCAGCTTGAGCATGACATGTTTGAGGACACAGAAAAGCTCTGGGACCGGTCTCCTTTAAAATACGCAGCAAACGTGGAGACACCGCTTTTGATACTGCATGGCGAGCGGGATGACCGATGCCCGATCGAGCAGGCGGAGCAGCTGTTTATCGCTCTGAAAAAAATGGGCAAGGAAACCAAGCTTGTCCGTTTTCCGAATGCATCGCACAATTTGTCACGCACCGGACACCCAAGACAGCGGATCAAGCGCCTGAATTATATCAGCTCATGGTTTGACCAATATCTCTAATAAAAAAAGCCAGGCTGATCAAATATCAGCCTGGCTGCTTTATTAAAAGACTTGTTCTACTTCAACGACACCCGGCACTTCTTCTAGAAGAGCGCGCTCAATTCCGGCTTTCAGCGTAATTGTTGAACTTGGGCAGCTGCCGCATGCGCCTAGAAGACGAAGCTTAACGATACCTTCATCTACGTCTACAAGCTCACAGTCACCGCCGTCACGAAGTAAAAACGGACGAAGTTTGTCCAGTACTTCCTGCACCTGTTCTTTCATTTCAACTTCAGTCATGACATTCGCTCCTTTCGTCGTCATAAAACCATTATATTCAGTGTAACAATAAAAATCTATTGTTTGGTTTGCAAAGTTGCTCTCTCTATTATAGCACATTCAGACTTCAACACAAAAACGGTTTTTTTCTATAAAAATGTCCTTTGGCTCTGTATACTTAAAAGAAAAGACTTGCATAGGAGAAGGGGGCGTTCACAAGTGATGAAACCAGTCATGCTAAGCGTATATGGGGCAGAAACCGTGTGTGCGAGCTGTGTCAATATGCCGACAGCCAAGGATACATACGAGTGGCTTGAGGCTGCGCTGAAAAGAAAATATCCAAATCAGCCTTTTGAGATGCAGTACATCGATATTCATGAGCCGCCTGACAATGAACATGCGAAAGAGCTTGCGGAAAAAATCAGAAATGACGAGTATTTTTATCCGCTTGTGCTTGTAGAAGACAAAATTGTCGGTGAAGGCAATCCAAAATTAAAAGACGTTTATGAGGAAATGGAGAAGCATGGGTATACAGAAAACCGCTGACTTGATCAGCGGTTCTTCTCTATCATTAACCGTTATGGTGTTTATACATCCACAGCAAGCCGGATTTCAGCATACGCGGAACACGGCCGATCAGCGGACGGTCAGCAACAAGCCCGAAGCCGGCTTTTTTTCCGAGTGAACCGAGGACGCCTTTAAGCTTAAACTGAGGCATTGATTCAGGCAGGGCTTCTCCATTCCAGCGTTTTTGCAAGATTTGGACAATCTGCTCTGCTTGAGCCTCTGCCAGCTGGGCGCTCGGCGCATGAGGAAGGCTGGCGCAATCGCCGACAACGTACAGATGTTCATCACCCGGAAGATTGTGATGAGGCGTTAATACAATACGCCCTTGTGCGTCCTTCTCCACATCTAAGTCTCTGACGACTTTGTTTGGCTGGATGCCGGCTGTCCACACGATGGCGTCTGCAGAAATCGGATCATCGTGGTTATACACAACGCCTTCTTCTACTTTTGTGATATTTGCCCTGTTAATAATGCGGACACCGTGCTCTTCGAACCATTTTTGCACATATTTGCTTAAACGCTCGGGAAAGCTTGATAAAATGAGATTACCGCGGTCGAACAAAATAATGTTCAGGTCATCACGGCTTTCTCTCAATTCACTTGCAAGCTCAACGCCGCTTAAGCCCGCTCCGACAATGGCGACGGTGGCATTAGCGCTCAGATTATTCAGCTTTTGGTAGGTTTCGCGGGACTGATCGATGGTTTGAATACTGTAGGTGAATTCAGGCGCTCCCGGCACGTTGTGATATTTATCCTCACAGCCGAGCCCGATTACGGCGTCATCGTAAGAAATCGGTTCACGATCTTGGAACAGCACTTGTTTTTGTACAATATCAATTGATGTGATATCACCGTATTGGACATCCAGTCGAGGGTGCTCTGGGAATGACACTCTGATATGATGGTCAGAAATTGTGCCTGCGGCAAGGGCATAATATTCTGTTTTCAAGCAGTGATAAGGATTTCTGTCAATTAACGTGATTGAAACATCATCAGGCAGCTGGTTTGGCAATAAGCGATGAAGAACACGCATGTTCCCGTAACCTCCGCCGATCAAGACCAATTTTTTCATTTGAATTCCCCTTTAATCCGAAGAGTATGATAGATACATTGAAGAAAATACGAACTATGTAAAATAACATCTAGAATTATATCGAATTTGATCTAAAATCACAATAATAGTTTCAAAATAACCTACAATTTAGCCTGAAAACACAAATTAGTAAAACGTTATTTGAGAAATAATATGTTATGATAATAAATTTTGAATCATCCGTTGTCTTTGACGAATAGTGAAAAATTCGCGATAATGGACATATGTGAGGTGAAACCGCATGAATCCAATGATTGAATTTTGTGTCAGCAATCTGGCTCACGGCTCTCAGGAAGCCCGGGCAATTTTGGAGAAGGATCCCAACCTTGATGTCCTTGAATATGGCTGCTTAAGCTACTGCGGGACATGCATGGAATCGCTTTTCGCTCTGGTAAACGGAGAAGTCGTCATGGGTGAAACGCCTGCTGAGCTTGTTGAGAATATATATACCTTTATTGAAGAAAATCCAATGTTTTAAAGAAAAGGGCCTGGACAGGCCCTTTTTTATTTTGCCGTACAAAAGAACTAAAAAAATGTGTAGACATCAAAAAATATTATTGTTATCGTATAAAAGATATTTTTTTAAATAAAATTTAAGAGGTGTACGAGTATTCATGAATGTTCTGTGGGGGCTGCTGGGCGCAGTTGCGATCATTGCTATCGCGTTTTTATTTTCAGAAAAGAAAAGCAATATTAAGATAAGAACCGTCATCGTTGGTTTATGCACACAGGTGGCGTTTGGATACATCGTGTTGAAATGGGAAGCGGGACGCGCTGTTTTTTTATGGTTTTCAAGCCGTGTACAGCTTCTGATTGACTATGCGAATGAAGGCATCAGTTTTATTTTTGGACCGCTTCTAAAGGTCGGAGACAGTCCGGCATTTGCATTAAGTGTACTGCCCGTTATCATTTTCTTCTCAGCACTGATTGCAGTTTTATATCATTTGAAAATCATGCAGCTCGTTTTCCGTGTCATTGGCGGCGGATTGTCGAAGCTCCTTGGAACAAGCAAAACGGAATCTCTGGCGGCTGCTGCCAATATTTTTGTAGGACAATCAGAATCTCCGTTAGTGATCAAACCCCTGATTGCCGGGCTGACGCGCTCTGAGTTGTTTACGATTATGACGAGCGGTCTATCGGCAGTAGCGGGATCTACCTTGTTTGGGTACGCGCTTCTCGGTATTCCGATTGAATACTTGCTGGCGGCCAGCTTTATGGCTGCTCCAGCTGGACTAGTCTTTGGTAAATTGATTATACCCGAAACGGAAAAAACGCAAACCGTAAAAAGCGATTTCAAAATGGATGAAGGCGAAGGCGCAGCCAATGTCATTGACGCAGCTGCAAAGGGAGCGTCAACAGGACTGCAAATTGCGTTAAACGTTGGGGCGATGCTGCTTGCGTTTGTTGCGTTAATCGCTGTAGTAAACGGTATTCTCGGCGGGGCTTTCGGCTTGTTCGGTTTAAAAGGCGTAACATTAGAATCCATTCTCGGCTATGTGTTTTCTCCTATCGCCTTTTTGATTGGCGTGCCCTGGCATGAAGCATTGCAGGCGGGAAGCTATATCGGCCAGAAATTGGTGCTGAATGAGTTTGTCGCTTATTCTAACTTCGGTCCGCACATCGGCGAGTTTTCTAAGAAAACTGCTACCATTATCAGTTTCGCGTTATGCGGATTCGCCAATTTTTCATCAATTGCGATTATGCTTGGTACGCTGGGCGGATTAGCACCCAGCCGCCGTTCAGATATCGCGCGTCTCGGCCTGAAGGCTGTTCTTGCGGGAACATTAGCCAATCTGCTCAGCGCAGCCATTGCCGGCATGTTTATATAAACGATAAAAGCTCCTTGCGTCAGTGCAAGGAGCTTTTATGTATGAAAAACGGGGGATAATTGTATTGTGTCCGCTTATAATAGCTTTTATACTAAGAAAAAGAAAAAAAGTTGGAGGCACCTATGAACTCATTTCGATTTACCAAAATGCACGGCCTGGGAAACAGTTATATTTATGTGAATCAATTTGAAGAACAGCTTCCAGAAGAAAAACTGTCAGAGATTGCAATTCAGGTTTCTTCTGTTTATACAGGGATCGGATCCGACGGAATGATCCTGATATGCCCATCAGACCAAGCGCCTGTCAAAATGCGGATTTTTAATAATGACGGGTCTGAAGGGAAAAACTGCGGCAACGGCCTGCGCTGCGTCGCAAAATACGCATATGAGCATAAGCTGGTTGAGGAAACATCTTTTCTGATTGAAACTCTCTCCGGGCTTGTAAAAGCGGAGGTTCAAGTCGAAAACGGAAAAGTGAATGTGGTCACTGTCGATATGGGCGAACCGCGCTTGACAAAATCCGAGCTTCCGATGCTTGACGGCGGGGAAGAGCACACAATCAATGAAACGATGGCATTTGGTGAAGTAGAACTAACAGGCACTGCCGTTTCAATGGGAAATCCGCATATCGTTTTTCCGATCGCAGACATTGAACAGGCACCCTTAACGACACTGGGGCCGGTGATTGAGAAAGATCCGAGATTTCCGGAAGGCATCAATGTGGAATTCGTTGAAACCGTGAATGAACAAGAATTGCATTTCCGCGTCTGGGAACGGGGATCAGGGATTACTCAGGCATGCGGGACAGGAGCATGTGCAGCGGCGGTCGCATCTGTATTAAACGGCGTATCAAAGCGAAATCAAGACATCACGGTGCATTTAGCAGGCGGGGATTTGGTAATAAACTGGAAAGATAACGGCCATGTAATGATGACAGGGCCGGCTGAAACCGTTTGTGAGGGTGTCTATTTCTTGTAAAACACCTTGTTTGAGAATTGGAACGATCATGTTTATAATAAAAGACAGCAACCGGTTTTTAAAAGGAGGTTCACAATGATGAGCAACCCGGTAACAATTACAGAAGCAGCAGCTTTGCATATAAAAGATATGATGAAAGAGCATGAAGAAGAAAACGCGTTTCTGCGTGTAGGCGTCAAAGGCGGCGGCTGCAGCGGACTTTCTTACGGCATGGGCTTTGAGCATGAAAAGAGTGAATCAGACAGTGTGTTTGATCAGCACGGCATCACTGTTCTAGTTGACAAAGAAAGCCTTGACATCATGAACGGCACCGTGATTGATTATAAACAATCCATGCTCGGCGGCGGCTTCACCATCGACAATCCAAACGCCATTGCTTCATGCGGCTGCGGTTCTTCGTTCAGAACAGCAACGAATGCAGGCAAGCCTGAAGAGTGCTAGGCACTAAAAACGGATAACAACTATTAATGACGCTTTTCTTAGCGATAAATCATCGTTAAGGGAGGCGTTTTTATTATGGGTAAATGATGCAGAGAGTACCGGGAACTTCGGCAAGAGAAACGCTGCTTTGTTGTTTGGTTTTTTGTTGTAAATACAGCAAAGTTACGCTATATTTAATGCGGAGTATATTTTATTGCATTTACAACAAAATCACGATAGGGAGTTGATGATGAAGAAGATTTTTGGAATGGTAACAAGGCCAGTATCTGTTCCGTGTTTAAATATATAGAAGGGACACTAGACAACTGAATTTAAAATAAAGGGGCTGAATCCGAACAATGAGTGTAAAAATCAAAAAATGCAGCCGGGAAGATTTACAAACACTTCAACAATTGAGTATTGAAACATTCAATGACACTTTTAATGAACAGAACTCACCTGAAAATATGAAAGCCTATTTAGTAAGCGCATTTAACACTGAGCAGCTGGAAAAAGAGTTATGCAATATGTCTTCGCAATTCTTTTTTGTTTACTTTGATCATGAAATCGCTGGATATGTAAAGGTCAATATCGATGATGCTCAGTCTGAAGAAATGGGTGCTGAATCACTTGAAATCGAGAGAATTTATATAAAGAACAGCTTTCAAAAACATGGGCTTGGCAAACATCTGTTGAATAAAGCGATAGAAATTGCGCTGGAACGTAATAAAAAGAACATTTGGCTAGGTGTGTGGGAAAAAAATGAAAATGCCATTGCCTTTTATAAGAAAATGGGGTTTGTTCAGACCGGCGCCCACTCTTTTTATATGGGTGATGAAGAACAAACGGATTTAATCATGGCTAAAACACTCATATAATATTTTTCGAAGGGTGGATGATGATGTATATTCCAAAATATTTTAAAGTCACAAATGCTGAAGAAATTTGGAATTTTGTACAAGAAAACTCCTTTGGTACGATTGTCACAACAGAACAAGGAAAACCAATTGCCACACATTTGCCGTTAGGATTCAATAAAAAAGACGATCATTACTATATTACGGGGCATTTCGCTTATGGAAATCCTCAGTGGAGAACGTTTGAAGCCTGTGAAGATGTACTTGTGATGTTTCAGGGACCGCACGCTTATATTTCTTCTTCCTGGTATTCTCGCGAAAATGTTCCGACGTGGAATTATCAGGCTGTCCACATGTATGGAAAAGCAAGTATGTTAGAGAAAGATGAATTAGCAGAAGAATTAACAATCATGCTGGAGAAATACGAAAAACATCGTGACAATCCTGTTTTATGGGATAAGCTTTCTCCAAAACTCTTAGAACGTGAATTGAAAGGTATCGTTGGATTTAAGATTAAGGTGGAAGATATTCAAGCGGCATATAAATTAAGCCAGAACCGAAATGAAACGGATTATATGAACATTATTGAACAGTTGCAAAATGAAGAAAATCCAAATGCAAAACAAATGGCAGAACTGATGGAAGATAAATTCAAAAAGCAAATATAAGCTTACTTTGCTGAAGAAGTAGCAGAAAACGCCAACTCAAGCGGAGAACCGCTGACTTGGCGTTTTTTTATGATTAATATTTATCCCCATTAAAAATGGAATTCTTCACAATCACATAATCCACATTGCGGATGGCGTCAAGCTTTGTTCCGCCTGCATAAGAAATAGAAGATTGAAGATCCTGCTCCATTTCAATCAGTGTATCCTTGATTGAGCCTTTATGCGCCACGTGCATTTTTTTGCCTTCGACATTTTTCTTTTCGCCTTTTTGGAATTCAGAGGCTGAGCCGAAGTACTCCTTGTAAAGCTTTCCGTCTTTTTCGATCGTTTGGCCTGGCGATTCTTCGTGTCCGGCAAATAGTGAACCGATCATGACCATCGTTGCGCCGAATCGGATTGATTTTGCGATGTCGCCATGGGTGCGGATGCCGCCATCCGCGATAATCGGTTTGCTGGCAGCCTTGGCACACCAGCGCAGCGCTGCTAATTGCCAGCCGCCTGTGCCGAAGCCGGTTTTGATTTTCGTAATACATACTTTTCCCGGTCCGATGCCGACTTTAGTGGCATCCGCTCCCGCATTTTCAAGCTCTCTGACTGCTTCCGGCGTTCCGACGTTGCCAGCAATAACAAAGCTGTCCGGCAAATGTTTTTTAAGGTGCTGGATCATTTCAATGACAGCATTTGAATGACCGTGAGCAATGTCAATTGTCACGTATTCAGGAGATAAATTTTCTTCTGCCAGCTGGCGGACAAATTCATACTCCTCCTCTTTGACGCCCACGCTGATAGAAGAGAATAAGCCGCGTGCGTTCATATCTTTAATAAAATCAATTCGTGTCTCAGGCTCAAATCGGTGCATGACATAAAAGTAGCCATTTTCGGCTAATTGAATCGCTAGCTTCTCATCTATAATCGTCTGCATATTGGCAGGGACGACGGGTAACTTAAATGTACGTCCGCCTAAACGTACGGATGTATCACATTCTGAACGGCTATTTACAATGCATTTTGCAGGAATTAGCTGAATATCTTCGTAATCAAATACGTTTTCCATGGTTTTCACTCCTAAAAACGAATATTTAAAAGTATAATATATGAAATGTTCGCCTTCTATAATGTACTCTGTTTTATTTAGGATGTCAAACATTATGATTTGCTGGCAGGTGTGGTGCAAGTGCCGAAGCTTGTCATGCAGGGTGAGTTTAGGTATCATAGTTTTAACGAATGGTCTTAGAGAGCGGATCAAAACGCGAATGATATACGTTCAGCAAAGCTTGGTCGTTCAGCACCAGGCTTTCTTTATGGCATGGACATGGGAAAGGAGCGAATAAGATGGCCCAAAACGAAGAAAAAACACCGAAGTTCCAAAAGATTCAGGACCGCATTATTATGGCAATGATCTGGGTAGTCGCAGCCCTTGTGATTGCGCTGGTTGTAGGAACTGCATTGAATTATATAAATATCTTCAAATAAAAAAGGAGCTGTGTCGCAGACACAAGCTCCTTTTTTATTATTTATTTTCAAAAAGACTTGTTGAGTGAAGAGGCTGTACGCGGGCTTTCGGGTCCATGTAAGCCTTGGCGTTGTTCACTGCTGTCGGTGCCTCACCGAAGCCGCTGGCAATCAGGTTGACTTTTCCTTCATATGTACAAATGTCACCTGCTGCAAAGAAGCCTTCGATATTTGTTTCCATTGTTGATTTCACGACAATGGAATTTTTCTCGATGTCCAGGCCCCAGTTTTTGATCGGTCCAAGAGATGAAACGAAACCGTAGTTGACGATTAAGTCATCAATTTCTAAAATCTCTTTGCGGTCGCCTTTCACTTCTTCAAGCACTAGCTGTTCGATTTTGTCTTCGCCGATCAGCTCCGCAGGGACGAATGGTGTCAGGACATTAACCTTCGACGCATGAAGGTTTTCCACACTGTGCTCGTGCGCACGGAACTTGTCGCGGCGGTGAATGATCGATACTTCTTTTGCGATCGGCTCAAGCATAAGCGCCCAGTCAACCGCGGAATCTCCACCGCCAAGGATCGCAACGCGTCTGCCGGCAAATTTTTGCAGATCATCAACGAAGTAATGGAGGTTTTTGCCTTCATACTGCTCGGCATTTTCAAGTTCCAGCTTTCTCGGTTTGAATGCGCCGTTTCCTGCAGTGATGATGACCGTTTTAGAGTAGTGGGTTTCTTCATTTGTTACAAGCTTAAACACGCCGTCCGCTTGTTTCTCAACAGATTCAACCGCTTGCTCCAGACAAATGGTTTGGTCGAATTTTGCCATTTGCTCTTTTAGGTTATTGATAAGCTCTTGCGCACGGATTTTCGGGAATCCCGCTACATCATATATATACTTCTCAGGGTATAGGGCGCTAAGCTGTCCGCCGAGCTGAGGCAGGCTTTCGATAATTTTGACGCTTGCCTGTCTCATCCCGCCGTAAAAAGCGGTGAATAAGCCGACCGGTCCCCCGCCTATAATTGTAATATCATAAACCTTTGTATCCTCTCGCATACGAAAATTGCCTCCTAAATGAAAATTGTTATTAATTATACCATATTGCCGTTCAAATTGACGAGTCAGCAGAAAAAATCGTAAGGATCTAACGTGCCCATCCGTTCTTGAAAATATTTCCGCAGGCCGCTACGATAATAACCAAATGAAATGATCTTTTTCTGAATGTTTCTTGGGCCAGCCGGATAAACATGATAATAGTGCTACGGGTAAGGACTTCACAAAAAACTTTTCAATATATTTCATAAAATCCCGCCAATAAGCTGAAGCTAACACAAATGATGATTTTATTATGGGTCTAACAAAAGCAAAAAAAGAGAAGGTGGATGTGATGGCATTGAATAAGCCCAAAATCGTGATTTTAGGTGCAGGATATGGCGGATTGATGACGGTGACAAGGCTGACGAAGTATGTCGGGCCAAATGATGCTGACATTACGCTTGTAAATAAACACAATTATCATTATGAAACGACATGGATGCATGAAGCGAGCGCGGGTACGCTCCATCATGACCGCTGCCGTTATCAGATAAAAGATGTAATCAACCAGACACGGGTGAATTTTGTACAGGATACCGTAAAGGCAATCAAAATTGATGAGAAAAAAGTTGTGCTTGCGAATGGAGAACTGCAGTACGATTATTTAGTCATCGGGCTCGGCGCCGTGCCTGAAACGTTCGGCATTAAAGGCTTAAAAGAATATGCGTTTCCGATTGCCAACATCAACACGTCGCGACTGCTGCGGGAACATATTGAGCTGCAGTTTGCGACTTACAATACGGAAGCGGAAAAACGGCCGGACAGGTTAACGATCGTTGTTGGCGGTGCCGGATTTACGGGAATTGAATTTCTTGGCGAACTGGCTGCTCGCGTGCCGGAGCTCTGTAAGGAATATGACGTTGACAGAAGCCTTGTCCGCATCATTTGTGTGGAAGCAGCGCCGACCGTTTTGCCGGGCTTTGATCCGGAACTTGTTGACTATGCCGTACATTATCTTGAGGAAAACGGAGTTGAGTTCAAGATCGGCACGGCTGTACAAGAATGTACACCGGAAGGAGTCAGAGTCGGCAAAAAAGATGAGGAACCAGAGCAGATCAAATCGCAAACCGTTGTATGGGCGGCAGGTGTCCGCGGTCATCCGATTGTGGAGGAAGCCGGTTTTGAGAATATGCGCGGCCGAGTCAAAGTCAACCCTGATCTCCGCGCCCCGGGACATGACAATGTCTTTATTCTCGGCGACAGCTCGCTGTTTATGAATGAAGATACAGAGCGCCCGTATCCGCCGACTGCGCAAATTGCAATGCAGCAGGGCATAACGGTCGCTAAAAACCTTGGCAGGCTTATTAAAGGCGGAGAGCTTGAGGAATTCAAGCCGGACATTAAGGGAACAGTGGCTTCTCTTGGCGAGCATAACGCGGTTGGGGTTGTTTATGGCAGAAAGCTGAAAGGCACGCCTGCTTCGTTTATGAAAAAAGTCATTGATAACCGCTCACTGTTTATGATTGGCGGACTCGGACTGACATTGAAAAAAGGCAAGTTCAAGTTTTTCTAAAAACCCGCGGAAGCGGGTTTTCTTTATTAAAAAACGCCAAAATAAAAAGAGAACGAGAGGAAAATAAGTATGTTTCCGCTTACATCAAAAGATTTGTCACATGATCTGACTTTATTGTTGACAGCTTGATATGGTATATTATCAGAAAATTAAGAAAAAGGGTGATGATTAGATGAAAACTGCAACGACAACCGCTTCACATGCATGCCCATTTTGTTCAGGAAAAGGATATTTTCAATTGATTCTCGGCGGTTCAGAGACTTGTCCGTCTTGCCAGGGGACAGGAAAAGACAGTCATTCTTTTTCCAGCCGTTGACTTTATTTCCACCCCCGCGTTACACTAAAAACAACGCAGGGGGGTGGAATAGGTTGATTAGTCTGCCAGTCGTAATCATCTCAATTGTTTTGTTTTTTGTCTTGTTTTTTGGAATCGGTTTCTTATTAAACATGCTGCTGAGAATGTCTTGGATTATGGCTGTGATTTATCCGATTGTATGCCTTTTCATTATCAGCAAAGAAAAGCTGATCAGCTATGTCCAGTCGCCGGGAGAATCCTTTGCCAGCCTGTTTCATCGTGTCTTATCATTAGCGGCTGCCGATGTGCTGATTTTAGTCAGCGGTTTGGCCGGCGCCATCGTGTCCGGTATAACGATCAACATGCTCAGAAAAAGAGGATATCAAATGTTTTAAATGCCGCTTTCTTCTAAAGAAAGCTTTTTTTATGCGTTCAGCTCATTCACCATTTTGAATAATGCTCTCTCCACTTGGGAACAATGATTCGGAGGAGAGGTGAATGATGTTGAATATGATCAGACGTTTGCTGATGACCTGTTTATTTCTGCTTGCATTTGGCACGACATTTTTATCAGTGTCAGGAATTGAAGCGAAGGACTTGTCAAAATGGGTGCAGGAACATCAGGAAAAGCACTTGAAGCATGCAGGACTGACATTAAAAGCATTGCAGCAGAAACAAACACAAACCACGTCCGCGGCTGAGGATAAAACAAAACCGTTAGAAGAGGCATTTGATTGGGATGAATATCCAGTCCAAAGAGTAACAGCAACAGGCTACACAGCAGGAGCTGAGTCGACGGGCAAAAATCCCGGTGATCCATTATACGGGCTTACATATTCAGGTGTGAAAGTGAAACGGGATTTATATTCCACGGTTGCTGCTGACCCGTCCGTTTTCCCGATCGGAACAATTTTATTCATTCCGAACTACGGTCTCGGCGTTGTAGCTGACACAGGATCGGCAATTAAGGGAAACCGCCTTGATCTGTACTTTGAAACCGTCAAAGATGTATACAATGAATGGGGCAAAAAAACCCTTGATGTTTATGTGATTAAAAAGGGAACGGGAAAAATTACCGAGGATGAGCTTGAGAAGCTCAATGAAACAAAATCTTTGCAAGTGTTCAGAAATCAATATAAAACTGTGAAAGAATAAAACGCTCCAGCGAAAGCAGGAGCGTTTTTTTACATGAAAAAGTAAGCGAGTACCAATGTCAGTAAAATACCTGTTAGTCCTCCGAAAAAGACTTCGATCGGCTGATGTCCGAGAAGCTCTTTCAGCTTTTTTTGCTTTTCTTTCTCTGCAGCCTTAGGGAAGTCCTTCGCTTCATTTACGAAACGGTTAAAATCAATGACAAGCTTATTAATGACTGTTGCCTGCTCACCGGCATGACGTCTGACGCCAGTTGCGTCAAACATGGTTATGACGGCGAAAATGGCGGAAACCGCAAAGAGTGAGGAGTCTAATCCATGCTCCAAGGCTACGCCTGTTGAAAGTGCAGTGACCGCTGCGGAGTGAGAGCTGGGCATGCCGCCTGTGCTTGTGACCAGCGACCAGTCCAGTTTTCTGGACACGATAAACTGTATGGGCACTTTGATGACCTGAGCAAAAATAATTGCGGCCAGGCTTGATAATAAAGGAAAATTCGTTAAAAGTTCCATCGGCGACATCCTTTCTATTTGAAAAATCCTTCGTGTTTCAAAAGAAAAAAGCAAGTCTTAGACTGTTGTTTGTTAAAATAAGTATAGTGGAAAGAATGTTTTTCCTATTATACCATTGTTCATTACAAATACCCATTACGTTAGGAGTGTAAGCCTCATGTTTTATGCGGTTCAACAATCAGAGCATACAGAAACCCTTGTGGTCGGGCTTTTTCAAAAAAGCCAGCTGACAGGAAAAGCGTTGGAAATTGATGAAATGCTTGAAGGCCATCTGACACAGCTTTTAAAAGAGGGCGATGTCTCTGCGAAACCGAATCAAGTATCAAAAGTATTCCCTCCATCTTCTGCGGGTATGAAACGGATTTATTTCGTTGGTCTGGGGAGAGAAGCAAATTATTCGTTTGAACAGGCGAAGGAATGTTTTGCTCATGTTTTTCAAGCCATTCATAAAGATCGAAAACAAGAAACTGCTGTTCTGCTTGATACGTTTATTTCGGAAGACGTGCCTCCAGCCGATGCCGCTCATGCTTTAGCTGAGAGCTGCCTGCTTGCTTCCTATGAGGTGCAGGATTATAAGCACAAATCAAATGAGCCTGACAAACAAATTGAAGCTGTGTATGTTGTAACAGATGAAGATACACAGGAAGTGCAGGCCGGGCTTCGCGTCGGCCAGGCATACGGACAAGGGACAAATTCGGCTAGAACGCTTGTGAATATGCCGGGAAACATGCTGACAGCGACTGACCTCGCTTCGTATGCTGAAGAGCTTGCGGCGAAATATGATTTTGAGTGTGAGATATTGGAGAAATCAGAGATGGAAGAGCTCGGTATGGGCGGAATACTTGCGGTAAACCAAGGCTCCACCGAACCGCCGAAAATGATTGTGTTGAAATATCAGGGCAAAAAGGAATGGGAAGACGTCGTCGGACTAGTCGGGAAAGGAATTACCTTTGACACAGGCGGCTACTCCATTAAAACGAAATCTGGAATTGTCGGCATGAAATCAGATATGGGAGGAGCTGCTGCGGTTCTCGGTGCTATGGAAACGATCGGAGAGCTTCGTCCTGAGCAAAACGTGCTGTGCGTTATTCCATCAACCGATAATATGATCTCCGGCGGGGCCATGAAGCCGGATGACGTGATCGTATCTTTAAGCGGAAAAACAATAGAAATCCTTAATACGGATGCTGAAGGAAGGCTAGTGCTTGCAGATAGCATTACATACGCGAAACAGCATGGCGCGTCGGTTCTTGTCGATGTAGCTACGCTTACCGGCGGCGTCGTTGTGGCATTAGGAACAGAAACAACCGGTGCAATGACAAATGATCAAAGCTTTTACCAGCAGGTAGCTGATGCTGCACAAGAGTGCGGCGAGGCAATCTGGCAGCTGCCGATAACAGAGAAGGATAAAAAACGCGTGAAAAGCAGCCAAATGGCGGATCTCAACAATTCACCGGGACGCGAGGGACATGCGATTATGGCAGGAACGTTTCTTGGTGAATTCGCTGAGTCAACACCTTGGGTTCACCTTGATATTGCAGGAACAGCGACTGCCAATAAAGCAACCTGCTTCGGGCCGGCCGGGGCTACTGGCGTTATGGTAAGAACACTGGCTACACTTGCGGAGCGATTTACATTGGAAGAAGATAAAAACGAGTAATGAAAAATCCCTGCTGTATGATGCGGCAGGGATTTTTTTCTTCTGGAATCTTTAGTTGACTAAAGTGGATCGGTTATGATACGATACGTTCGTACTTTATTTATCTACTACATTAGCAAACTAAAGGATTTTTGGAGGGGTATCATCATGAATGCAGTCGTCATCGCAGTCCTGCTTATGCTTGTATTAAGCCTGCTGCGTGTCAATATTGTTATCGCATTAATTATAGGCGCCTTGGCCGGCGGGTTAACAGGCGGGCTCGGTCTTGGCGAAACGGTTAAAGCTTTTACAGACGGTCTCGGCGGAAATGCCACCGTTGCAGTCAGCTATGCCATGCTTGGCGCGTTTGCCGCCGCTTTGACGAAAACAGGTCTTCCGGACGCAATGGTGGAAGCCTCCGTTAAATTAATCGGAAATAAAGAAGATTCTCGAAAAAAAGCACTGTCTAAGGTGCTGATTGTGCTGATTATTTTAATTGTATCTTGTTTTTCGCAAAACGTCGTTCCGGTTCACATCGCGTTTATTCCGGTGCTGATTCCGCCGCTTTTGAAAATCTTTAATGAACTTGAAATGGACCGCCGTCTGATCGCGTGTGTAATTACATTTGGCTTAACGGCTCCTTATATTTTGCTTCCGGTCGGTTTCGGCCAAATCTTCCAAGGCATGCTGAAGGACAATATGGCGGATGCCGGGTTAAACGTTCCGCTTGCTGATATTCCGTACGCACTGATTATTCCAGTTGCAGGTATGGTTGTCGGCCTTATTTTATCAGTGATCGTATACCGTAAACCGAAACAATATGAAACAAAAGACATTTCAGGTGCAGAAGCATCGCCATATACGAGAAAAAGTATTGGTATCGCGGTTCTAGCCATTGTTGTGTCACTCGGCGTCCAGCTTTACTTATCTCAGACTTTGGGAGTAGAAGGAATGATTATGGGGGCGCTCGCTGGTCTGATTGTTCTGTTTGTCAGCGGTGTGATGAAGCGTGATGAAGCGGACTCACTGATTACTGATGGAATGGTTTTAATGGCCTTTATCGGCTTTGTCATGCTTGTTGCAGCCGGGTTTTCAAACGTATTGACGAAAACCGGGGATGTCGAGTCACTGGTCAAAACGTCAGCCGGTTTTATCGGACACAGTCAGTCCTTGGGCGCATTGCTGATGCTCATTGTCGGCTTATTAATTACAATGGGGATCGGATCTTCTTTTGCGACGATTCCTGTTATTACAACCATTTTCGTGCCTCTATGTATGCAGCTTGGATTCAGCCCGATGGCAACGATTGCGATTATCGGAGCTGCTGCTGCCCTCGGCGATGCCGGTTCACCTGCCAGTGACAGTACGCTTGGCCCGACTTCAGGTTTGAGTGCGGACGGCCAGCATCACCACATTTGGGATACTTGTGTGCCGACATTTATATTTTATAATATTCCGCTTGTCATCTTTGGCTGGATTGCAGCGCTTGTTTTATAGGAAAAAGGCTCCCCTTTACTGGGGAGCCTTTTCTCGTTATGATAAAAAAACCGTCCAATAGAACGGTTTTACATGGACGATATGTGATTTCTGTTAAAGCCGGTTGCTTTATGAATAGAGCGGTAGATTGCTGGTGCGATAAACGACAGTATCACAGCCAGCGCTGTATCTTTTACCATAAACCAAATCATAAAGCCCCAAGCCGTGCCGTAGCTCACTGGCGTATGAATCCACAGCTTCAGTGCAAGATACATATAGGTAGTGCCGATGAGATACATGATCGCCGTTCCGATAAGTGAAGCAATGAGAAATCGAATTTTACTTGGCTGAATGTTTCGTTCTAAAAACCAACCCGCTGCAAATGCTGCCGGGATGTATGAGATAATAAACCCGCCGCTTTTCCCTGCAAACGGTGCGAAGCCTGCTGAAAATTGAGCAAACACAGGCGCTCCGGCCAATCCGACAAGTGCATATACAATCATGGCAATCGCTGCCCGTTTGCTGCCAAGAAGCAAAGCAGCCAAGAGACAGAAAAACGGCTGCATCGAAAGCGGAATGCCGGCTACTTGTAAAAAGGGTGCTACTGATGTAATGTTGGCCCCGACAGCCATAAGTGCGGCGAACATGCCAATCAGCGCCATATCTCCCGCACGAAGTTTACGTTGTTTCATCGTTGTTCCCCCTTAGGTTGACATACACAATCATAGAGTAATAAAGAACAAAAAGATTGTCAACATGATTTTAAATTAGGTTAACAAAAAGGAGGCCCATATGTATTTCGGAAAAACAAGACAATCCGATCAATCTGGAAGAGTGCCGCCAAATCAAAACGTCACCACTTCATTTCCTGTGCTTCATACCGGAGATGTCCCATATTACGAAGATATGACGAAATGGAATCTTCAAGTATACGGTTTGGTTGACCATCCGATGCTGCTAAGCTTTGAAGATGTCAAAGCCTTTCCACGGTATGAATCGAAAAATGACATTCATTGCGTCACGGGATGGTCAAGGCTTGATAATGTGTGGCAAGGCGTGCGGGCTTGTGATATAGCGGAAAAAGCGGGTGTAAAAGAAGAAGCGGGCTACGTCATTTTACATGCTGAAGAGGGCTGGACGACCAATCTGCCGCTTGATGATTTCTTAGCGGAAACTTCCCTTCTGGCTTATGCGCATAATGGCGAACCTTTAACCCCTGAACACGGCTTTCCGCTGCGGGGTGTGTTTCCGCATCTATATTTTTGGAAAAGCGCCAAGTGGCTGCGCGGCATCCAATTTACGAAAGAAAATCACCCTGGCTTTTGGGAGCGGAATGGCTATCACATGAGAGGCGACCCTTGGCAAAATCAAAGGTTTACATGGGATTAAGGTTCTATTTCAAATAGGACAATCCGCATCTTTATTAGGTTTTTACTTCCATATTGATAGTCTGCAGGTACCTTATTTGATCAAGGTGCCTTTTTTATTCGGGAAAAAGTTGACTTTCTTTGGAAGAAAACCTATTATTTGAGGTGTCTAGTTGATAGTGAAAATCATTATCATACATTGCGGTTTAGTTTAAGGAGAGGAATGTCGTACTGCATGAAAGAGCAAACAACAGACCGGACAAATGGCGGGACATCAAACGCATTTACGATTCCTGGTACGGAAGTGCGTATGATGTCTTCACGCAATGAAAACCGTACCTATCACATTTTTATCTCGAAACCTAGTACGCCGCCGCCACCCGCTGGTTATCCTGTGATTTATCTGCTGGATGCCAATTCTGTCTTCGGAACGATGACGGAAGCCGTTCGAATACAGGGACGCCGACCCGAAAAAACCGGGGTGATCCCTGCAGTGATCGTCGGCATTGGCTATGAGACAGCGGAGCCGTTCTCCTCAGCACGCCACCGGGATTTTACAATGCCAACAGCCCAATCGAAGCTGCCGGAAAGGCCCGACGGCAGAGAATGGCCGGAGCATGGCGGAGCGGAGGGCTTTTTCAGATTTATTGAAGAGGATTTAAAACCGGAGATAGAACGAGATTACCAGATTGATAAAAAAAGACAAACAATCTTTGGCCATTCGCTCGGAGGGCTTTTCGTGCTGCAGGTGCTGCTAACAAAGCCCGATGCGTTTCAAACGTATATCGCGGGAAGTCCGTCCATTCATTGGAATAAACCGTTTATTCTCGAGAAAACGGACCATTTCGTCTCTCTCACCAAGAAAAACAATCAGCCTATCAATATCCTGCTTGCCGTAGGAGAATTGGAGCAGCATCATAAAAGCCGGATGAATGATAATGCAAGGAAGCTTTATGAGCGGCTGGCCGTTTTATCTGAACAAGGCATACGGGCAGAATTTTGCGAGTTTTCAGGAGAAGGACATATTTCAGTTCTTCCTGTTTTGGTCAGCAGGGCGCTGCGTTTTGCGCTTCACCCTGACGGACCGCATCTATCAATGGGCTGAGACATACTCAGCCTTGCCTTTAAAAAAATATTTGTCACTGAAATTATATTTGACTGTCACATGACATTTGGATATGATTATTTTTATAATTGATAATGATAATCATTATCAATGGATTGCGTTTTTCAAGGCGCAGCAGTCTTTTTCGCTGGATGTCTGTTCGGCATTTAGAGCGAAGAAAGGAATTGATGATATGAATGCAAAGAGTATAGAGGGAAAAATTGCTTTTATAACAGGGGCTGCCCAAGGAATAGGCGAAGCTGTTGCGCGGACGCTTGCCAGTCAAGGCGCACATATTGCGGCAGTTGATTATAATCCTGAAAAGCTGGAAAAGGTTGTGAGCAGCCTCAAAGCAGAAGGCCGCCATGCAGAAGCTTTTCCTGCGGATGTGAGAGACAGCGCGGCGATTGATGAGATCACGGCGCGCATCGAACGTGAAATGGGGCCGATTGATATTTTAGTGAATGTAGCGGGTGTCCTTCGCCCGGGACTGATCCATTCGCTTAGCGATGAGGAATGGGAGGCGACGTTCTCAGTGAATTCGACTGGCGTATTTAACGCCTCGCGTTCAGTCAGCAAATATATGATGGACCGAAGATCGGGTTCGATTGTAACAGTCGGATCGAATGCTGCCGGTATACCAAGAACATCTATGGCGGCATATGCGTCTTCAAAGGCTGCGGCTGTGATGTTTACGAAATGCCTTGGCCTTGAGCTTGCAGAATACAATATTCGCTGCAACATTGTATCTCCCGGATCAACGGAAACAGACATGCAGTGGTCATTATGGGCCGACGAGAATGGAGCGGAGCAAGTCATAAAAGGATCACTTGAGACATTTAAAACAGGGATTCCGCTCAAAAAACTAGCCAAGCCTTCGGATATTGCGGATGCGGTGCTCTTTTTGGTTTCTGGCCAGGCAGGGCATATTACGATGCATAATTTATGCGTAGATGGCGGCGCGACCTTAGGCGTGTAACTGAATTTAAAGGAGGTTCATGAGAATGTTGGATCAAAACGTTATAACAGAAACAAAAGCGGAGCATTTGCTTCATGAATATCAGCCGGGCGCCTTTTTCTTAGCGTCTCCTCATCGTGTACTGTTAGCGAAAGGCATATGTGAAATCGTACCGGAGGCAGACGGGCAAAACCAAATGGAAACCCTTTCTGGCCGAATTGCAGAGGCGTTACGTCAGGCAAAACAATCAGGGCAAAGCCGGCCGCTTGTTGTCGGGGCCGTTCCTTTTGATCAAGTAAAAGCAGCGCGGCTCGTTGTACCTGAAGAAGTGCGCTGGTCAGGACCGCTTCAATTTGATCATGAGGAAAAGGAACAGCAGGCTGGGCATACATACCACATAAAGCCTGTTCCTGAACCTGAGGATTATAAAAATGGTGTTGAACAAGGGCTGACACGCATTGCCGATGGAACACTCAGCAAAATCGTCCTGTCCAGATCGCTGCATTTGACATCGCCTGAACCGATTCAGACGGATGAATTGCTTCGCCATCTGGCTCAGCATAACTCGCATGGCTACACGTTTGCCGCAGACGTGTCCAGTCAGGAGGAAACGTCTCCCCGCCGAACATTGCTCGGAGCAAGTCCGGAGCTTCTCGTTTCAAGGATGGGAACACAGGTCGTTTCCAACCCATTAGCCGGCTCAAGGCCGCGCAGTAATGATCCTGTTGAAGACCAGCGCCGGGCAGCTGAATTGCTTTCTTCCGCAAAGGATCTTCATGAGCACGCGGTTGTCGCTGACGCGGTTGCGGCAGCGCTGAGACCTTTCTGCCGGACGCTGGAGGTTCCGGAGAAGCCTTCACTGATCAAAACGGAAACGATGTGGCACCTGTCCAGCGTGATTAAGGGAGAGCTTTCCGACCCGTCTGTAACCGCACTTGAATTGGCGGCGGCTCTCCACCCGACGCCAGCAGTCTGCGGAACACCGACTGATCTTGCAAGAGAAGCGATTCTCAGCATTGAACCATTTGACCGCGGTTTCTTTACCGGCATGGTCGGATGGTGTGACGATGCCGGTGACGGAGAATGGATCGTGACCATCCGTTGTGCAGAAGCAGAAGAACGCTCTCTCCGCCTGTATGCTGGAGCTGGTGTTGTGGCCGGTTCAAAGCCCGAGGACGAGCTTCAGGAGACGTCCGCAAAGTTTCGGACAATGCTGCGGGCAATGGGCGTGGATCACATATGAACAGAATGAATTGCTGGAGGGATGCAACATGCTGAAAGGATTTACTCCTTGGCCTGATGAGTTAGCTGAGACCTATCGAAAGAATGGCTGCTGGGCCGGCGAGACGTTTGGAGATTTGTTAAGAGACCGGGCAGCCAAATATGGCGACCGCATTGCGATTACATGCGGGAACACCCATTGGAGCTATCAAGAGCTTGACACAAGGGCTGATCGTTTGGCTGCCGGATTTCAGAAGCTCGGCATTCAACAGATGGATCGTGTCGTAGTGCAGCTGCCAAATATCAAAGAGTTTTTTGAAGTTATTTTCGCGCTATTCCGTCTGGGGGCGCTTCCAGTCTTCGCACTGCCTTCTCATCGAAGCAGTGAAATTACATATTTTTGCGAGTTTGCTGAAGCGGCTGCATATATCATTCCCGACGCTTATTCCGGTTTTGACTACCGTACGCTTGCCAGACAAGTTCAAAGCAAGCTGCCGACTTTGAAACACGTCATTGTCGCAGGTGAGGCAGAGGAATTTTTGCCGCTGGAGGATTTGCATACAGAACCTGTAAAACTGCCTGAAGTCAAATCTTCGGATGTGGCGTTCCTCCAGCTTTCTGGCGGGAGCACCGGGCTATCGAAACTGATTCCGAGGACCCACGATGACTACATATACAGCCTGAAGCGGAGTGTGGAGGTCTGCTGGCTCGACCACAGCACGGTGTACTTGGCCGCGCTGCCGATGGCACACAATTATCCGCTGAGCTCACCCGGCGTTCTCGGCGTATTATACGCTGGAGGAAGAGTGGTATTATCTCCTTCTCCAAGTCCAGATGACGCATTTCCTTTGATTGCACGGGAAAAGGTCACGATAACCGCTCTTGTTCCGCCTCTTGCGATGGTATGGATGGATGCGGCATCCTCACGCCGTGATGATTTATCCAGCCTTCAAGTGCTGCAGGTCGGCGGTGCCAAGTTTAGCGCTGAAGCCGCGCGCAGGGTAAAAGCTGTTTTCGGCTGCACGCTGCAGCAGGTGTTCGGAATGGCAGAGGGTCTCGTCAATTATACGAGATTGGATGATCCTGAGGAGATCATTGTCAACACTCAAGGAAAACCGATGTCCCCATATGATGAAGTGCGTGTTTGGGATGATCATGATCGCGACGTAAAACCTGGTGAAACAGGACATCTGCTGACACGGGGACCATATACAATTCGAGGTTACTATAAGGCGGAAGAGCATAATGCCGCTTCATTTACTGAGGATGGTTTTTACCGTACGGGTGATATCGTCAGGCTGACACGAGACGGCTATATTGTCGTTGAAGGCCGGGCGAAGGATCAAATTAACCGTGGAGGAGAAAAGGTTGCGGCTGAAGAGGTAGAAAATCATCTGCTGGCGCATCCGGCTGTCCATGATGCGGCAATGGTCTCCATGCCTGATCAATTTCTTGGCGAAAGATCTTGTGTGTTCATTATTCCCCGAGATGAAGACCCAAAAGCCGCAGAGCTTAAAGCATTTTTGAGAGAGCGCGGACTGGCGGCATATAAAATCCCTGACCGAGTTGAATTTGTCGAATCCTTTCCGCAGACAGGGGTAGGAAAGGTAAGCAAAAAGGCTCTTCGTGAAGCCATTTCCGAGAAACTTCTTGCAGGGTCAAAAAAATAAATCAACAATTTGAAAGGAAGTGTTCATATGGCTATACCTGCCATTCAGCCGTATCAAATGCCGACAGCATCTGATATGCCGCAAAACAAAGTATCATGGGTGCCTGATCCGAATCGGGCTGTCTTGTTAATTCACGATATGCAAAACTATTTTGTCGATGCTTTCACAGCAGGAGCGTCTCCGGTAACAGAGCTTTCAGCGAATATACGAAAGCTGAAGAATCAATGTGTTCAGCTTGGGATTCCTGTTGTCTATACCGCACAGCCGGGAAGCCAAAATCCGGATGACCGTGCGCTGCTGACAGATTTTTGGGGCCCGGGATTAAACAGCGGTCCTTATGAGGAGAAAATTATAACCGAGCTGGCACCAGAGGATGATGATCTTGTGCTGACAAAATGGAGATACAGCGCGTTTAAGAGAACGAATCTGCTTGAAATGATGCGCAAAGAGGGACGCGATCAGCTGATCATTACAGGAATTTACGCCCATATCGGCTGTCTTGTTACAGCATGTGAAGCATTTATGGAGGATATTAAAGCCTTTTTTGTGGGAGATGCAGTTGCTGATTTTTCATTAGAAAAACATCAAATGGCGCTGGACTATGCGGCTGGACGCTGTGCGTTTACCGTGATGACTGACAGTCTTCTTGATCAGCTGCAGAATGCGCCGGCAGACGTTCAAAAAACGTCAGCAAACACTGGCAAAAAGAATGTGTTTACATGTGAGAATATCCGTAAACAAATTGCTGAGCTTCTACAAGAAACACCGGAAGACATCACAGATCAAGAGGATTTGCTCGATCGTGGTCTTGATTCGGTAAGGATCATGACATTGGTGGAACAATGGCGCCGTGAAGGGGCAGAGGTGACTTTCGTGGAATTGGCTGAACGCCCAACGATCGAAGAATGGCAGAAATTGCTCACAACCCGCAGCCAGCAAGTGCTGCCAAACGCGGATTATTTATAAAAGGAGGGTAAACAAACGGATGCCTGATACAAAAGATCTTCAATATTCTTTGACCGGGGCGCAAACTGGCATATGGTTTGCTCAGCAGCTTGATCCGGACAATCCAATCTACAATACAGCGGAATATATAGAAATCAATGGACCAATCAATATTGCTCTTTTTGAAGAAGCTTTGCGGCACGTGATCAAGGAAGCGGAATCGCTGCATGTCCGCTTCGGTGAAAATATGGACGGGCCTTGGCAGATGATAAACCCGTCTCCGGATGTACAGCTGCACGTCATTGACGTCAGCTCTGAGCCTGATCCGGAAAAAACAGCATTAAACTGGATGAAAGCTGATTTAGCAAAGCCGGTTGATTTAGGGTATGACCCTTTGTTCAATGAAGCTCTGTTTATTGCCGGGCCTGATCGTTTCTTTTGGTATCAGCGCATTCACCATATAGCGATCGACGGCTTCGGTTTTTCCCTGATAGCCCAACGTGTGGCAAGTACATATACTGCGCTTATAAAAGGACAAACAGCTAAAGGCCGTTCCTTTGGGTCTCTCCAGGCCATTTTGGAAGAGGATACAGATTATCGCGGATCAGAGCAGTATGAGAAGGATCGTCAATTCTGGCTGGACCGTTTTGCAGATGCACCTGAAGTTGTGAGCTTGGCTGATCGGGCGCCAAGAACATCTAACAGTTTTCTTCGTCATACGGCATATCTGCCTCCGTCTGATGTAAACGCGTTAAAAGAAGCGGCGCGCTATTTCTCAGGAAGCTGGCATGAAGTCATGATTGCGGTGTCAGCTGTTTATGTGCACCGTATGACCGGCTCTGAGGATGTTGTGCTCGGCCTGCCCATGATGGGTCGGATAGGGTCCGCGTCACTGAATGTACCGGCTATGGTGATGAACCTTCTCCCGCTCCGGCTGACGGTAAGCTCTTCGATGAGCTTTTCTGAACTGATTCAGCAAATTTCCCGGGAAATCCGCAGTATTCGGCGACATCATAAGTATCGCCATGAAGAGCTTCGGCGCGATCTGAAATTGATAGGAGAAAATCATAGATTATTTGGCCCTCAAATCAATCTTATGCTGTTTGATTACGGTCTCGACTTTGCCGGCGCCCTGGGCACAACGCATAATCTTTCAGCCGGTCCTGTTGATGATCTATCAATCAATGTATATGACAGAACAGACGGCAGCGGGCTGCGAATTGATGTTGATGCGAATCCCGAGGTATACAGTGAGTCTGATATTAAGCTTCATCAGCAGCGTATCCTGCAGCTGCTGCAAACGGCTTCTGCCGGAGAGGACATGCTGATTGGGCAAATGGAGCTTCTGTTGCCAGAGGAGAAAGAAAAAGTCATTTCTAAATGGAATGAGACGGCAAAATCCGAGAAGCTGGTCAGCCTTCAGGACATGTTCGAAAAGCAGGCAGTTCTTACGCCAGAACGTATCGCTCTCATGTGTGATGACATTCAAGTCAACTATCGAAAGCTCAATGAAGAGGCAAACCGCCTCGCGCGTCTGTTGATCGAAAAAGGGCTTGGTCCGGAGCAATTTGTCGCTTTGGCTCTGCCGCGTTCCCCTGAGATGGTGGCCTCAATGCTTGGTGTGCTCAAGACTGGTGCGGCGTATCTCCCCCTTGATCCGGAGTTTCCAGCCGACCGCATTTCTTACATGCTGGAGGATGCGAAACCTTCATGCATCATAACTACTGAGGAAATAGCAGCCAGTCTGCCTGATAACCTGGCTGTACCGGAGCTTGTGCTTGATCAGGCTGTTACACAGGAGATTATAAAACGCTATTCGCCGGAAAATCCGGATGTATCGGTTTCTCTTGACCATCCCGCGTATATCATCTATACCTCAGGATCAACAGGAAGACCGAAGGGAGTCGTTGTGACACAGAAGAGCTTAAGCAATTTTCTGCTGTCCATGCAGGAGGCATTTTCTCTAGGAGAAGAAGACAGGCTGTTGGCTGTGACGACTGTCGCTTTTGATATTTCAGCATTGGAGTTATATCTTCCGCTGATTAGCGGAGCGCAAATTGTGATCGCAAAGAAAGAAACGATCCGTGAGCCGCAGGCATTAGCTCAAATGATTGAAAATTTCGATATTAACATCATGCAGGCGACACCGACACTGTGGCACGCTTTGGTAACGAGTGAACCTGAGAAACTTCGGGGGCTTAGAGTGCTTGTAGGAGGCGAGGCGCTGCCGAGCGGTCTTTTGCAGGCGCTTCAAGACCTTCATTGTTCAGTCACGAACTTATACGGTCCCACTGAAACAACGATTTGGTCTGCCGCAGCTTTTCTTGAAGAAGGGCTGCAGGGCGTTCCTCCGATTGGGAAACCGATTTGGAACACGCAGGTGTATGTGCTTGATAATGGATTGCAGCCGGTGCCGCCGGGCGTTGTCGGAGAGCTTTATATTGCAGGCACCGGCTTGGCCAGAGGTTATTTCCATCGCCCTGATTTAACGGCGGAGCGCTTCGTTGCAGATCCATACGGACCGCCGGGAACTAGGATGTATCGGACCGGAGACCAGGCCCGCTGGCGTGCCGATGGGTCTTTGGATTATATCGGGCGGGCGGATCATCAAATCAAAATTCGCGGATTCCGAATTGAACTTGGAGAAATTGATGCCGTGCTTGCCAATCATCCGCACATTGAACAGGCCTCGGTTGTCGTACGGGAAGATCAGCCGGGAGACAAACGATTGGCGGCTTATGTAGTCGCTGATGGTGCTATTGATACTGCAGAGCTTCGTCGTTATATGGGGGCTAGTCTTCCTGATTATATGGTACCGTCGGCGTTTGTGGAGATGGACGAGCTGCCATTAACACCTAATGGCAAGCTTGACCGGAAAGCACTGCCGGCACCAGACTTCAGCACATCTGTCAGTGATCGGTCCCCGCGGACTCCTCAGGAAGAGATATTGTGTGACTTGTTTGCAGAGGTTCTCGGTTTGGCACGCGTCGGTATCGATGACAGTTTCTTCGAGCTTGGGGGCCATTCTCTTCTTGCAGCCCGTCTGATGAGCCGCATTCGCGAGGTAATGGGAGCCGAACTTGGTATCGCCAAGCTCTTTGACGAACCGACAGTAGCCGGACTCGCTGCCCATCTTGATTTGGCGCAGAGTGCACGTCCCGCTTTGCAGAGAGCTGAGCGGCCTGAAAAGATCCCGCTATCATTTGCCCAGCGCCGGCTATGGTTCCTGCATTGTCTGGAAGGACCGAGTCCTACTTATAATATTCCGGTTGCTGTCCGTTTGTCAGGTGAGCTGGATCAAGGATTGCTGAAAGCGGCACTTTATGACCTCGTCTGCCGTCATGAAAGCCTTCGGACGATCTTCCCTGAATCACAGGGGACATCCTATCAGCATATTTTAGATGCCGATCAAGCCCATCCTGAGTTACATGTTACTGAAATTGCTGAGAAGGAGCTTTCTGATCGGCTTGCCGAAGCTGTACGCTACAGCTTTGATCTTGCAGCTGAACCTGCTTTTCGTGCCGAGCTTTTTGTGATCGGTCCTGACGAGTACGTGCTGCTTCTTCTCGTCCATCATATTGTCGGGGACGGCTGGTCCTTAACACCGCTGACCAGAGACCTTGGGACAGCTTATGCGGCTCGCTGCCACGGACGATCTCCCGAATGGGCGCCTCTTGCTGTGCAGTATGCAGACTATGCGCTTTGGCAGCAAGAACTGCTTGGAAACGAGGATAATCCAAACAGCTTGATTGCCGGTCAGCTTGCTTTCTGGAAAGAAACCTTGAAAAACCTGCCTGATCAGCTTGAACTGCCAACCGATTATTCACGTCCGGCTGAGCCGAGTCATGATGGAGATACGATTCATTTTCGTATTGAGCCCGAGTTTCACAAGCGATTGCAGGAGCTGGCTCGCACAAATAGGGTGAGCCTGTTTATGGTGCTTCAATCCGGTCTCGCCGCTTTATTGACAAGGCTCGGGGCGGGCACCGACATTCCGATCGGCAGTCCGATCGCGGGACGGAATGATGATGCGCTGGGCGATCTTGTAGGGCTGTTTATTAATACATTGGTGCTCAGAACTGATACGTCCGGTGACCCAAGCTTTCGTGAGCTTCTAGACAGAGTACGGAAAGTGAATCTGGCCGCCTATGACAATCAGGATCTGCCGTTTGAGAGACTTGTAGAGGTGCTCAATCCGGCTCGTTCGCGTGCGACGCATCCTTTATTCCAAATCATGCTTGCGTTCCAAAACACACCGGACGCTGAACTGCATCTTCCTGATATGGAGAGCAGCCTGCGAATCAACAGTGTCGGTTCTGCCAAGTTTGATTTGACGCTGGAAATCAGTGAAGATCGCCTTGCTGACGGGACACCAAACGGGATGGAAGGACTGCTTGAATACAGCACTGATCTTTTCAAGCGGGAAACTGCTCAGGCTCTTGCTGACCGATTGATGCGCCTGTTGGAGGCTGCCGAGTCTGATCCTGACAAGCAAATCGGAAATCTGGATATTCTTGCACCAGAGGAACGCAGCAGCATGGTGACTGATTGGCAAAGTGTATCTGAAAAGATTCCGCACGCATGTTTGCCAGAGCAATTTGAGAAGCAGGCTGCTTTACGTCCTGATGCCATTGCCGTTGTATATGAAAATCAGGCACTGAACTATGCAGAGCTGAATGAAAGAGCAAACCGGCTTGCCCGAATGCTGATTAGTGAAGGTGTCGGGCCGGAGCAATTTGTGGCATTGGCACTGCCCCGATCGTTGGAAATGGCTGTCGGCCTATTGGCGGTGCTAAAGGCCGGGGCAGCTTATCTCCCTCTTGATCCGGATTATCCGGCTGATCGAATTGCTTTTATGCTAAAAGATGCAAAGCCTGCGTTTATCATGACGAACACTAAAGCTGCAAATCACATTCCGCCAGTTGAAAACGTGCCGAAAATCGTGCTGGATGATCCCGAGCTGGCAGAGAAACTAAACACGTACCCTGCAGGTAATCCAAAAAATAAGGATAGGACTCAGCCGCTTTCGCCTTTGAATACGGCATATGTCATTTATACATCCGGCTCAACAGGTGTTCCAAAAGGTGTAATGATTCCTCACCAAAATGTAACACGTTTATTTGCAGCGACTGAGCACTGGTTCCGTTTCAGCTCAGACGATATCTGGACCATGTTCCATTCCTATGCGTTTGATTTTTCGGTGTGGGAGATCTGGGGTCCTCTGCTGCATGGCGGACGTCTTGTGATCGTGCCTCACCACGTCAGCAGATCGCCAGAAGCGTTTTTGCGCCTGCTTGTCAAAGAGGGGGTGACTGTTCTGAACCAGACACCGTCTGCTTTCTATCAGTTTATGCAGGCGGAACGGGAACAGCCGGATCTCGGACAGGCACTCAGTCTGCGCTATGTCATTTTTGGCGGAGAAGCGCTTGAACTCAGCCGTTTAGAGGATTGGTACAACCGCCACCCTGAAAATAGACCGCAGCTTATCAATATGTATGGGATTACAGAAACGACGGTGCATGTGAGCTATATCGAATTAGACCGAAGCATGGCAGTTTTACGGGCAAACAGCTTGATCGGCTGCGGCATTCCCGATCTTGGTGTATACGTGCTGGATGAACGCCTGCAGCCGGTTCCGCCGGGTGTTGCCGGAGAGCTGTATGTATCAGGAGCGGGGTTAGCACGAGGTTATCTAGGCCGGCCTGGTTTAACATCTGAACGCTTCATAGCTGATCCGTTCGGTCCTCCAGGCACCCGGATGTACCGCACTGGGGATGTGGCCCGCCTCCGCGCTGACGGTTCCCTCGACTATGTCGGCCGTGCAGACCATCAAGTGAAAATTCGGGGATTCCGAATTGAATTGGGAGAAATTGAAGCTGCACTTGTTCAGCATCCGCAGCTTGAAGATGCGGCAGTGATCGTTCGTGAGGATCAGCCGGGAGATAAACGGTTGGCAGCTTATGTCATCCCTTCGGAAGAAACATTTGATACGGCGGAACTGCGCAAATATGCTGCGGAGAGACTGCCGGATTACATGGTGCCTGCTGCCTTTATGACGATGAAAGAATTGCCGCTGACACCGAATGGAAAGCTTGATCGTAAAGCGCTGCCCGCTCCGGATTTCGCAGCGGCAGTGACAGGACGAGGACCGAGAACGCCGCAGGAAGAAATTCTCTGTGACCTCTTTATGGAGGTGCTTCACTTGCCGCGTGTCGGCATTGATGACCGTTTCTTTGATTTAGGCGGACATTCCTTGCTTGCTGTACAGCTCATGAGCCGCATTCGTGAAGCACTCGGCGTTGAACTCAGCATCGGCAACTTGTTCGAAGCACCTACTGTAGCCGGGCTCGCTGAAAGACTTGAAATGGGATCAAGCCAAAGCGCTCTTGACGTTCTGCTGCCGCTCCGAACAAGCGGAGACAAGCCTCCTTTATTCTGTGTTCATCCAGCAGGGGGACTCAGCTGGTGCTATGCCGGTTTGATGACGAATATAGGAACGGATTATCCGATCTACGGCTTGCAGGCACGGGGAATCGGGCAGCGCGAGGAGCTTCCGAAAACACTTGATGACATGGCTGCCGATTACATTAAACAAATCCGAACGGTTCAGCCGAAAGGCCCGTACCATCTGCTAGGCTGGTCTCTGGGCGGGAATGTCGTTCAAGCGATGGCGACCCAGCTGCAAAATCAAGGAGAAGAAGTTTCCCTATTGGTGATGCTGGATGCCTATCCAAACCACTTCCTTCCTATAAAAGAGGCGCCGGATGATGAGGAAGCGCTTATTGCCCTTCTGGCGTTAGGCGGGTACGATCCGGACAGCTTAGGGGACAAACCGCTAGATTTTGAAGCAGCGATTGAGATTCTTCGCAGTGACGGCAGTGCGCTTGCGAGCTTGGATGAAACGGTCATTTTAAATTTGAAGAATACGTATGTCAATTCTGTCGGCATTTTAGGCTCCTATAAGCCGAAAACCTTCCGCGGAAATGTTTTGTTTTTCAGATCAACAATCATTCCTGAATGGTTTGATCCGATTGAACCTGATTCGTGGAAGCCTTATATTAACGGACAGATTGAACAAATTGACATCGACTGCCGTCATAAAGATTTATGTCAGCCGGAACCTCTGGCTCAAATCGGCAAGGTTCTCGCTGTCAAACTGGAAGAGTTGAATAAATAAGGGAGGAGAAATAGAATGGCTAATCCTTTTGAAAATGCGGATGGCACGTATTTGGTGCTGATCAATGAAGAAGGCCAATATTCCCTATGGCCCGGTTTTATAGATGTGCCGAGCGGCTGGACAGTCGTTCATGAGCAAAAAGGGCGTGAAGCTTGTTTGGACTATATCCAATCGCATTGGAGCGATATGAGGCCAAACAGCCTAAAGACTGTTGAAAATGTGTAATCGTATCAAAAAGAGACTGCTCGCCGCAGTCTCTTTTTCTAATCTTACGCAGACGTTTGGGTATGATCACAATCTCTGACCGGGTTTCCGTTTTCATCGGTACACCAAGATTGGGATAAAAACGCTAAAAACACAGCGGCCCACTGATCTGCAAACTGAATCAGAATACCCCCGTCATGCCAAGAGCCGTTGTCTTTTTTCCAGCGCGTATCCATTGCATTCCCTTGATTCATATGGATATTGTGCATTCCGTTAGTCGGGGTAAAGCCGAATATTTTATCTGCAGCCTGTTCAGGGCCGAATTTTGAACCGAATATATAAACCGGCGCTTTCTCATCTTGTGCTTTCTTCATATAGGTTTCAATAAAATCATTTAAATCATTATCAGGTCCTGTGATTTCATGAGGCAAAGGCTTCATTTCCCGCGGGTCAAACAAATTGCCCCGCACATAATCCAGTGCCACTTCACGGTTTGCTTCATTGATCCTTGTATATCCATACGGCATGTTCGGAAGGATGGTAATTGAGCCCGAATCAAACTGATCGTCAGCCAAATACAATACTTCAGATTCCTCAGAACTGGACATCACATTGATGGCGCACCTGTAATACGTATTCTCTTCACCGAGCATTTTGACTTGGAAATGAGGACTGTCATCATCTGTTTCCCGCTTCATGTCTAAGACTATGCCTTTTAACACGCCATATTGCTGAACAGCCATATGAATCCTCCTTTATGATCAACTTCATAGTCATAATTCGTGAAATGGTCTCTTTTTTCCTTTTAAAAAATAAAAAAGCCTGCAGAAATCTTTCTGCAAGCTCAATGTGAATTAAGCACCCGCCACAGATGATTCATCCTGTAAAGCTTTCTCGGCAGGAATATACTCATAGCCTAGATCTCTTGCTACAGCTTCATAGGTCACGTGTCCGTTAGCGGTGTTTAAACCCGCTCTCAGTGCCGCATTGTCTGTGAGCGCTTTTGCTGCCCCTTTGTTCGCGATTTGCAGCGCGTATGGAACAGTAACGTTAGTCAGGGCGATTGTTGATGTACGAGGGACTGCGCCCGGCATGTTCGCTACAGCATAATGCACAACCCCGTGTTTTTCATATGTTGGCTGATCATGTGTTGTGATATGGTCGACAGTTTCGACGATGCCGCCTTGGTCGATCGCTACATCAACAATGACTGAACCGGGTTTCATTTGTTTTACCATTTCCTCAGTGACAAGAGTCGGAGCTTTAGCACCCGGAATTAATACCGCGCAAATGAGGAGATCCGCTTCCGCCACAGCATCAGCAATATTGACCGGATTAGAAATTAACGTTTTAATCTGATGGCCGAAGATGTCATCAAGCTGGCGCAAGCGGTCTGCGTTTAAGTCAATGATCGTCACATCTGCACCGAGTCCGACAGCCATTTTGGCCGCGTTTGTGCCGACAACGCCTCCTCCGATAATTGTTACTTTTCCGCGGGAAACGCCAGGCACCCCGGCAAGCAGAATGCCTTTTCCGCCTTTAGGCTTTTCTAAGAATTGAGCGCCGATTTGCGCCGCCATTCTGCCCGCAACCTCTGACATTGGCGTCAGAAGAGGCAATGTCCGGCCTTCACTGACCGTTTCATATGCGATGGCAGTTACTCCTTTATCCTTCAAGGCCTGTGCAAGCTCAGGCTCAGCTGCTAAATGAAGGTACGTAAACAGCACAAGTCCTTTGCGGAAATAAACATATTCTTCCGGCAGCGGTTCTTTTACCTTCATGACCATTTCGGCGTCCCAGACCTGCTTCGGATCAGCAATGATTTCCGCTCCTGCTGACTCATAGGCTTCATTTTCAAATCCGCTTCCAAGGCCCGCGCCTGTTTCAACCAGCACCCGGTGGCCGTTTGAAATGAGCTGAGAAACGCCCCCGGGTGTTAATGCGACACGGTTTTCATTGTTTTTTATCTCTTTAGGAACCCCTATGATCATATCTGTCTCCTCCTGTATCTGTGATATTTTTAGTGTAGCTTGATATTTTGGAAAATTCTTTGTTTGATTAAGAAAATAAAAAAACATGGATTTGTGAAATTTCACAAATCCATGTGCCGAAGTTTGATATCTAAATAGATGGTGAATTTTTGATTCACATTTTTCAAATCAATTTCAGCGATCTGGCTGATCCGCTTGAGTCGGTAATTCAACGTATTAACGTGTATATTTAACAGCTTGGAAGCGGTATTCACGTTGCTGTCCGCTTCAATAAAGCGCTCTAGCGTCTCTACCAGATTTGACTGGTGATCCCGGTCATATTGTTCCAGTTTGGAAAGCGAGTAATTATAATGGCCCGCCTGTTTCCGTTTTTCATATAAGACATCTAAGTATTGATAAATGCCTAACTCAGAAAAGCTGAAAAGATGTTTGGTCTCTTCAGTGAACCGTTCCTTCGTTTTTAAGACGGACAATGCTTCCTGATAGGAGCGGGAGACAAAAGAAATAGAGTTGTATATTCCGCCAAAAGCGATAGAAACGTCTTCTATTTTATACCGCTCCTTCAGCTGTTTTTGCGTACTTAAAGCAAACTGTTTTAAATCTTGAAAAGGATGATCTGTTTTGGGTGAGGTTAATATAATAAGTTCATTGGAATCTACGGTCGCCAGCAGCACGTAAACCTGCTGGGTCGTTTCCTGTAAATATTGCAGCTGCTGTTCGATTTTTTCAGTCAGCTCGCCATTTATGCGGATGATCATAACGGAAAACTCTGAAGGAACAACCATTCCAAGCTTATGGAACCCATCCGCCATATCATCCTCCTGATGGATGTGTCCGGTCAGCATTTTCCAGAAAAATTCTTGGCTGCGTTCTTCATTTTTCGTTTTTCTGATTTGAAGTTTGAGAAGCTTGTTTTTCACTGCTTTTGCTGCCATTTGCAATGTCAGCAGATCTTCATCGGACAATGTTTTTTGGATCTCAAGCGCCCATATGAAGCCAAGCACTTGATTGTTTTTCCAAATCGAAATAGCGACGCGATTGCTCAGCCCGACTTCATCAATTTGCTTGACTCTGATCGGCTGGTCCGTTTTTAAGAGAGCTGGAATTGTCCCGTCTTTCCACAGCTTGTTAATCACCTTCTCCGGTACCCTTCTGCCAATAATGGTAGACGTCCGGGCAGGGTCTGTGCAGTCGCTGTGTGTACTGTAGGCAAGCAGCTTGTGGTTAACATCCTCTATGGTGATCGGGCACCGCAGAACGTCGCTGATATGATCAGCCACATCTTCAAGTCTGTCAAAACTATATTTAAACGGATCATTCGGCATGGTCATAAATCTCCCTACTTTTCGTGCTTGATTTCTCTTTGACATCTCATCCCCTTCCTTTTATTATGATTGTTGTTGTTTGTGAAAATCAACAACAAAGAACAGAAGCAAAAAAACAATTTCATGAGAGAAACGTTCTATATACAATTGGCGGTGTAATCGCCTTTTTGCAGGACAGTTGTATGCCTCATATAACGACAGCTTATCCTATTAATCTTCTAAGAAAGTCATCGGAGGCGAGACTAATTAAGGAAAGAAAAAACTGAACCTTTCAGAAATGGTGCTGTAGCATCAAATTTTCTGAAAGGTTTTTTTTGGGAGTTGGAGCGTTATTTGGGTCTTTTGGATTATTCGGAGAATGAAGAGAAGATTAAGAAAATAAACCTATTTACTTTACAGTATATGTCATTTTTAAGTGATTCGGGATAAACCATTGGACTCATTTTGTAAAATTAAAACATATTTGTTTGACTATGCCGAAAAACTGTTTTTATAATAATGACGTTCTAAAAATAAGTGAATTAGCCCATATTTAGGCTGATGGCACAGGAGGTAATGAGGAATATGGCAGGATTAATTCGTGTCACACCCGAAGAGCTAAGAGCGATGGCGAAGCAATACGGCGTTGAAAGCCAAGAAGTATTAAATCAGGTTGATCGTTTAAACCGAATGATCTCTGATTTGAAAAGCATGTGGGAAGGTGCTTCAAGCGAAGCGTTCGCAGATCAATACGAGCAGCTCAAACCTTCATTTATCAAAATGTCAGATTTGCTTCAAGATGTGAATCAGCAGCTTGATCAAACAGCAAATACACTTGAGTCTACTGACCAAGACATCGCAAATCAAATCCGCGGATAACAGTATGAAAGGGAAGGAGCGCCTGATTCAAAAGAAGACGGCGCTCTTTCTATGTAAGGGTGATCCTAAATGTATATTGATATTACAATAGATTTGAAACATTATAACGGCAGTGTCTTTGATCTCAGATTGTCAGATTACCACCCGGTGAAAAAAGTAATTGATATTGCTTGGCAGGCCCAAAGCGTATCTATGCCTCCGCGCGAAGGGCACTGGATCAGAGTGGTGAACAAGGATAAGGTGTTTTCCGGAGAATGCAAGCTGTCTGATTGCGGCATTACAAACGGAGACCGGCTTGAAATATTATGAAAGGATCTGGTTGAATGTCAGGTAAACAAAAATCATATTTAGAAAACCAATTAGAAGCTGTTGCCGAGAAAACAGATGCCGGCTATACATTTACCTTTCAACGGGAAAAAATAAAGCTTCTCGACGGTCTTGAAGCTAACGTGATCAAAGATATAAATCCATTTTTTCATAAAGAAATCGATGTGACGGATGATGAAGTAATCATCACAATCCAACCTCCCTCCTCCTATAAAGCATTCCGCTTCATGAAAGCTAAGGATAAAAAAAGTAAATGGCAGTTTGCCTATCAGCTTGTTCAAGCCGTACAGCAGCACAATCTGTCTAGGCTGAATTTGATTGTCGCTCCTGAAAACATTGTATTCGATAAAGGGCTTACGCCTTATTTTCTCCATTATGGAGTAAAAGAAAGCATTCCTCCTTACGAGCGTGATGAGGAAAGAGTATGGCAGGAGCTGAAAGCGGCAGCGGCTTTGGCAGTTGACGGCGCTTTTGCGTTTGAAGACTACCTGAAATTCAATGAAACGCTGACGTTTTCCGCAGAGGCAAAGGCGATATTAGATGCTGAATCCTATGATGATTTGCTCGAGCTGATTCAAACCCATATTGATGAGCTCGAAGCCAAAGCAAAAACATACATACATATCCCGAGAAAGAAGTGGAACATCCAGCGATATATCGGCCTGGGGCTCATTGTTTTGCTTGTACCGGCACTTATTTATTCGATGTACGCCTTATTTTTCGCGCAGCCAAAGCACCAGGCGATAGTGGACAGCAACCGTGCGTTCTTAAACAAGCAGTACAGTGAAGTCATCAGCACACTGTCCAAGTACGATGCGGAAAGCCTGCCTGAATCGGTGCAGTATCAGCTGGCGACGTCCTATGTTGAGGTCGAAAACCTGGGGAGTGCAAAAACCAAAAATATAGAAAATAATTTAGTCACCCTTCAATCAGACCCTCAGCATTTCTTATATTGGATTGATTATGGTCGAGGAGAATACAAAGAAGCGATCAGTATCGGCCGCAAGCTGGAATACAATGATTATATTTACTTTGCCCTAGCTAAATATAAACAGCAGCTTTTATCTGAGGATACAAATGATGAAGACATACAAAAAGAACTTGACTCAGTAAATAGTGAGCTTGAAAAAGCGCAAAAAGAACGTCAAGAAAATAAACAGTCTAATTCTGAAACATCGTTAGTCGATACAAGCGAAGAACAGACACAAACAGACGAAGAAAAACAAGCAGAAGAGAAAGCGGCAGAAGAAAAAGCCGCAGCCGAGGAAAAAGCGAAAAAAGAAGAACAGAAGAAAAAAGAAGACGAGAAAAAAGAAACAGAAAAGAAAGATGAGAAAAAAGATGACAAATAACGTGAGACATGAAGCGCAGGTCATCGCATGCTGCCATTCGGCCGTAAGGGGGTTCGCCATTTGAGTCTATTATGGGTTTTTTACCAAAATAACGTTCAAAAATTAAATCTGTCTAACCTCCCGTCGTCTCATCCGGTGACCATAGGGCCTGATGTGAAGGATTCTGTTACGATCAGCTCCATTCCATTTAATAGCGGAGTCATTTCTCTTCAAAGAAAGGAATCCGGCGGCCAATACGAAGTTTTCCTGGGAAATGATTGTCTCGGCACGATTGAGACGGATATATCATTTACTCTCCAAACGGATCAGCAGGATATACGCTTGATATTGACGGGCAGTGAACCTGAGAAATCCGTTTATTTTACGGGAAATCGGGATGAAATTGTATGTTCCTCAGAAAAAACGAATGCAGATATTTATCTGAATCCGCAAGATTTTGCATTTGCAGAACAAAGCACGTTTTCTTTGCTTCGTGCAGGCGGCAGCTGGTCGGTCCGCCCTGAAAGCGGAACGATCTTCTTGAACGGAGAGAAAATCAACGCCAATACGCCGCTCAAGCCGGGGGATGAAATATTCTGGAACTTCACGCAAATGAGGGTGACGGAACAAGACCTTTTAGAAATTGTTCATTATGCCCAGTTTGAAACAGCGTTAACAGAAACGGTCAAACCGAGTACAGAGATGCAGAAAAAATATCCGCAGTACAGAAGAACGCCGCGGATGGTATACGATCTGCCGGATGACCGCGTTTCTTTCAGTTTTCCCTCTCAGGAGAGCGATCAAACCAACAGAGGGCTGTGGCTCGTCATCCTGCCTCCGCTTGTGATGCTGATCGTGATGGGCGTAGTTGCCATCATCCAGCCGCGCGGCATATTTATACTCGTTTCTTTGGCCATGTTTATGATGACTCTCATTACCTCGACAGTGCAATATTTCCGGGATAAAAACCAGCGGAAAAAACGCGAGGAAAAACGGGAGCGTGTATATAAGCTTTACTTAGACAATAAGCGGAAAGAGCTTCAGGCACTTGCTGAAAAGCAAAAGCAGGTTCTTGAATTTCACTTTCCTTCATTTGAACAAATGAAATACTTAACAAGTGAAATCAGTGATCGGATCTGGGAAAAATCACTTGAAAGCAAGGATTATCTCCAGCTGCGGCTTGGGACGGGAACAGTTCCGTCAAGTTATGAAATCAATATGAGCGGCGGAGACTTGGCGAATCGTGATATCGATGACCTCATGGAGAAATCGCAGCACATGCAGCGCGTCTATAAAGATATCCGCAATGCGCCGGTGACGGTCGATTTGGCAGAAGGTCCGATGGGGCTTGTCGGTAAATCGCAAATTGTGAAAAATGAGATTCACCAGTTGATCGGACAGCTGTCGTTCTTTAACAGCTATCACGATTTGCGTTTTGTATTTATTTTTCATGAAGAAGAGTATAAAGACTGGGAGTGGATGAAGTGGCTTCCGCAATTTCAAATGCCCCATATTTATGCAAAAGGATTTATTTATAATGAGCAAACCCGAGATCAGCTCTTGTCTTCACTTTACGAATTGATCAGAGAGCGTGATCTCGAAGATGACAAAGAAAAACTGCAGTTCAAACCGCATTTTGTATTTGTCATCACGAATCAGCAGCTGATCTCTGAGCATGTCATTCTCGAATATTTAGAAGGACAGCATGAGCATCTGGGCATCTCGACAATTGTCGCGGCGGAAACAAAGGAAAGCTTGTCGGAAAACATTACAACTCTTGTCCGCTACATTAATGAGCATGAAGGCGACATTTTAATACAAAAGAAAAAAGCGGTAAGAATTCCGTTCCGTCTCGATCATCATCAGCGTGAGGACAACGAACGGTTCTCACGCACGCTGCGGACGCTGAACCACCAGGTCGGCATTACGAATTCCATTCCGGAAACGGTATCGTTCCTGGAGCTTTTTCATGCGAAGGAAGTAAAAGAAATCGGCATTCAGCAAAGATGGCTGACAAGTGAATCGTCGAAGTCGCTGTCAGTGCCGATCGGCTATAAAGGGAAAGATGACATTGTGTATCTGAACCTTCACGAAAAAGCACACGGTCCGCACGGCTTGCTTGCGGGGACAACGGGATCAGGGAAAAGTGAATTTCTCCAGACCTACATCTTGTCACTTGCAGTGCATTTTCATCCGCATGAAGCGGCTTTCTTACTAATTGACTATAAAGGCGGAGGAATGGCGCAGCCGTTCCGCAACATTCCCCACCTCCTCGGCACGATCACAAATATTGAAGGAAGCAAAAACTTCAGTATGCGTGCGCTTGCTTCCATTAAAAGCGAGCTGAAAAAAAGGCAGCGCCTGTTTGACCAGTATCAAGTCAATCACATCAATGACTATACAAAGCTATACAAGCAAGGGAAAGCAGAAGTGGCGATGCCTCACTTGTTCTTAATTTCTGATGAGTTTGCCGAGCTGAAAAGCGAGGAGCCTGATTTTATCAGGGAGCTTGTCAGTGCCGCGCGTATCGGACGAAGCCTCGGCGTTCATTTGATTTTGGCGACACAGAAGCCAGGCGGCATCATCGACGACCAGATCTGGAGTAACTCGCGCTTTAAAGTAGCGCTCAAGGTCCAGGATGCCACCGACAGTAAAGAAATTTTGAAAAACAGCGATGCCGCAAACATTACCGTAACAGGCCGCGGCTATTTGCAGGTCGGAAACAATGAAGTGTATGAGCTGTTCCAATCTGCATGGAGCGGGGCGCCTTACTTAGAGGAAGTCTACGGTACCGAGGATGAAATCGCGATTGTCACAGATACGGGTCTGATCCCGCTTTCTGAGGTTGATACCGAAGATAACGCGAAAAAAGACGTTCAAACCGAAATCGAAGCTGTAGTTGACGAAATTGAACGCATCCAAGATGAAATGGGAATCGAGAAGCTGCCAAGCCCTTGGCTGCCGCCGCTTGCGGAACGTATTCCGCGCACTCTTTTCCCTTCAAACGAAAAAGACCATTTCCACTTTGCGTATGTCGATGAACCTGATCTGCAAAGACAGGCGCCAATTGCTTATAAGATGATGGAAGATGGAAATATCGGCATCTTCGGCTCTTCGGGCTACGGAAAATCGATTACAGCCGCAACGTTCCTGATGAGCTTTGCGGACGTATATACACCTGAAGAGCTTCATGTCTATATCTTTGATTTCGGAAACGGAACGCTGCTGCCATTAGCGAAGCTCCCGCATACCGCGGATTACTTCCTGATGGACCAGTCAAGAAAAATTGAAAAGTTCATGATTCGCATCAAAGAAGAAATTGACCGCCGTAAACGTTTGTTCCGGGAAAAAGAAATCAGCCACATCAAAATGTACAATGCACTGAGCGAAGAAGAGCTCCCGTTCATTTTCATCACCATTGACAACTTTGACATTGTCAAGGATGAGATGCATGAGCTTGAATCGGAATTTGTCCAGCTTTCCAGAGACGGACAAAGCTTGGGTATCTACTTTATGCTGACAGCAACGCGGGTGAATGCTGTCCGCCAGTCATTGTTAAATAACTTGAAAACAAAGGTTGTCCATTATCTCATGGATCAATCAGAAGGATATTCCATTTACGGCCGTCCGAAATTCAATCTTGAGCCGATTCCGGGACGCGTCATCATTCAAAAGGAAGAGCTTTATTTCGCGCAAATGTTCCTGCCTGTTGACGCCGATGATGATATCGGCATGTTCAACGAGCTGAAATCAGACGTACAGAAACTTCAAGGGCGATTTGCTTCAATGGAGCAGCCGGCACCGATTCCGATGCTGCCTGAGAGCTTGTCTACGAGAGAATTGTCTATCCGCTTCAAGCTGGAACGCAAGCCTTTATCTGTACCGATCGGGCTTCATGAAGAAACAGTCAGCCCAGTCTATTTTGATTTAGGCAAGCATAAGCACTGCCTGATTTTAGGCCAGACTCAGCGCGGGAAAACAAACGTCTTAAAAGTAATGCTCGAACATCTGATTGATGATGAAACTGAAATGATCGGCCTGTTTGACTCGATTGACCGCGGCTTATCTCATTACGCGAAGGAATCAGATGTTTCATATTTGGAAACGAAAGAAGATATTGAGCAGTGGATTGAAACAGCAGAAGACATTTTCAAAACAAGAGAGGCCATGTATGTAGAAGCCGTCCGCCAAGGAGACACGCAAAATCTGCGATTCTCACAAGTGGTGCTGATGATTGACGGGATAACGAGATTCCAGCAGACGATTGATACGAGAATACAAGACCGTCTCGCTAACTTCATGAAATCATACGCTCATCTTGGGTTCAGCTTTATCCCGGGCGGAAATCACAGCGAATTCTCAAAAGGCTATGACTCCTTGACGACTGAGATGAAGCAAATCCGCCACGCGATTCTGCTGATGAAAAAATCTGAGCAAAATGTCATTCCTCTCCCGTACCAAAGACAGGAGCCTGAGATTCAGCCGGGCTTCGGATATGTTGTGGAAAACGGGAAGGAGCAAAAAGTTCAAATTCCTTTATGTTCTGCTGAAAGGGAGAGTGCTAGATGACAGAACAACGAAAAAGCTTGATCAAGTTAATTTCCGCCGTCATCATCATTTTGCTGCTGCCGGTGTTGTTTTTCCGATTTATCGGAGACGACCCAACGAAAAAAGCAGTCAATTCCACCCGGCAAATCGCGGTGGTGAATGAAGACACAGGCGTATTGAGTGATGAGGTAAAGTCTGATGAAGAGGACAAATCCGCCCAGTTCGGCAAGGAAGTAGCGGCCGTTCTGGGTGAACGTCCTGATTATTCGTGGACGGTCGTAAACCGAAGCGCGGCCGAGACCGGTCTCGCTTCAAAGAAATACGATGCGATTGTCTACATTCCCTCAGACTTCTCAAAAAACATTTTGAGCTATGACAAAGACCATCCTCAAAAAGCAACGCTCGAATTCAGCATTCAAGATAACCTTAATGCGGTTAACAAAGAAAAAGTTCAGCGTGAGCTTGAGGATGCCCAAAAGACAATGAACAAAAAAATGTCGGCCTTATACTGGAATTTTGTTTCACAAAAAGTGGACAACATCAGAGGAGAATTTGACAAGATCGTCAATAAAGAATCTGAATTCCAGAATGTCATGTACAACTTTTACAAACCAAGCTCTAATGATTTAGCAGGTGAAATCAAACAGCAAAAAGACTTAATCGATGAGCTGAAGAAATCAATGAATGAAGCGCAAGGCACGACAAAAGAAAAAGCTTCTACAGCGGAAGAAGCCAAAAATACGCTGAAAGAATTCATTGATACAGTTGAAAGATACAAAGAATATCAAGAAAATCAGAAAAAGCTGCTTTTGGCAGCCCAAGATTCAACACAGCAGCAAATCCGGACAGGTCTGGATGCCATCCAGGCACAGCAAAAGGCGAATCAGTTCAGCGAACGCATGAGCGGATTGGCAACTGGGATTGGCCAAGCGAAGTCACAGCTCGGACAAACCAGCAATGTGCTGGCAAACGCCCAGCAAATTAGGGAAGGGCAAGTGTCCCAGCAGGAACTTGGCATGGCAAAAATCCAAAGTGATTTAATCGAACAATATCAGGCCGCATCAAGACAGGCTGCACTAAATCAGGTGTATGAATTGCTTGTCCCGGCACGTCAGGCATTGACAGTTGCGAAAGGGGACGACCCAGTCATAGACGATGGTTCTGACAACAATGATAAAGATAAAGACCCTAAAGAAGAAGATCCTGAAGAACTCAAAATTGATCTTGAAAAACAGCGTGAAGAACTGAAAAATATAGCTGCTGATGTTCAGGATATTTCAGACAATCTGAAGGAGCCTGAAAAAGAGGACCCGGGAACAGACAATCCATCGACTGACAACCCGAACAATCCCGATGACGGAAGTAACACAAATCCCGATGATACAAAGGGAGACACCGGAAACAATGATAACAGCAGTGATACCGGTAATGACGGACAAACGGACGGCAGTACTCAGGATCAAGACCAGCAGAAGGGAACTGACGGTCAGGTGCAGAACGGCGATGCCTCTGATGGTGCGTCCGACAGCGGACAAACCGAAACGGGCACATCTGCCGAACAGACTGCTTCATCTGACTCAGCCCTTCAATTTATCAAGCTAGCAAATGAAGGCGGAACCGGAGATACGGGAGATACGATGGAGCCTGGTGACCAAGATCAACCAGGAAACGACGACATTTCTGATATCGCCAAAGCAAAAGAACAGCTCAGCAAAGCGTCTGAGCGAATCAAGCAAATTGAAGAAGAGCTCAAAGAAAAAGAAACTGCTCATAATGAAGAGTTGAAAAAGAAGTTAGAGGAACTAACAGAGCAAATGAATGGTCTCACTGATGAAATTGATGACCTGAAAGACAAAGTGAAAAAGCTCGAAGGTAAACTTGAAAATCTCGAAGCGAAACGGAAGCGGGAGTTTGAAGGGATTTACAGTGCGATTCGCGAGCTTGAAAATAAAGATCAGCTTCAATTCTCAGGAGAAATCAATACAGAAAGCATCTCCGCTTTAATGAGATACTATAAATATTTGTCTGTTTATGACTCTGTATTATCCGGTACGATTGACAGTGCTGCAAAAGCCGGCGCCATTAACGGCCAGCAGGGCAACGTCAAATCAGTCCTGGCTCTCTCACCTGAAGAATCAGCCAGCTGGGAAGCTCTCAAAAACAACACGATGCAAACTGATGAAGACATTAACAGCTTCATCGACGGAATGACCAAATTTGCGGATGACTACAGCGGCTTTATTCGTGACTCTCAAGCAGGTGTTCTCGACGAACTGACGAAAATCTCTGAAAGTGCCGCAAAAGCGTCAGAACAGCTTGTAACGGGCGCAACACAGGAATCTGCGACGTTCAGCAACGATGGGCTGTCTGGCACCATGGCACTGAGTGTCCAAGATACGGTCGGCCAGGAAGTGCTGCAAATGTCAGACATGATGGGTTCATTGTCTGATCGCCAGTCAGGCATCATTGATTACACAACCAACATGCAGCAAAGCGTCAATGATGTTCAAGCGAAAGCCGACACCTTAAACAACAACTGGGGGAAAAATGTAGCCTCCACTAAACTCGTGCGAAATGACGTATACGGCATACTCGGAAACACATTAGTAGACGGGCAAAACAATGGCTATGTATATGATTACTTAGCGAATCCGCTTAAAATCAGCGGAGAGGTTCCGGAAGAAAAAATTCAGACGGTACCTCCGGTTGTCATCCTTGTCATTGTGTTGATCAGCAGTCTGTTAATCGGCTATTTCAGCTCGTATTACCAAAACGCACCGCTTCTCGTCAAAGGAGCGTTATTCGGAATTCTGAATATCCTTGTCGGACTTATGATCAGCTTGTTCGGTTTGAATATTTATTCACTGCCGGACGATCAGACGATTAAGTGGTCGGTGTTTACGATTCTATTGCTGGTCGCAAGCTCTGCCTTCATCCGGACGGCATTCAGATTCGGATCAATCCCTGGCTGGGTTGCTTCAGCGGCAATGATTCTATTCTATGTCGCACCGCTTATTGATTTGATCATGCCGAACTTTACATTTGAAGATCCGGTTTCGAAAGTATATATCGACATCCAGTACGGTACTGGGCACTTGTTTACAATGGGAATAACAGTTCTGCTGATCATTACGGTGATTGCCGCGGCTCTGCCGCTGATTATCCGGCTGATGGCTGAACACACAGTAGAAAGCGATGAAACGTATGAAGCGTAATCGCAGCATGGAAAAGGGGATCATGATTTGTATGCTCTCCTTTTCCCTTTTCATACCCTCTGCAGCTGCTGCCCAAACTGAAGAAAATACAGATGTCGCGCCAAACCAGTATGAGAAAAAAGACATTGAAATCGATACGAATTATTTGCATGAAGATACCTACTATGAAGAAAAAACAGAACTGCCTGAGGAACAGAAGGATATCACTTTTGATAAACCGAAGGACAAGGATGCCGAGCTGATAAAAGATTTGTTTACATCAACAAATGCCGAGGATTCCAACACGATTGCGGCCCAGTCGAAACAGCTTGGAATTACATTTGCAGAAAAACCAATAACAAAGACATCATCAACGGAAACAGAAGATGAACAAGAAACATCATCATTGCTGCTGCCGATGATCTATGTCTTACTGATCCTGCTCGGAATTGCAGGCATCGTGTTCCTCATCCCAAAAGTCACAGCGCAGGAAAACAAGAAGGCGTAGGCCGCGTGCTTGTGTTGTGTAAAAGAGGTGCCGTACAATAATAACGGAAAAGGAGGTTTCCAATGGAACTTTATATCATCACCGGAGCGTCAAAAGGGCTGGGTCAAGCCATTGCATTACAGGCTTTAGAAAAGGGGCATGAAGTCCATGCCTTATCCAGAACGAAAACGGATGTCTCTCATGAAAAACTAACGCAGCATCAAATAGACCTCATCAATCTCGAAGAAGCTGAACAGCAATTTGAAACATTGCTCTCATCCATCGATCCAGATCGTTATTCTGGTATTACCCTTATTAATAACGCCGGAATGGTAACGCCGATCAAACGTGTCGGCGAAGCGTCTCTTGACGAGCTTCAGCGCCATTATCAGCTGAACCTGACTGCGCCCGTGCTTTTGAGTCAGCTGTTTACAAAACGGTTTGCTTCATACAGCGGCAAAAAGACGGTTGTCAACATTACTTCAGGAGCCGCCAAAAATCCATATAAGGGATGGAGCGCGTATTGCAGTTCAAAAGCCGGGCTCGACATGTTTACGAGGACATTCGGATTTGAACAGGAGGATGAAGAGCTGCCGGTGAACATGATTTCGTTCTCACCTGGAGTGATGGACACTGAGATGCAGGCCGTCATCCGTTCTTCATCGAAAAAGGATTTCCACCACATTGAACGATTCCGGAAATTAAATGAAACAGGAAGCCTTCGCAGTCCGGACTTTATTGCCGGCACGCTGCTTTCTTTACTAGAAAAAGGGACGGAAAACGGCCGCATTTATGATATTAAAGAGTTTTTGTAGAGCAGATATTTTCTGCTCTTTTTTTTATACAAAAGGCTGCAGCCAGCGCATTTTATTGAACAGCCGCATATACTGACTGAAACGCTGCTTTTAGGGTATAACAATGATGATAAGAAGATCAAAATGATGTGACATAAGAATTGAGTTTCTCTTCAAATTATGTTAGGATTCTAAAAATATCTAAAGGAGGGGTTTCCATGAGAAAGGTTACATTAATGGATGTTTTCACCCATCCAATTGCACAAAAATATCTTCAGCGTTCCGGCGTGGCACATGCGATTGCCTGCGCTTATCATGCATACAGGCTGTCTGTGAAGGCTGACATTAATCCTGATTTAGCAGCAAAAGCGGCACTGCTTCATGACATCGGCCATTATGAATGGTATACAGACGGAAAGTGGGATTATGAGAAATACAAAAGAAATGACATTCATGCCATTAAAGGGGCGGAACGCGCGCATAAGCTTCTGATTCGGCTTGGCGAGGAACCGAAAGCGGCAAAAGAGATTGCACTAGCCATTTTGCTTCATACAGATTCCTATTTGCCTGAAGGCGAATTAGATAAAAACACGCTGCAGCAGATTGTCAAAAAAGCGGACGAACTGGATGAAGAGCCGGGCGGCCACCATCATTACCGCCAAATTGATCCTTCAACCGCACGAAAAAAAATAGAAAAGCTGGACCAATTAATCGATCAAGCCCAGACATCCGTGATAAAGCCTGTATAAGTACGGAACAGCGCCCAGCTTTCTTCGCTGTCTCCGCTTCATCGATACTTCCTTTACACCCGCTTCCAAACGTATTCTCCTAAAATCTCCGCACCCCTTTGTTTTATCAGGTAAGCCTGTGTCATTATCCATAAGCGCGGCATAAGCTGAGATAAAACACACAAAGGGGATAAAAGTATGGTCAACCAAGGTAGTCCGCAACTGGTCTCTTTAGTCGATCCTTATGTCTATCAGACCATTAAAAAGCTCATCGGCTCAAGGTTCGTTATACAGACAGTACGAGATACGGTCAGAGGCAGACTGATCGATGTAAAACCTGACCATATCACAATTGAAGGAGCCCGAAATTCTGTTTGTTTGATCAGAATCCAGCACATGATTTCCGTCACCCCAGATTACAGTGAGCGGGTCTAACAGTGCTTGCGCATGAAAAATAGGCGTACACCGGGACGTCCTATTTTTCAGTTAAGCGCTGTAAAAACGCACTATGATACATTGTTCCATCAAGGTCAAAGCCGGCAAATTCCTGATAGTCACCATCTGAAAAACAGAAAGTGACACCGTACACCGTATAGCAGGAACGGACTGAAGCATGCTGGCAGACCCGAAAATGATAACCGTCTGAATCTTTTACATATAGCCGGGATTTCCCGGCAAATGGGGCACAGAGGTGTGCTGCCTCACCAAAACATTCGAATCCGGCGATTTTGCCGTCTTGGCTGATATCCAGCAGGAGACAATCATTGACTCTGAGCTCCTCAGTCCGTACATTCCTGTTCTTTTTCGGAGGAAGAACATAGATATAAGCCAGTTCTGAATTTGTATCGTATGTCACGGCCTTCATCACCAACACTCCTTTCATTATATTAAGAGTTCTGATATGAGTTCATTTTTGTTACAATGATGGGGTATAAGTTCTTTTATCTGACAGACAAAGAAAAACTAGGAGGAACAAAGCTTGTTGAAATCAAAAGTCCATTTTTGGACATTGCAGATTTTATTTGTTTTGCTGATTATTTTTGTAGCAACAAAAGTTTCATTTGTATTTCAGCCGTTTATTGTTTTTATCTCAACATTGTTTTTCCCGATGCTAATTGCGGGAATTTTGTATTTCATATTTAATCCGGTGGTCCGCCTGCTTGAGAAAAAAATTCCGCGGACATTATCCATTCTATTGATCTATTTACTGTTTATCGGTTTGCTTGCATTTATTTCAGCGTCAGTCGGACCTATCATCACCTCACAGGTGACAGGGCTGTTTAACAACCTTCCTGATTATATAAAACAGATTCAGGCGCTGACAAAGGATTTGTCCCATTCTCAATGGTTTACCTGGATGATGAACCAGGATTATGTATCGATATCAAAAATTGAACAGTCATTGACAAGTTTTCTCCAAAACCTGCCGCAAAATATCACGTCCAGTTTATCTGCGGTGTTTGGCGTCGTGACAAACATCACGCTTGTTATTATTACTGTTCCATTTATCCTTTTTTACATGCTGAAAGACGGACACCGCTTTCCGCATTTGGCAGTAAAAATTCTACCGGCTTCTTATCGGACAGAAGGCTTAAAGATTTTTAAAGATTTATCCGATACGCTTGCGGCATATTTCCAGGGGCAGCTGTTAATCTGTCTTTTTGTCGGAACAGCGTGTTTTATCGGCTATTTAATTGCCGGACTGCCGTATGCCCTGATTCTTGGGATTGTCATGGCGATTACCAATATCATTCCCTATGTCGGGCCTTTTCTCGGTGCCGCGCCGGCTGTCATTGTCGGTTTTATGGACTCGCCGGCCAAAGCGCTGTTTGCGATTATTGTGGTCGTCATCGTTCAGCAGCTGGACGGAAACCTGCTGTCTCCTCTTGTGATCGGAAAGCGGCTGAATACCCATCCGCTTACGATTATTTTGCTATTAATCGGAGCGGGAAGCTTCGGCGGAATTCTCGGCATGATTTTAGCGGTGCCGGTTTATGCGGTAGTGAAGGCGTTCTTCCTGAATATTGTCCGCTTGATCAAGCTGCGCCAGCGGTCACGACTCGAGGAAAACGCAAAGCCAGCTGAATAGGCGGGCACCATTAGCGGCTCTTTGCATATGATGCTGTAAATCAATGCGGAGGTGGGGAAATGCCTGCAATTGTGGGGCCGATTTATATCATGTCAGTTACGGGTAATGCCGCGGCAAGCTTTGGAGACGTATTTGCGATTTCGCCCAAAAGCGTCGCTCATTCAGGGGCGGGGTCAGGCGCTTTTCAGCTTGGTGATTTTGTGAAGATTAACAACCAAACGAGTAAAACTCTTTTCAAAGATGCCGATATCACTGATGAAACAGTTTCGTTTAACGGGTAACAGCCTTTTCACAAGAGGCTGTTGCTTTTTTATTGTATAATATGGGTAGTCTTTGAATAGAGAGGTCATGTTATGAAAATCAGAAAAGCAAATATCAATACGCAAACCGGAATGATCACGGACGTGTATCTGCATGAAAACAGAAAAGAACTGCGCACGCTTGTAGCGGTACCGCAGCTGGAGTGGAGCACGATCATTTCCTATGAAGAAGATAAAGCAACTCTGCCTGAACGGCTGGAAGCGTCGTTGCGCCGGCATACAGAGGAAACCCCTGCTGGTGAGCTGGCCAAAAAAATCATTCATTGGGTAACAGAAATGTAAGCGGCGCTTGAAAGTTTAGCTCCTGCCTGATCAGGTGATAATGAAGACAAACAAGACGGGAGGACAGGCTTTTGAGTGAAGATAAAATGGATCTGTATTTGCAGCAAGGAATGTATGGGCCTTTGGAGACAAAGCCTGACGAGCGCCATTTGTTTTTAGGCTCTTTAAGAGAAAGAGTCGTTTTGGCACTGACGAAAGGACAGGTGCTTAGAAGTAAACCGTATAAAGAGGCGGAGCACGAGCTGAAAAACAGCCATAACGTCACCCTTTTGGTTAATGGAGAGCTTCAGTATCAGTCTTACTCTCCTTATATCCAAATGGCGAACCGGTACGGAGTGCCCTTCAAGATTGTATCTGATCTTCAGTTTCATACGCCTTTAGGTCTCGTTATTGCGGCTGACATCGCTGTGAATCGTGAATTGATATATATTCAGGACGACATTTATAATCGGTCAGTGCTGAAATCTTAAGAGACAAACGGACCGTTTGTCTTTTTGTTCATGGCAATTCACTTACAACTGGAGATAAGATATAATGTTCTCATACTGATGGCGGGGAGGCCGGCTATGAAAAAAGCACTTATTTGTATTGATTATACGAATGATTTTGTGGCGAGTGACGGAAAATTGACCTGCGGGGAGCCCGGCAGAATGATTGAAGAGGCGATCGTCAATTTAACTGAAGAATTCATCACAAACGGTGATTACGTCGTATTAGCAGTAGATTCTCATGATGAAGGGGATCAATATCACCCTGAAACCCGTCTTTTTCCTCCGCATAATATAAAAGGCACGGAAGGAAAAGATCTGTACGGAAAGCTTTTGCCTCTATATCAGAAACATGAACATGAACCTAATGTTTACTACATGGAAAAAACGAGATATTCTGCTTTTGCGGGAACTGATTTAGAGCTCAAACTCAGAGAGCGGCAGATTGGCGAACTGCACCTTGCCGGTGTCTGCACAGATATTTGTGTGTTGCATACAGCTGTTGACGCATATAACAAAGGTTTTCGGATTGTTGTGCATAAACAAGCTGTTGCCAGCTTTAATCAGGAGGGGCACGCATGGGCTCTTTCCCATTTTGCAAACAGCATCGGAGCGCAAGTGGCAGAGTAAGGAAGGGGAAAAACAGTGTTAGAGTACGGATTTAAAGATGACAGCCTGTCATTACATACAGACCTTTATCAGATCAATATGGCGGAAACGTACTGGAGAGACGGCATTCATGAAAAGAAAGCGATTTTTGAGCTGTTTTTCAGAAGGCTTCCGTTTGAAAATGGCTATGCCGTATTTGCGGGCTTGGAAAAAGCCATTGAATACTTGGAAAATTTCAAGTTTACGGATAGCGATTTGAGTTATTTACAGGATGAACTCGGGTATCATGAAGATTTTATTGAATATTTGCGCGGCTTATCTTTTACAGGTTCACTTTACTCCATGAAAGAAGGAGAGCTCGTTTTTAACAATGAGCCGATTATGAGGGTGGAGGCACCCCTGGTAGAAGCGCAGCTGATTGAAACAGCTTTGCTCAACATTGTGAACTATCAAACATTAATCGCAACAAAGGCTGCCCGGATTAAAGGCGTCATTGGTGATGAAGTTGCGCTTGAATTCGGAACAAGACGGGCACACGAAATGGATGCGGCCATGTGGGGAGCGAGAGCAGCCTTAATCGGCGGCTTTAGCGCGACAAGCAATGTAAGAGCCGGAAAGCGCTTTAATATCCCGGTTTCCGGCACACATGCGCATGCGCTTGTGCAGGCTTACCGCGATGAATATACAGCTTTCAAAAAATACGCGGAAACACATAAGGATTGCGTTTTCTTAGTTGACACGTATGACACGCTTCGTTCAGGCATGCCGAACGCGATTAGGGTTGCCAAGGAATTCGGCGACCGCATTAATTTCATTGGCATCCGTCTGGACAGCGGCGATTTGGCGTACCTGTCAAAAAAAGCCCGGAAAATGCTTGATGAAGCAGGATTTACAGATGCGAAGGTGATTGCTTCAAGCGATTTGGATGAGCACACCATTATGAATTTAAAGGCTCAGGGAGCGCGCATTGATGTCTGGGGTGTCGGTACGAAGCTGATCACTGCCTATGACCAGCCGGCTCTCGGCGCAGTTTATAAACTCGTTGCCATTGAAGAGGACGGGAAAATGGTTGACACGATCAAAATTTCGTCCAATCCTGAAAAAGTGACGACACCGGGCAGAAAGAAAGTCTACCGCATTATTAATCAGTCCAACCATCATTCTGAAGGCGACTATATTGCGCTTTATGATGAGCAGGTGAATGATCAGAAGCGGCTCAGAATGTTCCACCCGGTTCATACATTCATCAGCAAATTTGTCACGAATTTTTATGCGAAGGATCTTCATGAGCTGATTTTTGAGAAGGGTATTCTTTGCTACCAAAACCCTGAGATTTCAGACATACAGCAGTATGTGCAGGATAACCTCAGCCTTCTTTGGGAGGAATATAAGAGAATCAGCAAGCCGGAGGAATACCCGGTTGATTTAAGCGAGGACTGCTGGAGCAATAAAATGCAGCGGATCCACGAAGTGAAAAGCAGAATTGAAGAAGAGCTTGAGGAAGAATAAAGAAAAACTGGCCTTTCATTCGCGAAGGGCCAGTTTTCTTTATGTATATATTATTTTTCATGTTTAGACAATTTTCGTCAAATTATTTGATATACTTAGGGGTGAAAGCCGCGCGTATTGTAAGGGGGATAAATCAATGAGGGTGTTTGTTGCAAGACAGCCTATTTTTAATAGAAAAGAACAGGTTGTTGCTTATGAACTGCTGTATAGAGAAAGCGAAGAGAACGTGTATAGCGCTAAAGACGGCGATCAGGCAACAACAGATTTGGTGATCAACAGCTTTTTAAACATCGGAATTGAGAAGCTGACGGAAGGGAAACGCTGTTTTGTTAATTTTACGGAAAGCCTGATGTTTTCAAATCTTCCCACCTCCTTCAATCCGAAACAGCTTGTCATTGAAATCCTTGAAGATATACCGATCACGCCGGCCCTCATTTCTAGATGCAAAGAATTGAAAAAAATGGGGTATATGCTGGCGCTTGATGATTTTTATGCAATAAACCCGCAAGATGAGGACTTACTGGAAAAACTCATGAGCTATATTGATATATTGAAAATTGATTTTCTCAAAACAACACGAATGGAACGCAGAACAATTTTGCAAACCTACGGCTGCCGCGGCCTGATTTTTTTAGCGGAAAAAGTAGAGACCCGAAAAGAATATAAACAGGCGGTCCAAGACGGCTTTCAATTATTCCAAGGCTACTTTTTCAGCGAGCCGCGCATCATCAGCGGGCATGACCTATCGACTCATTTCTATTCTTACTATGAACTGCTTAACGAACTGAGCAAAGAGCAGCCTAACATAAAGCGTGTGACAGAGTACATAGAGCGGGATTTATCACTGTCCTATCAGATTTTAAAATTTTTAAACTCATCCCACAGCCGTTTGAGCCAGAAAATTGAAAGCATTCAACAGGCCATTATGTTGCTGGGATTTAATGAAATCAAACGGTGGATATATATCCTTTCCTTTAAGGATTTAAGCAGGAAAGGCCATTCCAGCAAGCACGAAATCATTAAGATTTCTTTGATAAGAGCAAAGCTTTGCGAACTGCTGGCGAGAAAGACATCCCGGCCGCAGCCTGCTTCTTATATGCTGATCGGAATGTTTTCTCTCATAGACACCCTCCTGCATAGAGAAATAGAGGAAATTGTTCAAGAATTGCCTTTAAAAGATGAAGTCGGGCAAGCATTATTAGGCCATCAAAACGACTACTACCAAATGCTTGAGCTTGTGAAATTAATTGAAAGCAACAACTGGGACACTTGCTCGGAATTAGGCAATCAACTCGACAAAGAAGAAGCGTATGAATGTTATTTAGAGGCTCTGGAATGGTGTCATAATCTTATGGACGCAAAATGATTGCGGTCCTCTGACCACCGCAAAGCAAGAATCATTCGGCTTTGCGTTCCGATAAGGCTGATATAGATGCCGTCGGGATTAAAGACCGTATCTACTTCATGCCGGACGCCCATTTGTTTGATCAGGCGCTTAATGGTTTGTTTATCGGACTGCTCGGCTGCGGTCAGAATGCGGCGCGAGAGCTCCCGCGAGCCCGCAATGCGGCCGAGAACGAGCTGGGCATCCGCAAATATCCCTGCGGCCTGCTTCGCTGAACGGATAAAGGTATCAATATTGTTGGCAGGAGCGGGCGGACGGCGTACCTCATACGGATACACGTAAAACCAGGGATAACGATATCTCATGGGAGCACCTCACAAAAAAAAGGATGTTTCTATATGTATAGATCCCTAATTGCCGAATATGACAAAGCGAAAAGGCCACAACTTTAGCGTTGCGGTCTTTTTCGGTGTTTGTCGGTCAGGAAACGCCAAGAATCGCATATTCAATTTTGAAAATACGGTATGAAGGACTATAGTCTTACTTAGTAAAAATGCGAAACACGTTAAAATCAAGGGAATTAAGAATCTTTCTCAATTTGAGCACATATAAACGCTCTTTCGCATAGAAAGATAGTCCCGTTCTTGTTGTGATTCCTTTGAGTATAAGGACCTATTGATATTTGCGGTGTCACGCAGGACTTTTTTGCATACTTTTCGGTGAAAAATAAGCCGAAAGCAGATACACTATTAGTAACAGATCAAATACCTAGGACTCGTTCACCATACACAATTCATTGATCTTTCAAAAAAAGGAGTGTGGAAACGATGGAAAAGAAACTTGAAGAAGTAAAACAATTGTTATTCCGACTCGAACTTGATATTAAAGAAACGACAGATTCATTACGAAACATTAATAAAAGCATTGATCAACTCGATAAATACAATTATGCAATGAAAATTTCGTGAAAAAGACTTGGAAACAAGTCTTTTTTTTCGTTCTACCGATACAATAAATGGATAAAGTATTATATGATTGTTAAAAAACGAAAAACCTGCTGTCCTTTAAATGTCCCATTTAGTAAAATGGAATGGGAGGGGGGAAGTCGTTATTGAGCAGATATGTTTAGATTCTGTCCGGATCAAGGAGAAAATGAAGGAGATTGTAAGCCAAAAAATAATGAATCAGGACTTGGAACGATATCTTCAGAATTTTATTGAGTCTAAGGATACGTTTGAGTTTGCCGATTTGGCTCTTCATCATTATTTAGCTTTTAACGGTCAGGACCAAAAAGCAATCGAATTGCTAGCTGCCGGAATTGAATTGCTTATACTCTCATTCGATATTTATGATGACTTAGAGGATCAAGATAATGGAAGTGCTGTCTGGATGAAGATTGACTCGTCAATCGCTTTAAATGCAGTTACAGCTCTTTACACCCTAAGTATACAAGTGATGTGTCAAGCTAGTCATGAACCAGAATTTTCACAAGAGATATTGAATTTTGCGTTACAATCAATTCAAGGCCAGCATGATGATATTGTGAATGCGCCGCAAACGGAAGAAGCCTGTCTTGAAATGATCAAAAATAAATCAGGAGCGCTAACGGCATTGCCCTGTGTAATGGGAGTAATGCTGGCAACAGGCAAATACCATCCCATTGTAGCTTCATATTCTTATGAACTTGGGATTATTGCACAAATCGAAAATGATTACCGAGGTTTATATTATTTAAATAACGATTTTATTCAGAAGAAAAACACATTGGCATACTTATACTTAAATAAACGTTTTAATGCAGCTTCTGCAGAAATCTTGAGTTGGTATGAAAATGCTGAGTTGTTCTTATCATTGAATCCCAAACATATAAAAGAAAAATTAACTGAGGCAGGCGTCGTGCAATATTTACTTGTAATGAAACACTTGTCATTACAAAAACTAAAGAAAGAAATTGCTAGATTAGAATTGCAAGAGAATAAAATAAAAAAATTACTAACAGGAATCATAAAATAAAGGAGGATTTATATGCAGGAAATAGTCGGATACTTAGTAAAAAATCCAGAAGTTTTAGATGAGGTCATGGAAGGCAGAGCCTCTTTATTAAATATAGATAAGGATCAATTGAAAAGTATAGTTGATGCCTTTAGAGGGCTGCAAATTTATACTAATGGTAATTGGGTTCCTTCGTGAGGCTTTATTAAATGAAGGCATGGTACAACAAAGTTTCAATTTTTTTGATTTTAGTTAGTTTAGTCTATGTAACTTATTTAACGTATATAAGTTCGAGTAAACTTTTAGTTGGTGCAGCAGTAGCCGAAAATCAAGACAATGAAGTTGTCATAACAAATATTGAGGAATTTTCTACGGCTTATTACTCAGGCATACAAAAAGGGGACGTCATCAAAAGTATCAATAATCATAAAGTTAAGCGTCCTCTTGAAGTTCAAAAATATAATTCAAACCATGTGAGATCAATAGTCGTCGAGAGAGATGGAGAAAAGGTTAAAATTAAGCCTGATTTAATGAATGATGGGAATTTTACTACTTTTGTGATCCCATTAATATTTTATATAGCCTGTCTATTTTGTTGTTTCTTCATTCTAAAAATAAATGAATCGAAAAAACTACTCTCTGCTTTGATTTTAATCATTTTCTTGTTATCTGCTTCTTTAGCATACTTAAGTGCGGGTGGATCTGCAAAGGGAGATTGGTTAAGCAGATGTATAATGGTATTCACTTTAACATCTGTAATGTTTAATTATCTTCTTTTCTTGTATCAGTATTTTAAAGAACTGGGCACTGTGTTATTTAACAAAAAAGTTTTTATATTATATGCAATTCCAGTACTAAATCTAGTTTTTGAATTGTTGCGAACTCAACTTTTTTTTAGACATTATGTGCCTAAAATAAATTTACTTTCGTTCTTTATTTCATTTATAATTGTGAGCGTATATTTTGGATCTATTTTAATTAAAAGTAAGGATACTGAACAAGCACATATTTTAAAAGTTCTTACCATAATTAATATCTTATCTTTTTCGCCGTTTTTGTTTTTATATATAATACCTTATGTATTCTTAAGCACTGATGGGATTTCTTCTTTTGTAGCTGCTTCATTTATGTTCCTAATACCATTTTCTTTGGTTTATCAATTTATGACAAATAAAATTTATAATGTGGATTTTATTTTAAGCAGGTTAAAATATTATGGAATATTAGCATTAACGCCCACAATTATTTTAGTTACGGTATTCGAGTTAATAGGAAATCCAGCTGGAGATTTCTATTATTTCAGACTGGCGATTCTTATGTATATTATTATGGTGGCGGTCTTTTATTATAAAGAAGTACTTGATTTCAGATTTAGATTAAAAAGGGTTTCGGAAAAATTCAATTATCAAGACAGTATATATAAATTTACGCAGTTGATTAGAGATTCAACTTCTTTGACCCAAGTATTTGAGGAACTGAAAACCACGATACTTGAGGTTTCGCTTGTAAGCCGAGCCCATATTTATGAGGTTTCAGTTGATGGAAGTATTAAACTCTATGAAGAACTTAATCAAAATTCATTTGAAAAAGTCTATGAAAAAGAATTTAGAAAAGTAACATCCGAGATAGGGAAAATCGTTGAATTTAATAAAGGTTTTGTCATGAAGATAGGTGAACGCGGTGGTAAATCATTTGTGATGCTTTGTTTATCTAAAATGAATACGCCTCGTCTCACACTCGAAGAACTTTCTTGGCTGAAAACTTTGGCTTTTTATACAAACGTATCGATCGAAAACGTCATGAAAATCGAAGAACTGATGAGTCATTTAGAAGAAATAAAACAACAAGAATCCAACCCCGTATGGCTCAAAAAACTCATGTACACGATCGAGGAAAAACAACGCTCGGATCTCGCCCGCGATCTCCACGATTCGGTTCTTCAGGATTTGATTTCCTTAAAACGCCAGTGTGAGCTGTTTTTGGGTGATTTCAAGAAGGATGATAATCCGTGCCGTGAAGAGGTGCAGGACAAGCTTGTACAGATGAATGAGCAGATGTCTGATGTGATTTCGATGACGAGGGAGACGTGTCATGAGCTGCGGCCGCAGCTTCTGTATGATCTTGGATTGGTGAAGGCGTTGTCGAAGCTGGTGGCGCAGCAGCAGGAGCGGGTTCCGTTTCATATCCGTTTAAATACCGGCAGATTTACGGCTTCCCTTGATCTGGATTCGCAGCTGAATTTATACCGGATCATTCAAGAGTTTCTGTCTAATGCGGTTAAGCACTCTCAGGCGACGGATGTGCTGATTATGCTCATTAGTATTCAAAACAAAATCGTTCTTCATTATGAGGACGATGGCGTTGGGTTTGATCAGGAAAAGAATACTGAGCATTCCATGAGCATGGGGCTTTCTGGCATTAAGGAGAGAGTCAGGGCTTTAGATGGGCGCCTTCGGATTGAAACAAGTGAAGGAAAGGGCTTTAAGGCTGATATTGAAATCGAATTGTAATGGATTTATAACGGAAACGACTTGGCACAGGCCAAGTCTTTTTTATAAAATGGAAAAGAGTGAGTAAAAGGGAGGAAAACATGAAAAAGATACTAGTGATTGATGACCATCCGGCTGTCATGGAAGGCACCAAGACAATTTTGGAAACGGATTCGAATTTGTCTGTTGATTGTCTCAGTCCTGAACCGAGCGAACAGTTTATCAAGCAGCATGATTTCTCGTCATATGATCTCATTTTAATGGATCTGAATTTAGGCGGCGAGGTCAATGGGATGGAGCTTTCTAAACAGATTTTACAAGAGAATCCTCATTGTAAAATTATCGTGTATACCGGTTATGAGGTCGAGGATTATTTCGAGGAAGCGATTCGTGCGGGTCTGCACGGTGCCATCAGCAAAACGGAATCTAAAGAAAAGATCACCCAATACATATACCACGTACTCAACGGAGAAATTTTAGTCGATTTTGCTTACTTTAAACAGCTGATGACTCAGCAAAAAACAAAGCCGGCTCCTTCCTCTCAAAAAGAACAAGATGTGCTCACACCTAGAGAATGCCTGATTCTTCAAGAAGTTGAAAAGGGATTTACAAACCAAGAAATCGCAGATGCCCTTCATTTAAGCAAGCGGTCCATTGAATACAGCTTGACATCGATTTTCAATAAGCTGAATGTCGGTTCACGGACGGAAGCGGTTTTGATTGCGAAATCAGACGGTGTACTTTAAATGTTGGGGGTGTAGATGATGGATACGAAACACACATTGCTTGAAGCGCTTGGTATAGAGATTGTTGAAAACACAGCGGAACGATGCGTTGCGGTCATGCCGGTGGATCATCGGACGGTTCAGCCGTTCGGATATTTGCATGGGGGCGCTTCAGTGGCCCTGGCGGAAACAGCGGCGAGCGCAGGTGCACAGAACTTGATTGATCATTCAACACAGGCTTGTGTCGGTTTGGAGATTAACGCCAACCATTTAAAATCTGTAAAGGAAGGAACGGTAAAGGCGATAGCCGAGCCCGTTCACATAGGCAGAACGACGATTGTCTATCACATTCACATATATGACGAGCAAGAGAGGCTGATCTGTATATCCAGATGCACGCTGGCTGTCATCAAGAAATAAAAAAACAGCCGGAACTCTGCCTGTCCGGCTGCTTATTTTTATAAATAAGAATCCTCTTTTCGTTTAATCACAAAGTTTCTGATTCCGTTATAGTCATCCTGTACGCTTCTCTCATCAAGCTTGACGCCGGAGTTATACGCAGCACGGCAGATCAAGTGCCCGCCGATCGGCGACGTAATAAAGATAAAGAGAATCCCAAGCAGGATTTTAGCGGAGAGCTCCCCCGTCACAAACCACAAATAGAAGAAGACACCGAGCAGAATCATATTGACACCTAATGTTGAGCCTTTAGAAGCAGCATGAGCGCGTGTAAACACATCGGGAAGGCGAAGTACGCCAAATGAAGCAATGAGGCATACAAGAGCTCCCAGCAATATGAATACAGCCACAACAACTTTAGCGGTTTCGATCATTTTCGATAATCTCTCCTTTCTCCAGGAACTTGGAAAATGCTATCGTTCCGATAAACGATAAAATCCCCAGCAGCAAAATAATATCCAAAAACGCACTTGTTTTCAGCAAAATGGAGACAAGCGCCGTGATTGCGATCAGATTGATGCCGATTGCATCCAGAGCCACGACCCGGTCAGGCACAGTCGGCCCTTTAATGACACGAATGACATACAAAAAGGTAGACACTGCCATAATGCCGAGCGCGATTTGCAGGATCAGCGTAAACATCACCGGCTCACCTCCTGTATGGCTTTTTCAAATGACTCCCGAATGTCAAAAATCGCTTTTTCCGCATCCTCGATATCCATTGCATGAATATAAAGTATTGTTCTGTCATCTGAAATATCCATCACCAAGGTTCCCGGCGTTAATGTAATGAGCAGAGAAAGCAGGGTGATTTCCCAGTCCTTCGTCAGTTCAGTTTTAAAAGCAAAAATACCCGGTCTGATATTCAGTTTTGGAGATAAGACTGATTTCATCACACTGACATTGGCAAGGTACAGTTCCTTTATAAAAATGAAACAGAGCTTGATGATAGAAATCAATTTCCATAGATAAAACTGGCGAGTGAAAAAGCGCCGGAAGAAAAAGAGAGAGAGCATGCCCAGAATATAGCCTGTAATGAATCCTGCGGCGCTTGGACTGTTGCTTAAGAACATCCAGCAAAAAGCGAGAAACACATTTAATAAAATTTGAAATGCCATGCGATCTACTCCTTCAGAACAGCTTCGATATATTTTTCCGGATTCAGCAGCGTCTCGGCCGCTTGATCAACGTAAGGCGACACCCATTCTGTACCCAACCCGAAGAGAAGAGACAGCAAGAGAAAAATAGCTGCCGGATAAAGAAGTCCTTTAGCTGTTCGATGATTTGGTTTTGGCGTTTCTTTTTCTTCGCCCCAAAACGCATGTATAAAGATCCTCAGCACAGAGTACAGTACAAGCAGACTCGAAAGCAGAATCAGCATGGATATCGTAAATTCACCTTCTGCGAAGCCGCCCTCTGCAATTTTAAATTTGCCGACAAATCCGCTCAGTGGCGGAATGCCTGCAAGAGAAATAGCGGAAATGAAAAACATCCATCCAAGAACAGGATAGCGTTTGATCAGCCCGCCCATTTTATGCAGGCTCGCGGTTCCAGTCAATGCGATCAGCGTACCTGCCAGCATGAACAAAGCGCCCTTAATCAGCATATCGTGAATCAGATAGTAGATCGCGCCCTGAATGGATGCGGGGGTGTGTACTGCCACACCGAACAAAATCACGCCGACAGCGGTAATAATGTTATAGATCACAATTTTCATGACATTCGAATAAGCGAGTGAACCGATCACACCGAAAATCACAGTCAGCGCCGCCAGCCAAATCATCAGCTGATGGGTAAAGGCTGTATCGTGAATAAAAATCAATGTGAAAACCCTCGCAATCGCATATAACCCGACTTTTGTCAGCAAAGCCCCGAACAACGCGGAGATTGCTGCCGGTGGCGCGTAATAAGAGCCTGGAAGCCAAAAGTAGAGGGGGAAAATCCCGCCCTTCATGCCAAATACCAAAAGCAGCAGGACACCAATCACAGTGATCAGCCCGGTTTGTCCTGTTTCACTGATTTTCACGCTAAGATCCGCCATGTTTAACGTGCCGGTTACAGCGTATAAAAAGCCGACCCCTATGACAAACAGGGCAGACGACACGATATTAAACACAATATATTTAAGGGATTCCCGCAGCTGAATTTTTGTGCCGCCTAATACAATCAGCATATAGGAAGCAATAAGCAGAAGCTCAAAAAATACGTACATATTAAATAAATCGCCTGTTAAAAACGCTCCGCTGACGCCGGCAAGCAAGAACTGAACGCCGGAGTAGTAAAAGGAGCGCTCCCGTTTTTCACCGACAGAACGGAAGGAATAAAGCCCAACCAATAAACCGATGACCGCTGTTGTGAGAACGAGAAGGCTGGCGAATTGGTCTGCGGCAAGCACAATGCCGTACGGCGCTTTCCATCCGCCTAGGCTGAGTGTCTGGATGCCTTTTGTGAAGACAGTCTGTACAAGTATGCCGCTAATCACAATCCCGATGGCCGATGCCGCCGTGCTGAAGATTCTCATGAGCATAAGATTCTTCGTCATGAAAATCAGAAGAATAGCCGACAAAAGCGGAATCAGGATTGGCAAAATAACAAAATTATTCATGTTGATCATTTCCCCTCATTTGATCCATATCGTCCGATTTCAATTCCTGATAAGCGCGAAAGGCCATGACGAGGATGAATGACGTAACGCCAAAAGAAATGACAATTGCGGTCAAAATCAGGGCTTGCGGAAGCGGATCGACAAATGATTTGGCATGCTCGCTCAAAATCGGAGCGGCGCCTTTCTTTAATCCTCCCATAGTCAAAAGCATTAAATGAACGCCATGGCTTAACAGTGCTGTTCCGATAATGACACGAAGCAGGCTTTTAGACAGCAGCAAATACGTAGCAGCCATAAAAATAATACCGGCTAATACAGCCATTAAGATTTCCATTATTCTTCCTCTCCAATCGTTTGAATAATGGTCATCGTTATGCCTACGACAACAAGATAAACGCCTAAATCAAATATCGTCGCTGTGGCGAGCTCCGTTTTCCCAAGGATCGGCAGCTGAAAGTATCCGAATGTGTGGGTTAAAAAAGGAGCCCCGAAGACAAAGGAGCCAACGCCTGTTAATACAGCGAGCAGAAGGCCGGCTCCCGCGACATAAATGAAATTGACCGGCAAAAGGGAACGCACGGTTTTTAAATCATATGCCAGAAGCAAGAGAACGATGGAAGAGGACGTGATCAGTCCGCCGACAAAGCCTCCTCCGGGCGCGTTATGCCCTGATAAAAATAAATAGAAAGAGAAAAGCAAAATGATAAAGGATACAAGCTTTGTCGCAGTTTGAAGAATCAAGTCATTTGTTTTTTGTTCATTCACCGCTTTTCCCCTCCTCTTTTACTTTTGTTTTAATCATGCTGTAAATGCCGAGAGCGGCTATCGTTAATACCGTAATTTCAAACATTGTATCAAATCCCCTGAAATCAACAAGAATGACATTGACGACATTATCCCCTCCGCCGAGATCGTGGCTGTGTTTGACAAAGAAGGACGCAATGCTGTCTTTTGTCCGCTGGCTTGAGGATGCGATACCGAGCAGAGTAACAATAATACCGACGCCTAAAGAAATGATAAAATTCGTCATCCGGAACGTTCTCGTTTTTGTTTTCAGCCTCAGTTTCGGCAAATGGTAGAAGCAAAGCAGAAACAGTGCCACAGAAATCGTTTCAATGACGAGCTGAGTCAATGCCAAGTCCGGCGCTCTGAAAATGACAAAAAACAATGCAAGCGTATAACCGACAACACCGAGTGCAATGATCGCCGTCAGTCTTGACCTAGCAAAAACAGTCGCCACTGTGGCGCTGATCATGACAAGCGTCAAAATGATTTCGTATACACCGATTTTAGCCATGCCTTCCGTTTTAAATGAAAATCCGCCTTTAATGGCAAAAGCTCCGCCTATCAGAATGATGAAACCAGCGAAGATATACAGCAAATAATCTCTTAAAAACCCGGTCATATATTGTTTTGTGACCCGGTAAGAGCCTTTCTCCATCAGAGTCAAAAGCTTATCGTATAACCGGTTGAGTGTGAGTTTCGAAGGAAACAGTTTATAGATTCCTTTCCACTTATTCAGCGACAAATAACCAATTGTTCCGATCACAACAATACCCGCAGTCATGAGCAATTCCGTTGTAACCCCATGCCACTGTGAAATGTGAACGTGGAATTTCTCATGGCCGGCAAGCAGTGTCGGATAGATTGAGTTCATCGCAGGCTCTATCAGGCTGTACGACAATATATTCGGGAAAAAGAAGAGACTGACAGCCAAAGCGACAAGAATGACTGGTGGTACGAGCATGCCGACAGGCGCCTCGTGAGCCGGTTTTTCAAGCTGCTCAGGCTGGTAATTTCCTCTGAATGTTTTAAACAGCAATTTCATGCTGTAGATAAACGTAAATACACTTCCGATCCAGGCGAAAAGAGGGAACAGAATGCCCCATGTCTGCACGTTGAACAGGTCAAAATGTGTCACGCGAAGCATGCTTGTGAAAAACATTTCTTTACTCAAAAATCCGTTAAACGGCGGTAAGCCGGCCATTGAAAATGTCCCGATTAAGGAAATGGTAAATGTAATCGGCATAATCGCCATCAGGCCGCCTAGCTTCCGGATATCCCGTGTGCCTGTTTCGTGATCGATAATCCCGACTGCCATAAACAAGCTTCCTTTAAAGGTTGCGTGGTTGATCAAATGGAAAATGGCAGCCATAGCGGCAACTGTATAATATTCTGTATGTCCGTAATGAAGGGCCGCAGCACTGACTCCGAGCATGGAGATGATCATGCCGAGCTGGCTGACGGTTGAAAACGCCAAAATCGATTTTAAATCAGTTTGTTTCACGGCATGGAATGAACCCCAAACCATCGTAAAAAGGCCAACGAGGGACACGATCCAAAACCACTGAGCTGAAAAGGCGAAAATAGGACTGAATCTCGCAATCACATAAATGCCGGCTTTTACCATAGTAGCTGAATGGAGATAAGCGCTGACAGGCGTCGGAGCTTCCATCGCGTCAGGGAGCCAGATGTAAAAAGGAAATTGCGCTGATTTCGTAAAAGCCCCTAATAAAATGAGAATCATAGCCGGGATAAACAATTCGTGGCCGGCAATTAATTGAACCTGATGAACCATCTCTCTAATACTGAAGGAATCCGTTATCAAATAAAGGAGAATAAATCCGCCGAGCATGCACAGCCCGCCGCTGACCGTAATCAAAAGTGATTTGGCTGCGCCATAGCGCGACTTTTCCCGCTTATACCAATAGCCGATCAGCAAAAAGGATGAAAGGCTTGTAAGCTCCCAGAACATGTAGAGAACCATGACATTGTCTACTAGAACGACGCCGAGCATGGCGCCCATGAACATCAATAAGTAGACATAAAAGGGCCCAAGCTGTTCTTTTTCTTTCGATAAATAAAAAATGCTGTAAAGAGTGACCAAAGAGCCAATGCCTGTGATCAGTAAAGCGAATAATAACCCGAGGCCGTCTATATAAACGGTAAAGTTAATGCCGAGTGACGGAATCCACTCTAATACCGATCGAAGTGTTTCTCCAGATTGTGTCATCCTGATCATTGGGAGAAAGTATATAAACAGCAAGACGGGCAAGATCAACACAAACCAGCCCGTATGCACTCTTTTTGCGTATTTTGCCAAGAAGGGAATGATAAAAGCAAATAAAAAAGGCGATAAAATAGCAAGATGTAAGAGCTGCAAAGATAAGACCTCCTTTTCTCGTTCTCAATTGAAAAATGCGCTATGTATGAAATATACGGTCAAACGACCTAGTCCAAATTATATCGCACTTTTCTGCAAGCTGCCACGCTTCGAACTGCTGTAATGGGTTTTTATGAGTTCTTTTGACCTCAAAATAAGTCTAACAAAAAAGAGGTTATTTGTATATTTAAAATCAATCCTGATCAAGCTGAAGGAAAGGAGCTGGTCATGTGAAAAGAAAAGTCGTGATGTGCTCAGGTTTATTCTGCTCAGTATTTGCAGGGGCATTCATGTTGAATCAATATGACGGGCGCAGCGGTGTGGCGGCTGGTGATGAGTGGGAGCTGTATTTACTGGAGCACCACCTGTCAGCCAGAATGAGTGAGACGGAATCAAAGGATCTGCCGTTTGGTCCCCGAGAGTATATTCGGATTGTGAATAAATAAAAAAAGAGTTCCGCATAAAACGGAACTCTTTCTGTTTATGAAGTGAAAAAACGAAGCAGCACTGTCGCGCAAATAACTGTGCCTGCACCGCCGAGACGGGTTGAAATTTGGGCAAACGGCATAAGGCCCATTCTTCCTGATGCCGATAAAATGGCAACATCACCCGTTCCGCCGAGGCCGCTGTGGCAGCAGGTAACGATTGCGGATTCAACCGGATACATGTTCATCAGCTTGCCTACGAAATATCCAGAACCAACCATCGCGATAACAACTGAAATACAGATGATGACAAACGGAATAGAAATCACAGACGCTACGTCATCCAACGGAATAAAGAGGATGCCGAGACCGACCATCAGCGGCCATGTAAAGCTTGAAGAAATAAACTTATAAAGCTGGTAAGCGCCTTCTTCCATTTTTTTCGGAAGAATATTCGCATACTTGACAGCCGCAGCTGAAATAATCATTAAGATCGCGCCCGGGATGAAGATGAATTTCTCCAATAACCCGCCAAAAATAAAGAATGTACACGCGAGCAGAACTCCCGCTCCCATTAGCTTAAAATCAATTTTTGCTTCGGCTTCTTTTTGATTGAAAATCTCATTTGCTTTTTTAGATTTTACGAGACGTCCGTTCCCATTTAGATCTGGACGCTTATCGCCAAGCTTTTTCATTAAGGCTGCACATATGATAGCAAAAACGTTTCCTATAATTGCGGCTGGCACCAGCTGAGACACAAATACATCAGCCGATGAGCCCAGTATTTGTGAATAGGCGATTGAAAGCGGCAAAATTCCTTCACCTATTCCCCCGGCAATAATCGGGACAACAACAAAGAAAAAGGAATCATAGGCACTATAGCCAAAAATAAATCCGACAAGGATGCCGGCTGCAACGGCCGCGATCGTTCCTGCAACCAGTGGAACGAACATTCTGATAAACCCCTGTATTAAAACAATTCTGTTCATACCGAGGATACTTCCCACAACAAGGCAAGCGATATAGAAATAAAGGAAGTTAGACGTTTTCATCAAGTTGGTTACAGCGTCTAAAGATGTTGAATTCAGTACATTGTAAAAGACTAAAAATGAAGGAACAAACAAAGATAAAATAGCAGGGCCGCCAATATCCTTCAATATCGGTATGCGTTGGCCTATGTCTCCGAGAAACACACCAAGAATCATAATGATGGCAAACCCGCCAAGCATATTTGCCGGCAGCTCATTGTAATAGGCTGCAAGAATAATAATAACAGCTAATACTGTGTATAAAGGCAGAGGAATCACACCGATTTCCCAAGACCAGATTTTTTGAAACAGGTTTTTCCCCTGTGAGTCTTTTTGCTCAGGTGAAATTGTCCCCGTTTTTGGAATTGCTCCCATGTCATACACCCCCATGTATTGTTTGTTACAGTCTACAAGAAAGCGTTAACACTTCATATTTTTTTAAGTTAAAAAACTAATAAACAATTAAATTAAGGGGGTCTTTTGGATTAGAAAAAAATCCCTGAGAATCGTCTTCCCAGGGGAAAATGTTTTATCTTTTTCCTTTAATATAGGGCACGCCATTGGCTTTTGGCGCATCTGCCCGCCCGATAAAGCCGGTTAAAGCGAGAATCGTTAAGACATAAGGAGCCATCAGCATATACACATTTGGTATGTCTTTAAAAAGAGGGAGCAGCGATCCAATGATGCTTAAGCTTTGGGCGAATCCGAAAAACAGGGCGGCCCCCAGTGCTCCGATCGGATGCCATTTTCCGAATACAAGCGCTGCCAGGGCGATAAAGCCTTGCCCGGAGATGGTAGAGTGCGTGAAATCAAGCGCAATTGTGGAGGCATATACGCCGCCGCCGAGACCGCCGAACAATCCGCTGATCATCACGCCGATGTAGCGCATTTTATATACGTTGATTCCCATCGTATCGGCCGCCATCGGATGCTCTCCGACAGAACGGATACGAAGGCCGAACGGCGTTTTGAACAAGATAAACCAGGAAATAAAAGCAAGTGCTATTGCAAGAATAGACGTATAATAGACATCCGAAAAGAAGATCTTTCCCAAGACGGGAATATCGCCCAAACCGGGGATTTTCGTCTTATAAAAAGGCTCTGGAATTTTGTCTGTCTGCGCTTTGCCGTAGATCAGTTTGACGATAAATAAAGTTGCCCCAAGCGCCAGCATGTTAATGGCGACACCGCTGACTGTCTGGTCGGCGCGAAACGAAATCGCCGCTGCCGCGTGAATCAGTGAAAACAGGGCGCCTGCTGCCATGGCGGCAAGGAGCGAAAGCCAAGGTGCGGCGGCACCTAATTCCGGACCAAAAAATAAATTAAATAACACGCTGGTGAACGCCCCGATAATCATGAGGCCTTCTAGGCCGATATTCACAACACCTGATCTCTCGGAAAACACGCCGCCGAGAGCAGTTAAAATAAGCGGGGCCGCATAGACGAGTGTGGCAGGGACAATGATAGATAAAATCTGCACAATGTCCACTTAGTTCCCCCCCTTTTTCTTCAATTTGCCCATGACGAAACGAATCGCATAGCTTGAAGCCACAAACAGAATAATAATGGCAATCACAATATCAACGACCTCTGATGGAACGCCTGATTCAATCGGCATATTTAATGCGCCGATTTTCAGCCCGCCAAGCAGGCATGCCGCCAGTACAACGCCGACGGCTGTGTTTCCCCCGAGAAGAGCGACAGCGATACCGTCAAAGCCTACGCCGGTAAATGCGCCTTTCACTGCTGCGTATTCGAATGTCCCTAGGCCCTCCATGGCTCCGGCAAGGCCTGCAAAAGCGCCGGAGATAAGCATGGAGGTCATGATATTCTTCCGCACGCTCATGCCGGCATACTGGGAAGCGTGCTGGTTAAACCCGACCGCCCGGAGCTCAAATCCCTTTGTAGTTTTGTTGATGATAAACCACATGATAACTGCTGCGAGAAGGGCAACGATGATTCCCAAATGCAGCCGTGAGTAATCGGTGATCTGTTCAAGAAAAGGAGAGCGGAGGGAGGCGGATTCGTGAATTTTCCCCGTCTTGTCCTGATGATCTGTCAAGACGTTTGAAATGATGTAATTGGTCATGTGCAGCGCGATATAATTCATCATAATGGTGACAATGACTTCATGAACGAAAAATCGCGCTTTCAAAATACCGGGAATAAACCCCCATAATCCTCCTGCAGCTGCTGCTGTAATCAATGCGAGCGGCAAGTGAATATATGCCGGTCCGTCAAACGCCGTACCGACCCAAACCGCTGCTGTCCAGCCGACGAGCAGCTGGCCCTCGACGCCGATATTAAAGAGTCCGGTTCGGAATGCAAAGGCGACAGCCAATCCGGATAAAATATAAGGCGTAATTTGCCGGATGGTTTCTCCGACATAATAGATCTCTCCGAATATCCCATTCCACAAAGCCGAATATCCGCTGGCCACACTGTAGCCGCTCACAAGCATAATCAACGCGCCGGCCGCAAGACCAAGTATGATTGCGATGAGCGGCACGAGTAAATGAGAGAGTCGTTTAACCATTTGCTTTCCCCGCTTCCTTTTGCGTGCTTCCTGCCATCAAGAGACCAAGCTCCTGTTCAGTGGTTTCCTGCGGATTAACGCTGGCGATAATGCGTCCTTCAAAAATAACGGCGATTCTGTCACTGAGATTCATAATTTCTTCAAGCTCAAACGAGAGGAGAAGAACGGCTTTCCCGGCATCACGCTGCTCAATGAGCTTTTTATGGACAAATTCAATCGCTCCGACATCAAGGCCGCGAGTCGGCTGGGCGGCAATTAATAAATCAGGATTTCGGTCTATTTCCCGCCCGATAATCGCTTTTTGCTGGTTTCCGCCTGACAATGCCCGAGCGTGTGTATATTCATCCGGCGTTCTGACATCGTACTCAGTGATCAGGCTGCGTGCTTTTTTGTACATTTCGCCTTTATGTAAAACGCCCAATGCTGAATACGGCTTTTTGTAATAGCTTTGCAGCAGGATATTCTCTCCGATTGGAAAATCAAGGACGAGACCGTGTTTATGGCGATCCTGAGGGATATGGCCGATCCCGGATTCAGTGATTTTTCTTGGCGTCAGGTTTTGGATCTGTTTTCCGTTTAAGGTGATTGTTCCTGAATCTGTTTTGCGGAGTCCTGTCACCGCTTCGATCAGCTCAGATTGCCCGTTTCCGTCGACGCCTGCTATGCCGACTATTTCTCCCGCTTTGACTGAAAGAGACAAATCTCTGACTGTCTCTATTCCGCGGGTATCCTTTACAGTTATGCCGTCAATCGCAAGCACTTCCGCTCCCGGCTGAGCAGCTCTCTTTTCGGTTTTGAACGATACCTCACGGCCGACCATTAGACTGGCGAGTTCGTCTTGGTTTGTATCACGGACATCAAGGGTTTTGATGCCTTTTCCTTTACGGATAACCGTAACGCGGTCACAAATCTCCATAATCTCTTTCAGCTTATGGGTGATTAAGATGATGGACTTCCCTTCTTTGACCAGGTTCTTCATAATTTGCATCAGTTCCTTAATTTCATGAGGCGTCAAAACAGCCGTCGGTTCATCAAAAATCAGAATGTCGGCACCGCGGTAGAGGGTTTTTAATATTTCCGCGCGCTGCTGCATACCGACTGATATGTCAGCTGCTTTTGCTTCAGGATGGATCTGCAGGCCGTATCGATCGGAAATGTCCTGCACCTCTTGGCCAGCACGCTTCCGGTCAATTCTGCAAAACTTCTTTGGCTCCTTCCCGAGAATAATATTTTCAGCAACTGTAAAGGTGTCAACAAGCATAAAGTGCTGGTGCACCATTCCAATTCCAAGGTCATTCGCTTTGTTCGGGCTGTTGATGTGCACCTTCTCGCCGCGCACCCGAATCTCACCCCGCTCCGGCTGATACAGCCCGAAAAGGACATTCATCAATGTTGATTTCCCCGCTCCGTTTTCACCGAGCAACGCGTGTATTTCGCCTTTTTTGACTTGAAGATTGATATTGTCATTGGCGACGATACCTGGAAACGCCTTGCGGATATTGAGCATTTCAATGACATATTCCATTGATTGACCGCTCCTTTATTTCAAAATAAAAGAAAAACAAGGGATAAGGGCTCGACCTCCTTATCCCTGCGATTCTTATTTAGCTTTAAAGGTTTTCAGCTCTTTCTCAGTTGCCGGGACTTCCAATCCGTCGATGATTTTTTTCTTCCATTTATCGACCGCTTTGATCACATCATCCGATAGATTTTGTTTAGATGGAGAAATGCCGACTCCGTCTTGATCAAGCCCGTAGGTAAGTGTTTCGCCGCCCGGGAACTTTCCGTCACTCGCTTTTTTCGTTACATCTTCAACGACTGTATCTACTTTTTTCACCATGGAAGTGAGGGTGACGTTATCATCTGTTCCTTCTACCTGGCCTTCTGCGTATTGGTCTTTATCGACACCGATGACCCAGACATCGCGTTTTGGATCTTCTTTCTTCAGGTTTTTCGCTTCAGTAAAGACGCCTGTGCCAGTGGCGCCCGCAGAGTGATAAATAACATCTACGCCTGATTTATACATGCTTTCGGCGGTTGCTTTGCCGACATCGGCTTTATCGAAACCCCCTGCGTATTTCACTTCTACAACGGCTTTAGGGTTAACTGCTTGCACGCCGGCACGGAAGCCGACCTCGAATTTTTTGATTAACTCTGATTCCATGCCGCCTACAAAGCCGATTTTTCCTGATTTGCTTGATAGGGCTGCGGCCACTCCGACGAGAAATGAGCCTTCCTGCTCTTTAAACGTAATACTTGCGACGTTGTCTTTATCGACAACAGCATCTATAATCGCAAAGTTTGTATTTTTGCGCTGGTCAGCAATTTCGCTGATTGAATCCTCCATTAAGTAGCCGACGCCGTAAATTAAGTCAAAATTCTCACGCGCCAATTTATTTAAGTTCGTTGTATAGTCTGCATCTGATTTGGATTGAAGATAGTCGTAACCGTTTTTGCCTTTTTTCAGCCCATTCTCTTTCCCAAAGGCTTGGATGCCTTCCCAGGCTGATTGGTTGAAGGATTTGTCATCCACTCCGCCTACGTCAGTAACCATCGCCACACTGAATTTGTTTTTGCCTTCGCCGGAGCCGCTGCTTTTTTCGCTGTTTCCGCATGCTCCTAATATGGTGCCTGCTGCGATCACAAGTGACATCGCCAATCCGATTTTTCGTTTATTCAAGATATAACCCCCCAGAAAAATTTGGTTCAAAGCTGATCCGGCCAGTCATATGATGGGCTGTCCTGAACAATTTCTTAGAATCGATAAAATTTTCTGATAATAACAAATGGAATGCGCTGAGACAGTTCTATTCTTCCCTGAATAAGCGTGGTGTGAGTATTTCCTTCGAAAGGTGGGGAAGAGAAGGATGCGGAAGGCGTTCCGGGCGGAAAACCGTGACATCGTTTTCTGAAGTAAGACTTATGACTTAGTTTTTCGGGATCAACTTACCAATCATAATTTATCATTTAACTAATAAGAAATAAATAGAATTTCGCATAATTTTTTAAAAAGTATCTATTTTTAGAATTGTTTGCTTAAAAATGTTGAAAGGCCTTTTGTTATTCTTGTATAACTTATCAACAATAGAATCAAGCATCTTGGCAAGAGATATGACAGAAAAAATGCACTGCTCAAAGCAAGCAGTGCGTTTTCTTATAGATATTGCTTTATTCCGTTAAGGTTACTGTTGTTGACGTTGTACTGAAACACAGGTCTTCCGATCGTTCCGTACGCCATTTCTACATTCAGAACCTGTATATCTTCAAGAAACTTTAAGTATTTTCGTATGGATACTTGAGAGATTTCAGTGTGCTTTGCCAAGTCTTCTGTCGTAAAAGATTCATTTTCAAATGACTGGATACTGGACCAGATCAGCTTCAGCGTGCTTTTTGTCAGGCCTTTAGGAAGCTGCACTTTTTCTGTTGCTTCTTTCTTTTGAAAAAGCTCGGCGTCCAGTTCTTTTTGGCTCATGTTGCGATGGGTTGAATACACCTTTTGTTTTCGTCTGTAATCAGACAGAGCCGTTTGGAATCGTTCAAATTCAAACGGTTTGATTAAATAATCAACAGCTCCGTACCGAAGTGTTTTCTTGATCACGTCAAGCTCGCTGGCCGCTGAGATGACAATCACGTCAACCGCTTCATTTTGGGCTCTCAATTCCGTCAGCAGTTCCAGCCCGTTTTTTCCCGGCATATAAATATCAAGCAAAATGAGGTCGATATGATGCTCGCCTAAAATATGCAGAGCGCTTTGAAAGGAAGAAGCGATGCCTTTCAGCTGAAAGCCATCTATTTGGCTTAAGTATCGTTTATTTAATTCACCCACCATGGGGTCATCTTCAACTATTAGTACATTAATCATGATTTTCCTCCTTCGGTTCGTACGGGATGCGAATACTGAATGTCGTTCCTTCATTCTTTTCGCTTGTGAGGATCATTTGGCCTTTTAAATTTTCGATGCTTTGCTGTGTGAAATAAAGGCCGAATCCCCGGTTTTTGCCCTTTGTTGAATAGCCTTGTTCAAATACTTTGGCTTGGTCTTCTTCAGACATGCCTGCTCCAGTATCGGTAATTTCAATATCAAGTATGCTGTTATGGAAGCGCATGGACATGGTGATTTGTTTTTTCGGCATATCGGCAACAGCGTCTAAGCCATTGTTGATGAGATTTCCGATGATTGTAATAAGTTCATGGATGACAGAAGGGTCTGCCGCGTTCGGGATGACACCGTTGCATTCAATATCAAGATTTGCGCCCTGCTCACGTATAAAGCTTTGCTTTCCAAGCAGAAAACCGGCCAGTACGGAGCTTTTGACATCATTTATAATTTCACTTGTTTCTGATTTTTGCTGTATGGCTATATCTTTAATATAATCTCCAAGATCATCATACTCTTTCAGCTGGACGAGACCTAATATCACATGCAGTTTGTTCATAAATTCATGAGACTGCGCTCTCAGTGCGTTTGCATACATTTTAACACCGGAAAGCTGTTCAGCTAAATGTTTTACCTCGGTCTTGTCGCGGAATGTTGCAATCGCTCCGACAGTTTGTCCTTTCAGCTGGATAGGAACTTCATTAAACACAAGCTCCAGCCCGTTAATGCGGACGTCTCTGTCTTGAAGAGGTTTTTTTGTCTCAATGACCTTTTTCAAGCGGCTTTTCGGCAAGATGTCATCTACATCCTGATCAATGGGATTTGTGTTGATGCCCATTTTGACGAATAGACGCTTTGCTTCCGCGTTGGCAAGTTTAATTTTGCCATGTTCATCGACAGCGAGTATTCCTTCCTTCGTCGATTCCAGCATCGCGCTCCGTTCTTCAAGCAGAGTCGCAATTTCATAAGGTTCAAGTCCGTACATGATATTTTTCACCGTACGGGCGACGATAACAGCTCCGATCACACCGACGAAGATGCTGACGCAAATAATAAAGTAAAGCGGCCGTAAGCTATGGCTGATCACTTCATCAATTTCATTTACGGTGATGCCGACCGCGACTGCACCGACCTGTTTTCCATTCCCTGCGTAGACAGGGACGAACGCTCTCTGCGATTTCCCGAGCGTGCCAGAGGCTGTGCTGATATGGACATGCCCTTTTAATACCTCGGACTCATCACCGCCCCTGAATTTTTTCCCGATTTTGCTCGGGTCAGGATGAGTTTTGCGGATACCGTTCATATCCATGACGACAACAAATTCCGTGCCGGTGATTTTCTGAACCCGCTTTGTGTAGCTCTGCAGTTCCTTTTGTTTTTTTCCGTTTTCTAAAGCAGCGGCTGTCATCGGCGCCTCAGCTACCATTTCAGCAGTCTGCAGCGCAGTGGCCTTTTCCTGATCTCTAATTCGTTTAGTGGTTTGGGCACCGACTGTAAAAAACGTAATGAGCAATGCGATTAATACAACGATACAAACAAATATGGTGAGTCTGGTTTGCAGTTTTAATGTTTTTTTCATATAAAACTTCCTTACGTTTTATGATTCCTGCGTACTACTTTACTCTCAAAATGCTGCTTTGTGAAGATTTGGGACCGTAATTCGTAAAAAGGAGAAAAAATGGAATAATTTATCTTGTCAATGTGTTTTAAGTCCTCCATAATAAATGAGGTAGATTATAGAAAGGGACTTTTTTATATGAAAAATACTTATTTGACAGGATATTTTCCGCTGATTGCGATCCTGCTTTTTAGTTCGTCCTTATCCATCTCAACTTCACTTTATGCGTTGAAGATGCTGTCTTCATTTGGAATGTATGATGGAATGCTCGATTATTTTTCAGAGAAAGGAATCAGGCTTGCGTTATTTGCTGCCTTTGCACTTTTATATTTTATGGTTCTGTCCGCTCTGAAATTGATTGCAAATACCGTGACCGAGCTGTCATTGCTGTTTTTTGCTAATGATCCGGAAGGGAACAACCTGAAAAAACTCAGAATGGGTTCCATGATTTATTTGGGCGGCGGGATTTTATCCTTTGTGCTCTTGCAAAATGTCATTTGGATTGTGATCTGGTTTGCGGTTGTCACGCTCGCTTACTTTGTGTTTACCGTATACCGGATTTATTCGACGCTTTCTCTCATGTCATTAGTCGGGTTCATTCTATTGGAACTGCTGTTTTGGTTTACCTTTGTTATCGGTATTCTGTTCATATTTATCAAGCTTTATAATAGCATAATGGCTAGCTTACCTGTGTAAGCTAGCCATTTCAGCGTTTGGTGGTCAGATTTGCGCTTCGTGCTCTATACGCAATAAAACGGCGGCTACATTCTCTGGTTTATGCCGTTTCACATCCAATGCTCGCTCTTCATCGACTTCAAAAGTTTTCAATCATGCTGAAAAGATGACAAAATCCTAAAACGAAGCCGTTTTAGGATTTTGTCAACAATCTGTGATGGCTAGCTTCCTAGCCATTTTTTATTTACGGTAAAAATCTTTTTTTAATAGAAGGGGAGGGGAGCATACATTCATTTTTTTTGCCAAACCACTTATAGCGGTTGTTGGCAATGAAAGAATAGACCATATCTCTGACAGGCTTCGGCACTGCGAAAAACAGGACGAAGAGCCGCCATGGGCCTCGCAGATGCCTGAAAACCTTAATGGCTGCAGTTGACTTTGTGTGCACTTGGCCGTCTTCAATAAAGACAAAGCTGTCAAACTGATCAGTCGGGAGCCCGCTTTTTTTCAGCAGGCTCTGCCCTGTTTCCGACTGCAGCGATGTGAAAGAAATCAATCCGTCCGGATCACGTTTAATGATAAATTGCACGGCGCCATTGCATAAATTGCAGACACCGTCAAACAGCAAAACGCGATTTGGAATTTGTTCTGAAGTCACCCCATATCCCCTCCGATCCTTTAATAAGCCGCTTGCAGCGTTCCTTTCCAGATGGAAAGCTGAGGGCTGATGCTGTGAAGATATTCAACGCTGGTCGGTGTATCCTTTCCGACCCAGACACCCATTGTATACGTATCAGTCAGGCCGACAAACCACATATCGTGATAATCATTTGATGTTCCGGTTTTACCGCCGATGTAAGGCGCATTGAAATATGCTTTTTTCCCTGTTCCGCTTTTCACAACGGAAGACATCAGTTTTTTCAGCTGCATGTTCGTGCGGACGCTGAATATTTGAGTCGCTTTATCATTCCATTTATAAAGCGTTTTTCCTTTAAGGTCTGTCACCTTTGTAATCGCATGGCTCGGCGTATAGCTTCCGCTGTTGCCGAATGTCGTATAAGCCTTTGTCATCTCAAGAGGCGTCATGCCGTTTGTAAATCCGCCAAGCGCCGCCGGAAGAAGATAGTCGCTGTCGACAAGTTTGGCAAAATGATACGGCTCAATATAACTGAATGCCTTTTGGATGCCGACGCGGTCGAGCATTCTAATAGCTGGGGTATTATATGAATTTTTAAACGCCGTATCAAGCGTCACTGTGCCGTAAGTGCGGTTATTGTAGTTTTGCGGACAGTAGTCTTTGCTGCAAAACTTGCTGGCATCAATGGTGCTGCTTGTTGTCGCGCCGGTTTGTTCAATATAAGGGCCGTAATCAAGAAGCGGCTTAATGGATGAACCCGGCTGCCTGTACGCCTGGTAGGCGCGGTTAAAGTCATATTTTTGATAGTTTTTCCCACCGGATAGAGCGATGATTTGATGCGTCTGGTGATTAATCACAGCCGCTCCGCCCTGTACGTCCGCATATGGGAGCTTGGAATTCATTTGTGCCACAACTTGATTTTGCATGTACGGATCAAGCGCAGTATAAATTTTCACGCCGTCTTTCATCAGCGTGCTGACTCTTGCGGACAGCTCGTTCTCGATCTTTTCTTTTTGTTTTCCTGATGCTTTTTGAAGGCGTTTATCAAAGCCTTCTGATTCAGACACCAGCTGAGTGAATTCATCATTGACGTAGGAAACGTAGTCAGGATATTTGTCTTCTCTTTTTTCAACATCCAGTTTGATTTTTTGTTTTACGGCTTTTTTCAGCTCTTTGTCCGTAATGACCCCGGCATCTTTTAGCCCTTTAAGCAAACGTTCTTGACGGCTTTTCGTGTAGTCAAAATGCTTGAGAGGATCATATAATGTAGGGTTATTAGGTATAGCACAGATAAAAGCCATTTCTCCCACTGTGAGAGATTTCAGCGGTTTGCTGAAATAGAATTGAGCTGCTGAACCGACGCCGTAAACACCGTTGTTGAAATAAATGGTATTTAAGTAAGCTTCAAGAATTTCATTTTTCGTATATTTTTTCTCCAGCTGATAGGAATACGCGAGCTCTGTCAGCTTGCGGCTGAAGGAGCGTTCGTGGCTCAAATACAAGTTTCTTGAAAGCTGCTGTGTGATGGTGCTGGCACCCTGGTCAATTTTCTTGTCTTTTACGTTAGAAGCAGTAGCCCGCACCATTCCCATAAAGTCAAAGCCTTTATGCTCGTAAAAATGGCGGTCCTCAGATGTTAAGAAAATCTGTTTGACTTCCTCGGGAATCTTGTTAAATGGAACGAGCACACGGTTTTCGTGGTCGCTAACGATTTCCGAGACAAGGGAGCCGTCCCTGTCATACATGTAGCTGTTCTGAACAAGGCTGATATCTTTCAGATCAATATTTTTATCAAGCACCTGATCCAGGGACTTCATTTGTTTTACTTCTTTTCCGGAAGCGATAACTGTAAATGCAAACAATGGGATTATGCAAAGGAGCAAAATCCATCCGATTATTTTTCGTAACATGGTCACTCTCTTTTCTCCTAAATTCTAGCCATATCGTACCATTCTTTTGAGATTACGAGAAGGTTAAATTTAGAAGATTCCTCAGTTTTTTCTCGGAATCAGCTTGCTTTGGCATAAGAATCTTTCCGAAGTTTCTGCATGATCCAAAGCATGCAGGCGCCGGCGAAAAAGAGAAACGCCGTGACGTAAAAGGTGGCCGAAATGGTAAAATGGCTCGATATGATTCCGCCGAGCAGAGGCCCAAGCACGTTTCCTAAAAAGCGAAAGCTGACATTGTAGCCGAGAACTTCACCTTGAATGCTGCCGGGAGCCTGAACGCGGATCGCTGCCGTAATGCATGGCAGCAAACCGCCCATCGCCATTCCGAATAAAAATCTGAAAACAAGGAGCACGCTGAGTGAGGACGCGAGCGCCTGCGGAATAAAAAAGAAAGAGGCGGCGAGCAAAAGTCCGATTAAAATGCGGCGATGGCCGTAGCGGTCGCCCAGATCACCCCATTTTCTAGCCAGCAGCAAACTTCCGAGCCCCGTTGCTGAAAATGCCATGCCGGAGAAAAAGGCAAGATTGACAGGTCCGTGCAGCTCATTTACATATAAAGCGAGCAGAGGCTGGATACTGAAATTGCCTGTTTGAATCAGCATGGTTAACAGCATCATGACCCACAGTGCGGGCTGGTGAAAAATATAGGAGAGCACTTCTTTTCTCGAGTAAGACGTACGTTTGGCTGTTTTCTCTGCAAGAGGCTTTTCTTTGACACCAAATAACACGAGAAGAACAGACGAGAAAATCACAAAGGATGTGATAAAAAAGGTATACGTAAAGCCGAAACGATCAGCAAGCATGCCTCCCAAAAGCGGGCCGAACAAGCTTCCGGACACTTGCCCCATTTGCAGCGTGCCAAGTGTTTTGCCGGCTGAGCTCTTCGGAGTCTGTGCCGAAATCATCGCAAGAGAAGTCGGGATGAATCCGGTTACAAGACCCATTGCCATACGCAGAAAAAACAATTGGTACACCGATGTAACAAAGCCCATGAAGAAAATGCTGAGGGCAATGCCCGTTCCGGTTGCCATAAGGATTTTCTTGTATCCGCGTTTGTCTCCGAACCGTCCCCAAAACGGGGATACCAAAAACGCCATGAGAAATGTAATGCCGAACACATAGCCGCTCCACCTTTGCACAAAGCCGTTTGAAAAAGAGCTGAGCGTCTCAATGTATAAGGAGAGAAAAGGAACGATCATCGTTGTGCTAGCGGAGACAAAAAAGTTCGCCAGCCACACAATGACAAAGTTTTTCTTACGGATAGAAATAACATCACCTTCTTATTATTTCGGGTTCCTTACTAATTATAAAGAAACGATTCACAATTTAAAAGAAACGAAGCGGCTGGGAAAATTCATTATTTTTAGAAAATGAAGAAATGTCGAGAAGGGGAATTGATATACTATAAAGATAGCATTTTCTGATCGGAGGAAAGGCAGGTGTAAAAAGGTGACGACAAACAGCTTACTCATTATTGATTTCGAATTTACAATGCCTGATGGAAAGTACAGTCCTCAAAACTTCTTCCCGGAAATCATTGAAGCCGGAATTGTAAAGTCGATTGATGATGAAGTGGTTGAGACGTTTTCTAGCTATGTTAGACCGAAAAAGTTCCCGAAGCTTACGAAACGCTGCAAATCATTTTTAAAAATAACCCAAAAACAGGTAGACGAAGGAATGAGATTCGAGGATTTCATCCGTAAACTAAACGAGCTGGATCCTGAGAAAAACAGCACAATTATTACGTGGGGAAACATGGATATGAAAGTGCTGAAGCAAAACTGTATGTTTAACCATATCCCTTTCCCGTTTAAGGGAGAAATGAGAGATTTATCGCTTGAATACAAAAACTTTTTTGGAGACCGGACATTGACGGGTTTATGGAAAGCTGCCGAAGAGTATGGAGATTCCGGAACCGGCACCCATCATAAAGCGCTTGATGATGCTCTCACAGCATATAAACTTTTTAAGCTTGTTGAGCAGGATAAGCAGTATCTCGAAAAGCCGAAACCGCCCACAATCGGCGAAAGAATCGATTTAACCGAACTGTTCAAGCGCGCGACGTGAAAAACCCAATCTTTTGTCAGACTGGGTTATGGCCGGTTAAAATATTCTTTTTCTAAAATGTCCAGATTATGAAGGGAGCGCTTTGCCCACTCCGAACCATCCTCATTCAATTTGGCTCTCAGCTGTACTGTCGCCTCCCGCAGAGATTCGGTATAATCCGGCACTTCACCGTCATAAGGCTTCACCATATGGTGGGGGATATTGGTCTGTTCACCATATGCGAGCGCTTTTCTCTCATGAAAAAATGGCACATCCGCCTGTTTTGGATGATGAAGGTCTCCTTGAGAGGGATGGGTAAGAACCGCTTTCACTTTCACTAAATAGTGCTGCGGCCTGCAAGCCGTGATTTCTCCTATGTATACACCTGTTTTGTAAAATCCTTTAACGATAGAGCCTGTCTCAAACGTGCTCATCTGTCATCACCTCGCATTCATTCTATTAAAGTTCCAATCGATTTGCTAGTGAGGAAGATCAGCGGGAAGCTTAATGGTCACCGTAGTGCCTTTTTGGAAGCTGCTGTTAAATGAAATGGTCCCGTGATGATGTTCAATAATGGAAAAGGTTACGGTGAGGCCGAGTCCCGTTCCGTTCGTTTTTAAGGAATAATAAGGTTCGCCGAGTTTTTGCATTTGATGGTCTGTCATCCCGACCCCATTGTCTGTGATGTTAATCATGATCGTATGGCCGTTTCTTTTGGCTGATATGTGGATCACACCCTTCCCGTGAGGAACCGCTTCAATACTGTTTTTCATCAGGTTGATGACAGCCTGCTTCAGCTTTGTTGCGTCTCCGTATATCAAAAGGTCCGGTTCTGTTTCAGCCTCGACGGTTACTGACTTGTAATTGGCGTACGACACCATAAGGGAGCTTGTCTCTTTGATAAGGGCTGATAGGTCAAAAACCTCTTTTTCGTATAATTGCTGTTTGGCCATATCGAGATAGTTTGTAATAATGCCTTGCGCCCGGTCAAGCTCTGACAGTACAAGCTTTTTGTAATCTGCACTCGACTTGTTTTGTAGGGTTTCATCATTAAAAAGCAGCTGGACAAACCCGCGGACAACTGTCAGCGGATTCCTGACCTCATGGGCGACGCTCGCTGCCAGTTCACTCACAATCGTCATTTTTTCAGAATGGATAAGCTGTGAGCGCAGGGCGATATTTTCGGCGATGCTTTCGATAATATAGATGCTTAATAGAAGAACAATGGAGCGGAAAAGCCCTGAGACTGCCGCCTCGCAAACGAAAATTCCTGATTTTTGAAAATTTAAAATATTCAAGGCGGAAAGGATCCAGCTTGAGGCGAAAAATAGGAAAATCTCCACGCAGCTGATCAATAAAGACAGCAGCAGTTTTTTCGCTTTGGACATGAATGGCCATTTTTTCTGAAATAAGATTGGGATAATGATAAGAAAAGGCAGCAAAGTGAAAACAAACATTGCGGAAGGTTCGTAAAAAAGCAGTTCAAAACATAGGACAGATGCGGCGACTGTAAGTCCGGAAGCGGTACTAATGTAAAATAAACAAATGATAACGGGAATCATCTGAAGGCCGTATTGTATGTAGTCCATTTCATGAATCGGGAAAATAATGCATAAAACGGAGGCGCCGCAGGCGAAGAGCGTGACCAAACCGCTGTTTATTTTTGGCACAAGAATCGCAGGTTTTCCAAGCCAAAACACTTGGTAAAGAAGAATAGGAAACAAAATAAAGCAGATGTGCAGAAGATAGTCTTTTAGAATTTCCATTCGTGTGAAATCCTTTCGTATAAAATATGAATCTATTATAACACTAAATATTAGAAGTAAAATATAAAATTCCTTTATTAAGAACGCCTTTACAAGTGAAGACGTAAAGGCGTTTACAGCTATATTTACGATAATGCGGCTTTGATGCGGCGCAGACCGTCCTGCAGGGTTGCAAGAGAGCATCCCGCGTTCAGGCGCATAAATCCTTCTCCGCCAGGCCCGTATTTCGTCCCGGGCTCTAAAATAACTTTTCCTTTTTTTAGCATTCTTTGCTGAAGCTCTGCATCGGACAAGCCGTAAGCGCTGAAGTCGAGCCAAATCAAGTATGATGCATCCGGCTTCATCATTTTGACCTTTGGCAGCTCGGTGCTCAAAAAGGCTTCCGCTTCGTTCATGTTTTTCTCAATGTAAGTGATCAATTCATCAAGCCACGGTCCGCCTTTTGAATACGCGGCTTCGATTGCAGTGACGGCAAACGCGTTCAGTCCGCCTAAACCATTTCGCTGAAGGCTTGCGGAAAACTTGGCGCGCTTCAGGCGATCCGGAATAATGATCGCTGAAGCCTGCAATCCGGCGATATTAAATGTTTTGCTTGGAGCAGCACATGTCACGGAAATATCAGCGAAATCGTCAGAGAGCGAAGCGAACGGCGTGTGTTTATGTCCGTACAGCATTAAATCGGAATGGATTTCATCCGATACAACTGTGACGCCATGCTCAAGGCACAATTCGCCTAGCTTCAGTAAATCTTCCCGGCCCCATGAACGCCCAGAAGGGTTATGAGGATTGCATAAAATAAACAATGTAACGCTTGGGTCACGAAGCTTCGTCTCCAAATCTTCAAAATCCATTGCATATGCGCCGTCTTTTTCTAGCAGCGGATTATGTAAAATGTGCCGGCCGTTTTTCTCCACCATATGGTAAAAAGGCGTATAAACTGGAGGCTGAACAACTACTTGATCGCCAGGCTCCGTAAAAGCTTGTACCGCCATGCTCAAAGCTGTTACAACGCCGGGGCTGAATGTGATGCTTTCCGGATTTACCTTCCAGCCGTGCCTGTTTTGCATCCATCCGCACACAGCATCCTTCGTTTTTTGATCTGGAGTTGTATAACCAAAAATACCGTGGTCAAGACGCTCTTTTAACGCTTCAGTTATCGCTTCCGGGGCGCGAAAATCCATATCTGCCACCCACATCGGGAGGGCGTCTGTCACGCCAAATAATTCGCCTGTTTTGTCCCATTTGACCGATTGGGTGCCAAGGCGTTCTTCTCGTTTATCAAAGTTCATTCTGTTACCCCCTCATGTATGTTTATTCTTCTAAGCTTCACTATGATAAGATAGAACTGCAAATTTTATTATAAGCGGTGATGAATATGGAAGAAAGTCAAGCGGTCAGGGAAATGATTAAGATTATTGCCAAATGGGACCCGTTTAAATATGGAGAAGAGTTTTACGAAACGGAGGCTGTTGATGTCGTGCAGGCAGTCTATGATGAAAACGATCCCGACTTGCTGGCGAAAAGCATTCAGCAAATATTTGAAACTTCTTTTGAACAAACGCTGCCGATCGCCAGCTGCCGGGAAGTGGCAGGTCAGCTTTTATTCATTAAAAACAGCAGCTCCTGCACGCCTTAAAAAACCGGTTCAGCACCGGTTTTTTTAATTGATAAAATGAGCAATGTGTTCAGAAACAAGTTCAGGCCGTTCTTCAGGCACCAGATGTCCGGTCTGGCCAAGTGAGTACAGCACGGAATTAGGCAAATCTGCGTGTAGCCGTTTACCGATCTCCATTGGGACAATTCGATCCTCCTCGCCCCAAATCAATAGAGCAGGCTTGTTCATTTTCTTCAATTGCTCGGGTTCTAAATCTCCTTCTCTGTGGCGGATAAACCTTGTCATGGCTTTGAAAATCTGCTCGTCCTGAAACGGTCTGCCATAGCCGTCAATCATCTCCTCATCAATCAGCGATTTGTCATGCACCACATTTAATAAATTTTTCATCACGCCTTCTTTCGAGAGCCAGCGTTTGATGTAAAGATGAAAATACGGGATATGGGTCCCGAAAATAATCGTCGGGTGTGAACGTTTTAAATACCCTGAACTGCAAAGCAGCACAACCTTTGAAAAAAGCTCAGGTTTTTGGAGAGCAGCAGACAGCGATATCTGCCCGCCCATAGAATGCCCGACAAGCACAGCCTGTTTCACTTGCAAGTGCTCCAAAATCCCAATGACAAGCTTAGCAAGGTTTTGATAGGTATAGATAAACGTTCTTGATTTTTCAGATTGGCCGAAAGGAGGCAAATCAAGCGCGATGATGTCGTACTTGTCCCGAAGGAGAGGAATTACTTTTCTGAAGCTGAATGCAGATGATAAAAAACCGTGTACGCAGACCAGCGTTTGCCTGCCGGGATTTTGATAATGTTCGTAGTATACATTGACTCCATCGACCGTAAACCGCCTTATTGGTGAAACCGCCTCCATTCTGTGTCACTCCCTTTTTTTGATGGTTGTATTATGCCCTGAAATTGTCAATTCTAGCGGAAGTTTCTCCTCGTTTTTTCTTAGCATTCGTCAAAAAACGTGATATAATGTCATGAGATTTCTTGACATTGCAAAGGTGTGAATCAAATGAAATTGACAGAAAAAGAAACAGAAATATTAGAAATTTTAGACGAAAACAGCCGCGCCGATTTAGAAACAATCGCAAAGATGGCGGGCATCCCTGTAAATGAAGTGAAAACAATTATTGACAAACTGGAGAAAGAAAAGGTTATTATCGATTATTCCGCTATGATTGACTGGCGAAAAGTCGACGGACATGAGGGCGTTACGGCCATGATTGACGTCAAAGTAACGCCGAAGCGGGGCGTCGGTTTTGATGAAGTGGCGGAACGGATTTACCGATTCCAAGAGGTTGAATCAGTTTACCTGATGTCAGGCGTATACGATTTGTCTGTCGTGATTCGCGGCAATTCGATGTCTGACGTAGCGCGTTTTGTTTCGGATAAACTCTCAACGCTTGATTCAGTTGTATCTACGACAACCCATTTTATCCTGAAAAAATACAAGCATGACGGCAAAGTGTTTGAAACAGGAGACGACGACAAAAGAATCGTGGTGTCACCGTAAATGACTTCGTATTTATCAGACTATGTACAACAAATAAAGCCATCCGGCATCCGCAAATTCTTTGATTTGGCGGCAACGATGGAAGGCGTCATTTCTTTAGGCGTCGGCGAGCCTGATTTTGTTACCGCGTGGAATGTCCGCGAAGCAAGCATTCTCTCTCTTGAACAAGGATATACGTCATACACGGCCAATGCGGGTTTATACTCATTGCGGGAGGAAATCAGCCGTTATTTGAGCAACAGGTTTGATCTTAGCTACTCGCCAGATAATGAGCTGATTGTGACAGTGGGGGCAAGTCAGGCTTTGGATATTGCGATCCGCGCCATTGTGAATCCAGGTGAGGAAGTCATCATTCCTGAGCCGTGTTTTGTGGCGTACGATGCGCTTGTTTCTTTGGCAGGCGGTATCCCGGTTCACGTTCATACAACGGCAGACAAAGGATTTAAAGCAACGGCTGCTGATTTTGAAGCGGCAGTCACTGAAAAAACAAAGGCCATTCTCATCTGCTCACCATCGAATCCGACAGGTTCGGTTTATTCGAAGGAAGAGCTGAATGAGATTGCTGAGTTTGCCAAAAAACATGATGTCATCGTCTTAGCCGACGAGATCTACGCGGAGCTGACATATGATGAGGAATTTACAAGTATAGCGGCATTACCGGGAATGAAGGAACGGACGGTAGTCATCTCAGGCTTTTCAAAAGCATTTGCAATGACGGGCTGGAGGCTCGGTTTTGCCGCGGCACCATCCTTGCTTCGGGATGCCATGCTTAAAATTCATCAGTATGCGATGATGTGCGCGCCTGCAATGGCGCAGTTTGCCGCCCTTGAAGGCCTGAAGAACGGCATGGAAGACGTAGAAAAAATGAAAAAAAGCTATCGAAGAAGACGGAATCTGTTTGTAGAATCGCTCAATGAAATCGGTCTCAGCTGTCATCATCCGGGCGGCGCTTTCTATGCTTTTCCATCTATTAAAAGCACGGGAATGAGTTCAGAACAGTTTGCCGAGGAGCTACTGACGCAGGAAAAAGTGGCCGTTGTTCCTGGAAGTGTGTTTGGTCCGAGCGGTGAGGGATATATCCGTTGTTCATACGCAACCTCGATTGAACAGCTTCAAGAAGCGTTAGTCAGAATAAAACGCTTCCTGCACAAAACAACATAAAAAAAGATACGAACCTTTTGTTCGCATCCAATAAAAGGGGGGAATACTAGAAAGCCTTTGGTATTTTCAGTTTACCCCCTTTTTGCTGTGCATAAACCTGATTTTTTATAAAAAAGTTTTCTTTGCGGAAATAAGACATGTGTGATATAATTTTAAATTGCGTATAAACAGATATTTAATTTAACTTAGGAGTTGTTATGAATGGCAGCAAAATTTGAAGTGGGCAGTGTTTACACTGGTAAAGTTACAGGATTACAAGCGTATGGTGCGTTTGTTGCATTAGATGAAGAAACTCAAGGTTTAGTACACATTTCTGAAGTGACTCACGGTTTCGTAAAAGATATCAACGAGCACCTTTCAGTTGGCGACGAAGTACAAGTAAAAGTACTTGCTGTTGATGAAGAAAAAGGCAAAATCAGCCTTTCAATTCGTGCGACACAAGCTGCGCCTGAGAAAAAAGAAAGCAAACCAAGAAAACCTAAAGCTGCTCAAGTAAGCGAAGAAGCTTCTACACCACAAGGTTTCAACACATTAAAAGATAAGCTTGAAGAGTGGATCGAAATGTCCAACCGCAAAGACCTTATCAAAAAATAAGCATGAAAAAAGCACCGGACAGGAATGTTCGGTGCTTTTGATTTCATGCAAAATCCTATTTCAGCGTGATTGATATCCTATCGCATTTCAGGATTTGCTGCTTCTTCACGTGATCTTTCCTCGTTTGGCTTAAATAGCAGACCGAGGTTGATTAAGCCGGCGATTCCGACAAGTCCGTAAATGATTCGGGAAAGAGCTGACCCTTGGCCGCCGAAGATAGCCGCTACTAAGTCAAATTGGAAAAATCCGATCAGTCCCCAGTTAATGGCGCCAATGATGGTTAATACAAGACAAATTCTTTGAATGGTACTCATGTTTTGCAACCTCCTCCATGAATTATTAAAACAGTTATAGATTGTGACATATTGGAGAATCTATACATGCATTCTCCATATGAGGGAAGCTGGCCTGCCCTCGCTTATATCAGCTTCTTTCCCAGCATCTTGCAAAATAAAACCATCTGGTATGCTGATCGGTGAGAGCTGATTGCTTTACATGTGGTGAGGACATTCTGCATAATAAAAAATCTAAGGAGGAGATGTCATGCAAAACTTTACATACTGGAATCCGACCAAATTAATTTTCGGGCGCGGCGAAGTGGAAAGACTTCCGGAGGAACTCAAACCTTACGGAAAAAACGTATTGCTTGTGTACGGAGGCGGCAGCATTAAACGCAGCGGCCTGTATGATCAAGTGATTGAACAGCTGAATAAAGCCGGAGCGACCGTGCACGAATTAGCAGGTGTGGAACCGAATCCTCGTGTGTCGACTGTTAATAAAGGTGTTGCCATCTGTAAAGAACAAAACATTGATTTCTTGCTGGCTGTCGGAGGCGGTAGCGTAATCGACTGTACAAAAGCGATTGCCGCAGGAGCGAAGTATGATGGTGATGCGTGGGATATCGTTACGAAAAAGCATCAGCCAAAAGATGCTTTGCCATTCGGAACGGTATTGACTCTCGCTGCAACTGGTTCAGAAATGAACTCAGGATCTGTTATTACAAACTGGGAAACAAAAGAAAAATACGGCTGGGGCAGCCCGCTCGTATTCCCTAAATTTTCGATTCTTGATCCGGTGAATACATTCACCGTACCTAAAAACCACACGATCTACGGGATGGTTGACATGATGAGCCACGTATTCGAACAATACTTCCATCATGTATCAAACACGCCGTATCAGGACCGCATGTGTGAATCACTTTTGCGTACAGTCATTGAAACAGCGCCTAAGCTGATCAATGATCTCGAAAATTACGAATTGCGTGAGACGATCCTGTACACAGGAACAATCGCATTAAACGGCATGCTTTCTATGGGGGCAAGAGGGGATTGGGCTACTCATAATATTGAACATGCAGTATCAGCCGTTTATGATATTCCGCATGCCGGCGGACTGGCGATTCTGTTCCCGAATTGGATGAGACACACATTGTCTGAAAACCCTGCCCGCATGAAACAGCTTGCAGTTCGCGTGTTTGATGTTGAAGAAGCAGGTAAAACGGATGAAGAAATTGCCCTTGAAGGTATCGATAAGCTGTCCGCATTCTGGACAAGTCTTGGCGCTCCGAACCGTCTTGCTGATTATGATATTAATGATGAGCAGCTTGACACAATCGCTGACAAGGCAATGGCTAACGGTACATTCGGCCAATTTAAATCACTCAACAAAGAAGATGTGCTGTCAATTTTGAAAGCATCACTATAAAAAAAGGGGAAATAGCCGTTTGGCTACTTCCCTTTTTCTTTTTTGTCAACTTATGTTACAATGGAAAATCTGTTTTTTACCAGCATCATTTGGAGGTTTTACTATGGAAAATTTCACTTATTATAATCCGACAAAGCTGATTTTTGGAAAAGGTCAGCTTGAACAATTAAGAAAAGAATTCAAACGATACGGCAAGAATGTACTGCTTGTTTACGGGGGCGGCAGCATTAAACGCAACGGCCTTTATGATCAAGTCACAGGCATTTTAAAAGAAGAGGGCGCTGTTGTTCATGAGCTGTCAGGTGTAGAGCCGAACCCGCGTCTTGCGACAGTGGAAAAAGGCATAGGACTTTGCAGAGAGCATAACATTGATTTTCTGCTTGCTGTCGGCGGAGGCAGTGTGATTGACTGTACAAAGGCAATCGCAGCTGGCGTCAAATACGATGGCGACGCTTGGGATATTTTCAGCAAAAAAGTAACAGCGGAGGATGCGCTGCCGTTTGGCACTGTTTTAACGCTTGCTGCGACAGGCTCTGAAATGAACCCTGATTCCGTGATTACAAACTGGGAAACAAACGAGAAATTTGTATGGGGCAGCAATGTCACTCATCCGCGTTTCTCTATTTTAGACCCTGAAAATACGTTCACCGTTCCAGAAAATCAAACAGTATACGGCATGGTTGACATGATGAGCCACGTATTCGAACAATACTTCCACAATGTTGAAAACACGCCGCTTCAGGATAGAATGTGCTTTGCTGTTTTGCAGACGGTCATCGAAACAGCTCCTAAGCTTCTTGAAGATCTGGAAAACTACGAACTTCGTGAAACGATTTTGTATGCTGGTACTATTGCTTTAAACGGCACGCTCCAAATGGGATACTTCGGTGACTGGGCTTCTCATACAATGGAACACGCTGTTTCAGCTGTATATGATATTCCGCACGCGGGCGGTTTGGCAATACTGTTCCCAAATTGGATGAGATACACGCTTGATACAAATGTAGGCCGCTTCAAAAACCTCATGCTCAACATGTTTGACATTGATACTGAAGGCAAAACAGATAAAGAAATTGCGCTTGAAGGAATCGATAAACTGTCTGCGTTCTGGACAAGCCTCGGTGCACCTTCTCGTCTTGCTGATTACAATATTGGAGAAGAAAAGCTTGAGCTGATTGCTGATATCGCAGCCAAGGAAATGGAACACGGCGGCTTCGGCAACTTCCAAAAATTGAACAAAGATGACGTGCTTGCCATCCTTCGCGCGTCTCTATAAACTCAAAGGGCGGAATCCAGTCATTCCGCCCTTTCTTCTTGACTTGATTTCACAGATAAGTTCATATAAAGTGAAAGATGAAAACATTATACCGTTATGGAGGGACAAGCAATGACGCATGTACGCTTTGACTACTCAAAAGCGTTGACTTTCTTCAACGAACATGAACTTACATATCTGCGGGACTTTGTAAAAACAGCACACCATAATATCCATGAAAAAACAGGCGCGGGCAGCGATTTTCTAGGCTGGGTGGACCTCCCTGAACATTATGATAAAGAAGAATTCGCGCGCATCAAAAAAAGTGCGGAAAAAATTAAATCTGACTCTGATGTCTTGCTTGTTGTCGGCATTGGCGGTTCTTATCTTGGAGCGCGGGCAGCGATTGAAGCGCTGAATCACGCGTTTTATAACACTTTGCCAAAAGCAAAACGCGGCAATCCGCAAGTGATTTTTATCGGGAACAACATCAGTTCATCTTATATGAGAGACGTCATGGATCTTCTTGAAGATGTTGACTTCTCTATTAATGTGATTTCTAAATCAGGTACGACAACTGAACCTGCAATCGCTTTCCGTATTTTCCGCAAGCTTCTTGAAGAGAAATACGGTAAAGAAGAAGCGAAAGCGCGGATTTATGCAACAACTGATAAAGAGCGCGGCGCATTAAAAACGCTTTCTAACGAAGAAGGCTTCGAATCATTCGTTATTCCTGACGATGTCGGCGGCCGTTATTCAGTTTTAACAGCTGTAGGTCTCTTGCCGATTGCTGTCAGCGGCGTCAACATTGACGACATGATGAAAGGCGCCCTGGATGCGAGCAAAGATTTTGCAACATCTGAACTGGAAGATAACCCAGCATACCAATATGCGGTTGTTCGCAATGTCCTTTATAATAAGGGCAAAACAATTGAAATGCTCATCAACTACGAACCGGCGCTTCAATACTTTGCGGAATGGTGGAAGCAGCTGTTCGGAGAAAGCGAAGGGAAAGATGAGAAGGGCATTTATCCTTCTTCAGCGAACTATTCAACAGACCTTCATTCTTTAGGCCAGTATGTACAAGAAGGCCGCAGAGATTTATTCGAAACGGTCCTGAACGTAGAGAAGCCTAAACATGAACTGACAATTGAGGAAGCGGATAACGATCTTGACGGCTTGAACTATTTAGCCGGTAAAACTGTTGATTTCGTTAACAAAAAAGCATTCCAAGGTACAATGCTTGCCCATACAGACGGAAATGTTCCGAACTTAATCGTTAACATTCCTGAGCTGAATGCATATACTTTTGGATACCTTGTATATTTCTTCGAAAAAGCCTGCGCGATGAGCGGTTACCTCCTTGGCGTCAATCCGTTTGACCAGCCTGGTGTAGAAGCGTATAAAGTCAATATGTTTGCGTTACTCGGCAAACCTGGCTTTGAAGAGAAAAAAGCAGAGCTTGAAAAACGTCTGGAAGATTAATGTGAGAAAGCTGACTGGCATTTGCCGGTCGGCTTTTTATAAAATCAGAAAGGTGCTGATGTTCATGAAACAATTGGTTAAACATCTCATCATTGCCGGTTTTTCTGCAGCTATTTTAAGTTTCCTTATCTCCTTTGATGCCGTGTATACAGAGTTTTCTTCAAGCTTTGGCGGCACGCTGTCACATTTTTTCATCCACGCCTTTCTTCTCATTGGTTTGCCGCTTGCCCTTTTTACCGATGCGGTACATCGGATTTTGCATTTAAAACGAACCCATACTCTTTTCACTAAATTAGGACTCTATGCAACGGTTGTTTATGTGTCTTGGGATTCAGCTGTATGGCTTGCAGCGGCAATGGCTGTTTACTTCTTAATTGAATGCGCTTTCTTTTCTGTTGGCCGCGCGAAAGAAACAACGATTTCCATGTAGGCGCTCTGAATGAAGTCTTGTTCGGCGGGACAGGATAAGTGAAAAAAGGGGCATTCTGATGATACCAATACCTTCCGCGATAGATGGGCAGTCTTTTCTGCTTCAAGAACTGGAACAAGTGATGAAGCCGCTCGGTTATGTGATAAACGGCGGCTGGGAATACGATCATGGCTACTTTGATTATAAAATTGATGATAGAGACGGCTATTTATTTTTAAGAATTCCCGTCAATGCGGTACAGGGCAGTCTCGATGAACGAGGGGCGGCCGTCCGGATCGGAACGCCATTTATGCTGAGACAGGTGTTTCAGGCGGATGTTGACGATCACGCCGAGGGAGGGCCTTTCCAATCACTGTTTAATCAATTTTCCGAACCGGAAAGGCGGGACGCGGAAATTGATCCGGCATTTTTGGATATCGGCGCCTCTCTCGTGAAAGAATTGGAGGATGTTCTGTTACACTAAATGGCAAGGAATTGATCTGTTTCGAGCACCTTGTATGTAAGAGGAGGGGAAAGCATCGGCCCCTCCTTTTTTTGTACGCCTATAATTGTTGTGTTGTGATCAAGGAAATAGAGAACACAGGTTTTGTAAGCCGCTCCCTTTAGTTCGTCAGGAACAGCAAGAAGCTCCACATGCTGATCAAGTGTGAGCTTGATTCCGTTCTGCTGTTTAGACGGCCGTAACTTGACTTGGTAATGCTGCAGCATCGCCCGGCTGATAAATTCTGAAGTTCCGATGATTTGGTTTGCGCCTGCCCGTTCCGCATTGGTGACAAAACGGTCAGTTAAAATCTCGACGATGCAGTAAGCAAGGGGATTAAGACCTTTAACAGATAAAAGAGTCAGCACTGACAGCATATCAGCATCAGTTTCACTTTTATACTGATCGGCAGTAATCATCACTGATTCCGCTTCAGTAATATTGGCCCGTTTCAGTGTCCCATCATCGGCAGCGTGCCCGCGTATGAAATGAACGTTTTCAATAAGCGGGCCTTCTGTTAAGGATTCATCGATTAGTACGACTGTTTTGGAAGGGGCGGCAAGCTGAAGGTCCTTCAAAAGCCGGTTTGTTTTTTCATTCCACCCGATCAGAATGATGTGGTCCCGGCCTTTGTAAGCAACTTTTCCTTCAATGTAGCGATGCTGTCTGCTGAATGCGGCCGCTGATAACGTAGCGAAATACGCTGTGACAAAGCTTGCTCCGCTCAAAATCAGCAGTATTCCGGCTGCCTGTCCCAGCGGCGTGTGCGGCACATAGTCTCCATAACCGACTGTAGAAACCGTAACGACAGCCCACCAAATGCCTTCGAATACCGAAGTGAACTGCTTAGGCTCAAGTATATAAATGATTTGGCCGAACAAAAGAATCAGACATAAAATAATAACCCCGATTCGGATAAATAACGGCCACCTGAGCCATGAAATAAATATCCGATTTGATTTCATTCTTTTTCTCCTTCTTCAGATACTGAGATGGATAAAATCTGTTTAATAATTGTATTTAATTTCTCATTTAGCTTTTCCTGGCCGTACTTATCTCGGGCCTGCTTCATTAACTCGGCTGTATCATCATCAAGCTGAATAAGCGGTTCATCAATTTCCGATTCATTATACAGCTGGATAAACGCGTCCAGTCCTTCATTCATTCGGTCGATTGCTGTGCTCAGCTGTTCCTTTTCCTCACTCGTCACTTTCATAGCTTCCATCACACCCGTGCTTTTTTCTAACAGTATGTCCCACTTCCGGTGATGTTTTTCAAAAAATGTACAAAACATATAAAACCGGATTTCTCCATAAACTAAAACAAAAAGGATGAAAAAGATGACGATCTTTCAAAGAACGATCGTGGTTTTAATCGGTACGCAGCTGGCGGCATCCGCGGTGATTTTGTTTATTTTCGATTTGAATTCCTATAATCACTTTTCCGGAAGCTTCTCCTGGCTTCATTTTCTGAAAGAACTGGCCGGCAGTTTCGCCTTTTATTTGTTTTCAGCAGGCCTGTTCTTTTTGCTGATTGGATTGTGTGCTCCAAGCCGGAAGAAAAAGCGCATTTCTGTACACGGGAAAGAAAACTCATTAAAATAATCGTAATAGAGAAATGATCATGGAAAAAGGATGATGAAAAAATGCTGTTTATATTTTTAACAATAGCCGCATTGGGATTGTCGTTTTGGGCACAATTTAAAGTAAAGAGCAACTTTGAAAAATATTCAAAAGTGGAAGCCTCAAGCGGACGTACAGGGGCAGAAACGGCAAGACGGATTTTAGATATAAACGGTCTTTACGACGTGCCGGTCGAACCGGTAAGAGGCACTTTAACAGACCATTACGACCCGACAAGACGGGTGGTGCGTTTATCTGAGCCGGTCTATTACGGCCGCTCAATTTCCGCCATATCCGTAGCTTCCCATGAAGTCGGACATGCCTTGCAGCATCAGGAGTCATATGGTGCGCTTGTGCTGAGACATAAAATCTTCCCAGTCGTGAATTTTGCATCCGGTGTAGCTCCTTTGCTTTTCTTAGGAGGCATGCTTCTCGGCAGCCTGAATTTGATCGGGCTTGGCATCATACTGTTTTCAGCGGCTGTCTTTTTCCAGCTGATTACATTGCCTGTCGAATTCAATGCAAGTTCACGTGCGAAGCAGATTATTGTGTCAGAAGGATTCATCCGAAACAATGAAGAAAATGGGGTAAATAAAGTGCTGAGTGCTGCTGCCTTAACGTATGTGGCCGCCGCCCTGGTTTCCCTGTTTGAACTACTTCGTTTTGTGATGATTTTCTTAAACGGTCGTGATGAGAATTAACGTTAAGGAGGTGGCCCCTTACCATTTATGGTAAGGGCTTTTTTTGCTTATTTTACAATTGATCGCCATTTTTGTTTTGATTGGCATTACGGCTGTTTTCGTTGCAGCGGAATTTGCGATTGTCAAAATCAGAGGTTCAAAAATCAATCAGCTCATCGAAAGCGGTGACAGCCGAGCACTAGCCGCACATAAAATCATCTCCAATCTTGACGAGTATTTATCAGCCTGCCAGCTCGGGATTACGATTACAGCCCTCGGCCTTGGGTGGCTTGGTGAACCTACATTTGAACGTTTTCTTCATCCCTTATTTACAATGACAGGCATACCGGAACCGTTTAACCACATTGTCACATTTGTAGTTGCATTTATCATCGTCACTTTTTTGCATGTGGTGATGGGGGAGCTTGCCCCGAAAACGGTTTCTATTCAAAAAGCTGAAGCTGTAAGCTTATGGATTGCAAAGCCGCTGATCTGGTTTTATAAAATCACGTACCCGTTTATTAAAGCATTAAACGGCTCTGCAAGTTTTCTTGTGAAATTGTTTGGCTTTCATTCGGTAAAGGAGCATCAGGTTGTCATCAGCGAAGAGGAACTAAGGCTGATCCTTTCTGAAAGCTATGAAAAGGGAGAAATCAATCAGTCTGAATTCCGCTATGTAAATAAGATTTTTGAATTTGACAACCGGGTAGCGAGAGAGATTATGATTCCGCGGACAGAAATTGCGGTTATCTCTCTGGAGCAGTCGCTTGAAGAGGCAATTCATCACATCATTAATGAACGGTATACACGCTACCCTGTCATCAAAGATGACAAGGATCATATTTTAGGGATCATCAACAGCAAAGATATGTTTAAAGCTTATTTTCTCGGCCAGCCGATAAAGCTGAATCAAATCATGAGGCCCGTTATCAGAGTCATTGAAAGCATTCCTGTTCAGCAGCTTTTAATCCGCATGCAGAAGGAGCGGATTCACATGGCGATTCTCGTAGATGAATACGGGGGAACGGCGGGGCTTGTCACTGTAGAGGATATTATAGAGGAAATCGTCGGGGAAATCCGCGATGAGTATGATCAGGATGAAACACCGCACATCCTGAAAAAGGGCGAGCACCATTATGTGATGGATGGAAAAGCGCTAATAGACGAAGTGAATGACCTTCTCGACATTGCGATTGAAAATGAAGAAATTGATACGATTGCAGGCTGGCTTCTAACGCAAAAAATGGAGCTGAAAGCAGGGGATGTGATACATGCGGAGGGCTGTGAATTTAAAATCCTCGACGCCGAAGATCATCACATCCGTTTTGTAGAAATTAAAAAAACTGATTTTTAATAAAAAACAGCCGGGGAACGAACGGCTGTTTTTTATGTCATCAAGTCATTTCTTAAAAAGCAATGCTGTGTAGCCTTTTTTCTACATAGGATATATAAGACCGGTACACTGGGAAGGAGTGGCTGTATGAAAAAGGCTTGGTGGAAGGAAGCCGTTGTTTACCAAATTTACCCCCGCAGTTTTAAAGATTCAAATGGCGACGGAATTGGGGATATTCAAGGAATCAGATCCAAGCTTTCTTACATAAAAGAGCTGGGCGCTGACGTCATATGGATTTGCCCGCTGTATGACTCACCGAATGCTGATAATGGCTATGATATCCGGGATTATCAAAACATATTAAGCGAGTTTGGCACCATGGAAGATTTTGATGAACTGCTTGGTGACATTCATGATCTGGGGATGAAGCTGATTATGGATCTCGTTGTGAACCACACAAGCGACGAACATCCATGGTTCATAGAATCCCGTTCATCCATACACTCGGAAAAGCGCGACTGGTATATTTGGAAAGACGGCAAAAACGGAAAAGCGCCCAACAATTGGGAAAGCATTTTCGGCGGGCCGGCTTGGGAGTATGATCAAGAGACAAGCCAGTATTATCTGCACCTTTTTGATAAAAAACAGCCTGATTTGAATTGGGAAAATGAACAGGTGAGGAATGCCGTTTATGACATGATCAATTGGTGGCTTGATAAAGGAATTGACGGATTTCGGGTGGATGCCATTACGCATATTAAGAAAAAAGAAGGGCTTCCCGACATGCCGAATCCAAAGGGGCTGGACTATGTCCCTTCCTTTCCTTATCATATGAATGCTGACGGCATTATGGATTTGTTAACAGAGCTGAAGGAAAACACATTTTCCCGCTATCCGATTATGACAGTTGGTGAAGCAAACGGCGTCGCTGCAAAAGAAGCAGCTGATTGGGCTGGAGAAAAAAACGGCATATTCAGCATGATTTTTCAATTTGAGCATCTCGGCCTGTGGGATGTAGAGATCAATGAAAGTATTGATATCGTTGCATTTAAACGAATTTTAACTGACTGGCAGGACAGTCTGGAAGGGATCGGCTGGAATGCTTTGTTTATGGAGAATCACGACCAGCCCCGTTCAGTTTCTGTGTGGGGAGACGACGGAGTGTACCTGAAAGAAAGTGCAAAAGCGCTTTCCGCTGTTTATTTTCTCATGAAAGGCACACCGTTTATTTATCAGGGACAGGAACTCGGGATGACGAACGTGGCTTTTCCATCTATTGAGGACTATGATGATGTCGCGATGAAACGCCTGTATGAAACAAAAACAGCGAAAGGCACATCACACGAGGATGTGATGAAGATTGTCTGGAAAAAGGGAAGAGACAATTCGCGAACGCCGATGCAATGGAATGCTGGTCCATACGCCGGATTTTCTGAGGCCAAACCGTGGATCGGAATCAATGAGAATTACAAATGGCTGAATGCCGAGGCGCAAAAAAACGATAAAACATCCGTTTACCATTTTTACAAAAGCTTGATCAAGCTGCGCCAAACATATGATGTTTTTATTAACGGGACATACGAGCTCATTTTACCGGAAGATCAGCAAATCTTTGCATATCTTCGGAAAAACGAGAGCCATACTGCACTGATTGCGGCCAATCTGACAGGAACACCGGCGTTGTTCAGGCACTCTGGATTGCCATTGTCATCAGATGCACTCGTCTTGTCAAATATTGAAACAGAGCCGCACAAGCATATGACATCAGTACTCTTAAAGCCGTATGAAGTAAGAATATATCTATGGTGCTAAACTCCAGCCTTAGACTGGAGTTTTTTTGTTTTATCGGGTTTATGAGAGCGGTTTAACAGGAAAAAAAAGAACACAGAACGAATTAAGCGATGAGAGCGGACAAACGAAAGGAGAAACAAATGCTGAAAACACTGCAAATCAAAACAACCAAACGAGATGAAATGATTGATATCACCCGGGAGGTGGAAGCATTTCTTCAAGAAACAGGTATAACGAGCGGCGCAGCGCTGATTTACTGTCCGCATACGACTGCGGGCATTACAATTAATGAAAATGCCGATCCGGACGTCAAAAAAGATATGCTCAGAAGGTTTGATGAGGTATATCCGTGGGAACATGAGCTGGACCGCCATATGGAGGGCAATACAGCTGCACACATGAAGTCGAGTACGGTCGGAGCTTCACAGCATGTCATTGTGGAAAACGGCCGGCTCATTCTTGGAACGTGGCAGGGCATTTATTTCTGCGAATTTGACGGCCCTCGTACCCGGACATGCTATATCAAAATAATGGGATAATAGGCTGTTTTTTATGACAAAAGCATGATCGCTGAACAAGCGCCGATAGCCGGAGCCGGAGGGCTTGTCACAATGCGAAATAAAAAGCGAGGGAAAGAGACACGCGCCTCACCCTTTGTTTTCAGGAAAGCCTGCATGAGGGATAGTCAATCAATGGATGTAAACGTACCGAGCTTTGCCGAACGTAACTTGATAAACTGAGGTGACAGATATGAACATTCTTCAATATTCTTATAAAAAAAGAGGGAAAATTGAGTTTGTATTTGAAGGCTGGCCTCACTCAAAAGTTACAATGGTTCCTATCAAAGGCTACTATTTTGTCCGCTTTATCAAATGGAGCAGCCAGGATCCAATCGTGACAAGAAATGACCTTGAAAAAATGGAGTGGGCTGCGAACCAATATTTCGGCACAGCCCCCTTCTATCGAAAACGAAAGGCATTTGAAACCCCATCGTCCGGAAAATAGGCGATGGGGCTTTTTAGCGGACGATGCGGAAAAGAGACGGAACATCCAGTCTGGTCGCCTGAGACAGAAGGTAGGCTGACTGTAAGGCTCCTTTTTTCCTAAAAGAATTCAGCTTATCAATAATTTGCTTTCCGTTTAAGATTCCAAGACCATGGGCAAAATATTTATCTTCCCCCAGTAAAATCACATTTTCGCCTCTCCATTGCGCCTTTTGCGGATCAAATTCAGGATTCTTAAAATACAAACAATCTCCAAGGAAAAAGTGGTGTCCTGTTTCCGTATAGATCGGCAATTTCTCATAATGCCAGTCATATAAAATAATTCTGTCAAAGCTGGCATTGAATTTATCTTCTCCGATTGTATCGATTAAGGCCAAGTAATAAATGATAACGATTGCGGTTGCGCATTCAAACGCATAAAACGGGCCGTTCTCTGCAATGTCACGAATCGCTTTTGAAGGCGGCATTCTGTATTTCAGCTCCAAGGCGCCCTCCGGTGAAACCCTCCAATACGTTGTATTCCCGTATGTTTTTAAAAAAGTGGCAAACTTCGCCCCGCTTTTGTGCAGCGTCTTTGCCGCTGCTACAATATTCATCCGCAGTTTAAGCTCAAACATCAGTTCAGCAATTGAATGATAATCAAACTGAACAGGCGTCTCAATCATCTCTTTTAAGAGCGGATTCAGATTTTGATCAATCTGCCAATTTTCAATATCCTGGGGACGGAGCAATTGTCCTGATACAATAATCATGTTTAGCCCCCCTTGTTTTTTATAAGATATGCAAAGAGCTTGGGCAATGAAAGTTAAAAAGGCAGAAGACAGCCAAAAAGAACTTCTTCCATTTTTTATTTTAAAACTTTTTTAAGCAGCCGATATATACTGTATCAAACCTGAAGGAGCAAGTGACATGAAGACTTTTATCAATTGGCTGAAGAAACCGTCTATTTCAAAGAAATTAATCGTCTCATTTATTGCGATTCTCATTATCCCTATTCTTATATTAGAATTTAGCTCTTACCGAAGCGCCAGCGGAAAGCTGGATCAGGAAATTATGGGAAATGCGAAAAACAGTGTCGATACATTTAATACAACTGTTACAAATGATCTGGGAGAAAAAGCGAAAGCAGTCACCTTTTTCAGTGAATCTCTTAAAAGATCCGCATTCAAAGGGAAATCGAATCAAGAAGAGATCAAAGCTAAATTTTCACAATATGTATCTATTAATCAAGGAGTAGCCAGAATTTATGGGGGCGCAGATAACGGCACTTATGTACAAGCGCCAAAAGAAAAATTGCCGGAAGGATACGACCCGAGACAACGGCCTTGGTACCAGGATGCGATGAAGGCCGGCGGTGAAATTGTCGTGACAGATCCTTACGTGGCTGCGAGTGACGGAAGCATGGTCATTACCATTGCACAGGAGCTGAAGGACGGATCTGGCGTTGTCGCCATGGATATTACCATTGATAAATTGTTAGAACAAATGAAACAAATCAAGGTCGGAAAAGAAGGTTATGCTTTCATAGCAACAAAAAACAAAACCTATGTCGCTCACAAGAACCATAAGGCTGGAGAAAAGCTTTCAGGCGACTGGGTAGCCAAAATGTATGCGAATGACAGCGGTGAACTCCAGTATACTCTTAATAACGAAGATAAAAAGATGACCTATACTACAAACGAACTGACTGGTTGGAAAATAGCCGGCACAATGTATATGGATGAAATTAAGGATGCCTCAAAGTCTGTGCTGACAACAGGAATGATTGTGCTGATTGCTTCCATTGTGGCAGGCGGAATTTTAATTCTATTTATCGTTCGTTCGATTACAAAACCGTTAAAACGTCTTGTTCAATCATCGAAAACGATCAGCAGGGGGGATCTGACCGAAACGATCGAAATTCATTCAAAGGATGAGCTAGGGGAGCTTGGGGAAAGCTTCAATGAAATGGGACAATCTCTCCGCTCTCTGATCAGCGCTATTCAGGACTCGGTGAACAATGTGGCCGCATCTTCCGAACAGCTTACCGCATCTGCCGGGCAGACGAGTAAAGCCACCGAGCATATTACGATGGCGATTGAGCAGTTCTCAAACGGAAACGAGGAGCAAAGCGAAAAGGTTGAATCCAGCTCTCATCAGCTGAACTTAATGAATGAAGGACTCCAGCAAGTCTCACAAACATCGTCAGATATTACAAAGGCATCTATCCAATCAACGGAAATCGCCGGAACGGGTGAGAAGTTTGTGCAGCAGACAGTCGGACAAATGAACTCGATTAATCAATCTGTTCAGCAGGCTGAAGCTGTTGTCAAAGGCTTAGAAGGAAAATCAAAAGACATCACAAGCATTTTGAGAGTCATCAACGGAATCGCTGACCAAACAAATCTGCTTGCACTAAATGCAGCCATTGAAGCGGCGCGTGCCGGAGAGTCAGGACGCGGCTTCTCTGTCGTAGCGGAGGAGGTGCGCAAGCTGGCTGTCCAATCAGCCGATTCAGCGAAAGAAATCGAAAAGCTGATCCAAGAAATCGTCGCAGAAATCGACACCTCTCTTCACATGTTTAAAGAGGTCAATCAGGAAGTACAGTCCGGACTTGTTGTCACAGACAATACAAAAGATAGCTTCCAGAGCATTTTCAGCATGACAAACGAAATCGCGGGCAAGCTGCAGACGATGAATTCCACCGTCGAGCAGCTGTCAGACCGTTCACAGCATGTTTCAGCAGCAGTCAGCGGCATTGCAGACGTGTCGAAAGAAAGCTCGGCAAGCATCCAGGACATTGCCGCATCAGCTGAAGAACAGCTTGCTTCCATGGAAGAAATCAGTTCCTCAGCGACGACTCTTGCGCAGATGGCAGAAGAGCTTCGCGATCTGACGAAACAATTTAAAATCGAGTAAAAACCGAAAAACAGCGCTATCAAAGCGCTGTTTTTTTATATGGTAAACAATAATAAAGTCCTAGTTTAACAGGTGAATTTAGAACTATTTTTCATTTTTTCCTCCATTTTCAATGTAATTTAAAGGAAGATCCGCCGATATAATTTGTAAATTATTGAAAGAAGGTTCAAAAGGAAATGAAAAAAACACTCACCACTATTCGCAGATCATCAATTGCAAGGAGACTTATTATTTCTTTCCTGCTGATCTTAATTGTTCCGATAACCGCCCTTTCGGTTAGCGCTTATCAATCAGCAGTTGCCTCACTTGATGTACAGATGACGCAAAGCGCAAAGGAAAATGTTCAGATATTAGATCACATCATTGATGATAAAATCAGCACGACTGAAAAAAGCCTCGCATATTTCAGCGATTGGGCTACAGCAGAAAAATTTCAGGATAAAAAGAAAACAGAGCTGAAACAGGAATTTAAACAATTTATCCAAATGAATGATAATGTCGCTGCGGTATTTTCAAGCGGCAAAGACGGGGACTTCACACGTTATCCGTACGCTGACATGCCAAGCGACTTTAATGCTTTGGAACGAGATTGGTACAAAGAAGCAATGGCCAATAAAGGCAAAACAATTGTCACTGAGCCTTATGAATCGATTTCATCAGGAAAAATGGTCGTCACCATCGCCCGTCAAACGGTGGATGGGTCAGGCGTTGTCGCCATTGATATGAAAATTGATGACTTAGTCACTACCGCGAAAGGAATCAATATCGGAAAAGAAGGCTATGCTTTTATTTTGAGCCAAAACAAGAAAGTCATCGCCTACTCCGGAGAAAAAGCGGGAACAGAGCTAAAAGGGGACTGGGTTGATAAGCTCTACAAGGATAAAAGCGGGGACTTTGAATATACGTACAAAGGCAAAAAGAAAAAAATGGCATTTGCAACAAGCCAAACAACAGGCTGGAAAATCAGCGGCACGATGTATGCAAACGAGATTCACGATGCTGCAAGCAGGGTTCTGATCATGGCTTCAATCGTTCTGGCGATTGCCATCGGAGCTGGAATGACGGCGATTTATTTTGTGATTCGATCCATCACAAAGCCATTGAGACGCATTGTCGCATCCGCTGAAAAAATTAGTGAAGGCGATCTAACCGAAACGATTGAAATCAATTCAAAAGATGAACTCGGCGTTCTGAGTGAGAGCTTCAATCATATGGCACACTCGCTTCGCTCGCTCATTCACGGGATCAAAGACTCAGTAGAACACGTTGCCTCCTCGTCTGAAGAGCTGACTGCATCGGCAGACCAGACAAGCAGAGCCACTGAGCACATTACGATGGCTATCGAGCAATTTTCAAACGGCAGTGAAAGCCAAAGCGAGAAAATAGAAACGACAACCGAACAAATTAATGAAATGAATGACGGATTGGCAGAGCTGGCGCGGGCTGCAGCAGTGATTACAGAAACATCCGCAGATTCAACCGAAGTGTCAAGCAAAGGGGAGACACTCGTCCAGAAAACAGCCGGCCAAATGAACACAATTGACCATTCCGTAAAAGCAGCGGAACAAGTGGTGAAAGGGCTGGAGATCAAATCAAAGGATATCACGAATATTTTGCGTGTCATCAACGGCATTGCGGATCAAACCAATCTTTTGGCTTTAAATGCCGCCATTGAAGCTGCCAGAGCGGGTGAATACGGCCGGGGCTTCTCAGTCGTCGCTGAGGAAGTGAGAAAGCTCGCGGTACAGTCGGCTGACTCAGCAAAAGAAATTGAATCGCTGATCAGTGAAATAGTAAAAGAAATTCACACATCACTGAACGTGCTTCAGTCCGTAAACAAAGAAGTTGAAACAGGGCTTGTCATGACGGATGAAACTAAACAGAGCTTCAAACATATATCGCAAATGACCAATCAAATTGCTTCCGAGCTGCAAAACATGAATGCGACGGTTGAGGAGCTGTCAGCGGGAGCTCAAGAAATTTCCGCAGCTTCAAATGATATCACAGCCATTTCTAAGGAAAGCTCGGATGGCATCCAAGATATCGCCGCTTCAGCTGAGGAACAGCTGGCTTCCATGGAGGAGATTAGTTCATCTGCACTGACGCTTGAAAGAATGTCTGAAGAACTCCGTGATCTGACAAAACAATTTAAAGTAGATAAATAATAGGTCTAAAATACTATTTATTTATGGGAAATTAGTTACTTTTGTTAAATTTCTTCTTTTTTGCTGTATATATTTACCCATTTCCAGCCGATATGAAGGGTAGCATAAAAAAGGAGAAATGAATGATGAAAAAAATACTCCAACTCATAAAACAAAGATCAATTACACGGAAGCTTCTCGTTTCCTTTCTGTCGATCCTCATCATACCGGTTGTCATATTGGCGATCTTTGCGTATCAATCGGCTAGCAGCTCACTCGACAGACAGATGATGGGGAGCGCATTGGAAAATGTACAGCAATTAAACGAAATCATTAACACCAGCATCGGCGAAAAAGAAAACAGTGCTGATTATTTCAGCGAATGGCTGACAAAAGAGAAATACAATGCAAAAAGCAATGCAAGCATTGCAGAGAAATTCTCACAATATATCAGCCTTAACAAGGATGTAGAATCCATTTATACAAGCGACACAAAAGGACACTTTACCCGCTATCCGGATCTTCCGATGCCAAGCGGCTATAATCCGGTTGAACGCGACTGGTACAAAAAAGCGGTTGCAAATAAAGGGAAAGTCGTGATCACAGACCCTTATAAAACCGCGTCGACAAATACGATGGTTGTGACAATCGCCCAGCAGACAAAAGATGGTTCAGGCGTTATCGCAATCAACATGACGATTGAAAATCTGCTGAAAACAACCAAAAAAGTCAACATCGGCACACAAGGCTACGCATTTATCATGACGAAGGACAAAAAAGTTGTCGCACACCCGAATGAAAAATCAGGAACTGAATTAAAAGGCGACTGGCTCGATAAGATGTTGAGTGCTGATAAAGGCGATTTTCAATACACCATGGATGGCGATAAGAAAAAAATGGCCTTTGACACAAACAAGTTGACGGGATGGAAGATCGGCGGCACCATGTATTTGGATGAAATCCATGAGGCAGCCCAGCCTGTCCTACACCTTGCTTTAATTGTCTTGGCCGCAGCTATTATCATAGGGATTATCGTCATGACTTTGATCATTCGGTCGATTACAACACCGCTGAAACAGCTTGTCGGTTCCTCTAAGCGGATCAGCGAGGGAGATTTGACGGAAACCATTGATATCCGTTCAAAAGATGAATTGGGCGAGCTTGGCAAAAGCTTTAACAATATGGCATCGTCACTTCGTTCTCTCATACACGCCATCCAGGATTCCGTAGATAATGTTGCCGCTTCCTCTGAGGAGCTCACTGCATCAGCTGCGCAAACGAGCAAGGCAACAGAGCACATTACATTGGCGATTGAACAATTTTCTAACGGCAATGAAAAACAAAACGAAAACATTGAAACGGCAGCAGAGCACATTTATCAAATGAATGACGGGTTGACGAATATGGCTCAAGCTTCTGAAGTGATCACTGATTCATCTGTTCAATCGACAGAAATTGCAAGTGAAGGCGGCAAGCTTGTTCATCAAACCGTCGGCCAAATGAATGTCATTGACAAGTCCGTTAAAGAAGCGGAGCAAGTCGTACGCGGATTGGAAACGAAATCGAAAGATATTACAAACATTTTGCGTGTGATCAACGGCATCGCAGACCAGACGAACCTGCTTGCCTTAAACGCAGCAATTGAAGCAGCGCGCGCAGGCGAGTACGGCCGCGGCTTCTCCGTTGTAGCGGAAGAAGTAAGAAAACTGGCAGTACAGTCAGCAGATTCAGCAAAAGAGATTGAAGGATTAATCATCGAAATTGTGAAGGAAATCAATACATCACTCGGCATGTTCCAATCTGTCAATCAAGAGGTGCAGACAGGACTTGACATCACAGATAAAACAGAAATGAGCTTCAAACGCATTTCTGAAATGACGAACCAAATCGCCGGCGAACTGCAAAATATGAGTGCGACGGTTCAGCAGCTTTCTGCCAGCTCCGAAGAAGTTTCGGGAGCGTCTGAGCACATTGCATCGATTTCAAAAGAAAGCTCAGCGCATATACAAGATATCGCGGCGTCAGCTGAAGAGCAGCTAGCTTCCATGGAAGAAATTAGCTCATCTGCAGAGACCCTTTCCTCTATGGCGGAAGAGCTTCGGGATATGACCAAACGATTTAAAATCGAATAATAAGCCTTAACACCCAAGCTTGTTGCGCTTGGGTGTTTTTTTTAGTTTTTTTATTAAACCTTTTATCCTAGTTTGACGATATTAGATTTATCTTAAAGGAGGAGTCAATAAGAATGGGAAAATTCATACAATGGATCAAACAGCCATCGATCAGCAAACCGCTAATCGCTGCGTTTCTGGCAGTGCTTATTTTGCCGGTTGGGGTTTTAGCATATTTCAGTTATCAATCAGCTTGGAACGCGTTAGACAGAGAGCTCATAAGCAGTGCGAAGGGAAATGTTGAAGAACTAAACAGTACGCTGCAAAATAAATTAGAAGATAAAGTAAAAGCAATAGATTATTATAGTGAGACAGTTGATAAAGACATATTGTTAGGCAAAAACAAAACATTACTGAAAGAGAAATTTAAGCAGTACACGACACTTAACGACGATGTAGGCGCAATCTATGCTGCCTCAGAAGATAAGAAGCTTTATAAATATCCGGATAGCGGTGTTCCGAAAGGCTTTGATCCGACAGGACGTGACTGGTACAAACAGGCGGTTGCGGAAAAAGGACAAGCTGTTTTCTCAGAACCGTATACCGATGAAGCGACAGGAGATATCGTTGTCACAATTTCAAAACAATTAAAAGACGGTTCAGGGGTTATAGCGCTAGATTTAAACCTGGATGAAGTGCTTACTGCATCAAAAAGAATCAAAATCGGAAAAGAAGGCTTTGCATTTATTACGACAGGCAACAAAAAATATATCGCCCATCCGACCATTAAGCCGGGGACAACCGGTTCCGGCGATTGGACAAACCAAGTATATTCCAAAAAAGAAGGCTCATTTGAATATACATTCGAAGGCAAAGAAAAGAAAATGGCCTTTACGACAAATAAACTGACTGGCTGGAAAATCGCGGGCACATATTTTGTCAGTGAATTGCAAGATGCTTCAAGCCCGGTGCTGAACACTGCGGTTATCATTCTATGCGTGTCAATAGTAATCGGCGGCATACTCATACTCTATATTATCAGTGCTATCACCAAGCCGTTAAGAAAACTTGTCTCAACGTCTGCAAAAATCAGCAGCGGAGATCTCACAGAAGTCATTGACATTCACTCGAAAAACGAGTTTGGCCAGCTTGGCGAAAGCTTTAATGAAATGTCTGCATCATTGCGTTCTGTAATCGGCGTTATTCAAACGTCTGTAGAAAACGTCGCTTCATCTTCTGAGGAGCTGACAGCAAGCGCAGCCCAAACAAGCAAGGCAACTGAACATATTACACTTGCCATCGAACAGTTCTCAGATGGCAACGAGGCACAAAGCGAGAAACTGGAAACAAGCTCAAATCATCTTTCTCAAATGAACGAGGGGATTTCAAAAGTGGCTCAAGCCTCTTCAACCATTACGAAATCATCGATTCAGTCCTCTGAGGCAGCGGGCAGCGGAGAAAAGCTGGTGGAGCATACAGTCGGCCAGATGAAAACAATTGACCAATCCGTTCAAAAAGCGGAAGCGGTTGTGAAGGGCCTTGAAACAAAATCGCAAGACATCACAAGCATCTTGAATGTGATTAATGGCATTGCTGATCAAACCAACCTGCTTGCATTAAATGCTGCGATTGAGGCGGCAAGAGCGGGAGAATACGGAAGAGGTTTCTCAGTAGTTGCGGAAGAGGTTAGAAAACTTGCTGTACAATCAGCAGACTCCGCCAAGGAAATTGAAGGATTAATTCAAGAGATTGTCAGGGAAATCAGCACCTCACTTTCAATGTTCCAATCCGTGAATCATGAAGTGAAAGAAGGCTTGCAGATTACGGATCAAACAGCAGAAAGCTTTAAACAAATCTATGAGATGACAACCCAAATTTCCGGCGAATTGCAAAACTTGAACGCGACGGTTGAACAACTGTCAGCCGGATCACAGGAAGTGTCAAGTGCTGTTGAAGATATTTCTGCAGTGGCGAAAGAAAGCTCAGCAGGCATTCAGGATATCGCAGCTTCGGCGGAAGAACAGCTTGCGTCCATGGAAGAAATCAGCTCTTCAGCGGAAACGTTGGCAAACATGGCGGAAGAACTTCAGGACATTACGAAGAAATTTAAAATAGAATCATAATGAAACGAGAAAGCGGCATATCTGCTGCTTTCTTTTTTTTGTTAAAAATCAAAAATAAACAAAAACGATTCAAAAACAAACAGAAATCATATATAATGAAAACGGATACAAATAAAAGGGTATGGAGGAATATCAAATATGGTGAAACATATATGGGATTCAGAGCGAGCTGCACAGCTGCCTAAAGGTGTAGAGGAATTGGTGTACAGGTCCAATCTGATCGGGTCAGACCGCACTGTCTGCAACTGGGGCGGGGGGAATACATCTATGAAAACAACGGAAAAGGATTTTAGAGGCCGTGAAATAGAAGTCATGTGGGTAAAAGGAAGCGGTTCGGATTTGGCAACAATGAAAGCGCATAACTTTTCCGGTTTGAAATTAGATGATATCCGCCCGCTGATTAAAAGGGACCAAATGCCCGATGAAGAAATGGTAGACTACCTGTCTCATTGTATGACAGACAGCAAACATCCCCGCCCTTCAATTGAAACGCTATTACACGCTTTTTTGCCATACAAACATGTTGACCATACCCATCCAGATGCGATTATCAGCATATGCTGTGCGGATAATGGAAAACAAATCGCTGAAGACATTTACGGAAATCGGTTTGTATGGGTGCCATACGTCCGTCCTGGATTTACTTTGTCTAAAATGATCGCTGAAGGCGTAGCAAACAATCCCCACGCCGAGCTTGTATTAATGGAGAAACACGGCTTAGTCACTTGGGGAGAGACGTCTGAAACATGTTATCAAAAAACGATATCCATCATTCAAGAAGCCGAGCAGTATATTAACGATCGTATCAATCAGCATGAGGTATTCGGAGGCAAAAGGTATCAGCCGCTGCCGGAGGATAAAAGAAAACAAATCTTGGCAGGCATCATGCCTGTGATCAGAGGAGCAGTAAGTGAAGAAAAGAAAATGATCCTTTCCTATGATGATCATGACGATGTCTTGGAATTTGTAAACAGTGTCCAAGCGCCAGCACTTTCGCAAATCGGTGCGGCATGCCCGGATCACCTTGTTCACACAAAACGGGTTCCGCTGTACATTGATTGGAATCCGGAAACTCAAGATGTGCACAAGCTTGCAGATCTGATCAAGTCAGGAGTCGAGACCTTTACATCAGAGTACCAGGCTTACTTTACACGCAATCAGCAGGATGGGGATCAAATCTTTGAATCCGCCCCGCGGGTGATATTGATTCCTGGAATCGGAATGGTGAATACAGGAAAAAGTTATGCGATGTCTAAAGTAAGCGGGGATTTATATCGGAGGGCCATCGCCGTAATGAAAGGAGCAACCGCTCTGGGGCAATTTGTTTCTTTACATGAAAATGAATCCTACCATGTCGAATATTGGCCGCTCGAACTATATAAACTCACGCTGGCCCCGCCGGAAGCAGAATTTTCCCGAAAAGTAGCGTTGATAACTGGAGGAGCCGGCGGAATCGGCAGTGCAGCATGCCGCCGATTTGCAGCTGAGGGAGGGCACGTGATCGTAGCTGATCTGAATATAGAAGGTGCACAGAAAATTGCCGGGGAAATAAACGATGCGTACGGAGAAGGGCGTGCAATGGCTGTCAAAATGGATGTGACAAAGGAGGAAGACGTACAGTCAGCTTTTGAACGAGCGGCGCTTGCTTACGGCGGCATTGATATCGTCGTCAATAATGCCGGGCTGGCCACATCAAGCCCATTTGACGAAACAAGTCTAAAAGAATGGAATCTTAATATGAATGTTTTAGGAACAGGCTATTTCCTTGTAGCCCGTGAAGCGTTTAAACAGATGAAACATCAAAATAGAGGCGGAAGCATGGTATTTGTCGGATCGAAAAATTCGGTTTATGCGGGAAAAAACGCCTCTGCCTACAGCTCTGTTAAGGCGCTTGAAACCCATTTAGCAAGATGCATCGCAGCAGAAGGCGGAGAATTCGGCATTAGGGTCAACTCCGTTTTGCCTGATGCAGTTCTTCAAGGATCGGCAATCTGGGGTTCAAGCTGGCGTGAGGAACGAGCCGCGGCGTACGGGATTGAACCGGATCAGCTGGAGGAGCATTACCGGAAACGGACAGCATTGCTCGTCAATATTTACCCGGAGGATATTGCCGAAGCCATTGCATTCTTCGCTTCTTCCAAAGCCGAAAAAACAACGGGCTGCATGATCACGGTAGACGGCGGCGTCCCTGCTGCTTTTACGCGTTAGATATATGCTATGATAAAAATATAAGACGGACTACGATATGAGGAAGGGCGTTACCGATGCTAGTAGCAGAACGGCAGCAAAAAATAGTGGAAATAGTAAATATGCGTTCAAGCATCCGCGTTTCCGAATTAAGTGACATATTTTCAGTCACAGAGGAAACCATTCGGCGTGATCTTGAAAAGCTTGAAAAAGAACATAAACTCAGCCGGAGCCACGGAGGAGCGGTCAGTATTCAGCAGAAGGAATCAGAAATTCATTTTTCTGAACGGGAAATCACGAATGTCATCGAAAAAAAAGCCATCGCTCACGAAGCGGCCAAATATGTAAAAAGCGGAGACCGAATCATTCTCGATGCAAGCACAACCGCTTGGTACATGGCAAAAATACTCCCTGACATTGAGCTCACCGTGATTACAAACTCAATGAAAGCAGCTATTGAACTCAGTAATAAAGAAAACATATCAGTCATTTCAACAGGCGGCATTTTGCTGGAAAAATCATTATCATTTGCCGGCCCGTTAGCAGAGCGTTCACTTGAGACCTATCATGTCAATAAAACCTTTCTGTCATGTAAGGGATTTGACGTACACAACGGGATGAGTGATTCAAATGAGTGGCAGGCGCTGCTCAAAAAACGGATGATCGAAAGGTCGGACCAGACCATTTTGATGGCCGATTCAAGCAAATGGGGGAACCGCGAGTTTTCACATATAGCCTCGCTGCAAGATGTCAGCCGCCTTATTACGGATTCTGGACTTGATCCGGCATCGGTAAAAGCTCTTGAGGACAAAAAGGTGAAGGTGACAGCTGTTCCTCTTTCGAAGAGAGGGTGAAAAAATGATTTATACTGCCATTGATATAGGCGCATCAAGCGGGAGAATCATGGTAGGTGAACTGAATGAAGGGAAGCTTGACATACAAGAGATTCACAGGTTCGCTAACGGTTTCAGTCAAAGAGACGGGCATTGCTTTTGGGATATTGATCATTTGCTAAAACAAATCCTGCAAGGACTGCAAAAAGTAAAGACGCTTGGGTATGAACACTGCACCGTAGGCATTGATACATGGGCAGTCGATTATGTCTTACTGGACGAAAAAGGAGATCGGTTGCGGGAAGCAATCTCCTACCGTGATAGAAGAACAGATCACACAATAGACAAACTGGAACATACCCTCTCAAAAGCCGCAATTTATCAAAAAACAGGAATACAATTTCAGCCTTTCAACACGATCTATCAATTGTTTGAAGAAGACCGTGAGCTGCTGAAAAAGACAGACAAAATTATGATGATTCCTGATTATTTAGGCTATTGTTTAACCGGAAAAGCTGTAACGGAAATCACAAACGCGTCCACAACACAGCTTTTAAACGTCTCAACGGGAAATCTTGATCCTGAATTGCTTGAAGCCGTGTCTGTTCTGGAACAGCAATTTGCGCCGCTCACTGAACCGGGGTGTGAACTCGGGAAGCTAAGAAATGAGTGGTTCCCGGATTATGATCTCCCGGCGTGCAAGGTGATGACAGTCGCAACACATGATACGGCCTCGGCCGTCATCGCGGCGCCTGGTGTAAGTGATGGCTGGGCGTATATCAGCAGCGGAACATGGTCGTTAATCGGGGTTGAAAACAAAACACCGATAATAACTGATCTTGCTTTAGAAAACAACTATACAAATGAACGCGGCGCAAACAACACCATTCGCTTTCTCAAAAACATTATCGGCATGTGGGTGATACAAGAAGTCAGACAGCAGTTACAAGCAGATTACTCTTTCCAGCAGCTTGCAGAAGAAGCCGAAAAAACAGAACCATTCCAGCAATTTATAAACTTAAATGATAAACGTTTCCTGAATCCAGAAAACATGATAAAGGAAATACAACATTATTGCGGACAAACCCGCCAAAAGATTCCCCGTACTGCAGGCGAACTTGCCTGCTGCATCTACAGCAATTTAGCCATCATCTATGCGATAGCCATCAAAGAGCTCGAAACAATCACAGAAAAACCGATCGAGCAATTTCATATCATCGGCGGCGGAGCCCGGAATGATTTCTTAAATCAATTAACGGCAGACATGAGTGGAAAAGCGGTATATGCAGGGCCGATAGAGGCAACTGCCACCGGAAATCTTTTGATGCAAATGATTGCTGCCAAAGAAGTCAAAGACATAAAAGAAGCCCGGCAAGTCGTCAGAAATTCCTTTCCGATCAAAGTGTTTACACCTAAAGACATTGACAGAAGCACCATCATTCAGTCCTTTCAGCAAACCGTTTTGAAAGCGCTATCTAAATGATGAAGAGGTGAAAAGGTTTGAAAAGAAAAGCCAGTATCATGTTTGTCCATCAAGACAAGTACGAAGAATACAACCAGCGGCATGATGACATTTGGCCAGAGATGGCAGAAGCACTCAAAGCTCATGGAGCACACCATTATTCCATTTTTCTAGATGAGGAAACAGGCCGGCTTTTTGCATATTTAGAAATAGAGGATGAAGAGAAATGGAGAAAGATGGCGGACACGGAAGTTTGCCAAAGATGGTGGAAATCGATGGCGCCATTAATGAAAACAAATTCGGATTTCAGTCCTGTTGCGATAGATCTAAAGGAAGTTTTTTATTTGGATTAAAAAACTGATAAAGGGAGAGAGCCGTATGACCATAAAAGCCAATTATGACAGTGCAAAACAGGCATATGAAAAATGGGGAATTGATGTTGAAGAGGCGCTTCGGCAATTAGAGCAAGTGCCCATTTCGATCCATTGCTGGCAGGGTGACGACATTGAAGGCTTTGAAGTAAATAAGGGCGAGCTTTCAGGCGGAATTGACGTGACTGGCAATTATCCCGGAAAAGCGCAAACTCCTGAAGAATTAAGAAGAGATTTGGAGAAGGCTCTTTCTCTCATTCCTGGAAAGCACCGCGTAAACCTGCATGCGATATACGCAGAAACAAACAGGGAAGCGGTAGAACGTGACGAATTGAAGCCGCAGCATTTTGAAAACTGGGTGAAATGGGCAAAAAACCTTGGTCTCGGTTTAGATTTTAATCCAACCTTGTTTTCGCATGAGAAAGCGGCTGACGGACTCACCCTTTCACACCCTGATCCGGACATCAGAGAATTTTGGATCAGGCATTGCATCGCTTGCCGCCGTATCGGGGAATACTTCGGGAAAGAATTAGGAACACCTTGCTTGACGAATATTTGGATTCCCGACGGCTATAAGGATATCCCGAGTGATAGGCTGACACCGCGTAAAAGACTAAAAGAATCACTGGATCGGATCTTCTCAGAGGAGATCAGTGAACAACATAATCTTGATTCAATCGAGAGCAAGCTGTTCGGGCTTGGCTCCGAATCATATGTTGTCGGATCTCATGAATTTTATTTAGCTTATGCTTTGACGAATCATAAGCTTTGTTTACTTGATACAGGCCATTTCCATCCGACTGAGACGGTATCGAACAAAATCTCGTCCATGCTGCTTTACACAGACAAGCTTGCCTTGCACGTATCGCGGCCTGTTCGTTGGGATAGCGACCATGTAGTGGTTTTGGATGATGAATTGAGAGAAATCGCTCTTGAAATTGTACGAAATCATGCTCTTGAGAAGGTCGCCATCGGTCTGGATTTTTTCGATGCCAGCATTAACCGTGTAGCCGCCTGGACCATCGGAACGAGAAATATGATCAAAGCTTTATTGTATGCCTTGCTTCTCCCGAACGGATATTTAAAACAATTGCAGGAAGAGGGCCGCTATACAGAAAGGCTGGCCCTGATGGAGGAATTCAAAACATATCCTTTCGGAGCCATCTGGGATTCCTACTGTGAGCAAATGGGCGTTCCGGTAAAAGAGGCATGGCTTCATGACATCAAAGAATATGAGCAACAGGTGCTTTTAAAAAGGAAGGCATCTTCTCCGATTGTCTAATAAAAAATCCGCCGCGGCATTTGCACGCGGGCGGATTTTTTTAAGCTTGATCAGCAGGGTATACAATCCCCATTTGCTTTCTTGCTTCTTCCATAATTTTTGCGGTGGTCAAAGACCGTTCAAATGTATTTTCTTCAGATTCCAGCTTATTCTCTTTTATGAGCGTGACAAATTCTTCTGCTTCATAGAACATCGCCGGTTTAGGATCAGGGATCGCGATGTTTTCAAGGCGGCCGTCCCGGTAGCGGATTTCAACACGTTCAGGCCGGTGAATCGTATCGATTACAATCGTCCCGTCTTCACCCTGGATTTCAGCCGGGGCATAGGAAGTAGAGATTTTGGAATGCATCAGAACAGCTTCGAACCCGTCGTAAGACAGAATGACAGTTCCTTCTCCGTCCACTCCGGAGGATAAAGCATATCCGTTTGCTTTTACATCCTTCGGCTCGCCAAACAACACAACAGCCGGATAAATACAATAGACGCCAATATCCATTAATGACCCATTGGAAAGCTCAGGCTGAAACGCATTCAAAACAGTTCCGCTTCTGAACGCGTCATATCGTGAGGAATACTGGCAGTAGCTTGCGGTAAATCTGCGGACAGTGCCGATTTTATGCAAGTGTTTTTTCAGCTCTTTGAAATTCGGCAGGAAAGTGGTCTTCATTGCTTCCATGAGAACAACGCCGTTTGCCTTAGCCGCTGAGATCATCTCTTCTGTTTCTTTTGTATTCGAAGCAAACGGCTTCTCACAAAGCACATGCTTGCCATGGTTCATAAAGAGAACGGCTTGTTCCTTGTGAAGAGCGTTCGGGCTCGCTATGTATACGGCATCAAAGCAATCGCTCGCCGCCATTTCCTGAAGGTCTGAGAAGGCATGCGCAGCGTTGTGTTTAGCAGCAAACTCGCCAGCGCGTTCAGCCGATCTTGAATAAACAGCAGTCAGCTGAAAATCTTCGATATCCGCTGCTGACTCAAGAAAGCGGTCTGTAATCCAGTTGGTTCCTATTATTGCAAAACGTATCACTCGTATCGCTCCTTTTGTATGATATAGCTAAATTATAGCTTAAAAAGAACAAAATCACATGATAGATATAAATAGAATGTTAAAACCGAGAAAGCTTTTCCAGCAATTAACGGTTTTTATTTTTCATTATAGGGACGATAGTGTACAATTTAATTAAACTATGTATGACGGAGGAACGATAGTGGAGACGTTGCAAACATGGAGCGGCAGATTCAAGCGATTCTTCTTGGATAATAAGTTTGTTTTATTTTTGCTTGTGCTGCTGCTGATTGGTTTAAATATTCTAGTATTTACAAAAACATCATTTATTTTCACCCCGATTATTGTTCTGCTCAAAACGATATCACTTCCGATTATTTTGACAGGCATTGTTTTTTATCTGTTAAACCCAGTCGTCGATTTTCTGGAGAGAAGAAGAATAAGAAGAATCTATTCTATATTGCTGCTATACCTATTGGTTATCGGGCTGATCACGATCACGATCGTGTCGATCATTCCCTTCTTAAAAGAACAAATTATGAGTTTGATTGACAATATCCCGAGATATGTGGACGTCGTAGAAAATCAGACGAAACAGCTGATTGGCAGCAACTTCGTCAATCAGGCCCAGCAAACGATGAACATTAATATATCTGATCTTGCTACAAAGGTTTCGGATCAGGCAGCGACGATCGTGAACAGCACCTTTACCGGTGTTGGGAATTTTATCGGCGCACTGACTGAGATTATCATTTCGATCGTCACGGTTCCGTTTATTCTATTTTATTTGCTAAAAGACGGAAGAAAATTACCGGTCTACATACTGAAGTTTGTGCCGACTCGATTGAAAGAACAGACATATACAGTCTTAAGCGAAATGAATCATCGGTTAAGCTCTTATATCAGAGGCCAGATCATTGTCAGCTTCTGTATCGGGTTTTTGCTGTTTATCGGTTATTTGATTATCGGGCTGGATTATGCTTCATTGCTTGCAGTCATTGCGGCTTGCACAAGCATCGTTCCATATTTAGGGCCAACGATTGCCATTACGCCTGCGATTATCATTGCCATAGTGACATCGCCGCTCATGCTGCTTAAGTTGGTGATTGTTTGGACCATTGTTCAGCTGATTGAAGGGAAGCTGATCTCTCCGCAAATTATGGGAAAAAACCTTCACATCCATCCGATTACGATTATTTTTCTGCTGTTAACAGCCGGCAAGCTGTTTGGTGTTGTTGGAATCATTCTTGCCATTCCTGGCTATGCAGTTGCCAAAGTCATTACGACACATTTATTTGACTGGTTTAAAATGCAGTCACATTTATACGATGAAGAAAAAAATGAAAATACGCCGGGGCATAAAGTGTGATTTTCGTTTATAGTTATATAAGACGGGCTTTCCATTTATGGGAAGCTCCCGTTATGTAAAAAAATAAATGTCTAATGGGGAGAATCAAAATCATGACTCTATGGGAATTGTTTGTAGCCGCCATTTTAGGAATCGTAGAAGGATTAACAGAGTACGCGCCGGTTTCTTCGACAGGACATATGATCATAGTAGACGACATCTGGCTTAAATCAAGTAATCTGATGTCAGAAGAAGCTGCTAACTCATTCAAGGTGGTTATTCAGCTAGGCTCCATTTTAGCAGTAGCTATCGTGTTTAAAGACCGAATTTTAAATTTACTGGGCTTGAAAAAAAATATTACAAGCGACCAGGAGCAGGGACATAAATTAAGCATTGCCCAAATTGCCGTCGGACTCGTGCCTGCAGCTGTTCTCGGCTTTTTGTTTGAAGATTACATTGATGAATATTTATTTTCCGTTAAAACTGTGGCCATCGGTTTAATTGCCGGGGCAATCCTGATGCTTTTTGCTGACTGGGTCAATAAACGGAAAACAGCGACAGACACACTCGACCGCATTTCCTATAAACAGGCGATAGCCGTCGGCTTATTCCAATGTCTTGCCCTTTGGCCGGGTTTCTCGCGTTCGGGTTCAACCATTTCCGGCGGTGTTATTCTCGGATTAAACCACCGAGCTGCAGCCGACTTTACGTTTATTATGGCGATGCCGATCATGATGGGAGCCAGCTTTCTAAGCCTTGTGAAGCATTGGGACAGCTTAAGCTCGGATCTGATGCCGTTTTTCATCGTCGGCTTTATCTGTGCCTTTGTGGTCGCACTGTTTGTCGTCCGTTTCTTCTTAAGGCTGATTAACAAAATCAAACTTGTCCCATTTGCAATCTATCGAATTATTCTCGGTGTGATTTTACTTTTGATCATGATGTAAGTCGAAAATAAGGCTCTTTTACGAGCCTTATTTTTTCTGTCAATTCAAGAGGAAACAGCTTGTTTTTCAAAATAAAATCATCTATAATAAACATGACGTTACATACGGGGCCATAGCTCAGCTGGGAGAGCGCTACGCTGGCAGCGTAGAGGTCAGGGGTTCGAGCCCCCTTGGCTCCATACCTGTAAACCCTTATTCTATAAGGGTTTTTTTGTTTTGAGGAAAAGGTTTCATTCTCTGAATCCTCCAGTTGAGCGAAGTCAAAGTGAGCAGTTTATCTGTCAATCATGAATTTTCCAATACCTCCTTTTGTTCCTCAAAGACCGTCATGTCTTCCAAAGGAGGGGAGTAGACATGAAGAGACACCATTCGTTCGGATGTTGGATTGGACATTTTGTGAATTAAACCTTTGGTTGAAATAAGGCATTCTCCTTCGTGGACAAAGTATGAATTGGAGAGTTCTGCGTGTTCGCCGGCTGAACGATAAATAGAATTAAGAAGCTTTCCTTCTAACACCATTGCACAACCAATGGATTGACCATGATCGTGTACTGTTGTCTCCTTGTTTGGCGGAATGTTAATCACGATAATTTCCAATTCATTATTTCGATAGATGGCATTTCGGCCGTAAGCGTATTGGTCTGGTTCCTTAATATACGGTTGACTCAATTTTGCTGCGTTTGGAATTTGTTTTAAAGACGTTGCTAAATCTTTAACCGATGGATTTTTCAAGCCGCTAAAAATGTCTTGGATACACTCATACAGTTCCATTCGTTTTTGCCTCCCGGAATATTTAGAATTTCCTTACATTGGTATTTCATAGGTTAATTCATGGTATTTACCCATATACAATTTAGAGGCGGCAAACGCCCAGTAAACACAAAAAAATGTGCGGCCAAAATGTTGTCTTATCACCAACTTATCCGAGTTTATTAGTGGGAATAGTGGGTTGAAAGGGTTAAAACGGCCTGCTTTAATTCGCTTGAGGGAACGAGCAGGGATTCATAAGTGCAGTTCTAGACACAATATCGGGGAAAAGCTTTCAAGATTTCTATGTTGTGCTTGAAATTTACTCCATTGACAAAACACAATCGATTTGAAATAATATTTGATTATATGCTCATTCATTCACATAATTATAATAAAATAATATCATTTCCCCTGAAAGGGAGAATATTAGAATGAAAGCTAATGGTATGCAAAATCTATTAGCTTCTTTTGTTTTCAAAAAATGATGTGTTTCGCATGTATTCATATAGGAAGGGATGACAACATGAAGACAAAACACTATTGGGTGATTTCTTTGCTCGCCGTCTTAGCGGTCGGGCCGGGATTGATGTCTAACACGGCATTGTCGTCAGTTCAAGGCCTTGTTCAGAAAGCGGTTGGAACAAGTGTCTTCACATCAGTAAATCCGATATTGATCGGCAATATGGCCTTTGCCTTGTTAGTTCCGGCAGGACCGTTGCTGAGGAAAAAATTCGGTGCTCGTCCCGTCTATCTGGCTTCATTACCTGTCTTTATACTAGGTTCACTGCTCATCGCATGTTCAAGCGATGTTGCATGGATGGCGGCAGGACGCTTTTTACAGGGAGCGGCAACAGGTGTCATGCTGATGATTATGATTCCAATGCTTGTACTGTCATTCCCGATTGAACGCAGGAACTATGCACTGCTTGTACTGATCGGGGGATTCTATGGTTCTGTTATCATCGGCACAATCCTTGGAACCATTGCAACAAGCTGCGGGCATTGGAGATGGCTGTTTTTCATCTTTGGCACCTTGTCCCTGATCGGTGTCGCGGTGAGCTATTTCTTTCTTCATGACGAGCATCACGGGGCGACGGATCAAGAACAGCCGCTTGATCATGCGGGAATTCTTTTATCTGTCTTCCTTGCCGCAGCCTCAGCGGTTTCATTCATTTTTCTGCAAAAATGGGGGCTGTCATCGGGTTATGTATGGATTGGTTTCGGGGTGACGTTATGTTTGCTCATTGGTCTATTGATTGTGGAATATAAAGTGAAAAACCCATTCATATCTATTAAACTGATGCTGCTGCCAAAACCGGTGCTTGGCTTATTGATCATAGCTGCAGGGACGATAACGGTAGCTGTCAGCCTGTCTGCTTTTCAAGGCTTGCTCCGTCAAATGTATGATATTTCTCAGGAGCATCTCATTCTTTTAAACTTGACTCTTTTAATCGGAGTGGCGATCGCGGCCATTTTGAGCGCTCTGTTTTATGATAAAGTCGGACCAGGGATGCTCGGTATTATCGGCGGACTCATTCTCGTCTTTGTGAATTTTCAATGGCTGCATATGCAGGATCGATCATCTCTTTATATGTTCGCGGCACTGTTTATCATGCTTGCAGCGGGAACAGGCCTGACAGTCGCCGCAGGGCTGATGGGAGCTGCCATGGGAGGCCCGCTGCCTGATTTGGTCAAGAGAATGACAGCTGTTCAGTTTTTAAGATTGTTTGTCTATATGGGAGTTCCTATTCTCATCGGCTTTTTCACGAAAAAAGATGCTGCCAGACAAAGCGGTTCGGTACAGGATTCTATGATGACTGCTTATCATGATCTCTTCTTCATTTCTTTTATCCTTAGCGTGCTGCTCGTCTGCCTGTCATTTTGTATGAATGCCACTGGAATGGGGCACAAGCTGGCACATAAACCACATGATAAAGCGAAAACAGCTCCGGAAAAACCGGCCGTTTCAGCAGAAGGTTTGTCGAAGGCAACTGTCAAATCATATAAAGTAATAAATGATACGGAATATCGTAATGCACTCAGAAATTTACAAAAATAGAAACATGGTAAAAACCTTTTCATTGAGCGAAAAGGTTTTTATTTTGCAATCTTTTCCCAACTTTATCCCTAAAGAATTGAAAAATATTAGAAGTGCAAGTAAAATTCTAAAAGGTAGATTCTTTTACATTCGTAATCTTTTAATTCGAAGGAAGGTTTTCATGGCCCGTAAAAAACTTAAAAAACGTAAACTCTTGATTTCACTATTTTTCATTGTATCGATTCCGCTAGCTCTGTTTGTTTTAGCGACAACTTTATCAAAACCGATTGAAACATCCAAAGAAACTGAAGAAATCGATGAACAGCAAGTATTTATAGACAGTCTGTCCGGACATGCCCAAATTTTGTATGAAAAATACCATGTTCTCCCCAGCATCACAATTGCTCAGGCCATTCTCGAATCGGACTGGGGGAACAGTGAACTGGCTGCTAAGGCCAACAACCTTTTTGGCGTAAAAGGGAATTATAAAGGCCATCATGTCACGATGGAAACGGACGAAGTTGAAAAAGGGAAAAGAAAAACCATTCGCGCGAAGTTTCGAAAATACAGCACGTTTTTTGAATCTATGGATGATCACGCCCGATTGTTCGTCCGTGGCACATCGTGGAATAAAAAGAAGTATAAACCGGTGCTTGAGGCAGGGAATTATAAGGAAGCGGCAACCGCCCTGCAAACATCAGGATATGCTACAGATCCTGACTACGCTGACAAAATCAGCGCTATTGTGGAAAAATACGATTTAGATGAGTACGATGAGGTAAATCCATCCCTCAAATCTGTGGATTTAAACGCCTCTATTAAAGACAGTGCCGTTCAAGACGTATGGTCCAAGCCTTCTACTGATGATCGGTCCATAAGGCTTACCTCTGCCCAATCTTACGTCGGCAAAGACATAAAGGTTGTGTCTAAAAAACAGAAAGGCCAGTCTGTATGGTACCAATTCCAAATCAATGATAAACTTATTGGCTGGATTGATGATTCAGCTGTTGAAATAAAGGAGGCAACCTAAGCCCTTTTTACTGGTATTTTTAATTCTTTGTTCCATTCCGGGGAATTTGAGGTATAATATTCCACGGAAGTTATCACTTTTTAACTATGCTTTCGGGAGGGAACAAAGGTGCAGAAATATAGACGCAGAAACACGGTTGCCTTTACAGTATTAGCTTATTTTACTTTTTTTGCGGGAGTATTTTTGTTTAGTATCGGACTCTATAATGCTGATAACCTGGAACTCAATGAAAAAGGTTATTACATCGCTGTTATGATACTTGTAGCAGTTGGTGCGATTCTTACACAAAAAGTGACCCGTGATAACGCGGAGGATAACGAAATCATCGCGGAACAGGAAAAAAGACAAAATCAATCTCATATCGAATCATAAAAAATCCGGCGACTGCACGCCGGATTTTTTTGATATCACCCTGTAAACACTTCGCCATCAGGATAACGGATATTTGATTGCTCTGTTTTTGCGAATGAAAACACGAACGTTAAAGGACCAATTCTTCCGATAAACATGATGACAATGATGATACACTTGCCAGCTGTTGTCAGTTCAGGAGTAAGCCCCATCGTAAGGCCGACAGTTCCGAATGCGGAAAAGGTTTCAAACACAATTTGAAGAAATGGCGCTTGTTCTGTGATCGTCAGGGCGAAAATCCCTAAAAACACGATGAACAAACTGGTGACGCTCACAGCTAAAGCTTTAATGATAATCGGATATTTGATGGAACGGCGGAAAATAACCGTTTCTTTTTTACCTCTCAAGTAAGCAATAACAGATGTTAAAATCACGATGAACGTAGTCAGCTTAATGCCGCTCGCCGTTGATGCGCTTCCTGCTCCGATAAACATCAATAATAAAGTAAATACAATTGTTCCTTCTCTCATGCTTCCGAAATCTAGAGAATTGAAGCCTGCGGTTCTCGGCGTCACTGCCTGAAAATAGGACGCCCACAGTTTATCCACTATATGCAGGTGGCCGAGCGTGCCGGGGTTGCTGTATTCTAAAATAAAGACCGTAAGCATAGCAATCGCATTCAACATCAGCGTTCCTGTAAGCATGAGCTTTGTATGTAAAGAAAAAGCTTTAAAACGCCGATTTTTCATCACATCAAACAGAACCGTAAATCCGATCCCTCCTGTAATAAATAAGAAAGTAATCACGAGGTTCACTGTAGGATCGCCAACGTAGCTCATCAAATTATCAGGCCACAACGAAAACCCGGCATTGTTAAAAGCAGATATTGCGTGAAACAAACTTGCAAACAAGCCGGATGACCAGCCGTATTGAGGTACAAGCCGGATGGATAAAATGAGTGCTGCTATCAATTCAATACTGATCGAAAACAGAAACAGGACTTTGACAAGGCCAATGACACCGCCGATTGTCGGCTGGTTTAAGGCTTCCTGGACGAGCATTCGTTCTTTTAAGCCGATTTTTTTTCCTAATATCATGACGATCAAGACCGCAAATGTCATAAATCCAAGCCCGCCAATCTGAATCAGCCCCATAATTACTGTTTGCCCGAATACCGTAAATTGAGTACCGGTATCGACAACAGCAAGCCCTGTAACAGTTGTAGCGGAAGCCGCAGTAAAAAGGGCATCTATCCACGACAATGGCTTCGTAGTGGAAATCGGAAGCATTAATAGGACAGCCCCGATGATAATGGTAAGGAAAAAACCAATGGCAAGCACTTGAGGCGGTGTAAACCGAACCCATTTGATCACTTTATCCTTTTGAAGTGTCACCTTTGTCTACATCCCTTCGTTTTCAAAACGTTTAATATCCTTTTTGTGGCCCATGATCACCAGGCAATCTTGCTCGTGAATGATGTCTTCAGGCGCGGGGGAAAGACAGATATCTCCATGATGTTTGATGGCCAGGATCGTGCAGCCGTACTTTGCTCTTACATTCAGGTCAATAATCGATTTTGAATCTAGCTTGCGCGTAGCCAGCAGCTCGACAATACTGTATTCATCAGATAGATCAATGTAATTCAAAACATTTTCGTCTGAAAGGCTTTGTGCGATTTTAACCCCCATATCTTTTTCAGGATGAATAATGCGGTCAGCGCCGATTTTTTCAAGCACCTTGTGATGATAATAGTTTTGAGCCTTTACCCAAATATTTGGAATATCAAGCTCCTTTAATAATAGGGTGGTCAGCGTACTCGCTTGAATATTTGCTCCGATGGCAACAATCACATATTCAAAATTGCGTATTCCTAATGAAAGCAATTCGTTTTCTTCGGTGGCGTTGGCAATTACCGCATGAGTGGCGTAAGAAGCATATGCATTGACCTTTTCTTCGTTGATATCAACCGCAAGGACCTCATGCCCCATTCTATGAAGTTCTTTACAAATGCTGCCGCCAAACCGGCCCAGCCCGATCACGGCAAATTGCTTATTTTTAATTCTTCCCAATGTTCATATCTCCCTTAGTGAATTAACGTTTTTGAAACAAAAAAGACCATTGCAAAGAATGGCCGATAATAGACCTCCTCTCTGTATACGCCTACGAGGTTAGCTGTCGGATTAGGGATTCAGAGTACCCCCTCTTACTTAGTAAGATTCACCCCAAGGCTGTTAATAAAACAGCCAATCGTTGGTTCCCCCGTTCGTGTTTGATTAAGCGGTAAAAGAGACTGTATGAAATTGAACACTCAAGAATTTACTCCTGTTTCTAGTGTTTGTCAATTTAAATTTTAAACCAGAAAAAAGATAACGGGGATTAGAGAAAAAGGGGAGGGTAAAACGCAAAAAAGACCGGCGTTAACCGGTCTTTTACATTAGTTGCAACCGCAAGGCTGAGTCGGAGGAGTGCTGCGCTTAGCCACGTCAATGCTGGCTTCTGCGTAAAATTTATTTCCGATGCTTAATGATTTATTCTCCGCACGGAAAGTATATGTACCAGCGGCAGGAAGTGTTTTGTTATTCAGTTTTAATTTGAATTCGCCAGCTCCTAACAAATCAAGTGCCAAAGGAACTCTTACTGTTTTCCCGTTATTGAGGATCTGTGTTGTACGCAAGGCATTTCCGTTCAATGTGTCTTTCGTGTTTGCAGTAAATCCGCTTGGCAATGTAAACTCCATAACGCCAAGGCTGAGAAGCGTGTTTGGACGGTAAGTCAATTCGATATCTGAGAAAGACCATTCCGTTTTGCTGGCGCCAGTGATTGTTGCGAACAATGAAGCTGTAGACTGTGTTCTCATAGTGGATTCAGTATGAGCTTTAGTTGATGTAGATTCAGCCGCGAAAGAAGCTGTAGGTGCAGAAACGAGTAACCCGAGACTTAATGCACTAATTGCCAAAGAAGATAATAATTTGCGTTTCATAACAAAATTCCCCCTAAAAAATGATAAATTAAACAGGCCTGCCCGCTTTTCACCTCCTCTGAAAGGCCAAATACAAATTTTACCTACATAAAATTACCATCAAATATTTTGGAAGTAAATGGGGTGTTTTTCCCGTATTTTTCAAATTTGTAGTAGTTACATCAAAAAAACGCCTGGTTTCCCAGGCGTTTTCTGCTTTACTTTGTTTCGATCGGTATAAATTTAAAAATTTCTCCGGTCTGCACCGATTCAGCAAGCCGTTTCAGCCAGTCATAGTAAGCTTTAGAGCTTTCCAGCTGATCATATAACTGCAGTGCTTCATTTTTGATATCCTCATCGAGATCTTCCTTGCTTAAAACCTTTTGTAAATCAGCTTGTGCTTCCTCGATCGCTGTTACATTCACTTGAACCTCCCGCTCCCATTTAGGTGGAAAGAAATTTGTGAAAAATTTAAAGAAATCCTTCTCAGCCACAAATGTATGCTTGCGGATGCCCCGGTGAAATGTTTTTTTCACTACATTTAAGTCTTGAAGCTTTTTGACGCCAGTGCTCATGCTTGGTTTGCTCATTTGCAACTCCTCACGCATTTCGTCAAGCGTCATCTCATCCCTCATATACATCGTCCCATATAAAATCCCGACACTGCGGGTAATTCCATAAAGATCCATCGTTTCAGCAATGGAGTCAATAACAAGATCCCGAGCCTGTTCTATAGCTGCAAATTCTGGATTTTCATCCATACTGACCCTCTTTTCCTTTAGAAAATTAAATTCGTTAAGTTATTTCTTTATGTTCTTTATCTTAACGAAACATGAGGAAAAGTCAAAAAGAAAAATCAAAATGGGACTTTGACAGTTTAAAAACCATATGTTAGATTAAGGTTGTTAAAAACATTAAATTTTTATTTAACAAACTTTATTTACGTCAAGGAGGCTTATATGAGTCAAACATTATTCATTGACGGAGAATGGATCAGTGCCGAAAAAGAACAGATCCGCAGTATTATCAACCCCTTTAATCAAGAAGAAATTGCAACTGTAAGCGAGGGAGGGCGAGAGGACGCCATCAAAGCAATCGCAGCCGCACGCAGAGCATTTGACAAAGGAGAATGGTCATCGCTATCCGGGCTAGAACGCGGAAAAATTGTTCTGAAAATTGCGGAATTAATCAGACGCGATCTTGAGGAGCTGGCTGAGCTTGAATCTCTTGATACAGGAAAAACACTCGAAGAAAGCAAGGCCGATATGGACGATATCGCCAATGTTTTTCAATATTACGCCGGCTTGGCAGACAAAGATGGCGGAGAGATCATTTCATCTCCGATTCCTGATTCAGAAAGCAAAATTATTAGGGAGCCAATCGGGGTTTGCGGCCAGATTACTCCATGGAATTATCCGCTCCTTCAAGCGAGCTGGAAAATCGCCCCTGCACTGGCTGCAGGAAACACAATCGTCATGAAGCCGAGTGAGATTACGCCGCTGACGACAATCAAAGTCTTTAAGCTGATGGAAGAAGCCGGTGTTCCAAAAGGTGTCGCAAATCTTGTTCTTGGACCGGGAGCCACAGTGGGCGACGAGCTTGCCGTAAACAAAGACGTCGATTTGATTTCATTTACGGGCGGAATTGAAACAGGCAAAAAAATCATGCGGGCGGCAAGCGGAAACGTCAAAAAAATCGCCCTTGAACTTGGCGGGAAAAACCCAAATATTGTTTTCAAGGACGCGGATTTAGAAGTTGCGGTTGATCAGGCCTTAAACGCTGTATTTTTCCACGCCGGCCAAGTATGCTCTGCAGGTTCTCGCTTGCTTGTTGAGGATGCCATTCATGATCAATTTTTGGCGGAGCTGGTCAAACGGGCAAAACGCATAAAACTCGGAAACGGTTTTCATGCTGAGACAGAAAGCGGTCCGCTTATTTCGGCGGAGCACAGGGCAAAGGTAGAAAAATATGTTGAGATCGGAATAGAGGAAGGCGCGAAGCTGGAGACAGGAGGCAAACGCCCGGAAGATCCTGAGCTTCAAAACGGCTTTTTCTATGAACCTACTATTTTCTCAAACTGTAATTCTGACATGAGAATCGTTCAGGAAGAGGTTTTCGGTCCTGTATTGACAGTCGAAACCTTCAGCTCTGAAGAAGAGGTAATCGAGCTTGCGAATGATACTATCTATGGCTTGGCTGGAGCGGTATGGTCAAAAGACATTGAAAAGTGCGAACGGGTAGCAGCCCGCTTGAGAATGGGAACCGTTTGGATCAACGATTTTCATCCGTACTTTGCACAAGCGCCATGGGGCGGATATAAGCAATCCGGGTTCGGACGCGAGCTTGGAAAAATAGGCCTTGAAGAATACACAGAAGTCAAACATGTATACCGCAATACAAAACCGGCAGCGGTTAACTGGTTTAATTCATAAGAGGGGGAGATTGATGATGACATTAAATATGAAGGTAGAAAGCATGCAGAAATTCCACACATTTGAAATTCCGACTGTGATTAAGCATGGAATCGGAGCCATCAAGCATACGGGTGAGGAAGTAGCTGCTCTGGGCGTTTCAAAAGCTCTCCTTGTCACAGACCCAGGGATTTATAAAGCCGGTGTTGCTGATCCTGTCATCGAATCACTTAAAGAAGCAGGCATTGAAGTGGTGCTCTTTCATAAAGTTGAGCCAAACCCGCCTGTCCGTCTGGTGAATGAAGGATCTGAGCTTTACAAAAAAGAGAACTGTAATGGTTTGGTGGCAGTCGGAGGCGGAAGCTCCATGGATACAGCAAAAGCAATCGGAGTAGAAGCAACTCACGAAGGAAGCGTGCTTGATTATGAAGCGGCAGATGGGAAAAAACCGCTGGAAAACCGCATTCCTCCGCTGACGACAATTCCCACTACAGCTGGAACAGGATCAGAAGTAACCCAATGGGCGGTTATCACAGATGAAGAAAGAGAATTCAAATTCAACACGGGCGGTCCGCTGATTGCAGCATACTTGACCATCATTGATCCTGAGCTTCATGTTTCAATGCCTCCGCATGTAACAGCTATGACGGGAATTGATGCGCTCGCCCATGCCATTGAGTGCTATACAATGAAATTTGCACAGCCAATCACGGATGCGGTTGCCTTAATGGCGATTGAGTATGCCGCTCATTACATTAAGAGGGCATTTGCTGACGGAGAGGATCTGGAAGCAAGGTACGGAATGGCGCAGGCTGCGATGCTTGCCGGTCTTTCTTACGGAAGTGAATCAGCGGGCGCGGCTCATGCGATGAGCCAAACGCTTGGCGGTATTATCCCAGTCGCTCACGGCCAATGTGTAGCGGCGATGATGGGCCCTGTCATGGAATACAACTGGAAGGGCTATCCTGAGAAGTTTGCGCGTATTGCGAAAGCGTTCGGTATTGATACAAGCAAGATGACAACTGAAGAAGCTGCGAAAGCATCTGTCAATTGGATGTATGATCTGGTCGAAGATTTAGAAGTGCCGACTTTAGAAGAGCAGGGAGTATCACCTGATATGATCGAACGCTTGTCTAAAGAAGCTATGAAAGATCCGCAAACCTTCGGAAACCCTAGAGATTTAAATGAAAAAGCATACAACTGGATCTACAAGCGCTGCTTTAACCTTACGCCTAAAACGGTATAATCAAAATCCCGCTCCTTTACAGAGCGGGATTTTTTGGGATAATGAAGCATAGGTGGAAATTTAGATAAGAAAGAAGGTGCCAGCTGATGTGGAAGCGTATGACTGCAAAAGCGGAAGGCTTATATATCGCAGATACAGAAAGCTTCGTAACAAAGCAAATGGACAAGCTTGATTTTGATTATGGCGGCATCCCCGGCGATTTGCATTTTGGCCTGACCAAAAAAGCGGGAGCCAGAGAACCAATGTTTTCAAGAGGGACTGAAATTTTCAACCGCAGACAAATTTCAATTGTTTCAATAGAGGAATGCAACGAAATCGCTTTAAAAATGGGAGTGCCGAGGATTTTGCCGGAATGGCTCGGGGCGAATGTGGCAGTCAGCGGTATGCCAGATCTTACTTCATTAAAAGAAGGAAGCCGGATTATTTTTCCGAGCGGAGCGGCTCTGCTGTGTGAGGGCGAAAATGATCCGTGTATCCAGCCGGGAGAAGTCATTCAGTCTTATTATCCGGACCAACCGAAGCTGGCGCCGGCTTTCGTCCGCCACGCACTGGGCATTAGAGGGATTGTATGTATTGTGGAAAGACCTGGTGCTGTTTACACAGGTGATGAAATAGAAGTTCATTCCTATCAGCGAAAAGTCAAACGAAAAGCAGAAAGGGTCTGATGAAATCAGGCCCTTTCTATCTTTTCTTTAATTTCTTTCATTTGGCTGAGGTGCCGTTTTTCATGATGGCCGATAAAATCGATCCACTGTCTGACAGTCAGCTCTTGAAACACAGGATGCGGAAGCACTCTTTCAAAATCTTCTTCTTTCAGAGAGGCAATCGCAGCAGTCAGCTGCTCTCTTACCACATCAAGCTCACGTTTCATTTGGCTGCCTGAAATAAAATCATGCGCAGGCTCAAGATGACTCGGGGCTTTCCGTTTATTATTTCTGTCCTGTGCTACCTCAAGCGGTTTTTCTTCAATTTCTTTAATCGGAGCGTCCTTTACACGTTCCTTCAACATTTTTTGTGCGGTCATATCGATTTTTTTCAAATGGTCAAGAACTTCCCGTATGCTCCATTCTTCAGCAGAAGGCTTTTGGTTCAGCTTTTCGTCAGAAAGTCCTTTCAATTCGTTCCACGTTTCTAATCTGGCTTCATTAAAGATACTCATCATATCTCCTCCTAAAATGACATTACCATATATATAAGCAATTATCATTTATAAAGCACTTCAAATGGGTTATTTGTCTTAAAATTTTGAAACCTTTCCCGTGGTGTCTCGTATAAATGGTAACGGCGGCCGTTCATCAATGCATTGATGAAGAAAGGATGAGGAAATTGGAGTTATTTGGAGTACCTATACAAACAATTTATCTTTATACGCTTATTATTGCGGGCAGCCTTACGCTATTATTCCTGTTTTTCGGAGATGTATTTGCAGGACTGTCAGAAGGCATTCCGTTTCTTAATCCGACATTAGTGCTCTCATTTTTCACATGTTTTTCAGCGGGCGGATATATAGGTGAACTTGTATTGCCTCTGTCAAGCTTGCTGATTGCGCTTTTATCTTGCATCCTTTCGATCATGCTGGTGGTATTGCTTCACATCTTTGTACTGGTACCATTATCATCTGCAGAAGAATCATTGGCATATAGAGAAGATGATCTCAGAGGAAGACTCGGTAAAGTGATTACAGCTGTGCCGGTTGACGGGTTTGGTGAAGTGGTCATAGAAGGGATAGGCGGGACCATTTCAAAGTCAGCGGTCAGTTTTGATAATCAGCAGATCAGTTACGGGACAACGGTGTTAGTCGTAGATATTAACAACGGAGTTCTTTCGGTTACTCCGCATGAACCCATTTAATATACAAGGAGGAATTTGATATGACAATGCCGATTATAATGATCATCGGAGTTGTATTCTTTTTATTAATTGCACTAATAGCTGTGTTTATTACGAAGTATCGTACAGCAGGGCCTGATGAAGCGTTAATTGTAACGGGGAGCTATCTGGGCAATAAAAATGTTCATGTCGATGAAGGCGGCAACCGTATTAAAATCGTCCGCGGCGGAGGAACCTTTGTCCTTCCCGTCTTCCAGCAGGCAGAGCCGCTAAGCCTATTATCAAGCAAACTCGATGTTTCGACACCTGAAGTCTATACAGAACAAGGAGTGCCAGTAATGGCCGATGGAACTGCGATTATTAAAATCGGCGGTTCTATAGGAGAAATCGCTACAGCAGCCGAACAATTTTTAGGGAAATCAAAAGACGACCGTGAGCAGGAAGCGCGGGAGGTTTTAGAAGGCCACCTTCGTTCCATTCTCGGCTCAATGACAGTAGAAGAAATCTATAAAAACAGAGAAAAATTCTCTCAAGAGGTGCAGCGTGTCGCTTCACAGGATCTCGCGAAAATGGGGCTTGTAATCGTCTCGTTTACCATTAAAGATGTTCGTGATAAAAACGGTTATCTTGAATCATTAGGGAAACCAAGAATTGCCCAAGTAAAACGCGATGCTGATATCGCAACAGCAGAGGCTGATAAAGAAACCCGAATTAAGCGGGCAGAAGCCGATAAAGACGCAAAAAAATCAGAACTTGAACGGGCGACGGAAATCGCTGAAGCTGAAAAAATCAATCAGCTCAAAATGGCTGAATTCCGCAGAGAACAAGATACGGCAAAAGCGAATGCCGACCAAGCATATGATTTAGAGACTGCCAGAGCGCGCCAGCAAGTCACAGAGCAGGAAATGCAGGTTAAAATTATCGAACGCCAAAAACAAATAGAACTAGAAGAAAAAGAAATTCTTCGCCGTGAACGTCAATACGACTCAGAGGTAAAGAAAAAAGCCGATGCAGACCGTTATTCTGTTGAGCAGTCCGCAGCAGCTGAGAAAGCCAAACAGCTCGCGGAAGCCGATGCCAAGAAGTACAGTATAGAAGCAATGGCAAAGGCTGAGGCGGAAAAAGTAAGAATTGACGGGCTAGCAAAAGCAGAAGCGGAAAAAGCGAAAGGAGAGACAGAAGCAGAGGTTATCCGCCTGAAAGGTCTTGCAGAAGCGGAAGCAAAAGAGAAAATTGCGGCTGCCTTTGAACAGTACGGGCAGGCGGCGATTTTCGATATGATTGTCAAAATGCTTCCGGAATACGCGAAACAAGCAGCCGCACCTCTTTCAAATATTGATAAAATCACCGTTGTCGATACAGGAGGAAGCGGTGAATCAAGCGGAGCAAACAAAGTAACCAGCTATGCGACGAACTTAATGTCAAGTCTGCAAGAAAGTTTAAAAGCATCCTCGGGAATTGATGTAAAAGAAATGCTTGAGAACTTTTCAGGAAAAGGAAACGTAAAACAAAGCATTAATGAATTAACAAATGAAATCAAAGAAGCCAAAACGATCCAAAAATCAGAGTAAGGAAAGGGCAGAACCGTATGGTAACTGTACGTGAAGCGAAGTTAGAGGATATAAAGGACATTGCAAAAGTGCATGTAGACAGCTGGAGGACAACATACCACGAAATTATCCCGATTGATTATTTAAACAGACTGAACTATAAGGAATTTGAAGACAAATGGAAAAGTCGCTCGTTAAAGGGAGTATTTGTTGCTCAGGACGAAAAGGGTTCAGTATTCGGCTTTGCTTCATTTGGACCTATTCGCTCTGAACAAGAAGGCTATGACGGCGAGTTATACGCTATTTATCTTCTGGAAGAGCGCCAGCGGCAAGGTGCAGGCAGGGCGCTCTTAGCAAAAGGAGCAGAGTTTTTGCTTCAACATGGTTTTTCAAGTATGTTTGTTTGGGTTATTGAGCAGAATCCCTCGATTATATTTTATCAGGCCTATTCACCTGAAAGAGTAGCGGAGGACAACTTTGAAATTGCCGGAGTAAGGCTGAAAGAAGTAGGTCTTGGCTGGCCGGATCTTTCAGCTTTAAAAACACTTCTTAACAGATAACGAAAAATCCCCCAGCGGAATTCGCTGGGGGATTGTTACTTTTACGCTTTGTCACTTTTAAGCAGACGGGGTGCTGTCATAAATAATAAACATAGGACAATTGCACAAATAATGAATGAAGGAACCATGTAAGTCGCATTATAAGTTAAAGAATAAATCCATACCGGTGTTCCTTTTGGAGCAAAGCTGCCGAAAAACACAGCTCCTGAAATGACATGCGCGGCATAGCGCAGCAAACTGCCGATAAAAACTGCGCTGACCACTGAAACAATCAATTTCCCTTTTGTTTTTGATACAGCGGCTTTACGGACAGAAGAAGCGAAACAGCCGCTTATGCCGATTGCTGCGAAAGCGACAATGTAATCTAACAATAGCTGTACAGGATGTTGAGCAAACAAGTTTCCGATTGCTATTTGTACTAGACCTGTCAACAAACCTGTAGTAAGACCTGCTTTGACACCCCAGCGAAACGAAATTAAAAAGATCGGAATCATCATGATGGAGACCGAGCCTCCTTGAGGCATGCTAAGAAACATTCCTGAGACAATGTCTAAAATAACGGCTGCTGCTGTCATAATGGCAATTTCAATAAGGCGAACCAGTTGCTTAGATTGATTCATATCTATCTCCTTCCATTGACAGACAACCAAAAGGACAACAAAAAAGCAGCACGCGGAAGGATGAGAAAAGTTCCACGCACTGCTTTACGATCTGCAATTCATTTGACTTTGCCACATCCCTACGCCAGCGTTAACTAACAGGTTCAAAGGGTCAGAACGAAACCGCTCACTCTCAGCTTTAATGCTCCCCTTGTGGTCATCAGTATTTAGTTCGTTTCTACTATACAAGAAAATGAAAAAAACAACAAGATCACATGACTGATGTATATGTTCTTTTAAGAAAGTTATATGATACACACGCTTTAGAAATCATGGCGAGGATTATAGTTTATTTGTTTTATAGATTTTTTAAAAAAACTATTGCAATAAATAAATAGAGGTGTTATATTATTAAACGTCGCTGATGCACAGCGGACACAAACTAGATGCTTCAAAACAACTTGAAAAAAGTTGTTGACAAAAAAGAAGCTGAATGTTATATTAGTAAAGCTGCTTCATTGAGAAGTGACGAAATGATCTTTGAAAACTAAACAAGACAAAACGTACCTGTTAATTCATTTTTATAAATCGCACAGCGATGTGCGTAGTCAGTCAAACTAGGGCCTGCACGACGCAGGTCACACAGGTGTCGCCGCAGGATGCGGTGAACTTAACCTGTGATCCATTTATCGGAGAGTTTGATCCTGGCTCAGGACGAACGCTGGCGGCGTGCCTAATACATGCAAGTCGAGCGGACAGATGGGAGCTTGCTCCCTGATGTTAGCGGCGGACGGGTGAGTAACACGTGGGTAACCTGCCTGTAAGACTGGGATAACTCCGGGAAACCGGGGCTAATACCGGATGGTTGTTTGAACCGCATGGTTCAAACATAAAAGGTGGCTTCGGCTACCACTTACAGATGGACCCGCGGCGCATTAGCTAGTTGGTGAGGTAACGGCTCACCAAGGCGACGATGCGTAGCCGACCTGAGAGGGTGATCGGCCACACTGGGACTGAGACACGGCCCAGACTCCTACGGGAGGCAGCAGTAGGGAATCTTCCGCAATGGACGAAAGTCTGACGGAGCAACGCCGCGTGAGTGATGAAGGTTTTCGGATCGTAAAGCTCTGTTGTTAGGGAAGAACAAGTACCGTTCGAATAGGGCGGTACCTTGACGGTACCTAACCAGAAAGCCACGGCTAACTACGTGCCAGCAGCCGCGGTAATACGTAGGTGGCAAGCGTTGTCCGGAATTATTGGGCGTAAAGGGCTCGCAGGCGGTTTCTTAAGTCTGATGTGAAAGCCCCCGGCTCAACCGGGGAGGGTCATTGGAAACTGGGGAACTTGAGTGCAGAAGAGGAGAGTGGAATTCCACGTGTAGCGGTGAAATGCGTAGAGATGTGGAGGAACACCAGTGGCGAAGGCGACTCTCTGGTCTGTAACTGACGCTGAGGAGCGAAAGCGTGGGGAGCGAACAGGATTAGATACCCTGGTAGTCCACGCCGTAAACGATGAGTGCTAAGTGTTAGGGGGTTTCCGCCCCTTAGTGCTGCAGCTAACGCATTAAGCACTCCGCCTGGGGAGTACGGTCGCAAGACTGAAACTCAAAGGAATTGACGGGGGCCCGCACAAGCGGTGGAGCATGTGGTTTAATTCGAAGCAACGCGAAGAACCTTACCAGGTCTTGACATCCTCTGACAATCCTAGAGATAGGACGTCCCCTTCGGGGGCAGAGTGACAGGTGGTGCATGGTTGTCGTCAGCTCGTGTCGTGAGATGTTGGGTTAAGTCCCGCAACGAGCGCAACCCTTGATCTTAGTTGCCAGCATTCAGTTGGGCACTCTAAGGTGACTGCCGGTGACAAACCGGAGGAAGGTGGGGATGACGTCAAATCATCATGCCCCTTATGACCTGGGCTACACACGTGCTACAATGGACAGAACAAAGGGCAGCGAAACCGCGAGGTTAAGCCAATCCCACAAATCTGTTCTCAGTT